>CAVYLT010000041.1:0-10949 GCA_963769335.1 Nitrospirota bacterium | reverse complement strand
TTTTCAGAGGGTGAGGCTCGCGTCTCCTTCGATCGAGACATGGCCATAACGCTCAAGAAAAGAGTCTTATTCTGGGACGTGCCTGCTCTACCTGCTGGTCGGACTCACCATTTCGATGGCGGTCCTGAGCGTGGGGCCGCTGATCACGTTTGGCTTCCTGCTGCTGCCCCCCCTGATCGCCCGGCAGTTTGCCGGCAACATGCTGCAGTTTTTGCTGAGCGCCTCGCCCTTGGCGCCTTGTCCGCCTTGGTCGGATTCTGTGTTGCCTACCACTTAGACTTGCCGGTAGGGCCGATCGATTCCCGGAACCACCATGACACCGATATTCATTGAATCGGACTTGATGAATTAGCGAAAGGAAGTCCATGTCAAAACAAATTGTGGAACCTATGCGCCCGTACGGCGAATCAAAGTACCGTATGACGCGATCGCCTAAGATCCTTCTCCGGGAGTCGGTTTCGCTTTAAATATGTAAACAGTATCTCTCCCTTTGGAGAGATCGCAGGAAGATCTTGTTCATGGGGCGTGCATAAGGATGATCGTTGGAGTAGACGAACAATGGAAGGCCTATGTAGATACTGTCCTTTTGTGCTTGCATTCGCGTTCTCTGAATCTCGCCTTCTTTATCGGAAGTCATACTGAGAAGCATTTCTATGCCAAAAACAATTCGCCCGGACATTGCCGCAATATGACAGTTATCTAAAAAGGCGGCATTGATATGTTCATTGACGGAATCCGAATGAGCACCGGAGATGTGCTGTATCTCGATTTTTGAAATATTGATAGAAGCGATTCCTCACGGATCTCTTGCCGGACGGCCGGGAATGTGCTTCGGGTCCCGGGGTTTTTCTTCAAAACCAACGATACGGCAGTCATCCTTGTCGACCTCGATGACGCCGAAGGCCGCAGCGCTCTTTTTGGGAATCTCGATTGCGGCGACGGTTGCCTCGGCATTCTGCTCCTTGTGAAACCGGAACATCTCCGCAAAATCCATTTTATAGATATGGTCGCCTGCAAGCACGAGGATGTGTTCCGGCGCGTCCTTTTCTATCATGTAGATGTTCTGGTATATCGCGTCCGCCGTGCCCTGATACCATTTATCGCCGACCCGCTGCTGGGGCGGCACGGAAATGATATACTCGTCCAACTCCCCGGAAAAAAGGTTCCAGGCGAGACGCAAATGTTTGTCCAGGGACAGGGACTTGTATTGAGGCAATACCGCAATTTTTCGAATGCCTGAATTAATGCAGTTTGATAGGGCAAAGTCGATGATTCGGTAGATGCCGCCGAAGGGGACTGCGGGTTTGGCACGATGGATGGTGAGGGGGTGAAGACGTTCTCCCTTGCCACCCGCGAGGACCATTGCAAGAATGCCCATAATTAAATTCTCCTTCACGACGGGGTAACGAATTAATAATAGCAGGACGTCATCAGGCTGTCAAACGGGTACGCAGTACGTGACGAGAGCCATAAAATCTTGAGCGTAAAAAAGTACCGTTATCATCTGTGGAGACCGTGCGTAAAATACAATTAGTCATATTCGTTGTAATTAGAATTCATACCTTTGTATTTTTTGTGCACTCATGCGCCTAATGCGGTCATGCGTGCTGCCTCCCCTGTTAGAGATTCCGGTTCCGCCGTCCATGGATATCTTCCGGATACTCGGGTATTCGCTTCTCTGCTCGCAATGGATGCAGGTTCAGAAGGCCGTAAGCAAAAAATGATAATTGCATGGAGATTCATTGTTGCATACTCTTAAAACTATATCTCATTTTTTTCTTCCCTTAGTTAAAAAAAAGTAGTACATTGTTACGTATTGTAACGCTATTCAACCTTTCCGCAGTACGCCCGTACGGCAAGTGAAGCAAACCCAAAACACACTTCATGTCGCGTGCAGCTACATTCTTGTCCAGACTGCCGCAGAAGGAACGACGCATCCATGCCAAAAATTCTCGAGAAAAAATTGCTTCGGAAACCGGATGTATTTTATTTCAAAGTGGCTGCACCGCTCATCTCCAAAAAGGCCCAGCCGGGTCAGTTTGTCATCTTGAGGCTCCATGCCAAGGGAGAGCGCGTCCCGATTTCGCTGGCGGACATTAACCCCACGGAGGGCACCATCAGTCTGATCGTGATGGCCGTGGGAAAAACGACTACGGAAATGTCGCTCATGAAAGCGGGTGATGATATCCTCGATCTGTGCGGTCCCTTGGGCAATGCCACCCACATTGAGCAGGCCGGCAAGGTCATCGTCGTGGGCGGCGGTTTCGGCGTTGCCCCCTTGTATCCTATCGCACGATCATTCAAAGCAGCGGGCAATGAAGTCGTCTGCGTCATGGGCGCGCGGTCCAAAGATCTCCTGATCTATGAGAAAGAGATGGAAGAGGTCTGCAGCCGCGTGGTGGTAACGACCGACGACGGAAGCAAAGGGATGAAGGGTGTAGTGACGGAGGCACTCCGCAAGGAGCTCGAAAAAGGCGGAACGGGCCTTGTGGTGACCGTGGGTCCGGCAATCATGATGAAGTTCGTTTCCGAGGCGACGCGACCCTTCGGCGTCAAGACTGTCGTAAGCCTCAATCCCATCATGGTGGACGGTACGGGGATGTGCGGAGGGTGCCGGGTGACCGTTGGCGGGCAAACCCTCTTTGCCTGCACTGACGGCCCTGAATTTGACGGGCACCAGGTGGACTGGGACATATTGATGACGCGGCAGAAGACCTATAACCCGGAACAACGTGAATCCTTCGAAGGATGGAAACAGCGGCACGCAGGCGTGCTTTGCGAATAAACGACCTGCTTTGAAGTGATGATCTGGATGTATCCGGTGAATGACGGCTGCCTGGTCATCACCTTCACCTTTAACCTTACGAAAATCATAGAGGCGGAGAAATGGTGAAAACCATTTCATATGAAAGGCGAAACCATGGCTGAAGAAGCGAAAGCGCCAAAAAAAATTGTACCAAAGAAAACACCGATCCCCGAACAGCCACCCCAGGAGCGGCGTTCTAATTTTAAAGAGGTATCCCTCGGCTACACTCCGGAGATGGCGATGCAGGAAGCATCCCGGTGCCTGGAATGCAAAAAACCGGCATGCGTAGAGGGCTGTCCGGTCAATGTGCCGATCCCGCGGTTCATCAAGGCGATCCGCGAGGGCGACTTCAAGAAAGCCATCGGCATCATCAAGGAGGCGAACCTCCTGCCCGCGGTCTGTGGCAGGGTCTGTCCTCAGGAGAGCCAGTGCGAAAAGAACTGCGTCCTGGCAAAGAAGTTCGAGCCTGTGGGCATCGGCCGTCTTGAACGATTTGCGGCGGACCAGTCGCTTTCGAACGGCGGGTCGCGGCCGCCCGAGGTCGCTGCGAAGACAGGCAAGAAGGTCGCCGTCATCGGCAGCGGGCCTTCGGGGCTGACCTGCGCCTATGAACTCGCCCGCCAAGGTCACAGCATCGTCATCTTTGAAGCGCTCCACGAGCCGGGCGGCGTCCTCGTTTACGGCATCCCCGAATTCCGGTTGCCGAAAAAAATCGTCTACAGCGAGATCGAAGTGCTCAAAAAAATGGGCGTCGAGATCAGGACGAACGCCGTGGCCGGCAAACTCTTCACGATCGATGAAATTATGAAAGAGTACGACGCCTGTTTTATCGGGAGCGGCGCCGGCCTGCCGAAATTCATGAACATAGACGGCGAGAACCTGAACGGCGTTTATTCCGCCAACGAGTTTCTGACCCGGGTCAACCTCATGCGGGCTTACCAGTTCCCGGAATACGACACTCCGATCAGGCGGGGCGACCGGGTGGCGGTCTTCGGCGGCGGAAACGTTGCAATGGACGCGGCCCGCACGGCGCTCCGCATCGGCGCCGCGGAGGTCATTCTCGTCTACCGCAGATCGCTGACCGAACTGCCGGCCAGGAAGGAAGAAGTACACCATGCCCAGGAGGAAGGGATCCGCTTCGAACTCTGCACCAATCCGGTGCGCATTTTGGGCGACGACCAGGGCCAGGTGCGGGCGGTCGAGTGCGTCAGGATGGATCTTTGCGAGCTCGATGAGTCCGGTCGGCGTTCCCCGAAGGCGATCAAAGGGTCGGAGTTCGAAATACCGGTGAATACCGCCATCGTGGCCCTCGGTACGGGCGCCAATCCCATTATCCCCCAGAGTGCGAAGAATCTTCAGGTCAACAAGCGGCTTTACATTGTCGCGGATGAAGAGACGGGCCGCACGAGCATCGAGGGTGTGTACGCCGGCGGCGATATCGTCACGGGATCGGCCACCGTCATCTCCGCAATGGGCGCCGGAAGAAAAGCTGCAAAGGCGATGAACGAGTATCTCGCACACAATAAACCTGCCGCGAAAGCATGATATGCATCCGCTGTTGATATCGGTTCACCCCGCGTGGCCTTTTTGAAGTCGGGGTCTCCACCTTCATGGAGACCCCGGTTTTGTTTACGGCACATGATTGCCGGCACCGGCAGCACACAGGCCTGACTTAAACGGCTGTGAACACAACAGGCATAAGCTCATCCTCACGGGGAGACATCCGCCGACAGCGTTTCTGGTCTGGAGATAAATGGAATTGAAACCCTATCAGATAGAACATCGCGTTAAAAAGCTGGAGAGCCGTATTGAACTCGTTCCTTTAAAAACCGTATGGGGAGAAGCAAAAGCGTGGGAGGCTCTTTCGGGTCTGAAGCCGAAGGACGTCTGCGCAGGCGCGAAAGCAGACTTTGATGCATCTACGGGGACCTATACCATAACATCGTTCGGTGCAGATTTCCGTGTGTCACCCGCGGAACGAACAATCTCAAGCGATCATCCGCATGCCACACTTTTTCTCGACCGGTACAAGGATTTCTTCAAGCTCGCCCTGCTTTGGTATCTGACGAGCGCAAAGGATATTCCTCCGACAGAACGACTGATCAGGCCTATTGACGTGAAAGGAGGTCAGCGTTTTTTTACGGGAACGCATGTTCTCCCCCTGGACCGAATCCAGGAAAAATACGGAAAAGATAAGGCGGGTTTCATCCTGCAAGGAGTTAAGTTCGGCGCTGGCATCGCGTCCTTCGGCGATGCATCGATCAGGCTCTATCCGTTGCCTCGTGTGCCGGTGACAGTGATCCACTGGATCGAGGATGATGAGTTTCCCGCGCGGACTTCTCTCTTTTTTGATTCAACGGTAGATTATCAGATTTCACTTTCCGATATCGTCTGGTCCGTTGCCATGATGACAACACTCGTCATGCTTGACTAGGTGTAGAATTTTTTTACGCTGTAACTGCTGAAGAAACCCACGTCTCAGTCCCCGCATTGACTTCCACTTCAAAATTACGACATTGCCATTAGTGACTGATCAATAAACACGCCGCCGGGTCTGCTCCGCAGATAGAGATTTATAATCCATGCATGAAATTTATTTATAACATTTTCTCTTGCATTTTCAGAGGTCGGTTGATATTATGCACAACCTTTTTAGTTTAGTATGATACTAATCTGGCATTATTACGTAAAGTAGCCTATAGGGAAAAATTGTAGCAATATTGTAACAGTATCGTTCTGAAGAATTTTAACATATTGAATAATAATAGTTTACTGATCCAGAGGAGGGTATACGGTGCTCCAGCAGGAAGATATAAAAAAGGTTGATGCAATATTGGATGAAGCGGCAGGAAAGCGCGGCATTCTTATCGCCGTGCTACAGCGAATACAGGAAAAAGTCGGCTACCTTCCCGAGGAAGCAATGAAAATGATCGCTGAGCGGTTTTCTCTCTCCTTATCGAATGTTTACGGCGTGGCGTCATTTTACAAACATTTCCATTTTACGCCCCGGGGCAGGAATGTCGTCAAGGTCTGCACAGGTACCGCATGTCACGTAAGGGGCGCCAAGGCGGTGTTGAAGGAAATGGAGAGCAAACTCGGGATCAAGGAAGGCGAGACGACGCCGGACCTTTCCGTTACGCTCGAGACCGTGGGATGCGTGGGATGCTGCGCGCTGGCGCCCGTGGCCACGGTGAACGACCAGGAACTCCACGGAGAACTGACACCTGCGATGGTGGACGACATTATTGCGATGGCGAGGAGTGAACATGGAACTCACGTTTAAACGACTGAACAGCACCGCAGACCTTGATGCACTGCGTGCAAAGCTGAAACAGGAACAGAGCGAAAAGGCCGGCCACCGCGTCCGCGTCTGCTGTGGCACGGCGTGCCAGGCGTCGGGAGCGAATAAACTCATCAAAAAGTTCGAGGAAGAGGCTGCGGCAAAGCAGGTTGATCTTGAGATCGTCAAGACCGGGTGCCAGGGATTCTGTCAGCGGGGTCCGGTCATGATTCAGGAACCGCAGGAAATCTTTTATCAAAAAGTAAAGGTTGACGATGTTCCCGGCCTGTTCTCCGAATCAGTGCTGAAGAGTGTACCGTACCGAAAACAGCTCTATCGTGAGGACTCCATCGCAGACCCGAATGTTGCGATGCAGGACATTCCCTTCTACAAAAAACAAAAGCGAGTTGCGCTCCAGCGGAACGGGATTGTTGATCCCTGTAATATCTATGACGCCATCCGCGAAGAGGGCTACGCCGGTCTGGCTACGGCCCTGACTGATATGAATCCGGACGAAGTCATCGACATGATCAAAAAGTCCGGTCTTCGCGGTCGCGGCGGGGCAGGTTTCCCGGCAGGACTCAAGTGGGAACATACGAAGAAATCAGGCGCAAAGATCAAAGCCGTTGTCTGTAACGGCGATGAGGGCGATCCGGGCGCGTTCATGGACCGTGCGCTCATGGAAGGCGATCCCCACTCCGTGATTGAAGGCATGCTCATCAATGCTTACGCCATCGGTGCTCAGTACGGCTACATTTACGTGCGGCACGAGTATCCGCTTGCCGTAAAAAACCTGACGATCGCCATCAAACAGGCCGAAGAACTCGGTCTGCTGGGAAAGAATATTCTTGGCTCCGGCCTCGCTTTTACGCTCGAAGTGAAGGAAGGAGCAGGCGCCTTTGTCTGCGGAGAATCCACGGCGCTTGTCGCGTCCATCGAAGGCGAGCGGGGGATGCCGCGGCCCAGACCGCCGCGGCTCTCGGAGGCGGCAGGCGGTCTCTGGGGGATGCCTACGAATTTGAACAACGTCGAGACGTTCGCAAACGTTCCTACCATCATCACCAAGGGCCTTGACTACTATACCTCCATCGGCACGGAAAAATCGAAGGGCACGAAAGTTTTCGCTCTTACGGGCAAAATCAGGAATACGGGCCTCATCGAAGTGCCTATGGGGATCACCCTCCGGGAAATCATCTTCGATATCGGGGGCGGCATGCTTCGTCCGGATAAAAAATTCAAGGCCGTCCAGACCGGCGGTCCCTCGGGCGGCTGCATCCCGGCCCAGTTTCTGGACATGCCTGCAGATTTTGATACGCTGGCGAGTGTCGGCTCGATTATGGGTTCGGGCGGTATGGTGGTCCTCGACGAGGACGACTGCATGGTGGATGTGGCAAAGTACTTCCTTGCCTTTACCAAGAGCGAGTCTTGCGGCAAGTGTCCGCCCTGTAGGGTCGGCACGTGGCAGATGTATGAACTCCTCGATAAAATCACAACGGGGAAAGGTGAAGAAGGCGATATCGAGCGGCTCGAAAAAATGGGAGAGTCGATTGTCTCCGGTTCACTCTGCGGTCTGGGGAACAGCGCGCCGAACCCTGTGCTGTCGACGATCAAATATTTTCGTGAAGAGTATGAGGAGCACATCCGCGACAACTATTGCCGGGCCAAGCGCTGCCAGGGGCTTGGGGTCTTCCGCATCCTGCCGGAGCATTGCATTCTCTGCGGCCTGTGTAAAAAGGCTTGCGCCTTCGATGCAGTCGTGGAACTGCGCGATTCTTATTCAATTGACCAGGATTATTGCGCCAAGTGCAAGGCCTGCTATTCAGTATGTCCCACACAAGCCATAACGATCGAGAGGAGAAAACAGTATGTCAACGAACGAGGTTAAATGCCCGGTTAATCAGACGAAGCTGGCTCTTCAAAGTTTTTACAACGATGCGTCAAAAGAGGGGATGTGCTCCAAATGTCATCCTTGCAAGCTCGGGATCTATGACGCTATCAAAATATTGGAGTCGATCCAGGCCGGGAGGGGGGAGAAACATCACGTTGCGCTCCTCAGGCGGATTGCACGTGACGTTAAGGACGGAAGCATGTGCAAAAAGGGAAAAGACCGTGGAGATATCCTGTATGAGTTCCTGGTGATCCATGCCGAGGACCTTTGCCGTCACGTGAAAGGTGTGTGTGATGACCATGAATGTAGGTCGCTCGTAACCTACGATATTCGTGCCGAGCACTGTACCATGTGCGGCAAATGTCAGGAAGTATGCCCCTCATCCGCCATCGACGGGCAGAAGAGGGAGCCTTTCAAAACCGGCTTTTTACCCTTCCGCATCAGGCAGAAGCGCTGCACCCACTGCGGGGAATGTCTCGCAGTTTGTTCCGAGGGCGCGGTTATCGTATCCGGTGATACGACAGTGCGTCTGCCCGGCAGGGATATGCGCTATGCTCCTGCCCCAAAACCGGCATATGCATACGAGGATGAGTGTGAAGTATCAGTATAACCTTTCAACGATCCGGAGGATAGTATGAACAAGATGGTTAACATGGAAATTGACGGCAAGGCCGTATCTGTTCCCGAGGGGATGACCCTGGTGGATGCTGCGGCAACAGTGGGCGTGCACATACCGAATCTGTGCCACATCAAGGAACTGCGCGGCGTGGGTGCCTGCCGGATGTGTATGGTGGAGATCGAGGGCATGAAAACCCCCGTGACGGGCTGTACGACCCGGACCAAGGAAGGCATGAAGGTCCAGACCAGGACGCCAAAGGTTGAAGAGATCAGGAAGTTTGTGACCGATCTCGTGCTGTCCTTCCATCCTCTGGACTGCATGACCTGCCCCAAGGCCGGCAGCTGCGATCTCCAGCGTTATGCCGCGGACCTCGGCATCCGCGAGTCGTCCTTCGGCCGCAAGAGCTTTAATTATGAGTTAAACGACCGGAGCCCCTTTATTACGATCGATAACAACTACTGCGTACTCTGCGGCCGGTGCGTCCGGGTCTGTAAAGAGCAGGGCACGAACGTACTTGATTTCATGGGCCGCGGCATTACAACCAAGGTTTCGACGGCGCTGGACAAACCGCTCCACGAGTCGGGCTGCACCTTCTGCGGGTCCTGCGTGGACGCCTGTCCGGTGAATTCAATCATGGAGCATGACCGCTGGAAACACGGCCGGGAATGGGACCTCGCGAAGCAGAACACGGTCTGTACCGTCTGCGGGTCGGGCTGCAACGTCATTACCGGCAGCAAAGACGGCAGGATCGTGAAGGTGAATGCCAAGGAAGAAAACGGCTATATCTGCGCTGTCGGACGGTTCGGCTTCGATGCCCTGCATGCTGCAAACCGCATCACGACACCGATGAAGAAGCAGGGAGGCAAACTGGTGCCGACGACGTGGGAAGAGGCCGCCGGGATCGCAGCCGATGCACTGAAAAAGGCAGGCCCTGACGCTGGTTTTATTGCAGCCGGATCGCTCACGAATGAAGAAGCCTATGCGCTGCAGGGACTTGCCCGGGAAGTGACGGGAAGCGCAAATATCGACACGCCTGCATCTGTGTATGCAGGGGGGCTGATCTCTGCCCTTACTTCGACTTTCGGCGACGGGGGCACGGATATTGCCGCCCAATCGGACCTAAAGTCTGCAGACCTGGTGGTACTGATCGGTGCGGACCCCTCTCAGAAAAAGCAGTCCCTCCAGGAAGTGGATGTCATGGTCCGCAGACGGGCGCAGGCCGGGGCCAAGATCATCATCGTGAACCCCGACAAGATCGAAATCGCTTCTCATCCGAATGCTCTGCATCTTCAGCTCAAAGCCGGAACCGATTCAGTCCTTCTTGCCGGGCTCATGAGCGCCGCTCTTGCGGAAGGCCTGGCCTCTTCGCCAAAAGGGATGGATGCCCTGAAAAAATCGCTCGTCACGGCTGACGCTGCCGCGTCAGAAGCCGGTGTGACGGCAGAGTCTATTTCGAGCGCCGGGAAAGCTTTTGCCGCCGCGCAGCGGCCGATTGTCATGCTCGGGTCAGGGATATCGGCAAATGAGGAAGCCTCGCAGCAGGCCCTGAACCTGGCGCTCCTGATAGGCGCAGGCGTTTTGCCTCTCATGCTTGAAGCGAACGCTTTGGGAGTCATCGGGATGGGATGCGTGCCGGACAAAGGCCCGGGTGCAACGAAAGTAAAGAAAAACGGGAAGAGCTATCGTGATATGAAGTCAGGCATGAAGGCACTTTACCTTGCCGGTAATATGGTTCATTCAGATTTCAAGTCCGACTTTATCGTCGTCCAGGCCAGCCACATGACTCCCCTTGCGGAAAAAGCGGACCTTGTCCTTCCCATGACTGCTTTTTATGAAAATGAAGGGACGATTGTCAACACCTATGGCAAGATGAAAGCGGTAGCCCGCGCCCAGCGGCCTGCAGAGCAGGTCAAGGATGGGGGGGCGATTATTTCGGCAATATCTGAAGCTATGAAGAAGGCTATTCCGGAAAAGGATATCATCGCTGCCGTCGGAAAAGTGAAGGCAAAGAAAATCAGTGCGGGTACGGTAAAGCCGGTAAAAACCGCAGCAGCAACGACGGCGTACGGGATTTCGAGCACCGCGCTGCTTGCCGCGATGCACCAAGGATTGCTTTCTTCTTCGACCGTTGCGCAAGTCATGGTCGTACGCGAATGTGCGTTGCAGAGGTCGGACGCCAAACAGTAAATAAAATTCCGATTTTCAGACTTTCTTATATATGCACATTTATAGGCGGGGACAATTATTGTAACTTCTAGTAGCAATTTTTTTTTTATTTTTGTATAATGCCTCCTGGCATGAAAATTCAGGGGGCCCCGCCTCCTTTTCGAAAGGAGTTTGTAAGCGATTATGGATA
>CAVYLT010000040.1:0-23508 GCA_963769335.1 Nitrospirota bacterium | reverse complement strand
TCACTATTCGAAAAAGTCTCGATCCGGCCGAAAACCTGCCGTTTACACTCGTATCACCCGATGTGTCGATCTGCGATGATTGCCTCCACGAGTTGATCGACCCCTCTGATCGTCGTTATCTCTATCCCTTCATCAACTGCACGAATTGCGGTCCGCGATATTCAATCACACGGGCAACGCCCTATGACCGGCCAAATACCACCATGGCGGGCTTCTCGCAATGTCCGGCATGTACAGTAAAGAATACGGTGATCCGGGAAACCGGAGGTTCCATGCTCAGCCGAATGCGTGCGCGGCCTGCGGGCCAACTGTAGAGTATAGAGTACAGAGTTCACAGTTCAGAGTCGAAGATAAAGGCTAACCTATCGAGAAGGCCATTAGCGTTCTGAAGCAGGGAGGGATCGTGGCTGTCAAAGGGATAGGTGGATTTCATATAGCCTGCGACGCGGCGAACTTTAATGCTGTTGCCCGTTTACGGGAAAGAAAGAGAGAAGTAGAAAGCCTTTTGCCGTGATGTCGTCGAATATCCCGAGCATAGAAAGATTTTGTTCGGTTTCCGATTTTGAACTCAGTTTATTGCAGTCGATCCGGCGTCCTATCGTCCTCTTGCATAAAAAGGACGGGCGAGTCTTCCGACGCCGTGTCGCCGAATAATCAGCATTCTGGGGGTGCATGCCGCCGTACACGCCCTTACACTATCTCCTGTTCCATCACCCGCTTGATTCACGCGTTGCGGGCGATTATCCGCACTTTAAGGCACTGGTAATGACGAGCGGCAATCTCTCTGAGGAGCCCATCGTTCGTGACAACAACGAGGCCCTGCAGAGCTCGCGCCCATGGTTGACGGGTTCCTTATGCACGACCGGGATATTTTCATGCGGGTGATCATTCGGTAATACGAGTTCAAAGTTCAACGTTCGAAGTTCAAAGTGAAAAAGAACCAAAAATTAAAGGACGTTGTCCTCGTCATCCAACTCTGAACAACGAACTATGAACTATGAAATGTCTTTTATCCGCCGCTCGCGCGGATACGCGCCTGACCCGATGGCGCTTCACGACGACGGACCTGAGGTCCTCGGCTGCGGCGCTGACCTGAAAAATACCTTTCACGCTGACGAAAGGGAAATTTGCCGTTCCAGCCAGCATATCGGCGACATGGAAAACTATGAAACTGTGAAGTTTTACGAGGAATGCTCTCTCGAACCTCAAAGCAGTTTACCGCGTACAACCCGAAGCAATCGTACACGACCTGCATCCCGGCTATCTCTCGACGAGATGGGCGAAGATTGAGCACAGGGACGGCACGAAGGAACCCCGGCGTGATGCTCTTTCCCGTCCAGCACCACTATGCTCATATCGGGTCTGTTATGGCCGAGCATGGTCTGACCAATAAGGTCATCGGCGTCGCGTTTGACGGGACCGGATACGGTACTGACGGCAACCTGTGGGGCGGGGAATTTCTCGTCGCAGATATTGGCGGTTTCGAAAGACTGGGCCAGTTCAAATATATTCCTTTCCCCGGAGGCGAGGCGGCGATAAGAGAGCCATGGAAAACAGCAGTACAGCTGCAGGTGGAAAGGCTTGCCGGGAGTATCTCGCACGCTCCGGATTTATAAAGCGATACGGAAAAGACAATCTTGAACAGATTATGATTATCGCCCGCGCTCGTGAATTTTCACCGCTTTCGTCGGGCGCGGAAGATTGTTCGATGCAGTGTCCGCTTTGATAGGCGTCTGCGACAAAAATACGTTCGAAGGCGAGGCTGCCATAGCTCTGGAGTCCTTGACTCGAGAGGGAATTGACGATGAGTATCCTGTTGCATTTGCAGGGGACAGGGCCAAACCATCATTGACTATTCTCCGACTTTCCTCGGGATCGTCGATGACTCTGGCCGGGATATACCCAAGGACATAATTGCAACGAAATTTCATAATACCGTTGCCGCGATCGTTCTGTCGATGGTCAAACGCATTGGCGACAAGACCGGGCTGAGTGACGTGGCTTTAAGCGGCGGCACGTTTCAGAACCGCTATCTCCTGAACAGACTTTGGCCGGCGATGTCCCGAAACGGTTTCCGGGTTCTGACGAATCAGAATGTCCCCTGCAATGACGCGTGCATTTCTCTCGGCCAGGCGTACCTGATCCGGGAACGTCTAAAAGCAACATCCTCTCTTGCGGACAGGAGGGAGCGGGCGGGTGAGTAAGACGGCAATTATCCCTCAGCCTTCGGCGAATCGACAAGATGGGAAATTCGCTCTGTATGGTCGTGATGATCCTGGACTGGGTGGTACGATGTTTACTTTTCTTCGGAGATACCCGCAAAGAACGTCGGGAAATGCTGAAAATATGATATAATAGCGCCCATTCATAGTGTATAATGAAACAAGGAGAAGGATATGCCAGATATACCGGAAATGATCGGGAAAAAAGTTGAAGTTTCCGCAAACGGAATAATCTACAGCGGAGAGTTGATTGAGGTTTCGGATGTTGAAGTGTATCTCAAGGGATCGATGCAGTGGCTTTCGCTGCCTGCATCTTCTGTAAGTGAGATACGGCTGACAGAACCAAATCCATGAGAACTACAGCACTTGACGGAACTTAATAGAAAAGTAAACACATGAAGCACTGGATTCATCTCACTATACGCTGCCCCGTCTATTATCCCGCAATCCTTTTTCTTAACGGTCTATATTCCCGCATGTTTGCGAAGGAGCACTTTATTGAATGCTGACGAACAATTGAACCTTTATTACGGCGGATATCGCAGTTGTGCTTTTTGCTAACAATCGTCATCAGCCTCTCTGTCTCATTATTCGGGTGGATTTCCGGCATGCTCATTGTAACGAGCATTGGGAAAAATTACACGTCGATAGCTCCGAGCACTGCCTTGTGTTTTATTCTGTTAAGTTCTTCCCCTGCTCATTCATTCCCGCGAGCCTGAGAATTTATTCAAACGGCAGGTAGTCACGGTGAGTGCACTCCTGGTCTTTCTTTTCTCCGTAATCATACTAATAGGAATTTATCTAGGCATGAGCTTTGAGGCCGAACATCTGGGAATGCAGCCGCTGCTGACCGGTACGTCTCTTTCCGCAGGACATATGTCCCCGATAACTGCGATAACCTTTTTGGCCACGACTGCGGGAATACTGTTCCTTTTGCTTTCCTCCCAGGAGGAAAACGATTCAAACAAGCTTCTGCTCTTATTTCGATGGTTGTGAGCTTAATCGGATTTATTGTTATTCTCGGCTACCTCTACGGAACGCCTCTTTTATACGGCGGCAACATCATTCCCGTGGCTATTCCCACGGCACTGGCTTTCGTGCTCCTTGGCTTGGGACTGACAGTCGCATCCGGACCGGATGTCATCCCCGTCAGTGCATTTACCAGCCCGACGGTCCAGAGCAAGCTCATGAGGACCTTTTTCCCGGTAATTATCGCATATGTTTTATTCGATGGGTTGCTGTATAAGACGGAACTCGCCCGGTCCGGCAACCCCGCGCTTAGAGCATCGCTCATCGCCCTCGTCTCAATATTTGTTGTTGGGGTGATCATCTCACGCATTGCGAAGACAATCGGAGGGGACTTGGATCGGGCACATATTGAACGCGACAAGGCAGAAGCTGAAATCCGGTTTCTGGCTTCAATCGTTCAAAATCTTCCCGATGCCGTATGCGCAATTGATCTGAACGCGACAATCATTGCATGGAACAGCGCCGCGGAAAAATTGCTCGGATATAAGGCAGACGAAATAATCAACAGGCCGATAACAACGATCATACCTGTAGAAATCGCCCGCAAGGAAGCTCGAGCGCTGTCTTACTGTTTTGAATGCCGAAGGAAACTTCTCAGGTTATGAATCGGCGCGGCTCACGAAGGAAGGCAGGAAAATTCCTGTCGAACTCACCGGTGTGGCAATTAAAGACAAGGCACAGAAGATCACGAGCTATGCTTCAATCATGGTGGACATCACCGACCGCAAAAGAGCGGAAGACGAACGTCTTAAAAGCCATGTGCTTGAGTCGATCGGTATTCTCGCAGGTGGAATTGCCCACGATTTTAACAACCTGCTCACCGCAATCCTCGGCAATATCACGGTTGCCAAGATGTTTGTCCAGCCCGGCGACAAGGCGTTCAATCGATTGGCCGATGCAGAACAGGTGTGCCAAATCGCAGGCCAGCTCAGCCAGCGCCTGCTCACTTTTTCTTCCGGCGGATATCCCGTGCGAAAAATAGCAAAACTGTCGGATTTGATCAAGAAAACAGCCGACACACTCCTTGACGGCTCAAATGTTAACTTCGAATTTACCTGGCCTGATGATCTCTATCCTCTTTCAATAGACGAGGGACAAATGCAGCAGGTTTTCAGCAATCTGCTGATCAATGCAAGGGACGCCATGCCGAGCGGAGGAATTCTGGCCGTTCGGGGAGAGAATCTCCATATCGCGGCGCAGGACAGCCTGCCGCTTCAAGAAGGCTACTACGTGAAGATATCGGTCCGTGATACGGGCGCCGGCATACCGGATGAAAATCTGGCAAGGATTTTCGATCCCTATTACTCGACCAAAGATACGTACAGTCAGAAAGGTCTTGGACTCGGGCTTGCGGTCTGCTATTCCATTATCAAAAGACATGACGGCTTGATTACCGTCGAGTCGGAGGTAGGCAAGGGAACTACCTTTACGATCTACATTCCTGCAATGGGCTACAAGTAATCACGGGAGACCCCCATCGGCAGTCCATCCCGTGGGGGCAGCATTGAGCTTTTTTTCACGCCGTTTCTATCCGGAGTTTCTTCAGTTTCCGATATAATGTCGCCAGATCGATGCCGAGCTTGCCGGCAACGGATTCCTTGCTCCCCTTGCATTCCACCATACTCCTGCGGATATATTCACGCTCGAATTCATCGAGTGCGTGCCTGAGTGAAGATGTGGAAACTCCTTCAATGTCCAATGTCCTGAACCTATCCTGGAGATCGTGGATAGTGATCATTTCGCCGTCTGCGAGCACAGTCGCCCGTTCGATAGTGTTTCTGAGCTCCCGGATATTTCCCGGCCAGTCGTAGGCGAGCAACGCCTGCATGGCCTCATAGTCGATATCCTTGACACCTTTCCCCGCTTCTTTGGCAGCGATAGCCAGATAATGCTTGATAAGCACCGGGATGTCGTCGCGGCGTTCGCGCAGGGCGGGCATCCGGATTTCGATCACGTTCAATCGGTAGTAGAGGTCTTCCCGGAACCTTCCTTCCTTGACACGCTGCATGAGGTCGGCGTTCGTGGCTGCGATGATCCTTACATCGACGGAGATGACCCGTGTGTCTCCGACGGGCGTCAATTCTTTCGTCTGGATCACATGGAGCAGCTTGACCTGCAGGGTCTGCGGCAGTTCGCCGATCTCGTCGAGAAAAAGCGTGCCCCCGGAAGCCATCGTGATGAGGCCTTTCTTGTCCTCATTGGCAGAGGTGAAGGCGCCTTTTTTGTGGCCGAAGAGCTCGCTTTCGAGAAGATTCTCGGGAATAGCGCCGCAATTGATGGATATGAATGGTTTGCCTTTTCGCGGCCCGGCATCGTGGATCGCCTGGGCCACCAGCCCCTTGCCGGTCCCGCTTTCTCCGGTGATCAGGATATTGCTTTTGTTCGGGATCACCTTCTCCATGAACGTGAAGACCTTCTGCATGGGCTCGGAGTTGCCGATGATGTTTACGAAACCTTCACGCCGCTGACTCAATTCCTGCCGCAGGATCTGGTTCTCCATCTGGAGGTCGCGGTTCTGGAGAATCCTTTTGATCGTCATTCTTATTTCGTCGTTGATGAAAGGCTTGGTGATATAATCCACGGCCCCGGAGCGCATTGCCTCGACTGCCGATCCCACTGAAGCAAAAGCAGTCATCATGATCACCGATGTCTCAGGACAGATCTTCTGCGCTTGACTAAGGACCTCGAAGCCGTCCATTTTTTCCATTTTGATATCGGTCATGATGATATCGAAATTTTCCTTTTTGATCCGCTCGATCGCCTGCTCGCCGTTGTAAGCTTCTTTGACAACATACCCTTCCTTGGTAAGCAGGATGTTCAGGGCCAGGCAGATGTCTTTTTCGTCGTCAACGACGAGAATGCTCGGTTTCTCCATGGATACCGCTCCTTATATTCTCCCATTTTCGATCGGAAGAAAAATCGAAAATGCGGTGCCTTTTCCCATTTCACTTTCCACGTGGATGTCGCCCTTGAAGCGCTTAACGATGTCGTAACTCAGGGAAAGGCCGAGACCTGTGCCTTTACCCGCCTCCTTGGTCGTGAAGAAGGGGTCGAAGATCTTCTGAAGCTCGTTCCGGGGGATCCCTGTTCCCGTGTCGGAAAAGATTATAATGACGGAGTCGTGACCGTGATCATCTTTACCGCGCCGTGATTCGACCTTCAATGAGCCGCCGTTCGGCATGGCGTCGAAGGCGTTGAGAATGATATTAATGAATACTTGTGCTATCTGGCCTTCGTCGATCTTGATTTTCGGCAATGCGGGATCGAAGGACACCGTGATATCAACCGAGCTCTTCATGCGTTTGTCGAGCCTCATCAAGTCAAGGGTCGAATTCAGGACATCGTTAAGCTGGACCTCCCTGATGTTCAATGCATCCGCCCGTGCAAATGTCGCCATGCGCCGTACGATGTCGGTAATTCGCTGGATATGCGTGTTGATGACGTCCAGGCTGTTCTGCGTAAATTCGTCCTGTGTCGTTTCCCGCAGCAACTGGGCAAACGTGGAAATCGAGGTAAGGGGATTCCCGATCTCATGAGCAACGCCTGCAGCCAGCCTGCCCAGAGCGGCGAGCTTCTCGGAATGGAGCACCTGCTGTTCGAGTTTTTTTGCAGTGGCAGTCCCGCGGTCGACCTTGTCTTCGAGCTCGACGGTATACTGTTTGAGTGCTTCTTCGAGGTGAACGCGTTTCGTCACGTTCGTGCTCGTGATCAGGATGCCGGGGTCCTTCCCGTCGATGAGGAGCGGATTTATGTTCATAATCAAGTAGACGGCGCGTTCCTGCCAACCGGTGATTTTATAATCTTTCAGTTCGAAACTTTTGCCGTCTATCGTTTTGCGCAGGATCTCGCTTATGGGGATCCCATTGTAGGGCGGGAGTTGTTCGGTAAAGAGCGAGAAAAAAGGCTTACCGATCACCTGCTCCTTCGGACGGCCGCAGGTCTGAGCCTGGGCGGAGTTGACCGTTCTAACACAGAGGTCCCGGTCCAGAACCATAAGGTTCGTTCTCGTGTTCTCAATGATGTTTTCAAGGTATTCCTTCGCAATTACAATCTCCTGTTCCAGCCGGCGATGGTTTTCGAGGTGTTTCTCTTTTTCCTCTGCCATGACCTTCTTTTTGTTGGCAACAATGGTTGCTCCGGAAGCCACGAGGGTCGTAATAAAGATGGATATGATGAGCAACGTGTAAAAACGCCTGCTTTGCCGCATGAGTTCCATGACGTCGGAATAGGGAGCGGAGACGACAACGATCCAGGACTTCTGCGCGATCGGGAGCTTGTAGAATGCAGCGAGCTTGTTCGCGCCTCCGGGCGCTTCATAGTGTCCGAATGGCTCTTCTTTGCCCTCGATCATTTTTTTTTCGGTATCGAAGGAACGGTGGCACTCGAAGCAGGACTTGTCGGTATGGTAGAGATTTTTGCCGACCATCTGGGGCTGGGTCGGATGGTAGAGCAGCGTTCCGTCGCTGTCCATCATCCAGGCATAGCCGCGTCTTCCGGACTTGACGGGAGCAAGAAAGCGCGAAGTGAGACCGTCCATCGAAAGTGCGGCGAGAACGACACCGTCGAATTCCTGAACGGACTGGTTGTCCACCTTACGGTAAATCGGCACGGCAATAATGAACTCTTTCGTATCCTCGCCCGTGTCATGGATCTCGAGCAGGTCGGTAATGAGTTTTTCATTTTTCGGAAGCACACGCGCGCTTTTGAAATAAGCGGTTTTCGACAGGTCCGCGCGTTCTTCCCCGGGGTAGGCGCTGTCATAGCGTATAATACCGTTCCGGTCAAGGACACGGATCGTAACGAGGGCTTCATTCCTGAGGCTGAACGTAATTGACTCGACCGCGGAGCGGACCCGTTGGTTCCCGTTGATTCGTTCAATCCCCGGCAACTGAGAGATCGCGCGGATGGTTTTGTATACGTGGTCGGTATAGCTTTCTATATTCATGGCGACTTCACGGGCCAGCAGAAGCTGCTGCTTGTTGAATTGCTCCGCCATTTCCGATTGCAGGGATTGGTGAAAAAATTGTCCGAGAATGATAATGAGCGAAAGTACTGCAATGAGGGCCAGAACGAACCCCGTGGGGGCGAGGAGTTCTTTTCGTTTGAGAGCGCGGATGAACCGTTGAAGCATGAATTAATGTACTGCGAAATCAGGGAAGAAGTCAAGGAGGAAAAGACCGGCTAAGAGCCATGCCCTGCCTGCTCATGGTTAATGCGGAGGCAGGGCATGGAGAAGAGGGCTGATATCAGAACGCGTAAGCGACGGTGATTCCGGCAAGGTGAGCATGGGCTTTATATTCACCGTTCAAGGAAGCGACGGGGGCACTGCCGCCGGCAAGGCTGTTTGTGACCACGCGGTTTTTAAATGCGAGATACATATAGGCCGCATCAACGCTCACGCTGCCTGACACATAACCGCAGCCGACGGTGACGCCCTGCCTGTCGGCATCGGGCACGCTGGTGTCTAAACGGTTATCAGGCACTGGATTTTGATCATAGACATAGCCTGCGCGGAGCTTCCATGCATCAGTAAGCTTATATTGGCCGCCGACGCGGAAGGTCCAGGTGTTTTTCCAGTCCTTGTCCGAAGTCGACGTGTCAGTCGGGCTTCCGGTCGGCGTTGTCAACGCAAGAATCGTATTCGACGTAATGACCACCTTGTCATAGGTCGACCACAATGTATAATCGACATCGGCGTTCAACGTCAGCGCATCTGAAGCCTTGTAGGATGCTCCGAATTCGTACAGGTCCGGCAGCGTGATGTTGGTGTGAGCTGGGTTGGAAAGCGCAAGAGCATCGACGTCGGCAGTGCCGTCCACCTTGATCTTCACTTTACTTCGATAGCTCAAACCGAGATGAAGCCGGTCCGTGGCGGAATACCGCATCGCAGCATTAGCGCCGAGGCCTGTTCCATCCCCGTTCAGGCTAAAAACTGTTCCCGGACCAAGCATTTTTTCCATCGTCGCTTTCAGGATGAAGTAGTCGAGGCCCACTGCAATTGATAGAGATTCGTTGATTTTATAAGCAATGTCAGGATTGATATCAAGTGTTTCGATTTTGCTTAAGGTCGCCACGGTGCTGGTGGCGCTGGTTTGTGACCAGTCCGTTGCAAGGCCGAATGGGCTTGTAATACCGAGACCGAGGGCTATTTTGTCATTCAGCCTGTCCGTGGCAAAGAGCTGAACAGGGAAAAAGACCTGCTGTCGCGATTCATCGCTCGTTCCGGTGTTGACGTGTTTCATATCCGGTGCTATTGCTATGACACCTGCCGAGACATGTATGCCGTCGAGTTGGGTCATACCCGCCGGATTGTACCATGCCGCTGAGGGATTATCCGCCTGTCCTGCGAAAGCACCCCCCATGCCCAGGGCAGCAGAATCCTGATCTGGAATTCTGAAACCTGCGGCAAAGCCCGGTGACGCCGAGTACAGCAACCAGAATCCCGTCATCACGCAAAGTGCAAAAAACTTTTTCATACTGTTCCTCCTCTGAAATATTCAGCAACCCGTGAAAGCGGCTTATATCGTCAGTGATCCTCTTTTTCTAGTTACACGCCGGTCCGTAGGGACCTCATTCCGGTTCTGAACTGTTGTCGTTTATCAGAGCTGAGTCCGGGGGTAGTCTGTTCTCTCGCTTTCCTCATCACGCGCGTTTGGAAGGGGGGAATGCTCAGCATTTGCGAGCAGCGCAGAAATATGCAAGAAAGGTGAATTGATCTCGAAAAAGCAACTCTGCTCTGTCATCCGTCTTGTTTGGAAGTTCGACATGAGGGTTATGGGGCAAGAAGTTTTTTAATTTTGGCGAGAATTTCCATGGGACTGAAGGGTTTTACGATATACTCGTCGGCACCGACTTCTTTGCCGTGTTCCTGCTCCCCGACCTGGCCCTTGGCAGTCAGCATGATGACATAGGTCTTGCTGAGTTCGGGATCGTTTTTTATGATACGGCACACATCGTAACCGTTCATTTCCGGCATCATGATGTCGAGAAAGATGATATCAGGATGGACGTTTCTTGCTTCCCTCAACGCCTCCGCGCCGTCTTTGGCCATCCAGAGTTTATAACCCTCATCTTCGAGGAGATAGGTGAGGGCTTCCCGTATATTTTCATTGTCATCGGCTATGAGAATTTTTTTTGGTTCCATAAAAAATGGTTCTGCCCATAAAAAAGCAGGATAAAAAAAGAATATCTTTATTTTACGTAATTGTCAAGCCGAAATATCATCACGGAAAATGAATCTTTGAGCAATTTGCAATCTTCTGTGAAATAGCGCAGGAGCTTTTTGAAACGATTGCGTGCGGTATATAGAAGTTGAAAATATCACAGGGGAGAGGTATCATAGCTGGCGCGTAGGGAATAATTAGGAATATACGCCTCGGCAAAAAGGGAGAATGCATCATGAATGTTGCGATCGATTACGCGGCGATCCTTGCAAAAGCGTTAAGCAGCGGCGGTGAATTCGCTGACATTTTTGTGGAACAGAGCTTACCTTTTTCCATCGTTTGCGAAGACGGTAAAATAGAAAAAGTCATTTCCGGTTTCGATTACGGCGCCGGGGTACGGCTTATCTTCGGAAAGCGGACGGCTTATGCCTATACCAACGAATTAACAACCGAGTCGCTGCTTGACATCGCCGACGCAGTCCGACAGGCAGCGTCGGAGGGGTCGCCGGGAGAAGTCCTCAGTCTATCGAAAAAAAAACCGCAAACAGACTTCTCAATTCTGATGCCCCCCCGGGACGTCGGCACTTCGCGAAAAGTCGAAATCGTTCTTCGGGCAAACAAGATGGCTACGACGTTGGATCGGCGCATCAGACAGGCGCAGGTGTTGTATCGTGAACAATGTCAGCACGTTCTGATTGCAAACTCCGACGGCGTTCTTGCCGAGGATGAACGTACCTATCTCACTGCGTTCGTGCATGTTGTTGCTGCGGATGGCGATTTGGTCCAGACCGGCTACGAACCGATTGGCGGAAACATAGGTATGGAGCTCTTTGACCGGACACCGTTGGAACAGGCCGCAGAAACCGCGGTGAAACGGGCGGTAATGATGCTTACTGCGCGCAAAGCTCCCGCCGGCAGGATGCCGGTGGTCCTTTCCTCGGAGGCAGGCGGGACAATGATCCATGAGGCAATCGGTCACGGTCTTGAAGCTGACCTGGCGCAGTCCGGACTTTCGGTGTACTCGAACCGGATTGGAGACCGGATCGCCTCTTCGCTCATCACCGTTCTGGATGACGCTACCATTGCCGGAAAGCGGGGGTCATTTCGTTTTGACGATGAAGGGGTTGATGCCGAGAAAACCGTGCTTGTGGACAAGGGTACTCTCAAAACGTTTATGTACGACCGGCTGACGGCCATGAAGGACGGCTCACGGTCAACGGGCAACGGCAGGCGCGAGTCCTACAAACACCGTCCGATACCGCGAATGACGAACACGATGATCGCGCCGGGCGACAGCGATCCCGGAGAGATTCTGAAGGCGACACCGAAAGGGCTCTTTGTAAAAAAAATGGGCGGCGGGCAGGTGAACACCGTGAACGGGGATTTCGTTTTCGAGGTGAGCGAAGGATATCTGATTGAGAACGGCGCAATCGGCGAACCGGTGCGGGGTGCGACGCTCACCGGAAACGGGCCCCAGGTACTGTTGTCGATCGACAGGGTCGGGAATGATCTGGGCTTCTCCATCGGGACCTGCGGCAAAGACGGGCAGGGGGCGCCGGTGAGCGATGCGCAACCGACGCTCCGCGTACCGGCGATCACGGTCGGAGGTGTCGTTCAATAGCTGTATTAAGCCAGTATCCATCATGTACGTCTCAATAAAAATGATTTCCGAGGGAAGGGTATGACAATTCGAGCAGCGATTATAACTCTGAGCGACAAAGGTTCGGTGGGACAGCGAGACGACCAGAGCGGAGCGGTTATTCGTGATATGATCGCGGACATCGGCTTTTCGGCAGAGCACTATGAAATCCTTCCGGACGAAAAAGACCTCATCATCGCTTCGCTCAAACGATTGTCCGACAACGGGAGCATCGATCTCATTCTTACCACGGGCGGCACGGGTGTTGCCCCCCGCGATGTGACTCCGGAGGCTACTCTCGCGGTCATTGATCGCGAACTCCCGGGCATGGCAGAGGCCATGCGTTCGGAAAGCCTTAAGAAGACGCCTCATGCGATGATCTCCCGTGCGGTGGCGGGCATCAGAAACCGGACGTTGATCGTGAACCTGCCGGGTAGTCCGAAGGCTGTCCGGGAAAACCTTGCGGTGATTCTTCCAGCGCTTTCCCACGCAGTCGAAAAAATCAAAGGGGATCTGACCGACTGCGGTAGTTCCTAGGCTGTTTTTATTTTCATCATACTCGCCATCAATCTCTCCTTGAACGGGGGGAATAAAACCGGGTTGCCATACTATTTTTGCTCGCTGCAGCCGAGGTGCCTTCCAGTTGACATCCACCAGTATATAGTATAAAATTTCAAAATTAATCACGGGCTGGTTATTGTTCACCGTTCGCATTGAAGTTGAGCTTGCAACCCGGGAGTTTCCTGGGGTGCATCAGTAGCAGTCTTAATTCTTCTTTTATCGTGGCATCTCCTTCCTCTGCAGTTGAGAGCCTGCAAAGCCCGTAAAAGCCTTACGCATCATATCGCGTTTTTGACTTCGATGTTGGTGGAAAAGTCGAACGCAGTCAAACTGCAGGAGCGATTCTAACGGTGGGGGCCGGCTTACGCTTTCGGCATTGTAAATTATACAAATCTTACACACGACGGGGAAAATAAATGTACTGTCCACAATGCGGTAAAGAGATTGTCGAGGACCAGGTATTCTGCCAGCACTGCGGATCGCGTCTTGCGGCCCAAGCCGGTACGTTCCCGTCCTTCACCGGGAGGAGTAAAACAGCCTGGGAAAATCGTGAGGAAACAGGTTTTTTTAACGGACTGTTCAATACCCTGAAGGATTCGCTGTTTACCCCCACCGACTTTTTCAAAAAAATGTCGGTGTCAGGCGGGCTGACCGATCCCTTGCTGTACGCGCTCTTCATAGGCATGGTCGGCCTTATGGCCCATTATTTTTGGAACCTACTCCTCTATAATTCCCTGCCTGATTTTATTACCTCAGAGGTCAGGACCGCTGCCGGACGCGGCATGGCCCGAGGATTTCGCTCTCCCTTTGCTGCTCTGGTAACGCCGTTCTTGTTGATTTTCTGGCTCTTTGTTACAGCGGGCGCGCTTCATCTGTTCCTGCATGTGGTGCGCGGTGCGCGTGCCGGTTTTGAAGCTACCTTTCGGGTCGTGGCATACGGCGTGTCTCCATTTGTGTTCCTGGTCGTGCCTTTCTGCGGCATGCCGATTACGGGACTGTGGACCATGGCGATCGCCATCATCGGCCTTAAAGAAGCGCACGGAACGACAGGCGGCAGGGCGGCCTTTGCCGTACTTTTTCCCTTTATCTTCTGTTGCGGACTCTTCATCGCAGCAATGGTCCTGTTCATGGGAGCAGTGGCTGCATCATTCGGGAGTATGATGAATTTATTTCCATAACCAACCCATTTTTTCATGCGCATTGCCTTTAAAAAGAGAGCAAAGGGACAGATAGAGTTTGGGATCATTTACGGGAGCATAGCGCTCCTCCTTATCGGTGCAGCCCGGCTTCTTCCCGTTTTTTCAATCGTCCCTTCCTGCATCTTCAAGGGAATCTCCGGCATTCCCTGCCCGACCTGTGGTTCGACGAGGTCGGTAGTGTATTTGTCGCAGGGCGATTTTGCGGCCGCTTTTGCCATGAATCCCCTCACTTCCCTGGGGCTCGTGGTCGTCGTATCGTATTTTTTCTATAGTTTCATAGCTCTGTTACTCGATCTGCCACGCGCGAGTTTCATTCTTACCGGTCATGAGAAAAATGTCGTTCGCGCCATGGTGATCATGCTTTTTCTCGCCCAGTGGGCCTATCTCATCGCTACGCGATGAACACGCTCATTCCAGCCCTATCGGATCGTTTAGTCAATAATAGTATTTACATTTAATTACCAGTATGTTACTATAATAACCTTTTAGATTATCCCGTACTTCTGCGCAGTTAGGGAGGTTAGCGTGGGCCGCGTAGTCATAGGCGTGGACCTCGGCGGTACGAACGTAAGGACAGCGCTTCTCAGCTTTGGCGGCGATATTCTCGAAAAGCACAGGGAGGCCACCTGCGTTTCCGAGGGCTGGAAAAAAGTCGTCCAGAGAATGATACAAAACATTCAGCGTCAGCAGGAGATTGCTGACCAACGGGGGCTCTCCGTTGCGGCTGTCGGCGTGGGTGCTCCCGGCATTATTCAGGTGGACAGCGGCGTAGTGGTAAAATCTCCTAATTTCCCTGATTGGAACAACCTTCCGCTCAAGGATGAATTGGAGAAGGCGCTCAGACTGCCCGTTACCATAGAAAACGATGCGAATGCAGCCGCGCTCGGTGAACAGTGGCGCGGTGCGGGGAGCGGTATTCGGAGTATGATTCTCCTGACCTTGGGGACCGGCGTCGGCGGCGGGATCATACTGAATAACAAGATTTGGCACGGTGCGGACGGGATGGCGGGCGAGGTAGGTCACATGACGATTATTCCCGATGGCAGGCAATGCGGCTGCGGGAACACCGGCTGCCTCGAAATGTATGCCTCGGCGCGCGGCATCGTCCGGAGTTACCGCGATGCCGACGGCTCTGTCGGCAAAGGCGGTCAAACGGAAATTACCTCAGAGGACGTGTACCGTGCGGCTCGTGAGGGAAACATACGTGCTGCGAACGTAATGCAAGAAATGGGACGCATGCTGGGGATCGGCATTGCAAACCTGATCAATATTTTCAACCCCGAACGGATCGTCATCGGAGGCGGAGTGAAGGATGCCTGGTCGCTGTTCATTGATACGACGCGAACGGAGATCCGGAAGCGGGCCTTTGAAGTTCCCGCCGAAAGAACGGAGATTGTCCCGTCCAAACTCGGCGACGATGCCGGGATGGTCGGAGCAGCGGCTGCAGCGCTTCAGAAGGTCGGAGAAACTTGATACACGACCCGGGAAACGACGAAGCTGAAGCGATGAACCAAATACATTTGTTCGGTTTTTTTCAGGGCTGGTTCGCCGTTTCATGATATAAGCGGTCTACCGTAAGGAACTATGGCAAGTACGAATATCAGGAACTTTTGCATTATTGCACATATTGATCACGGTAAGTCAACGCTTGCCGACAGGATTCTTGAATATACCGGGGCGCTTTCAGACAGGGAAATGGCCGCAGCAGGAAGCGATCAGGTGCTGGACGATATGGATCTCGAACGTGAGCGGGGCATCACGATCAAGGCGCATGCCGTACGCCTCCGATACAAAGCCACGGACGGCCAGGACTATATCTTAAACCTCATTGACACACCCGGCCATGTCGATTTTACGTACGAGGTTTCCCGGAGCATGGCCGCCTGCGAAGGCGCGCTTCTCGTCGTGGATGCGTCGCAAGGGGTTGAGGCGCAGACGCTGGCCAATGCCTATCTCGCAATCGATCACAATCTGGAGATGATACCGGTCATCAATAAGATCGACCTGCCGAGTGCGAACATAGAAGAAGTCAAGCACCAGATCGAGGATATCGTCGGTCTCGACGCATCGGGCGCCATTCCGGCCAGCGCCAAGGCGGGGATCGGAACGAAAGAGATCCTGGAGTCGGTTGTCAAAAATATTCCTTCGCCTGCAGGCGACCCTGATGCTCCGCTCAGGGCGCTGTTGTTCGATTCCTGGTACGATACCTATCAGGGCGTGGTCATCCTCGTTCGCGTGGTCGACGGAGCGGTGCGGCCGAAGCAGAAGATCAAGCTCTACTCGAACTCGGCCGTCTATGAGGTCCAGTCCGTCGGGGTCTTTACTCCCAAGATGCAACAGACCTTGGAGCTCTCGCAGGGCGATGTGGGGTGCATCATCGCCGGTATCAAGAGGGTTTCGGATGCCAAGATCGGCGATACGGTCATGGATGCCGACCGGCCGGCCGAGGGGCCCCTTCCCGGGTATAAAGACGTGAAGCCCATGGTCTTTGCCGGCATCTACCCGGTGATCAGTGAAGACTATGCAGACTTGCGTGACGCCCTTGAAAAATTGCGGTTGAACGACTCGTCCTTCACCTATGAGCCGGAAACGTCGCTTGCGCTTGGTTTCGGGTTTCGCTGCGGGTTCCTGGGCCTCTTGCACATGGACATTATAAAGGAACGGCTTGAGCGTGAATTCAAGCTCGATCTCATTCCCACGGCGCCGACCGTGGTTTACCGGGTGACGAAGAACAGCGGGGAAATCGTCATGGTGGACAACCCGGCCAAACTGCCGGGGATCCAGGATATCCAGCGAATCCAGGAGCCCATGATCGTGGCCTCTCTTATTACGCCCGAGCCCTATGTGGGTTCTCTCATCGCCCTGTGCCAGGAACGGCGGGGCGTCCAGAAAGAGATCACCTATATCACCAAGGACCGGGTGCTCATCACCTACGACCTCCCCCTGAACGAGATCGTGATGGATTTTTACGACAGGCTCAAATCCCTCACCAAGGGATACGCCTCGCTCGATTATGAACTCTCGGGGTATGTTGAATCGGACCTGGTGAAGCTCGACATGCTTTTGAACGGTGAACCCGTGGATGCGCTTTCGCTTATCACACATCGGGACAAAGCCTCGATCCGCGGCAGGCAGCTGGCCGAGAAGCTCAAAGAAGTGATCCCGCGGCAGCTCTACGAAGTGGTCATTCAGGCTGCGATCGGTGCAAAAATTATTGCGCGTGAGACTGTCAAGGCGTTGCGGAAGGACGTCACTGCCAAGTGCTACGGCGGAGATATCACCAGAAAGCGCAAACTTCTTGAAAAACAGAAGGAAGGCAAAAAGAAAATGAAACAGGTCGGGAGCGTGGAACTTCCCCAGGAGGCGTTCCTCGCTGTTCTCAAGGTAGGAGAGTAGCGCCGGACAAACATTGAAAATCGAAGTGAAAAAAATTGAAACCGGAGTTCTCAGTTCATAAACCGGAATTTACTATTCATTGCCGAGAGAGCGATGATATCGGAGGCAGGATGTCTGAAACACAACTGAACGTAGAAAAAAAGAAATCACTTTACAAGGAATGGGTAGAGCCTTTTCTTATCGCGGCGATCGTGGCGTTGTTCATCAGGCAGTTCATCGTCGAAGCATTCAAAATTCCTTCAGGCTCCATGATACCGACACTCACCATCGGCGACCATCTGCTGGTAAACAAGTTTGTCTACGGTCCGAGGATACCGTTCACGGATACCAGGTTCTTCACCTGGAAAGAACCGAAGCGCGGCGATGTTATCGTTTTCAAGTTCCCGGAGAATGAAGATAAAGATTTTATTAAACGCATTGTCGGTTTGCCCGGCGATAAAATACAGATCATCAACGGCAAATTATTCATCAACGATCAAGTCGTTCAGATAAAAGCAACCGCTGCTCCTGCTGATAAAAGTGTGGAGGAGGGCCCGTCTTTCGGAAAGCCGATGCTCTTTGAGGAGCAACTGGGAACGGTCACGCACGTCATGCAATATCTTATTGACCAGTCCGGAAAAAACGATGGACCCTGGCTCGTGCCTAAGGATTCCGTATTTGTGATGGGCGACAATCGGGACAACAGCCAGGACAGCCGGTTTTGGGGTTTTGTCAGGGAAAACAAGATCCTGGGCAGGGCGTTTATCATTTACTGGTCCTGGGACGGTGATGGCCGCTGGGTGCGCTGGGAACGGATTGGAAAACTGATTCAATAATTTGAAAGGGGCATCGACCATGTCCGGACAGTTGACGGAAAGAGGCGCAGTCAGCTTCAAAGTTCTCTTTTGGCTCTTGTTGCTGGCTATTGTGGTGCATATTAGTGTTAAACTCGTCCCCGTGTATATCGACTCGGAGCGGATGAAGGATGAAATGGCTGTAAAAGCACGTTTTGCGCAGACGCTTAAAGATGAAGAAATAATAACGGATCTCGTAAAAAAAGCGAAAGAGCTGGACCTCCCGCTCGGGCCGGATAGTTTTCAGTTGATGAGGGACGATGACAGCCGGCAGATGAAGATTTCGACGAAATGGGATGTAACGGTGAAGTTCTTTTTTGATGTCTATCCGCCTTACACGACGAAGGTATTTCATTTCGAACCGGTAATTCAGGAAGATTATTCGCAACGGTTCTGAGCGTCTTACCGGGCATTTGAGGAACAGATTATAAAAAAAGCAGCAGTGAAAGGTGATTGATCGTGATACGCAGCATGACAGGATTCGGGCGCACGGAAACGGACAACGCGGCCGCACATTTCGTACTGGAAATACGGTCGCTTAATAACCGTTACCTCGATATACAGGTTAAGTCACCCCGGGGCCTTGCCATGATGGAACCCCGGGTGAAAAAGACCGTACAGGACCGTTTTTCCCGCGGCCGGTTTGATGTATTCATTACCCGGAATGGGGGACAGGAAAAAAACGCCAGGCTCGTCGTGAATGGGGAACTGGCCGGGCAATATGTCACAGCACTGCGTGATCTCAAAACACGCTACGGCCTGGCCGGAGATATCGAGCTCGCGACAGTCGCCGCCTTTCCAGATATTGTCTCCGTTTCTGAAGCGACGGAGGACCTCGAACAGTTGTGGCAGGTCCTGTCAGCCGGCCTCTCGCAGGCACTCAATGAGCTCGACAAGATGCGGACCGAGGAGGGAGCGGCCCTGGCGCGGGACATCATGGCCCGGCTCGAAGCAATAGACCGGCTTGCCGGTTCCATTCGCACAAAGGCCCCAGCCTCCGTCGAGCACGCACGGAAACGGATGACCGAGACCCTGAACAAGCTCCTGGCAGAACAGCCGGACCCCATGAGACTGGCCCAGGAGATTGCGATCCTGGCGGAGAGAACAGATGTTACGGAGGAGCTTACTCGTCTCGGCAGCCATCTGAAACAATTTCGGACGCTCATGAGCGGAACGAACGGGGAGGCGGTGGGCAGGAAACTTGATTTTCTCATTCAGGAAATGGGCCGGGAAGTAAATACGATAGCATCAAAAGCCATGGATGCTGAAATATCCATGGATGTGGTAAATGTCAAGTCCGAGCTTGAAAAAATACGCGAACAGGTCCAGAATATCGAATAGCGCTATGGTGAACAGTCCGATCAATATTGGCTACGGCAACATGGTCATGGCGATAAAGGTCGTCGCGGTACTCTCGCCCGATTCAGCCCCCATGCGTCGTCTCCGGGAAGAGGCCAAGGAGCGAAAGATGCTGATCGACGCGACCGAGGGCAGAAAAACACGGGCCATTATCATCACGGATAGCGACCACGTTATTCTCTCTGCGGTGCAGGTCGAGACGCTGATGCAGAGGTTCGCGGGAAGGGGCGAGCAGTGAAGAGGACCCGGGGACTGTTGTTTGTCGTTTCCGCGCCTTCCGGCGCAGGAAAAACAAGCTTGTGCAGGGCAATCACCGATTCCCTGGAGGAACTTACTCACTCCATTTCCTACACGACACGCAAGCCGAGACCCGGTGAAATTGACGGGCGGGACTACTATTTCGTCAGTCAAGAGCGTTTTCAGGCAATGATCAAAGCCGGGGATTTTGCGGAGTGGGCAGAAGTCCATTCCAACCTGTACGGCACATCACGACGGGTGCTGGATGACATGATCGAGAAGGGCATCGACATCATACTCGATATCGATACCCAGGGCGCCCAGCAGATCAAAGCGAAATTTAAATCAGCAGTCTTCATTTTTATCATGCCGCCGTCGCTTGACATCCTCGAGGAACGGCTTCGCAACCGCAAGTCGGACCATGAAGATGAGATAAAAAAAAGAATGCGCAGGGCGCGCGAAGAGATCAAGGATTATGCCCTGTACGATTATATTGTCGTGAACAGGGATTTTGAGCGGGCGCTCACCGAACTTCGGTCAGTTGTTATTGCCGAGCGTTGCAGAATGCAGCTGGCGGACACCCGTTGGATTGAAGGAATGTTATAATGAATAGATGTAAAATATAATACTCTGTCAAGCAGGAGGAAAATAATGCAAAAAATAGCTCAAGACCTGATATCACTCCCGATCGAAATGAACGACAAAATAGCCGACACGAAGTTTCGTCTCGTGCATATTGCGTCGCAGCGGGTGCGGCAATTGACCGCCGGCGCCCCCCCGCAGGTGAATTCGCGGTCGATCAAAGACGCGACAGTCGCTCTCGAAGAAGCAGTCGCGCACAGCTTTAAGATCCTTGTGGGTGAAGATGCCGTGAAAGCAAAAGAAGCGTTCCGCAAAGAAGAAGAGCGTGCGAAGCTGGAAGAGCAGCTTTCCGCCAAAGAAGAAGAGATACGCAAGGAACTCAGTGCTTACCTGTCGGAGACGCAAGACGAAGAAGGGGCTGAGGAGCCGTCCGAAGAGGAACCGGGAGCCGAAGAACCTGATATGGATGCGGAGGAATCCGGTGAGTCGGAGCCGGAGCCCGAGGAGTAGAACAGGTGGAACAGCGCGACCGCTTGCTCGGCCGGCGCATACTGCTCGGCGTAACCGGCAGTATCGCCGCATACAAGGCCGTTGAACTCGTGCGCAGGCTGAAGGACCGGGGGGCCGAAGTCCGCGTGGCAATGACGAAGAATGCCGCGTCCTTCGTTTCACGTCTCACGTTCGAGACGCTGAGCGGTCTTCCGGTGCTCTGCGAAGAATTTGCGCACGAGGGCCGGCCCGCGATCGGTCACATCGAAATCACCAATGGACTGGACCTCGCCCTCATCGCGCCTGCTACGGCCAACATCATTGGAAAGCTCGCCGCCGGTATAGCCGACGACTCGTTGACGACCGCCCTCATGGCCAGTAAATGTCCCTTGATGATCGCTCCTGCCATGAACGAAAGGATGTATCGTAACCCGGTCCTGCGAAGGAATATCGATACGCTGAGCCGGCTGGGGGTCAAGTTCATAGAACCTGAATGCGGCAGCCTCGCATGCGGAGTTATCGGCGAGGGCCGGCTCGCGGAAACGGTCTCGGGATGGCGTTTCAGGTTCGCGACGACATCTTGGGCATCTGGGGCCGGCAGGAAGAGACAGGGAAGCCATCGTGCAATGATATCAGACGGAGAAAGAAGACATTGCCTGTTGTCCACGCTTTGGAACGGGCGACCGCCTCTCAGCGTAATGAGCTTATGTCTTGCTACCGCACAAGCAGTTGCTCCCTGGAGGAAGACAAAGTGCATCGCGTGTTGGAAATCCTCGAGTCGGTTGGTTCGCTGGATGCGGCACAGCGTATGACGTCGTCTTACATTGACAGGGCAAATGAGGCCCTCGGACCTCTCTGACTGGACTCGGATTCAAAGCGTGATATTGATGAAGTCGTTGATTTCCTCGGAACCCGGAGATTCTAGGAGAGTCCCTTGAAACGTACTTTGCCTGACGGGCAAGTCATTCAACAGCGTAAGAGAGACCATTTGGACCTGGTCCTTAATGGCAAGGTCGATTCCGGCCGCGTGACTAATGGTTTCGAAGACTACTCTCTCCTTCACCAGCTCTCCGGAAATAAGTCTGCGCTCCGTCGACACATCTACAACGTTATTGGGACGCGAGCTTCGCAGTCCGCTCGTGATTTCCTCAATGGTGGGGGGCATCGATGATGCTTTCGCCATAAATCGGAACTTGGGCATGGCAGCGCAGCGACGTCGCGCAGAGCAGCACGGTGCAGATCGAGTCGGAGCGGCTGCGCAACTCGCTGCTGTCGGCGATCTCGCACGACCTGCGCACGCCGCTGGCGGCGCTGGTCGGCCTGGCCGAGACGCTGGCGCTGACCCGGCCCGCGCGCCGGCGCAGCAGGCGGATCGCCGGCGACATCCGCGACGAGGCCCTGCGCATGGAGGCACGCTGGTCAACAACCTGCTCGACATGGCGCGCCTGCGAAAGCGGCGCCGTGCGGCTGCGGCGCGAGTGGCAGCCGCTCGAGGAGGTGGTCGGCAGCGCCGATCCAGGCGATCCGCGACGCGCTCTCGGAACCCGCAAGCTGCTTGAGCTTGGCGAGCAGCGGCAGACGGCGCCGCGGATCGTCGCACGGTCGTCGCGTGCAGCAGCCGATAGAGCGTCGTGTTGGCGGTCAGAAAGCGCAGGAAGTAGCGGTCGGCGCCCGCCTGGCGCCAGGCCGGCAGTTCGGCTTCGGAGCGTTCGCCGAGACTGAGCGCGACGACAAGGCCCGTTTCGGCCTTGATCGGCGAATAGTGTCGGCGAGCCAGTCCGCGGAAAGCTGCGGGTCGCGGCCGGCCTGCAGAACGACGGAATTATAGCCCAGTTCCACGCGCTGCGCGCGCACCCAGAACCTGGTCGGCGTCAAGGCGAAACGGGCGAGGTCGCGGTTCGCCACACGAAGCCCGCAGAAGGAGCAGGACTCGTCGCAGCAGTTCGAGAGCTTGATCGTGCCCCACAGGTCGACTTCATTGCCCACGAACCTGTGGCGCGTGGTGTCGGCCAGCCGCCAGAGCTGGTCGAGGCGCTCCGGATGATCCTCGCGCAGCCACGTAAGAACAGACTCCCGCTGCATGGACGCAGGCGGGAGATCCGATTGTGGTGTCCGTGGCGGTCATGGATCCTTCAGTGGCTCCCTTCACCCCGCGTTCGCTTCGCTCACACCGGCCCTCTCTCCGAGCCCGCGGAGGAGAAGGCGACGCCCATCCGGACTGCCTACGTGCGCCGCGAGCTGCTCGTCGAGCACGTCGCGCGCGATTTCAAACGTGCACCGCGGCAGGACCTGATCGCCGATGATGACGGTCGGGCCGGCTGCTGCAGTGTTCCGAACAGAAGTTCGCGCGCACGTCCACGAGCGTTCTGGAGGCTACGCTCCTCGACGTAGGCCGTCAACGCGTGCAGCAGTTTCTGCGAACCGCCGGCACGAAGCAGGCCGTGCCGGCGCACACTTTGACCTGGATCCTGTCCTCGTCGGCCGGCCCCTCCATCATCGGGATTTCCTGGCCGCTGAGTCGGCGGCGGTTCTGGTAATGCGTGTGCAGCAGATGATGGGCCTTCTCGCCGCCGACTTCGCCAAGCGTGATCCTGATAGCACTTGGTGACGAACGGATTGTCCTGCGACTTGTGCAGCGGCAGGTGCTTGTCGGCCTCGTAGAGATCCTTTGTGCGCGTGTCGTCTTGACGGCGGGATTCTCGAGATGGGCTGGCCCGCCGCCGATGCAGCCGCCGGGGCAGCGTCATGACTTCGATGAAGTCGTAGTCGGCTTGCCGGCCTGGACCTTTTCCGCGACGA
>CAVYLT010000039.1:0-6661 GCA_963769335.1 Nitrospirota bacterium | reverse complement strand
CTGCCCAGTCGGGCGTAATGTGCGAGTCTGGCATAATGCGCCAGTCTTGCATAGTGCAGCAGTCTGACAGAATATATGAGTGCATGGATATGGATGTGCATTACTGCTCCCTAAAAAAGAACCTAATTTTGCTGGTCACTCGGGATAGGCGACTCCCCGCGGTATTTCAGCCTGTTCCTTCCGCACAGGCCAGTACCACAGCGTCCCATCGATCAACAGGAGTATTCCCGCAGCTATAAGCCAGAGATTGAACGACGTCAGCAGGCCGAACCCGAAGTAACTTATGATACCGATGCCTATGCTCAAAAACGAAATGCCGGTGCGGATGAAGGCCAACCCGGTCCTGGCACGTGCATAGATGGTGCGGTAACATCCCGCGATGGTCCGCTGGGCCGCCAGGACGTTTCGTTCGCGCGCAAACATCGTGCGGGTCTTGGAGGACGGCGTCGGCATGAGAAACGTGCTGTAATCGGCAAGGAAATCGCCCACCCTCGCAAGCATCGTTCCCTGCGACTCGCGCTTGTATCCCGTGTTCTCGATGAAGTGATAGTTCTCCAAAAAGTGGATCGTGGCGCCCGTCACCTCCACGAGGGTCTGGTGCCCGGGCGGCGTCAATCTCGACTTACGCACGTTCAGGTAAATCGGAAGGCCGTAAAAAGAGATCACGATCCCGATCGCCAGAACGGAGAAATAGAGAACAGGATGATAGGCGATGCTCTTGGATTTCAGCAGCGCATTCGAGAGCGCGATCGTGCCCAGGCCCCACCGCAGAAAAGCAAGACCGGTTCTGGCGTTCGCCATATCCGTCCGGTAGCAGGCCATGCGGGTCCGCCAGTGCGCCATGGTATTGCGCCAGAAGGCAAGACCGGTGCGCTCGGTGCCGATCAGCAGGCCGACCCTTGCATGAAGGAAATCCTGGATATACCACTGGATGTCCGCATCGAGCGAGACCCTGAACTCGTACCGGTCCGCCTTAATATGTTTTTTTACGTCTTCCCGCATCGTCTGGCTCTCGGGATTTCTCGCTGCGATGACGACCGTACCCGACCTGTCCTTCATGACCGGCATCCATTGGTAGGTCGAAAGCGAGTCCGGCCCCAAACCGGCCAGGATCTCTGGCGGGATCGGCAGGCGTTCATCGTATTCGATCGACGGACAATTGTAGTGCTTCGCAAGAGCCGCAAGAAGATCCTGCTTGGCCACGCGGCATTCTCTCAGCAGAACCAGCTCGAGTTCAATTCCCCTTGCCTGAGCTCTGCTCGCCGCTTCTTCCAGCTCTCCCAGGCTCAGGATCCCCCGTTCCGCGAGGAAAGAAAATTCCGAGTCTCCGGCCGCCACCTCTGCGGGATCGTCGTTCATCAGTTCATTCTGCATAGTGATTAAAGATAACCGTTCCCCACTCGGCATTTGGCCTGCCATAGTCGGGAATCGTTATTTCCATGTCCCCAAAACAATAGGGGTATTCTTTCCGCATGCGTTCAGCTGGAAGCATCCACCGGTACCCGTCAGCCATCAACACAAGGCCGCCGATAATGAGGAGAGCATTAAAAATCGTCCAACCAGGCGAGGCAACGCCGAAATAGGCCATCAGCCCCGCGCCAACGGAGGTAATGCTCATGCCGGTCCGGATATACGCCATGCCGGTCCGCGATACCGCCATGACCGTCCGAAGCCTTGCCATGACGCCGCGACGGTCGGCAAGCACCGTCCGTTCCAGAGCAAGGCCGGTCGTGGCCCATATGCCCGGCTTCTGGGCCGCGCTCACCGGCGGACCCGGTCTGTCTTTTCCCGGGCCCACTCGTTTGTGGCCGAGCGGAAATACCAGGTCCCAGATCGTTTCCTTATTCAGCGCATCGAGCACGGACCGCAACCCTTCGATCCCAGATCTGCGCCCGCCGAAATACCAGTAAAAGCCCTCGGCCGACATCAGAATGCCCGCGGCAATCAACGCAACATCAAAAACCGACCACGCTGACCACACTCCCGTCTCAAACTGCCGCATCAACCCTATGCCGAGTCCGGTAAAGGCAATGCCGGTGCGTGTAAAAGCGAGTCCGGTCCTGGCCCGCGCAAGCTTCGTCCGGTGTCCTGCAAGCGAAGTCCTCTCCTCGGCCATGTCCGTCCGGTCGCTTGCGAGGTATCTTCGCCGCATGACCGGCGAGAGATTTTCCCAGTCCGCCCTGAGTTTTCCCGCGTCTTTAATCTGTTCGGTCCGAGTGATGATAGGCCAGCCGTCTCTCACCTCGGCGTTCAGCACACACGTTCCCCAGGTCGGCTCCGAGCAGGTTACTTCGATCTGTTTGCCCGCGATCTTTCGGGCTGGCAAATACCATTTGATCCCGTCGGAAACCATGATGATGCCGGCGAAGAGGAGCGGCACTTCGAGGACCAGATAAAAATCCGCGCCCAGTAAGCGCAAGAACAGAAGCGCGATGACAATGAAGGAGACACCTGTTCTGATGAAAGCAAGACCCGTCCTCCCCTTCGCGAAGAGCGTACGGTAATGGGCATAAGTCGATCGCCGGTATGCGAAGAACGTTCGCACCCGCGCCAGGGGCGTCCGTCCCCCGGAAATGCCGAAATTGTTGTTCACATCGAAATTGTGCTCAATAATGCGGATGAGGTCCGCGGGAAGGGCAATCCGGAAATCGATCTGCTCCACTCCCAGCGTCTTTTTAATGTCTTCGATCACGCGCTCGTCGTCGGGACGGAAGGCGATAACCTCGGCCTTCTTTTCGCGGACCGAGAGAGGAAACCACAAAGCCGTCTTCTGGTGCTCAAGGTCGAGGCGCAAAACCAGAAAGTAGGACGCGGCGACGCTTTCATCATATTCCACGAAGGGAAGCCCGTAGAATTCAGACAGGCAAAAAAGGATCTCGTGCTTGCCTACGCCCTTTTGGAACAGCAGTTCTTCCAGAGCGATGCCGGATGATGCTGATTCCCGTGCGAGGACATCAAGCTCGTCTTCAGAAAGGATTCTTCTTCTAAGGAGTCTGTTAAATTTTTTCTTCACCATGGTGACGTCTGGGAGTCGGGAACGGAAGAGATAAGGGATCTAATCAAGGAGTGTCGGCGTTTCATGGAAGAGGCTGCATTTCACGCCTCCAAATAGCAGGCGCAGGGCAAAAGGCGCACTCTGAATAAATGCCTTGGGAAATGTGGTTTGAGTGTCCTCTCGTGAATTACTCGATTATTCTGAGGTACCGATTTCCTTTATCAACTGCTTCTCAATCGTTCGCGCTGTGCAAATTAAGCCTTATTTTCTTTTTTGTCCAGGACCGCGGTTTCCTGACCTTCCTTCATGGCCTTCTTGAATTCCCTGATGCTCTTTCCAAGTCCTGCGCCGAGTTCCGGAAGTTTTCCCGGGCCAAAGATAATCATGACGATCAAAAGAATGAGAATCAAGTGCATTGGTTGTGCTAATCCTTCAAACATTATTATTACTCCTTTCCGTGCTCTTCGAGGAGAGCTTAAAAATTTGCAGGGAAGCCTATTGTTTCGGTAAGTTGCACTTTACCATAAACTCTCGTTGCTGGCAAAGAAAAAAGTACAATTTCGTTATCAAACAACAACCTTTCCTTATACCCCGACTACAAACACCGGACAGGGCGCGCGATCAATGACTTTTTCTACGACATGATCGCCGAAAAGCCTGCTTAGTGTCCCCTTTTTCTTCTTTGAACCCATGATGATGAGATCGCATTTCTCTTCGGCCGCCACTTCGACGATCCGGTCCGGCACGTCTCCCGATTCCAGCCTGGTCTTGACGAGGGCGCCTTCAACTTCTGCGATCCTGCTGATATCGGAGAGGGCACTGGCCCCTCCATCGTCAAGTACGTCGTTCAGGTTCTTGATGCCCGTCAGGTCGAGGTCTCCCTCGAAAGGCTGGACGACTTTTACGACCGTTATCCAGGTCTTTTCGTCCCGGGCCAGTTTGATTCCCTGCTTCAAGACTTCCTGGGAACCGTTAACTGCGATAAGAACTTTTTTATAGCCTTTCATAGTTACTCCACAAAAAAGGTTAACCACAGAGGGCACGGAGAAAATATTCTTGGACTCGTTACCGAAGTCCGTTCCAATCTCAGTTCCCGTCTTTCCTTCGCGTCTCCGCCGTGAACGTCTCTCCTACTTCGCGATCAATATGGGACAGGAGGCATAAGCAATGACCCGCTCCGCCGTACTCCCCATGATCGCCTTGCTCATGCCGCGCCAGCCGTGGGTCCCGACGATAATCAGATCGTGCTTCATTTTGTCGGCTATCTCGACGATTTTGTCCCCGGAATGCCCCTCCTGCACCACGGCCTTGATCTGAACACCTTGTCCGGCTGCCAGCTTCTTTGCAGTCTCGACTATCTTTTCCGCTTCCTGGTAGAGACTTTTCTTGACAGACTCAGTCTTGAAAAAATCCATCATCTCTTCATAGCGCGGGATCACGTACAGGACCGAGATCTCTGAACCGTCCGTTTTCGACAAATCGCAGGCGCGGCCCAATGCTTTTTTACTCGACTCCGATCCGTCGAAGGGCACCAGCAGGGAATGGTACGTTCCCGCACAATCGGCGCACGGCTTTTTCACAACCAGCACGTCGCAGGGAGCGTTCAAAACCACCTGGGACGTCACACTGCCCATAAGCAGCCGCTTCAGCCCTTTCCTGCCGTAGGTGCCAAGGGCGATCAAGTCGGCTTTCTTGCCCTGTGCCACATCGACAATCACTTCCGGCGGTTCCCCCTCGCAAATAATCGATTCCACATTTCCGTTCAGACCGTATTCTGTTTGAAGGTTCTTCTTCGCCTCGATACAGACGTGTGTTCCCAACTCCAGCCTCTTCTCTATCTGGGAGGGAAGGATGGCGAACTCCTCCTGGTCGAAGTACACGGCGTGCACGAGATAAACCGCACCGGTTCCCCCTTTGACGCGAAGGGCGACCTCCTTCAGCGCTGCCTTGCTCGACAAGGATTCATCATATCCGACGACAATCGATTTATACATGGTTAATGAGCGCCTCCGCCCTTCCTGAACACCAGGCTTACGCCGAAACCCGCACCCAGCGCAACGCCGATCGAGAGGAAGCCGTAGAACGCTGCATTGTTTTTTGCCATTGTCGCCAGCGTCTTGACCATGCCGACCTGTTCTACATTCACCTTTGCCTCGGCCTGTTCCACGACTTTGCCGTTCTTGACAGCGTAGACCGAGACCAGATAGTCACCGGGCTGGGCCTGGTAAGGCCAGTCGGTCAGGATGTAGTAATCCTGGCGGCCGTCCTTGTTCATCTTTGTCTCGATCTTTCCGAATGACGTGGCATAGACCTTGGAATCCTCCTTAAATCTGACAAATTCATTGAACCACTTGGTCTTTTCTTCTTCGTTCGCAACCGGAGCGACCTCCACATGCTTCTGCAGAGCAGCGTAGCCCATGGTATATTTTTCCATTTCATCCCGGCCCAGGATATCGTCAATCTTTTTCGTGCTGAAGAGCTCATAAAAGTTCGGAGTGTTCTCGAACTTGAGCTGCCCCACATTCATCCAGAGCATGCCCCCGACCTTGCCCTTCTGCTTTAACACCTGGTGTCCTTCGGGAGAAGTTATCTTGATGACCAGGTCCACGTTGGGGTCCGATTCGCCGCGAACGCCAGGGACGTCCCGCCGCCCGCCACGGAGGAGGAACGGAAGAACCGACCGCATCCGCTGGTGGTCAAACAGGTACCCGACGACAACTGCATCCGTTGCCACAACCGTAGCGGCCGCATCGGCATATCCTATGTCGGCATGTTCGAGTCCGAGCGGTACGGCACCCCCTACGAACATGGCGATATGCCATCCCAGCAACGCGCCGGAGGGCGGTTCTACCTGGACCTGGCCGACGACATCCACCACCGCAAGAGGATGGCCTGCATCGACTGCCACACCCGCGACGAGATCATGGGTGACGGTAAGCACTACGCCCACTACGAGGAGCCCCTGGAGGGTACCTGTCACAGCTGCCACGACGCGAACCCCGGCCTGACCCGTAAGAGGAACCGTTTAACCAACGTCGCACAGGAAACGGCCGGTTCGTGCTCACCGGCAAGATGGACGGCAAAAAGCACCCGCTGCATCCCCCCAAGCACGGGGCCTGCGACGCCCCGGTACACCAGCGCGTGACCTGCGCGGCCTGCCACTCCACCTGGGTGCCGCAGTGCTACGGCTGCCACGCGAAGCAAGACAAACGAGAGACCCACCTCGACAAGCTGACCCTCAAGGAGACCCCGGGCTGGTGGGAGGAGGGCCGCTCCTACATCCGCTACGAGAAGCCGATGCTGGCGGTGTGGCCAGACGAAGGTGGTGATCGCGACCCCCGGCTGCCAGGACATCGTGACCCTGATCGACGAAAGGGCAAACCCGGCGGGTCCTCAACCGCCTCACCATGGCCGCCATGAACCCCACACCATCCAGGACAAGGGCAGCACCTGCGTGGACTGCCACGCCTCCCCGAAAACCGTCGGCGGGCGAGGGGACAGTGGTGAAGAAGGACGGGAAATGGTCCTTTCACCCGGCGGACCGCGGCGTGCACAGCGGCGGGGAACTGGACGCCGGGATTCGACAGCTTCGTGACCATCGACGGCACACCGCTGCAGCACGGTTCGCGCAAGGACCTGCAACAACACGCAATCAAGCGCTGACAG
>CAVYLT010000038.1:0-16646 GCA_963769335.1 Nitrospirota bacterium | reverse complement strand
GGGTCTCGCTCTTCCGCAGGAATTGGAGCGGGTTCAGGCCCATCATGTCCACGCCCCCGGAAAGCAGCTCCTGGAACATGGTCGAACTGTCGGGGATGATGCGGTAGATGAACTGGTCGATGTTCGGCCTGCCTTCGAAGTAGTCGTCGTTCGCGACGAGGACGATCTTCTGACCGGAAATCCACTCCCTGAACTTGTACGGCCCCGTGCCGATGGGGTGGCGGTTGAACCCGTCGGTATTGATGTCCTTGCCTTCGAGCAGATGCTTGGGGATCATACCTGCGGCCCAGCTTTCGAGGGCCGGCGAGAAGGGTTCCTTATAGGTCACGCGGAAGACGTACTTGCTCACGACCTCCGCCTTCTTAACGTCCATGTAGGAGCTGCTGTAAGGAGTTGCCACGTTCGGGTCGATGAATTTCTGGTACGTAAACAAACAGTCGTCAGCGGTGAACTCCACACCGTCGTGCCATTTCACTCCCTTGCGGAGATAAAAGGTGATGGTTTTGCCGTTGTTCGTAACTTTCCACCGCTCGGCAAGATCGCCGATGAGCTTGATGTCCTTGTCGTACTTCACCAGGCCGTTAAAGACCTGGTCGTTGATGGTGGCCGATGCGGAGTCGTTGGCAATGACGGGGTTCAGCCGCCTGGCGTCGCCGATGGAGCTCTCGATGAAGGTATTGGGGTTCCGCTCCACCTTCTGGCCGCAGGCAAAGAGCAGGAGAACAGGAAAAACGAGTGCAACGGCGCTGAACCACAGCGGACGCAGAGGAGATCGAGAGGGAAAAGGCAAAGTGCAACCAGGCGTCCCGGGGTTCTTCTGTGACTTCAGTGGTGAATAAAAATTATGCGCTTTATTCACAGGCATGGCTTCCGTAGGAAAAAACAAAAGGGTAGGCAAGGCCTACCCCGCGCATAGGTGCAGCGATCAAAGCTCGAGCGATTATTTTGCCGGCATCGGGGCCGGCGCAGGCGGCGCGAGCGGAACTGCCGGGGCCGTTTGCGGCTGTTCCTGTTTAACGTTCTCCATGATCGAACTCTTGCTGGCGGTCGTGAGCGCGAGCCCGAGCGAGGTGAACATGAATATGATGGCTGCTGCCGTGGTCAGCTTCGCCAAAAAACTTTGCGCGCCCCGGGGGCCGAACACGGTCTGTGATGCGCCGCCGAACGCAGCGCCTATGTCGGCGCCCTTGCCCTTTTGCAAAAGGACCATCGCAATCATTATGGCTGAGACGAGAACGTGGAGCGATACTAAGAAAATACGCATTGCTGCCTCCTCTGAACGCTTACGGTTTGAACCGTTTGAACTGTTTAAGCGGTTGAAACCGCTTCTTACTTGAAATTTACGAGTGCTGCGAACGATTCGGGCTTTAAACTCGCACCGCCCACCAGTGCGCCGTCGATGTCCGGTTTCGCCATGAGCAGCGAAACATTCTCCGGCGTCACGCTCCCGCCGTACTGGATGCGAAGTCCTTCGGCGACATCGGCGTTGTACAGCGCCTTCACCTTTTCGCGGATGAGGCTGTGGACCTCGTTCGCCTGCTCGGGCGTCGCCGTTTTTCCGGTGCCGATGGCCCAGACCGGTTCGTAGGCAATCACTATTCTTGTCATATCGCCCGCGCCGATGTCTTTCAACCCGCCGGTGACCTGGCGGCTGATCACTTCGTTCAGCTTCCCGGCCTCACGCTCGGCAAGGGTCTCCCCGACGCACAGGATCGGCAGGAGGCCCTTCCTGAGCGCCTGCCTGACCTTTTTGTTCACGGTCTCGTCGGTCTCGCCGAAGTACTGTCGGCGTTCACTATGGCCAATAATAACATACTTGCAGCCCAAATCCAACAGCATTTCAGCGGAAATTTCGCCGGTAAAGGCGCCCTTGTCCTCCCAGTGCAGGTTCTGGGCGGCGAGGGCCATGTTCGTCCCCTTGATCGCTTCGCTCACTGCCGGGAGCGACGTAAAGGTCGGCGCCAGGACGATCTCCCGGTCCTTCACGCCCGATACGAGGGGAGCGAGCTTCGCTGCAAGGTCGCGGGCCTCGGCCGTGGTCTTGTTCATTTTCCAGTTGCCTGCGATGATCGGCTTTCGTTTCGGATTCATGGTGACCTCTTTTTATTAACCACAGGTGAACACGGTTTAAAATACAAGAAAAAAGCCTTACCGTGTTGATCTGTGTTCATCCGTGGTTTCAATTTATTCTTTATCGTCGGTAAGCGCCGCGAGGCCGGGCAGTTCCTTGCCTTCGAGCAGCTCGAGCGACGCGCCGCCGCCGGTCGAAATGAAGGTGATGCTGTCCGATACGCCGGCCCGGTGCACGGCAACGTCCGTGTCTCCGCCGCCCACGATGGTCGTCGCATAGGCGTCGGCAACCGAGCGCGCAATGGCGAAGGTGCCGCGGGAGTAGGCGTCCTTCTCGAACAGGCCCATGGGACCGTTCCAGATGATGGTCTTGGCGTCCTGGATCGCTTCGGAGAAGAGCCGTGTCGTTGCGGGGCCGATGTCGAGCCCCACCCACCCCTTCGGAATCTCCTGGGACGTGACGAGCTTGGTCTCCGCCCCGTCGTTTGCGTTCTCCGCCACCACGAAATCGACGGGGAGGTAGAATTTGACGCCCTTGTCACGGGCGCTCTTTCTGAGGCGCTCCGCCATATCGATCATGTCGGGCTCGACGAGAGAGTTGCCTACTTCGTACCCGCGGGCCTTGATGAAGGTGAAGGCCATGGCCCCGCCGACGATGATCTTGTCCACCTTGTTCTGGAGGTTCTCGATCACGCCGATCTTGCCTGAGACCTTGGCCCCGCCCAGAATGGCCACGAAGGGCCTCACCGGGTTCGCGACGGTCTTCTGAAGATAGGTGATCTCTTTCTTCATGAGGAAACCGGCCACTGAAACTTTTACGTGCTTGGTAATGCCGTAGGTCGAGGCATGGGCGCGGTGCGCCGTGCCGAAGGCGTCATTTACGTACACATCGGTGAACGACGCGAGGGCCCGGGAAAAGTCCTCGTCGTTCTTTTCCTCTTCGGCATGAAACCGGAGGTTTTCGAGCAGCAGCACGTCGCCGGGCCGCATGCCGGCGACCATGTGTTCGACATCGGGACCGATGCAGTCCTTGGCGAACTGCACTTCCTTGTTGAGCAGCCGGTTCAGCCGCTTGACCACCGGCGCCAGGCTGTACTTCGGAGAAGGCTTCCCCTTCGGCCGTCCGAGGTGCGAGGCCAGGATCACCTTGGCCCCGGCATCGAGGGCGTAGTTGATCGTCGGCAACGTGGAGCGGATCCTGCCGTCGTCGGTAATGTTGCCGTCGTCGTCGAGCGGCACGTTGAAGTCGGCCCGGATAAACACACGTTTGTTCTTCAAGTCGACTTTTTCGATTGTTTTTTTGTCCATTAAGATTGTCCGCCTTACGATGTTAAACGAATTTGACACAGATAACGGCGGATGTGACAGCGGATAAAATCTGATTTGATCCTGGTTTTTATCCGCCTCTTCCGTGTCAAAGACATCTTATAAGCCCTTCTTCGCCACCAGGATCGCAAGGTCGCGGAGCCGGTTGGAATAGCCCCACTCGTTGTCGTACCAGGAGATCACTTTCACCATGGTGCCTTCCATGACGCTGGTCAAGGCCGCGTCCACGATGGAAGAGTGCGGGTTGCCCTTGAAGTCGATGGAAACGAGCGGCGCTTCTTCGAACTGCAGGATGCCTTTCAGTTTGCCCTCGGAGGCGGACTTGAGCGCAGCGTTCACGTCTTCCTTGGTGGTCTTTTTCGAGACCTCGAACACGACGTCCACGACCGAGACATCCGGCGTGGGTACGCGAAGCGACATGCCGTCGAGCTTGCCCTTCAGCTCCGGGAGCACGAGGGACACCGCCTTGGCCGCGCCGGTCGAGGTCGGGATGATGGAAACAGCGGCTGCCCGGGCGCGCCGGAGGTCCTTGTGCGGCAGGTCGAGGAGCTTCTGGTCGTTGGTGTAGGAGTGGATCGTGTTCATGAGGCCGTGCACGATGCCGAAGTTCTCGTGGATCACCTTGGTCATAGGGGCAAGGCAGTTCGTGGTGCAGGAGGCGTTCGAGATGATGTGGTGCTTTGCCGGGTCATAGGTGTGTTCGTTCACGCCGATCACGAAGGTCGCATCCGGGTCCTTGGCCGGGGCCGAGATCAGGACCTTCTTGGCGCCTGCGGTGAGGTGCTTGCCGGCGCTCGCCTTGTCCAGGAACAGGCCGGTGCACTCCAGGGCGATGTCGATCTTGAGGTCCTTCCAGGGCAGTTCAGCCGGGTCCTTCTTGGCAATGACTGCGATCTCCCTGCCGTCCACGATGATTTTGCCGTCGCCGGCCTTTACGTCATGCGGGAATTCGCCGAAGGTGGAGTCCCATTTCAGCAGGTGCGCGAGCGTCTTGGTATCCGTGAGGTCGTTGATCGCCACGATCTCGATGTCCTTGTTGCCCTGCGTCGCCCGGAAAACATTTCTGCCGATCCTGCCAAATCCGTTGATGCCAATTCTTACCGCCATGGTAGCCTCCTTGAGTTAAAGTTCAGAGTACAGAGTAAAAACAAGGATCGTTCCCGACCCTGTACTATGAACTTTGTACTCTGTACTGTGTACTATTCTATTTTATGTATCACCAGCCCGGTCAGGAGCTTGGGATAAAAGTAGGTCGCTTTCTGGGGCATGCGTTCGCCTGCTGCAGCTACGTCCTTTACCTCATGCACCTTCGTGGGGTTCATGAAGAAGACGAGCTCGACGGCGCTGCTGTGGACCCGTTTGTCCGCTTCGTCGGCGTCCTTGATGTATTCGATATTGAGCCCCAGCTTGTGCGTCTCCATTTTGATCCCGAGCAGCTTGTCGATGATCAGGTGATGAAGGATCGAGACATCCAGCCGCCGGTACGCGGGCGATTTTGCCGGGAGCAGGGCGTCCATGTCCGCTTCGTTCCTGAGGGTCAGCAGATAGTAGCTGTGCTCTCCTTTTACCCGCATGCCGAACACGTGGGAGTGGTCCGCGCGGTGGGCCATGGTGTCAAGGACGGTATCAAGGTCCTTGGCCTCGGATTTTTTGTCGAAATCGATCCGCTCGATGTTGAAGTAGCGGTTCAAGTCGCCCTCGAACCTGCGGGGATCGAAGTCCGTCAGGTTGAAGAGGGCGCGGTGCGCGGGCAGGATGGTGAGCCCCGGGTCTTCCAGGGGGGCCAGGAACATGGCCACGTAGTTGAACCCTTCCCTGCCCGTGAACGAGCCCGCTGCCGCCCGCCGTTCGTTTCTGTAATTTAACGCCGTATCGTACCGGTGATGGCCGTCGGCGATGAATATCTGCTTGTCCGACATCTCGCCTACGATGGTCTCGATGTCGTTGCTGTCCTTCAGGACCCAGGCGCGATGGACCACGTTGTCGCTGCTCTTTACTTCCATCTCTGGCTTCCGGCCGACGGCCTTGCTGAGAACGCGTGCTATTTTCCCCCGGGAGTCCGAGAAAATCGAGAAGATCTGGCTGAAGCTCGCCCGGCACGCCCGCAGAAGGTTGAGACGGTCCGTCTTGGGACCGGACAGCGTCGTCTCGTGGGGCTTGACGACGCCCGATTCGTAGTCCTCGATCCTTACGAGGCCGATAAATCCGCGCAGCTTCCTGGCCGCTCCTCCGATCATGTACTCCATCTCATATATATAGAAGGCCGGTTCCTGGTCCTGCTTCAGCACATTGGTGCGGGACCACTCTTCGAGCGCCGCCGCGGCCCGCGTGTACCGGTTGTCCTCGTCCGTATCGCCGGGGCTCGCCAGTCCGTATTCGAGCCGGATGACATTGTAGGGGCTCTTTCGGTACAGGTCCTGCTGCTCGGCGGATGATATGATATCGTAGGGCGGACAGACGAGTGCGCTGAGCTTGCCTGCTTTTGCCTGGTTATACACGATGCCCCGGAAGGGGGTTATGGTTGCCATATCATGCTGTCCTTCGCCGCCCGATCAGGCAGGGAATATACCTCAAAAGACCTCTTTTATATCACAGCGGCCGATTTATTGTCAATACATTTCAGGCAAAAAGCCTTGGTTTATCGACTCTGTCCGGGAGATCGCTCGCTGGAGCGTCTGATTTCAGGGGAGAATCCGCTCATTTCCGCGGGGTTATGAATTGTGAAATACTGTTGTGAAGAACGAAGAGTTGCATGAAGTAGAAATGAATGCACCGGCACAGCAGTGGTTATGGCAGGGACACATTTCAGGAACTTCAGAAATTCTTTTATCGTAAAAAAAGCATTTGACACAGCTAAAAGCTGATAAGAGGCCGATAAGGGCTGATAATTCAAAAAAAGGAGCTTCACCCTTTTGGTGAGGCTTTAAGTTCGATCTTTATCTGCATTTATCCGAAGTTAATTCGTTTTTTCAGTGTCAAATGCTCTTTCTAGGTTTATACGTCGGTTGCTTGTCCGGGATTCCCGCTGCCAGTCCGGGAGGCAGACCCGATTTCCATCAAGCATGCTTTTTTCTCACCATTTCCACGACGTGGTGAAATTCTTCAGGGGTGTCCATATCGAGCACTACACCCTCGTCGCCGGTATCTATTGTAATGACCTTGTGCGGTTCTTTCCTGATGATGTCCCGGAGCGTGCCCCCGGAGAGGATATCCTGCAAGGTACTTTTGGGGAACAGGCTGGGATGGCCCCGGCGCCCATTATAGCAGGGGATGATGATTTTGTCCGGTTCGCCCGTGTGTTCAATGATCAATGCTTCAATAGTCTCGGGTCTCACGAGAGGATGGTCGGAGGGAAAGACGAGAATAGCGGTATCGCTGCCTATCTTGTTCAGACCGGTCCTGACGGACCCGGCCATATCGCTTCCCTGCAGGGTGTTCACGGCGACGGTCACGGGAAGTCCCGACAGCGCTTGCGTAATCCCGGTGTCCGCGGCGCTGACGACGACCACGATATCCCTGACATGGGCGGCGATGAGCGCATCGATGCAGTGCCGGATAACCGGCTTTTCACCGAGTGTGAGAAGCTGTTTGGTCTGCCCCATCCTGCTGGACGAGCCCGCTGCAAGAAGGAGCGCCGATACGCCTGGTGTCATGTGCTCTCCGCTGTTCTATGATCTGTGCCATGATGCTCACGGCGATTTCTTCGGGAGTGACCGATCCGATGGGAAGGCCGACGGGAATCACGACCCGTCCGATGTCTTCCTTTGAAAAACCGGCATCTTCGAGCGCTTTGAACAGCAGGGCTTTTTTGCGCCTGCTTCCGAGGAGACCGACATATTTTGCCTTTGTCCTGAGCGCGGCTTTGACTGCATCGAGGTCGTGATTATGCCCTCGAGTGGCCACGACGATATAGGTGTCCTGCCGGACCGCTATCTGTTCGAAAGCCCGCGGGAATGCATTTACGAGCAGGTCCGTTGCATCGGGGATGTTTTCCCTGTTTGCGAATTCCGCGCGGTCATCGACCATGGTCACGCGGAAACCCGTGAAGCGCGCAAGCTTGGACAGGGTCTTCCCTACATGGCCGGCGCCCAGAACCACCAGATGCGGTTCGAGCAGGACCGGTTCGACATAGACCAGGACCGTGCCGCCGCACACGAGGCCCCCTTCGCGCTCCGTGAGCTCGAAGGGCAGCGTCAAGGGGTTCCCGTCCTTCATGGCCATACGCGCTGCCTGCACCACGTCTGCTTCGAGGCAACCGCCGCCCAGCGTTCCCATGATCGAGCCGTCATCGCGCACAAGCATTTTGGCGCCCTGTTTCTGGGGCGACGAGCCGCGGCACTCGACGATGGTCGCGATGGCGGAGGTCCTGCCCAGGCGCTTGAGCCTGAGGACTTCTTCGTAAATCTGCATGAAGCACCTCGTTAAAAAATTACTAACCACGGATGAACACGGTTAAGAACGAAAAGCAAAAAAACCTTTTTTAGGTGAAAGGGGGATGGGAAGAAATCGGGAAAGGGGGAGAGAACAAATGTCCTGTTCTTATTCCCCATTTCGCCTTTTTTTCTCCCCTTCTCCTGATAAAAAAGGTTCTGCGGTTTATGCTGATTTCATCGCCGCAAGCACCGCCTCCGGTTTCATCGGCAGCTGCCGGATGCGCGCGCCGGTCGCCTTGAATACGGCATTCGCCACGGCAGGCGCGATCGGAGGCACGCCGGGCTCTCCGATGCCGCCGACCTTCTCGCCGCTCTTCACGATATGGACGTCCACGTCAGGCGCCTCGTTCATGCGCAGGAGTTCGTAGTCGCCGAAGTTCCCGGATTTGATCCCGCCGTCCGCGATCTCGATTTTTTCCTTGAGCGCGGCGGAGAGGCCCATGGTGAGCCCGCCCATCATCTGGGCCCAGACGATTGCCGGATTTACGGTCGACCCGCAGTCAACAGCACAGGTCACCTTGTGGACCTTGATCGTGCCGGTCTTCTTGTCGACCGAGACTTCGGCGACTTCGGCGACATAACTCCCGAAAGACAGGTGATAGGCGATGCCCCGCGCCTGGCCCAGCGCAGGCGGCTTGGCCCAGCCGGCCTTGTCCGCGGCCACTTCGAGGACTTTTCGCGCGCGCGGATGATTTTTCAAGAGGCCGAGCCGGAACTCGAGGGGGTCCTTCTTCGCCGCAGCGGCCAGTTCGTCCACGAAACTTTCGACCGTAAAAGCGTTATGGGAGCTTCCCACGGAACGCCAGAACCCGACAGGAACCGGCGTGTCGAGCCGAACATATTCGACCGCAACGTTCGGAATTTCGTATTCCATGTTCTCGACGCCTTCCACGGCAGCGTTGTCGATGCCGTTCTTCACCATCTGGGGAAACACGCGGGCGAAAATGGAGGGGCAGACGATCTTGTGCGACCAGGCGGTGGCGCGGCCATCAGCGTCGAGCGACGCTTCTATCCTGCTTGCATTCATGGGGCGATAAAAATCGTTCTGCATGTCCTCTTCCCGTTTCCAGACGAGCTTGACCGGCTTTCCCGTAGAAATGGACAAGAGCAGTGCTTCTTCCACAAAGTCCCGTTCAAAACGCCTGCCGAACCCCCCGCCGAGAAACGTCGTGTGCACGTGGATCTGCTCCGGTTTTAGTCCGGTGAGCTTAGCTGCTAGCGCGAGTACGCCGGACTGGTTCTGCGTCGGCGCCCAGATCTCGCACCCGTCGCTGCGGACGTGGACCGTGCAATTCATCGGCTCCATGGTCGCGTGGGACAGATAGGGCAGGACGTAGAGAGACTCAATTTTTTGAGACGACGAGGTGAACGCCTTCATTACATCGCCGTCATTCCGGGCCATGATTCCCTTTGTTTCCAGCCGGTCGACGAACTCTTTTGCCAGAGATTCCGTACTGAGGCCGGGATACTTGGCGTTTTGCCAATTCGGTTTCAACGCGTCCCGGCCTTTCCACGCCGCATCGATGGTGTCGGCGCAGACTGCCATCCCGCTGTGGATCGGGACAACGGCACGCACGCCGGATACAGCCTGGGCAGCGTCCTTATTGGAGGAAACGAGGTCCGCACCATAGGCAGGCGGCCTTGCAATGGCGGCATAGAGCATTCCCGGCACAAAAGAGTCGATCCCGAACTGCGCCAGGCCGTTTACCTTGGCGTGCATGTCGAGCCGCGGTATGTCTTTGCCGATGTACCGGAACTGACTTTCCTTTTTGAGTATGGGATTCTGCGGAACTTCCAGGCGAGCGGCTTCCTTCGTGAGCTTTCCGTACGTGAGCATGCGGTTGCTTTTGATATGCCGCACGGTCCCCAGGGCAACGGCGCAATCCTTGACTGCGACGTTCCATTCACGCGCGGCCGCGATCAGGAGCATTTCACGCGCCGCGGCACCGGCCTTCCTGAGCGGTTCGTACATGTGACGGATGCTGGAGCTGCCGCCGGTGGACTGCATGCCCCACGCCGGGTCCTTGTATGCATCGGCCGCGGGCGCAACCTCCATGCGAACGTTCTTCCAGTCCGCGTCGAGCTCGTCGGCAACGATCATGGGCAGCGACGTATACACGCCCTGGCCCATCTCCGATTTATTCACGGTCACGACCACCGTATTATCAGGCAGCACTTCAAGCCAGACATTCGGCCGGAAAGCAGGGCCGGTTTTCTCCAGTTCGGCGGCCGAGAGCAGCCGGAACCCGGTGGAGGTCGTGGCAACGGCAATGGCGAGGCCGGTGCCGGTCATCTTCAGGAACTGTCTTCGGGTGAGGTCGGTCTTCATTTTTTCCCTCCTGCTGAAGCGAGGCGGATGGCGCTCTTGATCTTCGGGTAGGTGCCGCACCGGCAGAGATTGCCATTCATGTGTTCGATGACTTTTGCCTCGCTGGGATGCGGGTCTTCGGCGAGAAGCGAGGCAGCCTGCATGATCTGGCCTGGCTGGCAGTAGCCGCACTGGGGGACCTGCTCCTTGATCCAGGCCTGCTTCACCGGATGGTTCTCCGGAAGCCCTTCGATGGTAGTGATCTTCCTGCCCTGCACGCTCCCCACCGGCGTCTGGCAGGAGCGCTCCGCTTTTCCATCGATGTGGACCGTGCAGGAGCCGCACAGGCCGATGCCGCAGCCGAACTTGGTCCCCGTGAGCTTGAGCCGTTCCCGGATGACCCAGAGCAGCGGCTCGTCCGGCGCCACGTCAACCTGGTATGCTTTGCCGTTGATTTCGAGACTGATCATAAAAACACCTCCTGGAGATTGAGATGCGTTATCGGTAATGATTACGATGAGTTCGTGAGGACAGGAAAGGCGGTCTCCCGAGGGAGGCCGCATGGTAAAAGCTTATCATCTGATGGAGGAATGTCAAGCGCTGAAAAACTGAATTACTTCCTAAGTAGCAGAAGGATGAGGGGATCCAAAGCGCCGCCTTGCGGGTTTTGCACCCTTTTGTCAGAAATCGTTGATTGCATCGATAAGGCTTCGCAACCTGCCGAAGTCCCTGCGGTTGAAATCGATGACGAGCCTCGGCAGGCTGACCGCGTCCGCGTCTTCCAGTTCCTCCGGGAGCGCGCCTGACTGCACGATGTCGCCCTGGGGCAGGAGCAGGTCGGAGAAATGCTCCTTCAGGGAGCGGATGTTTCCGTCGCTGACCGGCGAGGTGAGCCTGAACACCAGGTGCCCGTTTACGTAGCGCATGCTGTGGTAGCGGCTGTAGAACCTGTTGATTTTTGCGACTGCCGATTCGATGGAGTCGACGCGCTCGAAGAGCGCGAGGTCGGTTTTGCTGATATAGCCGCGCATCAGCAATTCTTCCTCCATGAATTTGATGAACTCGGTCCAGTAGGAGCAGGTGGGATCATCCACGAGGATGAGCGGCAGGGGATTGCGCTTTCCGGTCTGGACAAGCGTGAGCGTCTCCATGGCTTCGTCGAGGGTGCCGAAACCGCCCGGGAAGAGCGCCACGGCGTCGGCTTCCTTGAGAAAAGCGACTTTCCGGTTGAAAAAGTATTTGTAGGTGATGAGCCTCGGGTTGCCTTCGAGCACCGGGTTGGGCTTCTGCTCAAAAGGCAGACGGATGTTTACGCCGAAGGAATGCTCCGGCCCCGCTCCCTCGTTCACGGCCTGCATGATGCCCCCGCCGCCGCCGGTGATCACCATGTAGCCCGTCTCGGCAAGCTTTTGTCCGAACAGCCTGGCCAACTCGTAGATCGGCTCGTGGGGCTGGGTGCGCGCCGAACCGAAGACCGTGACCTTGCGCTTATTGCGGTAGGGACCGAAGACCTTGGAGGTGAACCGCATCTCCTTGAGCGTGGTGTTCATGAGCTTGAGGTCCGCGCTCTCGTCGTCTTCCTGGCCCGCCTTGAGCGCGGCTATGATCATCTCGCGGACATATTCAGGACGATGAATCCCGTCAGCCAGGGCGATCAGCTTGTCGATGGCTTCGTCCATGATGCCGTTCTGCCTGTTAAAATGAAGTTTCATCAATGGTGTCAATCTCCCTTACATTCTCTCGGACCTCTGCGGGTCCTCGTGCCAGCATCATAAACATGCCGCACGGCCGGTCCGTAGGGCAATAATAAGACATTCGACGTCATTTGTCGAGGGGAGATGCATGGCCCCCTTCCCGGACCGGCTTGTCGGTTGAACGGAGAATCTGATATACTGTACGGCAAATCTTGAATTCAGGAGCTTGCTATGATCCGATTGTGCACGCGGGAAGATCTTCACTCCCTTTACGCCATTATTAATAATGCAGCAACCGCATATAAGGGCCATATTCCCGCCGACTGCTGGCATGAACCGTATATGTCCCTTGACGAACTGCAAAAAGAGCTGGATTCCGGCGTCGCCTTTTGGGGCCGGGAGGAAGAGGGCAGCCTTGCCGGCGTCATGGGCATCCAGCATGTGCAGGATGTTTCGCTCATCCGGCATGCCTACGTGCGCACCGCCGTGCGGAGCAGGGGGATCGGCGGGTTGCTGATTTCCCACCTCAAAGCACTCACGTCAAGACCTACGCTCGTCGGGACCTGGGCCGCGGCGGTCTGGGCAGTCCGGTTTTACGAGAAGCACGGATTTCGTCTGGTCACGAAGGACGAGAAAGACCGGCTGCTCGGAAAATACTGGTCTATCAACGAACGCCAGACAGCGACCTCGGTGGTGCTTGCGGACGCCAGATGGTTTGCGCAGCAGAAAAAAAAATGACCGAAAACATTCATGCGACGAATTCCGGGCGCTTCGAGGACGCGAAAAAACTTTTCCTCGGCTCTGCAAAAAACATTCGGCTGCAACCGGTGCCTGCAGAATATCGGGAAAAAGAAATAGGCCGTTTCACGCAGGAATACGGACCGCCTGACGGCAGGCTGCTTGCCCTGTGCGGGGGAAAGGCCGCTGGACGGGTGGGAGGAGGTGTATGATGGCAGACCTTCTGGAAAAGAGTATCGGAAAAACGCGCCTTCGGCTTGTTTCCGCCGATCTCACGGAGCGCGACGTAGACGCCATCGTGAACGCGGCGAACAGCCGTCTCCAGCACGGCGGCGGGGTCGCCGGTGCGATCGTGAGAAGGGGCGGCCGGATCATCCAGGACGAGAGCAACCGAATCGGCCATGTACCCGTGGGTCATGCCGCGATTACGACAGGCGGGAAGTTGAAGGCGCGGTATGTGATCCATGCCGTGGGGCCGATGATGGGCGAGGGGGACGAGGACAATAAATTGAAAAAGGCGATAACCAGCGTCCTGTCACTGGCGTCGGAAAAGAAGCTCAAGAGCATTTCCCTCCCCGCAATCAGCGCAGGCATCTTTGGGTTCCCGAAAGAACGGTGTGCGAGCATTCTCATCAGCGGGACCGCGGCGTTCCTCACCAGCAATCCCACGACGTCGCTGGAGCTTGTCGAGTTCTGTATCTTCGATCAGGAAGCATTCGGATTTTTTAAACGTGAGATCGAGGGAATATAGCCAGGACGGCTGTCCAATCCCCCCCCCTTCCCCTCGCCGACGGTCAGCCCTATTGCTCTGCAGAGTTCTCTTTCGAACCATGCGATTTCGTTAGCAAGGAATGGGTGACGGAATGAACGATCAAACCCGTATACGCCCCGGCGATTATATCGCTGAGAAAATGATAGTTCGTCAGAATAAGGGCAAGCGCCAAGAGGATGAGGCCGGCGAAAGAGATGGTCCGGTAGCGGGGATAATAAAAAGAAAGGGCGGCAGCAAGGACCGTAATTACGGCCATGTGGCCTGATGGGAAACCGCCGTACTGCTCCGATCCCTGAAACCAGTGGAATTCCGCCGGGCCGGGATGGCGAAGCCATAATCTCGTCTCGATCCTGCCGAATGCGAATTTTAAAATCTCCTTGAAAGCGTATGCAAGGGGAACGGTAATGGAGAGGAGTTGAAAAAATCGGGTGTGGGTGTTATAAATTTTTTTTCGTGCAAGATAGAAAGAGGCGGCCCAGGCAAAACCTGTTATGAGGAGGACCAGGAAGGGCAAAAAATCCGGAATCTCTGCTGAGAAAAATGAGAAGCCGGCGCCGGACATCCACATTTTCCTGATCAGGAGAGCAACGCTCTTATCCAGCGCAAAGTAGCTGACGGCGATAAGCAGCGCAACCAGCGGGAAGGCGTAGACGATTTTTCTCCCACTCATCTCGAAGAGTCCATCATGAACATCGGCATCCTGCCATACTTGCTTGTTTTCTGCCTCATAAAGGCGCTCCGGGGTTGTCCCTTGTTTCTCTGCGACCCATCGGTGATGTTCGTGGAGACCATGCTGAGTTGTGTCCGGAAAAGTAAGGAAGAGACTGCATACCTATGATACAGAATGGTGCCGGCGGTCGGAAGCTCACGCGCTTCGCTTCACGAAGGGGCTTGCCCCCTCGTGAACTCCCCCGAAGCATAGGGGAAGTTCTTCCCCCATGCCCCCTGGTTCGATTCCTTCCCGCAGCACGAAGAACAGTTGTATAAAATTATGGTGCCGGCGGTCGGAATCGAACCGACATGGAGTTGCCCCCGGAGGATTTTGAGTCCTCTGCGTCTACCAGTTTCACCACGCCGGCACGGAGTCAAAATTACACCAACGTCCATTCCCTGTCAAGCAAAAAGGCTTGCATCTTCCTGCCTTGATTTGTATAATGCCTATCTATGCTTACCGGCTATAATACCGACTTCAAATTTCAGGGCAAAGTATTCCATTGCCAGACTGAAGACGGCGGCACGAACAGCCCGTACATAACCTCTCTTCTCTACCAGCAGGGTGCGATCCTCGCCTCGCGCAAGACGAGCTATGCCGATATCCTCAAGGCAGACTGCCTCGATGAGGTGGTGCGCGAACTGATGATGGAGCAGCACAAGCAGATGATCCGTGACCTGATGCAGGGCAAACTGGACCTCGCCAACGCCCCGCACGAGGCCGCATACCAGCCCGCAGCGCCGAAGGCGGCTGCTGCACCGAAATCCGAGCAGGCGGCGCCGAAGACCGCGCCGGCGCCGGAAGCCTCTGCTCCGAAACCCGCTCCTGCCGCGCCACCTGCAGCGCCAAAGGAAGAGGTGAAAGAAAAGAGCCTCGACGATATCATCCTGGACTTCCTTGCGCAGGAACAAAAGGAGCGGAACGATAAGAAATAAACAGGCGCAACGATTTTATTTCCTGAACATGTGCTGCAGATAAACATTGGTGGGGGAGGATTGCTGTATGGCGGTTACTGAAGAGCAATTGAAAGCGTTAAAAGAAAAAGCACGGAAGGTCAGGATCGACATCCTGAAGATGCTGACCGACTGCGGCTCCGGCCACACGGGAGGCAGTCTGTCGTCCGCCGATATTGCGACGGCGCTCTATTTCTATAAAATGAAATACGATGCGAAGAATCCCGGCTGGAAGGGTCGTGATCATTTCATTCTTTCTAAGGGCCACGCCGCTCCGCTTCTGTACACGGTGCTGGCCCACGCGGGGTTCATCGAACAGACGGAACTCTGCACGCTCAGAAAACTCGGATCGCGGCTCCAGGGCCATCCGGACAGCAAGTACGTTCCGGGCGTCGAGATTTCTACGGGTTCGCTCGGCCAGGGCCTGTCCGTGGCGAACGGAATTGCGCTCGGGCACAAACTCGACAAAACGACCAACCGGGTGTACGCTCTGCTCGGCGACGGGGAGTTGCAGGAAGGGCAGGTCTGGGAAGCGGCCATGACCGCGGCCCATTACAAGCTCGACAATCTTTGCGCTTTCGTGGACAACAACGGACTCCAGATCGACGGGCCGGTCGCCAAAGTGATGGGCGTGGAGCCGATCACGGACAAGTGGCGTGCCTTCGGCTGGGAAGTCCTCGATGTCGACGGGCATGACATGGCAAAGCTCACGACCGCCCTGGACAAGGCCGAAACGGTGAAAGGCAAACCGACCATGATCGTCTGCCGCACGATCAAGGGCAAGGGGTCCAAAGTCTTCGAAGGGAAGGTGGAATTCCACGGCACCACGCCGTCGAAGGAAGAGTACGAGATCGCCCTTAAAGAACTGTCGGAAGAAACGGTTTGCAAATAAGTACAGGATGCAGGATACATGATGCAGGATGCAAGATGATGCTAAATTTTTTAACATGAATCATGCATCATGGATCTTGAATCGGTCTTTACTCTGCGTCATCTGCGGACAAATATTTTAAGCGCTTGTGGAGGAAACGTGACGAAGATAGCGACGCGAGATGCATACGGGGATGCGCTGGTCAACCTCGGGAAAAAACGGGACGACGTGGTCGTGCTCGACGCGGATTTGTCGGGTTCGACCAAGACCGGGAAGTTCGCCAAGGCGTTCCCTGAACGGTTTTTTAATATCGGCATAGCCGAGCAGGACATGATCGGCACGGCGGCAGGGCTCTCGATTGCCGGCAAGCTGCCCTTTGCGAGCACCTTCGCGGTCTTCGCCACGGGCCGGGCCTGGGAGCAGGTGCGACAGTCAGTCTGCTATCCCAATCTGAATGTGAAGATTGTGGCGAGCCATGCCGGGATCACGGTGGGAGAGGACGGCGGCTCACACCAGTCCGTCGAGGACATTGCTCTCATGCGGGTGCTTCCCCACATGACGGTGATCGTTCCCGCCGACGGACCGGAGACGCTGCAGGCAATCGAGGCCGTGGCGGAGCACAAGGGCCCCTGCTACGTCCGCGTGGGACGGAACAAGGTGCCGACGCTCTTCGGTGGGGATTACCAGTTCACCATCGGCAAGGCCCACGTGTTCAACGCGGGCAAGGACGCGGCGATTATCGCCACGGGCCTGATGGTTGCCGAGGCGC
>CAVYLT010000037.1:0-7219 GCA_963769335.1 Nitrospirota bacterium | reverse complement strand
GGCCGAGCCATCCCATATCCTCGATAAGATTCGCTCCGACCATCGCAACCGCCACGGCGAGAAGATAGGCACGGAGCATGGTATAGTCCTGAAAAAGGACTTCCCGGAATGCCGAGTTCACGCAGAAACGACCGCGCTGAAGAACAAAACCGAACGCTAAGCCGATGAACAGGCCCGTAATGATGAACGTTATTGTAGAAACCATTCCCTCCCCCTTTAGATTTATTCCCCTGCGGTTTCTCTCTCTATATGGAGCACTCCACCCCTGGAGTTACGACTTCTTTATAAAGAGCTCCCAATAGCCCTTGTCTTCCAGTTTTACGGCTTCAAAACCGTAGCCCTGTTTTTCGGCATAACGCGGGATGCTGTCTTCGGCCGATGCCGGGGCATCGCACAAGACCTTGATGGTCTGGCCGCTCGAAAGTTTTTCAAGGGCCTTCTTGGTCAGAAGCAGCGGATAAGGGCACACCCTGCCGAGGGTGTCCAAAGTCTGGTCCGGTGTTGCTGTCTTGATTGACATGTTCTTCCTCCTATGGTTGAGCGTATATTCAGGCCATCTGTAATAACGGCCCGTTGACCGACGATCTTCTCGTAAATGAAGCGTGTTCCATGAAAACGAGGCCTTGCCGCTGAAAGCATCCCTCCCCTCATGCTTTTTTAGAAATACAATTTGTAACACAATGAAACATTAATTCTGAAAGTCATGGTGAAGGTGTCATACGTTATCAAAAACACGGTTTTCTGTCAATACTCGTTTTCGATTGTTCGCGATAAAATAAGTATTTAGGATAGTTATAACAAGCAAAGACTTGCTTATATCAAGGAGAGGATCGTGAGGCAGATTACCGCTGCAAGCAGGCCGAATCCTGCTGCAGCAACGACCTTGCGATGTCGGAGAGCTGTTTTTTTGCCATTGTCCAAAAACGGCGCGAGGAGGAAAGTACTGAAGGCGAGGCCCGGAAGCAGCACGGCGCCGACGAAGGTCCATCTGCCGGGGAAATATTTGGTAAGCTGATAGAGAAAAAGGAAATACCACTCTGGACGGGGACTGTACTGGGCCGAAAAATCTATTTCCCTGCCGACAGCCGGAGGGAACAGGACGGCGAGCAGGAGAACCACCTCGACGGTAAAGAGCGCAACGACGGCGATCTCGAAGAGATAGACGGGGAAAAATGTATTTTCATTCCTTCTGTCCATGATTAACCAAAACCTGCAACCCAAAAATATTGAGCACCGAAAGGCCTTCCGCACGTTCGCACGGAATCACGCCTTCGATTTACAGCCTCCGTAAGCCGTTATTGCCCGGGTACTTCGCATTTGCTACATTCCTCCCGAAATTCCCAGTCTTCTTAAGATGTGGAAATGTATCCAGAGAAAGAAACCCGTAAAGAGCGGGAACCACAGCACATGCATGCTGTAAAAGCGGAGGAGCGTTTGCCCTGTTACTTCCGGCCCGCCGCGTATAAAGGCAGCCAGAGACGGTCCGATAAAAGGCACTGAACGGACCATGTTTGTGCCAATGACCGTGGCCCAGTACGCCTTCTGGTCCCAGGGCAAGAGATAACCGGTAAAACCGAAGGACATCGTCATTACAAAAAGCAGCGCGCCTGCAACCCAGTTTAACTCACGGGGGTTCTTGTAGGAACCGGTAATGAAGACCCGCAGTATGTGGAACAGGACCATCACGACCATCAGGTTCGCCGCCCAGTGGTGGGTCGCACGAAGCAGGCCGCCGAGCGGAACAATCTCGTGCATACGCTGGATGCTCGCATATGCCTCGGCTTCGGACGGTGTATAGAGTACGGAGAGGAGGAGGCCGGTGAACACCTGAAGGACAAAGAGCGTGAACGCGATGCCGCCGAAGCAGTAGAAATAGTTGATCCACCCGGGCACCGGTTTGTCCATGATCCGGCGGTGCCTGTTCGTGAATCCCATGCGTTTGTTGAGGTAATCGAAAAGTCTCATCCGAATCACTTTGTACTATAAACTCTGAACTGTGAACTGTGAACTTTTTTTTAGACTTTAACACCCACCATCAGCATGCCGTCCTGCGTCCTGACCGGAAACCGGGTGAGCGGAGCAGGAGGCGGGCCCGCGATGTTCTTTCCCGAAAGATCATATCTCCCGCCGTGGCAGGGGCAGACAAATTCGCCTTTTTCTTTTTGATAATTGACAAGGCAGCCGAGGTGCGAGCAGACCGCAGAAAACACCGTCGGTCCCTCCGGGGACGATACGATGAAGACCCGGGCCTTCCGCTCTTTACCATTGACGGAGAAAGTGAGTTCGGTTTTTTTTACACCGGCCCGCGGGACCTCGTCTTCAGAAACAAGCGGGAAAAAAACGAGTTCTTTAGCTCGAACAGCAAGGGGAGAGGAAATTCTTATGCCGGGAATCAAAAAACCGAGACCGAAAAGCGCCAGGAGGCAATAGAGCGCCTTTTTCGTGAATTCCCGCCGGTTTGGTTCCATGGGTTTTTATACTACGATAGGGGAGGTGTGTCAACGGCAATTCTTCACGGTTGTGCTGAAAGACAGGTTCCGTTTTCGCCGTGTTCCGGAAACGGGTAGGTGGCAGTATAATTTATTAGGTATCTCATGTCAATGCGTCGGTATTGAATTTATTTTTTCTTATCAGGTCAACAAATACTACGGTTTTATTCGCAGTAGTTGTCGCCGTACCCAGTACGGAAAAGCTGAAGGCTTGCCCTCGGGTGTCCCTGCGACGCCTCGCTAAGCGGCACGATTACGGTCCTCTTATTAATCCGCCACAATGGTCGGCGTGATAAAAATCATAAGTTCGTTCTCGGTGTGGGACGTGCTTTTATTCTTGAAGAGCCACCCGAGAATCGGTATTTTTGAGAGAAACGGGACCGCTGATTCTGATTCCGCATCATTCTTCGTGATGATCCCGCCGAGCACGATCGTCTCGCCGTCGTTCACAACGACCTCTGTGTTCGCATCGCGTTTCGCGATCGTGGGAATGCCGTCCACTTCATGCGAAAAATCAGGTTCCGATTTTTCCACCTTGATGGCCATGGCGATCTTTTTGTCTTTCGTAATCGTGGGAATGGCAGAGAGCGAGAGGCTCGCAGATATGATCTGAACTCCGGCGGTGTTTGTGCTGCCCGCGCCGGCTTGGGCAGTGGCGCTTACGATTCTGATGGGGATGTCGGTGCCGCTCGATATTTTTGCTTCCTTGTTGTTAACGGTCAGCACCTTCGGGTTCGAAAGGATTTTCCCATTGCCGGTGGTCTGCATAGCCGAAAGCTGGAGATCGAGCGAGAGTTTGCCGCCGAGCTTGCCGAAGGAGATCCCGAGCGCGCCGCCGGAGCCCGCTCCCACCGTGGCCGGCAAATTAACAGCATATGCATTGCCGCTCTGCCCCACGTCGCCGAGAAGGGGGAAAAAGGTCGTTGAGCCGACGGCCGGTGACGTCGCACCACTGGTACCGCCGCTCGTGCTGGTACTGTTGACGCCGGTGGTTCCGCCGGTCATAACCGTGGTCCCCTGGCCGTTGGTACTGGTGTACCTCCCCCCCCACTGCACCCCGAGGTCCCTCGCATAATTCGTCGAGACCTCGACGATCTTCGCTTCGATCAGCACCTGCGGTATTTTCACGTCCAGATTTTTTAACAGCCTCGCCATCTGGTCAATATTCAGCGAAAGGTCCCTGACCACGACGGCGTTCATCCTGTTGTCGATGGAAAGCTTTGCCTTATCGCTTTTAACCTTTTCGATGACCGGAAGAATATCCTGGCTGCTGGCGTGGCCGAGCGGAAACACCCGCGTCTCCATGTCTGTGTCTCTCACCTCGGACAATGCCAGCACGCGGACCATGTTGGCGTCCCGCACATACGTCAACCCCTTGGTCTTGAGGATGGATTCGAGGGCGTCCCACAAATCCACGTCTTTAAGACTGAGCGTCACCTGTCCCGAAATGCTGTCGTTGATGATGATATTCAGGTTCGCCGCCTGTCCCACAGCGCGCAACACGTCCTTGATTTCCGCATCCCGGAACTCCATGGAGAAGGGGGCCCCGGTCGCTCCCGTGACTTCAATTGTATCAGCATGGGCGTTGCCGAGCGCCAGTAATGTGAAGACGGCCATCAGCATAACGATGCGGCCACGACTTAGGATTGCTGTCATAAGCGTCTTCCTCCTACTTCCGAATGGAAAAGTTCTCGAGAACGATTTCTTCCGTTCCTCCGCTGCTGTTCATGAGCACGATACTGCGTCTGCGGATGCTCATCAATTTCTGGTCCCCCACCATGCTGCCTTCCCTGGCCAATTCGCCGCCGATGATGGCAATGCGTTCATTCTTTCCGAATATAATGCCGGTGAGTTTTTTTTCAGGCGCCTGTTTCGCCTGCATAGACGTGTGGCCGTCGAAAGGCTTGGCAAAAGGGTCCCTGCCCCATGCATTGCCGCCGGGGGACGTTGTCGTGGAAAAAGAGCGGGGCCCCTCGTCGAAGAACGGATCGCGTTCCTGATCACCCTGCTGGGCCGATAGGGCGCCCGTGAAGGTTACCGTTGCGATCATCATACATATATAGGGTATTGTCTTGCGCATCATCCGTTACAGGGTAGAACGAAAAAGCGATATATTTCGTCAAAAAATAAGGTATCTACATCATTATGTTATGGGTAATTCCTACTTCGCCATATACGTTACGGCTTCCAGCTGCGTCGCGCATGACGAGGAAGAATCCGGACAGGCCTCGACCCGGAGCTTCCGGATATTTACCAGCCGCGACTGCTGTTCAATATGTTTGAAATATTCCGCCAGTTCCCGGTACCGGCCTTTCAGGTCGAGATTTAAAGTCACTTCTTTATGGTTGTCCTTGTCGATTTCCGGTGAAGGATTCACGGACACGAGACTTACTCCGTCCCGCCTGGCCTCGGTGGAGACGTCTTCAAGGACCAGAATCACGCCTTTCCGGTCCACCAGCTGCCAGCCCTGTGCACCAGCCTTGATGTCCGCAGCCCGTGCCCTCAGATCGGCAATCTGGAGCGAGAGATCGACGATCGATTTATTCGTGGCGTCAATGTTCGCCTTTACCGAAGAAATCCTGCTTTCCGCCATCGCATAGGGAAACCGGTATATCAGCCCTCCAATGAGCGTCAGCATGACGAGGAACATGAGAAGACGCTCGCGTTGGGAAAATTTATGCTGGAACAATTTCGCCATCAGGGCACCCCCTGAGACTTTTTCACGCCGCAATGGATTTCGAAGCCAACCACATCGCGACCCTGGATCGTGGACTTCTGCGCAAACAGGAGCTCCGGCTTTACAAAATATCCAGACCGCTCCATGGCAAGCATGAAATCGGAGATCAAGCGATAGTTGAAGGCGCCTCCCCTGATCTTGATCTCCGCCTGACCGATTGAGCTTCCCTCCAGGCTGTCGAACCACACTCCTCGGGGAATAATATGCGAAAACTGCTGAAAGACTTCGGACCACAAGACCCGCTCTTTCAGGAGGCTCTGGATCAGCGCCGCCTGCTCGGGATTTGTCCCTGTGGCCGCTGTCGTGAGCCCGAGTTCCGCACGGATTGCACTAACCTGCTGTTCCAGTGCCTGCTTCTGTGGCATTAATGAAGCCAGGCTTGCCCGCACGTCCATCCACTGTTTGGCCTTCAAACCGAACAGGACGAGCCAGACAAGCACAAAAAGGGCACCAGCAATCAGCCAGGGGCTTGGGGCTTTGAATGGTTTCTTCTCCTCGGGCGGCAGAAGATTTATGTAGTCTTTTACCGTTTTCATCACTTCTACTGTTTCCCGCGTCCCCTGTTGGATTTGAAATTAAAATCTACTTTTTACATTCTTCTCAATGCCAACCCTATGGCCGCTGAAAAACGCGGCGCCAGGGGGCCGAATTCCGCGCCGATCGCATCCTTGTATTGCAGCACACCAAAGGGGTCGCATGACTCAACGGGGAGACCAAGAGACCGGGAAAAATATTCAGGAAGTCCCTTCATGAGCGCGGCACCTCCCGTCAGGACAACGCGATCGACCCCTTTTTCGCGGTACGTCGTCCGGTAGTATTCGACGGACCGCCGGATTTCCATAAGGAGCGCGTCAAGCCTGCCGACAATCAGGGCAATGGTCTTGTTTTTTTCCAGGGGCGCCATCACGTCCATGTCTCGCTTGAATGCCTCGGCGTCAGGGATGGTGATGTTCAAATCCTCTGCTACAAGGCGGGTCAGTTCCGCGCCGCCGGTCTCCAGACAGCGACTGAAGCGGAGCACTCCGGCCTTGAAAATATCGATTTCCATCTTTCCTGCTCCGATGTCCACAGCGAGGGTATCGGCGGCAGTGTCCTCATTTCCGTAAAAAAGGACATTACGCAGAGCAAGCGCGTTAGCATCCACGGCTGCTATTGTGATCTCGGCCTCATCAAAAGGAAGAAGATGTTCCCTGACCTTATTTTTTTCGGCCACAATCATGACAACATCATACTTGTCGACCATGCCCTCCCGCTTTTCACCTGTTATCAGGTACTCCACCAGGGCGCCATCGAGGGAAAAGGAAATATGCCGTTTCGCTTCCCATCGGACGGCTTCCTGCAATTCTTTCAGCGGCATCTTGGGGAGAGTGAGCGAGCGTATCGTAAGATCTTTACCGGGCATCTGCGTGATGACGTTCCTGCGGCCGATCTTTTTCTCTGAAAGTAAATACCGAAGGTCCGTTCCAACGGGCTCCTGCGCTGCATCTTGAGAAAACTCAACGATGGCCGCACCGATCAGTTGCGGTCGCTTTCCGGGCTTGATCCGCACAGCCTTGATTCCGCCCGCGCCGACGTCGATTCCCGTTATTTCACTCGGTCCGAATAGTCCCATAAAATAAGCTGCGAAAAGGCCCTCAAATTCATTTTTCTACAGGTTGCAGGTTGCGCTGTAATAAATAACCATGAATCCCCCTCACTGTCAAGGGAAAACTGTCAGGCAGCAAATTTCTTGGTCGTCATGTGTAGTCGTCGAATAGTACAGGTGTTCCCCTGTGCATTTACTTTATGTCCTCCTGCCAGATCCCGGGATCGGTGTCGTTCAGCCCGCCGGTATTGAAAGGATTAACCGTTACCACAGTGTGTTTGACTCGAACCACTCCTAAATCATCAGTGATCGTTACGTCAAAGGTATAACTCCCCGCCGTGACCGGCGTTTGCGAGAACAGGAGTGAATAATTGCCGACGTTTCCTCCCGGCGGCACGTAGTCAGGGG
>CAVYLT010000036.1:0-19171 GCA_963769335.1 Nitrospirota bacterium | reverse complement strand
GACGAGGAGCAGCGCGCCACCCGCGAAAATAATGAGCGAAAGAACCCAGGGTGCAATGGCGGACACGCCATGGCCCATAAACCTGGCGAAACCCTTGACCTGTGTCTTCGCAGCAACCAGTTCAAACGTTCCCAGCATGATTGCCGCGATCAGAAGCGGCAGCAGGTAGTAGATGCCCCGGTAGAGGAGAAGAGCCCCGACAGCCTGGGGGGCCGCGAGCCCGGGAGGGAGCAGCAGGATGAATATTGTCTCAAAAACGCCGAGCCCACCCGGGACCTGGCTCACCAGGCCGGCCACCTGGGCAAGGAGGTAGATGCCGATGAATGCCGGAAACGACAGCCCGGGGATTTCCGGCAGGAGGACATAGAGCACGCACCCGGCCAGCAGCCAGTCAAGGGACGATAGCGCGATCTGCGTCAACGACAGGAGCGTCGAAGGGAGTTCGATCTCGCGATCCAGGATCATGACCGGCTTTTTGCGGACAGCGCTCCAGCCGATATAGCCGCACACAACGGCGAGAAAGATGACGCCCAGAGGCCGGACCGAGACAAAAGGCAGTTTCATCAGGGCCGGCAGCGCGACCGGTTCGGTCACGAAGGCAAGACCCCCCACGAAAAGCAGCCCGAGCCAGAGGGTGAGGGTGTAGAAGGCCACCATTTTCGTGACCTCCAGTATTGAGAGGCCCCAGGACGTGTACAGCCGGTAGCGCACGGAGCTGCCCGCTAGCATGGATAAGCCGATATTGTTGCTGAAGGCATAGCCGATGAACGACGCGAAGGCGATCTTTCCGTATTCAAGGGTACGGCGGATGTACCGGAATGCCAGCGCATCATAACCGGTCAGGACGAGATAGTTCAGGACGGTGAGCAGCAGCGCGTACAACAAACGCGGTGCAGGAACGGCGTGCGCGCCCGCAGCGAGGTCCCGGTAGTGATACCCGGCAAGCGCATGGTGCAGAAACCAGAGGGCGGCTAGGAAGAGGAGAAGCCCAAAGCAGAGGACCTGCTATTTTAGCGAGTTGACGGTTCATGATTGCTATAATTTTACCTTATTTTGAATCGATACGAGTAACAGGGCTGCGACAAGTCAGACGTTCAGCTCATTCAGGATTGTTTGCCTTTGGCAGCAGCGTATTCACGCTGCACTGCCCGGAACGCGTATGGCAGTCTTCGATATGATCAAGAGCTGAACTGCAAAAGATGCAGGGGGCAGACCGGGATGATTGTATGAGACGGTCTGGCATGAGCTATGATGAATATCAACGGCAATTGAATAAGAAACAACAGAAATGATTGTCAAAAGATATTAGGCTTTTATGCAAATCTGGTGTCAAATCGTTATCCCTTGCAAAGAAAGGTTCAATCATGAAATCGCTTATTGTAACCGTTTTTTTCCTTATCAGTGCAACTGCACACGCAGCATCAAGTTATCACGTCATCAATAAAATTCCGTTGGGAGGTGACGGTGGTTGGGATGCCTTGACCGTGGATAGTGCAGCACATCGCCTGTACATTTCTCACGGTACTCACGTCATTGTGATTGACACCGTGTCTGATAAGGTTGTGGGTGATCTTCCTGACACGCCTGGAGTCCATAGCATAGCACTAGCTCCCGAACTGAGCCGTGGATTTACCAGCAATGGTAAGGCAAATACTGCTTCTCTATTCGATATCAAGACCCTGAAAGTAATCGGACAAGTTAAGACCGGGGATAATCCCGATGCTATATTATATGAGCCTTCTTCTCAACGTGTATTCACCTTTAACGGGAAAAGCAAAGATGCCACGGTATTTGAGGCTGCTTCGGGCAAGGTTTTGGGAACGATCGCCCTTGGTGGTAAACCCGAATTTGCAACCACGGATAATAAGGGCAGGGTTTTTGTAAACATCGAGGATACCAGCGAGGTTGTCGAGCTGGATAGCAAAAAGCTTACGGTTGTAAAACGGCATTCTTTAAGCCCCTGTGAAGAACCAACAGGAATCGCAATTGATATTGAGCATCATCGGACATTTTCAGGATGCCACAATAAGGTTATGGCAGTCTTAGACGTGGACTCAGGGAAGGTGATTGCCACTGTTCCCATCGGGGCTGGGGTTGATGGAAGTGCTTTCGATGCGGAGACAGGACTTGCATTTAGCTCGAACGGTGAAGGAACGCTCACGGTAGTCAGAGAAACGACGCCGGGGAAGTTTGAAACAGAGACAATACCAACCCAGCGGAGTGCTCGAACAATGGCGTTAGATTCAAAGACTCATAAAATATATCTACCTGTAGCCGAGTTTGCTCCGGCTCCGGTACCAACGGCAGAAGCACCGAAGCCTAGACCGGTTATGATTAAGGATAGCTTTGCCGTTCTTGTGGTTGGGAAGTGATTTTATCAAACGAATCTATACATGGAGGAACTAAGATGGAAGGACTCTTTCAACCGTTGCATTTGATTTTGATACTCATTATTGTGCTGGTAATCTTCGGACCCGGTCGACTGCCTGAAATTGGGCAGGTTTGGGGAAAAGTATCAGAAGCTTTAAAAAAGCCATGAATGAAAAAGATGAACCTCAAGAAGAGGCTAAAACAGAAACCAAAGCTATCGAGCAGAAGGATGAAATGAAGGGCTAGCATAAGCCTTCTCATTGAAAGGGAAGAACACAGGCTATCATCCATAAAACAAATGCGAAACTTATTGCCGATGATAGCTGAACCGGACACCAATTGGGCGACCCCTAATTTCGTGACCCTCGTTGCCCGCGGCTTGATTTGAGAAGAAAACGGTGCAACTTTTCACTCTCAATCGTGTCTCACTATATATATTGGGCTTCTTACAGAGTGTGAACTGATTCTTGCATGAAACAGCTGTACGTCCTAAATATATTATTTAGTCGACAAAAAGCATATGCCTGCCAGCGACTTTAAGGTAAAATAGAAGAAAGAGCTGCGCCTATGACCAGGACCTATATGAAAGGCTTTTTGCTTGTCTTTGTTATGTGCATTTTGGCGCTCCTGTCGATTCAGGCCAGGGCGGATGACCAGGACCAGGCATACTCAATATCCTTCACAAATGATGAGCTTGATAAACTCCTTGCGCCCATCGCGCTCTACCCCGATCCTCTGCTGGCCCAAATACTGCCGGCCTCCACGTATCCGGCAGAGGTCGCCGATGCGGAAGCGTGGCTCAATCACGGAGGCGATGTGTCGAGTATCGACGAGCAGGATTGGGCTGAGTCCGTCAGGGCGATTGCCCACTATCCAGACATTCTTCACATGATGGCCGGAAGCATGGACTGGACTGCCAACCTCGGAGATGCCTTTCTCCACCAGCCGGAAGACGTGACCGATTCCATCCAACGGCTCAGGTGGCGGGCGAGGGCCGTCGGCAATCTGGCCGGCAATGCTGAGCAAAGCGTCATTGTCGAAGGAGACTATATCCAGATTGTGCCCGCTCAACCTCAGTACCTCTATGTGCCTCAATATGATACGTCAGTTGTATATGTGCAAGGTCCTGCCCCCGGGATATCGCCGTTCATCGCATTTGGCTTTGGCCTGATGATCGGGGACTGGCTGAGCATGGACTTTGACTGGGGGCACCACCACGTGATCTATCATGGCTGGAACCGACCAGGCTGGGTCAATCATGCAAGGCCCTATGTTCATGTGCGGAATGTGTACGTCAACAGAAGCAGACCCTCCATAAATCAGACATGGAGGCATGACAGCTCACACGGTGACCCCGGCAGGTACCTGGCATCAAGGCCCAGTGGTCCGAACGCCGACCGGTATAGACGCATGGGAGAAGCCAGGGGGAGCGTTACGGTACAGCCCAGTTCCGACGGAGCGTTATACGGCCGCGGACGGGACGCCCGCGCGTACAGCAATCGCGGCCGGGAAAGCCGTGGTGTTGTTACCCGGCAACCAGTGCCGTCAACCCCTGGTAGCATTCGACAGCCGGCAATACCGACTCCCCGTGTCGGTCAGCGGCCGCCATTCCCGGCTTCAGGCAGCAGTCAGCAGCCGAGGCGAGTTACTCCCGAGGTTCGCGGCTTGAATCAGCCGGGTTCCGGCCGCGCGATCCAGCAGCCTATCAGGACACCATCGGTCACCTTTGGCGGTTACCGGGGAAGTGGTGAGGCCAGAACGCAGAGCCTTCGCGGTCAGACCAGCCGTCAAAGTATTGAACGAGCACGGCCTTCCGCTCCTCCGACAAGTAGGGGCGGCGTTCCTGCCGGCAGGGGTTCCTCCAGCGACAAGCAGCGCCGGTAGTGAGGAACGGGTTTGGCCGCTCTGTTCCGATAAATGAATCCAGAAAGGAAAGAAACTATGGAGACAACTCAACAAAAAGCCCTATCTCACTTCCCGCGGGCCATGGTTTATATTGTTGCCCTGTTGGTGGCTGCAGTGTCGGTCTCTGTCTGGAGTATGCCGCTCTCGGCGGCAGCATCGCAAAAACTTTTTTCTTCCCCCGAGGATGCCCTGAAAGGACTCGTTGAGGCTGTCAAGGCAAAGGACAAGACTGCCCTCGATCAAATATTCGGCCCCAATGCAAAAGAGCTTCGCTCCAGTGACGAGGTGCAGGCCGCCGCCGAATTTGAGGAATTTACGAAACACGTAGCTGAGAAAACCAGCCTCGTAAAAGAGAATGATTCAAAGGTGATTATTTACATAGGGAACGAGAACTGGCCTTTTCCGATTCCCCTGGTAAAAATGAAAAACCAATGGTTCTTTGATACCGAAGCGGGCAAAGAAGAGGTCTTGAACCGCAGGATCGGAGAAGATGAACTCACTGCAATGCTGGTATGTCGAACCTACGTCAAGGCACAACGCGAATATGTCCTGAGGGACTGGGACGGTGACGGAATCCTCGCGTATGCACAGAAACTTCGTAGTGACCCCGGCAAGAAGAACGGCCTCTTCTGGCGGCACACGCCGGGCGAAGCAGCGAGCCCCCTGGGTGAACTCGTGGCACAGGCCAGAGTAGAGGGCTATAAGAAGGCAAAGTCTGTTTTCAAGGAACAGCCAACGCCCTTTCATGGCTACTATTTCAAGATACTGACGGAACAGGGAGAGCATGCACCGGGCGGAAAATACAATTACATCATCAATGGCAATATGGTCGGCGGGTTCGGGTTGGTCGCATTTCCATCAAACTGGGGCAAGTCGGGGGTGATGGCATTTATCGTCAACCAGCAAGGCAAAGTTTTTCAAAAAAACCTCGGACCGGACACCTTGAAGACCGCTCAAGAGATGCAATCGTACGATCCGGACGAGACGTGGACACCCGCCAGGGAATGACCGGTCCTTTAGCAGGTTGTTGAAAAAATCACTTTTCATGAATCTAATCCTTACGCCAGAAGTTGCAGTTACTTCTCCATATTTTATGGAAGGCAGTAACGTAGAAGTCTGCGTAACCGTTTCTGATTGATGATATTGTGCAAATAACGTTTCAACTCGAATCCCGTTTACCTTCACCCCGTGCTTCGCATGCCGTGTGGCGTATGACTTTCCCCTTGACCATATAGACGACCATTTCAGCGATATTGGTGGCATGGTCGGCGATCCGCTCCAGGTACTTCGTAATGTACGTGAGACGCACGGCGCGTGCGATGTTTTGTGGGTCTTTGAGCATATACACGAGCAGTTCATTGAAGATCTGTTGGTTCAGATTGTCGACAAAGTCGTCAGCTGCGCATACGCTGACTGCAAGATCGGCATCGCCGGCCACGAAGGCGTCAAGGCTGTCCTTGAGCATTTTCTGGGAAGCCTCGGCCATGCGCGGGAGGTCGATGTAGGGTTTGAGCGGAGGCTCCTCGTTCAACTCTATGGCCCGCTCGCAGATGTCAACCGCGAGATCGCCCATACGCTCGAGATCGGTGATGATCTTGATGGCCGTGGTCACGAAGCGGAGATTGCTGCCCGTCGGCTGCCAGATAGCGATGAAACGGATGCATTCCTCCTCGATTTCGACGTCATAGTTATTGACGACGGCGTCGCCGTCCAGGACTTCTTGCGCTGCATTTCTATCCCGCTCCACCAGGGCTTTGATGGACTTCCTGATGGACTCTTCGACAAGGCCGCCCATAGCGAGCACCCGTTCCTTGAGCGCTTCGAGATCTTCTTCTTTCTGTTTCGACATTCAATTCTCCTTTGAAATGAGTGCCCGGATCAGAGGTACTCTTGGATCCGCTGTAATTACCCGAACCTGCCGGTAATATAATCGTCGGTCTGCTTATTGTCCGGGTTCGTGAAGATTTTTTCCGTGGTGCCGTATTCGATGAGCTCGCCCATGTAAAGAAATCCCGTCATGTCCGATACCCGCGCCGCCTGTTGCATATTGTGGGTAACAATGATGATCGTAACGTACTTTTTTAGGGACACGACGAGTTCCTCGATCTTGGCCGTCGAAATAGGGTCCAACGCCGAAGTGGGCTCGTCAAAGAGAAGGACTTCGGGTTCAACGGCCAGGGCCCGCGCTATGACGAGACGCTGCTGCTGCCCGCCGGACAGTTCATAGGCGCTCTCATTCAATTTGTCCCTGACTTCCATCCAAAGCGCAGCATGTTTGAGCGCTTCCTCGATCCGTCCGACGAGTTCGGATTTATTCCTGATGCCCTTCAGCCTGAGACCGTAAGCGATGTTTTCAGCGATGGTCATGGGGAAGGGTGTCGGCTTCTGGAATACCATGCCTATCCGACTGCGAAGGTTGATCAGATCGACGTCGTTCGCCAGAATATTCTTCTCCTGGAAAAGGATCTCTCCGTCATAGCGGTGTTTCGGATATAAGTCGTGCATCCTGTTGAAACAGCGTAGCAGCGTTGTCTTGCCGCACCCGGACGGACCGATGAGGGCCGTCACCTTATTCTTAGGAACCGGCAGGGATATGTTCTGGAGGGCGTGGGCGTCTCCATTGTAGTAAAAATCAAGGCTTCTGACCTCGATTTCCGTCGTCGCAGTCACTGCTTATACCTCCACTTTAAGATAAGTCTTCCGGCAATGGTAAGCATCAGTATGAAGAGCGTTACCACCAACGCCGCGCCCCATGCTTGTTCATGCCAGCTTTTATAGGGCCCCATGGCATACTGAAAAATCGTGACCGTCAGAGACGCAATCGGCCTGTTCATCTCTGTAGAGAAGAAATTATTATTGAACGACGTAAAGAGGAGCGGCGCTGTTTCGCCTGCCACACGGGCGATGGACAGGAGAACTCCGGTCAGAATACCCGTAGCGGCCCCACGGTAAACGACCTGGATGATCACCTTGTAATACGGCGCTCCCAGCGCAAAGGCCGCTTCCCGAAGCGTCCAGGGCACCAGAGACAGCATGTCCTCGGTTGTTCGGAGGACCACCGGGATCATGATGATCGAAAGGGCAAATGCCCCTGCCCAGCCGCTGAAATGATGGAGCGGCCTGACAAGAATCGCATAAACGAAAGCACCGACAACAATGGACGGCACGCTGACCATGATGTCAGAGATGACGCTGATTGCGCGCGCGATCTTTTTCCCTCGCGCGTACTCGGCCAGGAACGTCCCTCCGAGGACGCCGACCGGCACCCCGATCAGGGTGGCGGCGAGGGTGATCATCAACTGCCCGACAAAAGCATTTCTGAGGCCGCCGCCCGCTTCTCCCGCGGGAGCCGGATCGTTAAAAAACAGACTGACGCGCAGGGCGCCCAGGCCATGGATGAGCACGTCGCTCAGAATATAGACAAGCCAGAAAAGCCCGATAGCTGCGGCCAGGCCGGAAAGCGTGAGTGCGATGAAACTCTCTATTTTGCGTCTTTGTTCAAAAGTCATAATAAAACCTGAAACTCAGAGTCTTTGACACGGAAGGGGCTGATAAAAATCGGAACAGGCATGATACTTCCGAGTGAAAGATTTAACCCAAGTATTTACCGTATCCGCCGTTATCATAGCTCTGTCCGCTTTTTCAGTGTCAAAGGTTTTCTTACCTCGAATACTTCTTCTCGGCCTTCAAAAGAAAAAACTTCGCAACAGCCAGGATGATGAAGCTCATCACGAACAATACGAGTGCAAGATAATAGAGAGAGGACAGATAAAGAGCGCTGTCCGCTTCCGTGAACTCGTTCGCCAGGCTGACGGTGATCGTCGAGGCCGCGTCAAGGAGCGACGTGGCGATCTTGTGGTTGTTTCCGAGCACGAAAGCAACGGCCATTGTCTCGCCCAGTGCCCGTCCGAGCGACAGCGCGACCCCCCCGAACACTCCCAGCTTGGAGTAAGGAAGCACCACGTTCTTAACCACTTCCCACTTCGTAGCGCCGATGGCATAGGCCGATTCCTTGACCACGGCAGGGGTCAGGTTGAACGAATCACGGGCAATGCTTGCAGTAAACGGGATGATCATGATGGCGAGGATGACGCTCGCAGTCAGCAGGTCGATGCCCATGGGAGTGCCCTCGAACAGGATGCCGACAAAAGGGAGCTTTCCAACGGTATTTTGGAGCGCCGGTTCGATATATTTCGACATAATGGGAGCAAGGGTAAACAGGCCCCACATGCCGTAAATGATGCTCGGGATCGCAGCCAAGAGCTCGATTGCGATGCCGATCGGCCCTTTCAGAAAATTCGGCGCGATTTCCGTGACGAAGATCGCAATGCCCAAGGCGGTCGGTATGGCGAAGAGCAGGGCAAGTGCCGTTGTAACGGAGGTACCGTAAATGGTGGTTGCTGCCCCGAAAATGCCCGTTACCGGGTTCCAAGCCGTCGAGGTGAGAAACTCCACGAGGCCGAACTTCCCTATTGCGAGCGAAGATTCCTTGACGAGCACGAGTATGATGCCGATGATAAAGAAGATAACGGTGAATGATGCGACGGCGGTAAGGGAGAGAAAGACCAGCTCAGGAAATTTTTTCTGGGAAGATATGGCCAACGCAGGGACCTTTCTGCTCTATCGTAAAGATAAAGGAAAATGAAACGGGCCAGGTACGTAACAGCAGTATACATACCTGACCCGTTGATTTCAACTGATTTTCTTACGCAGCTCCGTTAATAATTGATATGGTTTGACTTCCAGTAAGCACGGATCTTGTCTTTGAGCGATTTCGGGAGGGGAACGTAGATGAGTTCCTCCGCTTTCTTGTCGCCGTGAATGAACGCCCAGTTGTAGAACTTGGTCACTTTTGCGTTAGATTCATTCTTTTCCTTGCCGAGGAGGATGAACGTGGCGCCTGCGATGGGCCACGCTTTCTTGCCCGGGGCGTTGTTGAGCCAGAGGTAGAAGTGCTTTTTCGGATCGAAGCTGGCGGATGCGGCCGCGTCCTTGAAGGTATTGAAGCTCGGCTCCACGAAATTGCCTGCGCTGTTCTTGAGGAGCGTGTAGGTCAGGTTGTTCTGCTGGGCATAGGCAAATTCTACGTAGCCGATAGAGTTCGCCTGCTGCATCACGTAGTTGGCCACGCCTTCGTTGCCTTTGCCGCCGATTCCCGCGGGCCAGCTCACTGAGGTGCCGGTGCCGACTTTCTCTTTCCAGGCGGAGCATACATCATTCAAATAGCCGGTGAAGATCGCTGTCGTCCCTGACCCGTCGGAGCGGTGAACGACCGTAATGTTGCCGTCCGGGAGGTTGACGCCGGGGTTCATGCTCTTGAGCTTCGGGTCGTTCCAGTTCGTGATCTCCCCCAGGTACATTTTGCAGACCGCTTCTGAATCGAGCTTCAGCTGTCCGGCCTTCACGCCGGGAATGTTCACAACCAGCACGACGCCGCCCATCACGGCCGGGAACTGCAGCAGATTGTTTTTCGCCAGGAACTCAGGCGTTTGCGGGGCATCGGATGCGCCAAAGTCGACGGTCCGCTCGGTGATCTGCTTGATGCCGCCCCCGGAGCCGATGGACTGGTAGTTCAGCTTCACGCCCGTAACCTTGTTGTACTCATTGGCCCATGCGGAATAAACCGGATAGGGGAAGGTGGCGCCTGCTCCGTTCAGCATCTCCTCTGCCTGCGCCTGGTTGATTGACAGCGTCCCGATTAAAAGTAAAGCGATTGCTAAAATTCGTTTCATGTGTTTCCTCCTTTTTTTTAGATGGCATGTTATACCATCGGGTTGTTACAGGATTGTTACAATTTTGTTAAGCTTCTGTTAAATGTTTTCTGATAATTACCTCCTCGCTTTCTGTTTTGTTAATTATAACAGCGGCTTCGCATCCTCGCGTGCTGAAAAACCTCTTTACCACTTTGTTCACGACGGTTTGGGGAGAAACCAGGTCGTCTGATATGATGAGTTCCTCTGTTCTCACGCGACGTCCCGGGTTGTGGGGAGCGCCGCCCCGTTTGCCTTGATAAAAGACACCGTAAAAACGCTACCTTTTCCCGGCTGGCTGGCTGCTGCGACTGCGCCGCCCATGGCATTTGCCAGGAGTCTAACGATGTAGAGTCCGAGTCCCGCACCCTTTACCCGATTGCTGCCCGCTACGCGGTAGAACTTATCGAAGATTCGGGCCATATCGGCGTTCTCTATTCCGTTGCCTTCGTCCCGTACGGAAATATCCACCCGGTCGTCCTTCTCATCAAAGGAGATCCTGACTGTTCCGCCCTTGCGATTATATTTTACGGCGTTGGAAACGAGGTTGATCATGATCTGCCTGATTGCCGTTCCATTGCCCTGGACAAGTGACGATGTGCCGTTTTCCGTTATTATTTCAATATCCGATTTTTTTGCCGTATCACGGAAATAGTCGACTACTTCATTGACCAGCAAACCAATGGCAACCGGCTCGCTGGACAAACGCTCTTTCCCATTTTCGAGCCGGGAGAGAAGTGATGCGTCTTGAAGAAGGTTTTCGGCGTGAACGGCGGCAGTGTTGATTGTTTTCATAAATTTTTTCGTTTCGTCCTTCCGCAAGGCAAGGGAGGAATATCCGCCGATGATGTTCAATGAGTTTTTTATTTCATGTACCATATAGCGTAAAGCCATGTCCTGCTCCTGCTCACGGGTCTGAAACTGCATGATCGTCTGGTGCCGGTCGATGTGCCGCCCTACTTTCAGCAGCAATTCTTTCATGGAATAGGGCTTCGACAGGTAATCATCAGCCCCGAGGCTGAGCCCCTTGATTCGGGCTTCTTCGTCGGACAATGCCGTGACCACGATGATCGGCAGCGACTTTCCTTTCGCGCTCTCCCGCAGAATGCGGCAGACTTCCCATCCGCTGAGCTCGGGCAGCATGATATCCAGCAGAACAGCGTCAAACGTGTGGCACTGAACTGCGTCAATGGCTTCTTCGCCGCTGCGCGCAATCATCGTTAGATAGTTTTCTTTTTGGAGATGGTAGCTGAGAAGTTCGGCCAAATCATTTTCATCTTCGACAATGAGGATCTGTTTTTTCATTAAGCGTACATCCGGAATTTTTTGAGGAGTTGCAGCGTGTATTCTACAAAAATTATGTTACCTGAGTATGAAGGCAAGGTTAAATGTTGGTTACTGCTTGCGTGAGAGCACAAGAGAAAATATAAGGACAACCGTCTGTTCGGACCAGTTGGGGGGGGGTTACCGCCGGGCCTTCAGTGGTAATGAAACCTCCGCAATCGTTCCCTCGCCCGGTTTACTCGCAAGGGAAATACTGCCATCGAGTTTTTTCACAAGGGCTTTGACGATCCTGAGCCCCAGGCCGGGTGTCGCGAGCCCGTTCAATTCATCATCATGCCTGCGATCGGATGACTCAAAGACTGCCTGGATCTGTTCCGGCAGCATCCCTTTGCCGGTATCGGCCACGGTCAGCCTGATCTTGTCGTCATCTTTGCTCAGGATCATGGCGATTCTCCCCCGTGCGGTAAACCTCGCCGCATTGTTCATGAGCCCCGTCATGATCCGCCTGATCATGGACGGGTTCGAGTAAATGACGACGGGACCGGGGCAGGAGACGTCCATGACGGTAACCGGTTTGTCCCCCACAATCGAACGCGCGGCTTCCGACACGTCATGGAGCAGCGCAACAATGTCGAAGCGTTCACACGCCGTTTTCACCGGCTCTTTTTCGAGTTTCGTAAGTTCGAGGACCGAGGAAATGGACGAGGCAAGGTTCGCGGCCCCTGTCATGAGGAGCGAGAGCCGGCTTTGGACGGCTGCCAGTTCCCCTTTTTCGTAGGCGACCCGCATGAGTTCCGCCATGACGAGCAATTCATAAAGCGTCGGCCCGATGTTCTGCGTCGCCTGGGAAATGACCGGCGAGATCAGGCGAGGAGGCTCCCTGAAGGTCCGAAGCTCCATCCCCTGGACAGCGTTTGTGTTCAGGGATGGGAATGCGCCTGCCTCGGGGGATGTGCTTCGCAGGCTTCGTTTCCTTGAGTAAGCCGGGGCATGCTGTAGTGTCTTCATCTTCCCTCCGTCATTCATTAGACCGAAGCGTCAAACTTTAACCACAGAGAACCCAGAGTACGTATTGAATTCAGCAGAATAAATACGCACCGCCTTATTTGTGCCCTCTTTTTTACCATTTTTAGCCGCTCTTTTGGCCCATAACCGCAGGAGCACAGGGTATCTTCTTAAAATAGCAAAGTCAGCGTGTTCATATTTTTACCTGCATTCCTCGGTGCCCTCTGGGGTTTCATACTGACCTCTTTGGTTTTCGTAAAACTCTTGACCCACCCGTTCGGAACGAAGCGTGTCATTCATGAAACCGGCGTTGCCTCTTTCGGGCGCATCCTGAACAGAAAGAACAGCGCAGCAGCCAGAAGCAGCAAAAAGTAAAACGTAAAAAAACGCCAACCTGCAGTCACGATGCCGATTGTCTCGGCTGGCAGAAATGAGCGATAGAAAACAGAAAAAAGGGCCTCTGCACCTCCGATGCCGCCCGGCGTGGGAACGAACGCCAGCAGCGCAAAGACGATCACCTGGAGCGCCATGAACAGCATGGGCCGGGGAGTGATGCCGAGGCCCAGAAGCAGCAGGGAGATGATTGAATACCGGCAGATCCACTGGAGCGTCGTGAGGGCCATGGTCAGGGCAAAAACTTTTTTCCCCTTCAGGACGATGGTGTGATACGTTGCAGAGAGCTCATGGTATAAACTTCTGAGGCGGCCTGCCATCGAATGCAAAACAGGAAAGCGCGACCTGATTTCTTTTGAGCGACCGCTTGCGACTACTATGCCTGCGAGGAGCAGCAGGCTTGCTGCTCCCGGCAAAATCCAGAATGGTACATGTCCGAGTCCGGCTGTGGAACTCCTGACAATCGGCAGGTCCCATGCTGAAGACAGGGTGAGAGCAACGGGGAGCATGACGAGAAAAAAAAGGGCATCTTCGAAACTTTCAAGCATTGCGAGGGACAGTGCCGCGCCACCGGAAAAACCCTGTTGCATCAGCATCCAGGTTTTTATCGGCCCTCCGCCGACCGCGGGAGGGCTTGCAGCCGCACCGAGTTCCGCGCCTATCGCGATAGCGAACATATCGCGGTAACGCAGGTCTTTGCCGAGGAACCTGCTCCAGATGAAGAGCCTGAACGATCCGGTAAACCAGGGGACGACGCACAGGAACAGTGCAAGAATGAAGTACACAGGCGAAAATTGCACAACAGAGCCCATGATCGCATGATCAGTGAATGCAAACGAATACAAGATGTTGCCTGCGACGCCGATCGGTATGAGAAAGAACAGCTTATTGAACAGGGCATTAACTCGCGTTCCCAGATCTGCACCGAGCGCAGATGGGGCGGAGTTTCCGTTCCCGGCAACCTCATGCGCAGGTTGCATGCCGTTCCCGTTCCAGGGCTTCATGATAGGCCAGGAATTGACGGGAACCATCTTTGCCCAGATACCGTTCCAGCATCCGTGGCTCGGTCTTCGTCAGGTCGACCATGATCAGGCCGTCAAGAGCATTTCCAAAGGCCGGGTCCACATTGAAGCCGGCGATCATGCCGCCGAGCTTGAGATACTGTTTCAACAGGACCGGGATCCCCTTACGGTCCCTTTCCACGCGGGAGATCAGATCTGAAAGGTCCTCGACATCGTCCTTCAGGAGACGCGCAGCGGCTTCGATGTCCCAGCCCTTGAGTGATTTCGAACGAAGCGGCTTTCTTGCTTTCACGAATCCGGCTACATCGTCGTGGTATCTGGCTTTTTTCAGATAACCGACTATGAGTTGTTTCGAGAGGGCATGGTATTCATCAGTGATGCTCACCGGACCAAATAAGGTTTTATACTGCGGGTTATCCACAACGAACCTGCCTATTCCCTTCCAAAGGAGCAGGAGCGGAGCAAAGGATTTCTGATATTCCAGCCGTATGAAGGACCGCCCCATTTCCAGCGCCGGACCGAGCCGTCCGAACAACGCCGGCTGATAGCGGAAGAGGGTGTTCGTATACAGTCCGCGTACGCCCTGCTTTTTTACGATCTCATCGGTCCTGCCGAGACGGTAGGAGCCGACTACCTGTTTTTTTTCGCGGTTCCAGATGAACAAGTGAATATAAGTATGGTCGAACCGGTCGATATCAACGGCTTTTCCAGTCCCCTCGCCCACGGCGCGGAAGGTGATCTCACGCAACCTGCCGATCTCAAGCAGGATATGGGGAATCTGATCGGCCGTGGCTTGAAGCACGAGATGTTCGCCATTTTCGTGGAGAAACTGGCTTGGCGGTAATTGACGGATTTCTTCCGCCATGACCTCTTCGTTCTGGGGCGGCATAATAGCGCCATAGGTGTCACGTTTTGCCCTTTGTAGAAAATTCGTAATGCCGGGAACCTTTGGCCGGGCGCCGCAGTGCTCCAGGATATATGTGCGAAGCCTCAAATAGGCCGTCATATCAACATCATGTTCAAAAGATTTGAGTTTCGTGAAAGAGATGATGTCTCCGACGCGCACCTTGATTTCTTTCTGTCCCTTATTCAGCAGCTCATTCGGCAGCATGGCCGTGCGCAGGAATGGATGCACCATGCCCGCCATATGAAAGGCCGCGCTGTTTGTCCCCTGGAAGAACATTGGGAGCACCGGCGCCCCGGTCTTGCGGATGATGCGGGCAATGCTTGCGCTCCAGTCTGGATCAGTGATCGTGCCTTTCCGTGCAACAAAGTGGGAGACCGTTCCGGAGGGAAAAACTACAAGCATACCGCCGTCCTGCACCCACTGGATAGACTCCCTGATCGGTTTGATGTTGTCGCGAACCGATGTCGTTCCCTTGAAGGGGTTCACGGTGATCAGTAAATCCCGAATTTCCGGTATTGTATTCAGCAGGTAATTCGCCATAAACTTGACGTCACCGCGAATCTTGCGGAGGACCGATGCTAATATCACGGTTTCGATGCCTCCGAAAGGATGGTTAGCCACGACGATCACGGGACCTTTGGCCATCGTGATTCGAGCAAGGTCCTCCTCCGGAAGATCATAGGACACGCCCAGCTGTTCCAGGACCTTTTCCGGGAACGGCCGGTCATCGTGCAGCTTGCTGACGTCATCATAGATCTGGTTCAAGCGGGGAAAAGCGAGGACATGTTCTATCGGCCCTTTGACGAGGGAAAACAGTTTGTTCTGCAGCGGGTTCTTGAAATCGACATTCAGGTTGAATATCCTGTTTGTTTGCGTCTGATTCATCATGCCTCCTTGAAAGAAGTACTGAGCACTAAGTTTTTGTTCTTTGTATTCTATTTGATTTAGGCCACGCGTGCGCGTATAGTATCCGTGATGCGATAACTCCATGACCAGAAGCCGGTCTCCGGACAGGGCGATAAACGGGAATCCCAGCCTATCACATATCGGTTGCCCCGCCAGACCACGGTCGAACTCAACAGCGGCACGAACCACAAAATTCCGATGAGAATGTCTTTCATCGGGGCCAGCAAATAGACGATTGGCGATGGTTTATGCAGGTCGGTCCTTGCAGACGACGCGCTGATCGCTCTCCCGATTAAGGCATCGCCGAAAATTTTTACGAGACCCACCAGGGCCGCACAGGAGAGCGTTTCACGCGACGGCCCCTTGAACAAGACCGGAAGCGCGGCGATAAATACGGGGTTGGCAAGAAGTTCTGAAAAGTATTTGACCCCGCCGATCTTCCAGCGGAGTTTTCCCCATCGTGTATGACGGTTCAAAAAACGTTTGACGCCCCAGTATTCATTCACATTGCTGACCAGGTGACCGACTGAGCTACACCGCCTTAAAGCAGAGTGATATGTAAAGGAAAAATCGAGTTGAGTCAATAGCAAATTGGAAGCCCTGAACCGTGTGAGTCGGCTCCCTGCGGGAGGTTCATCCACGAACCGAAACGGATGCCGATGCCCTGCGCGTTACTTGCCGGCATGCTTGTCCGTTTGAACGCGGCGGTAGACATGGGAGATTCTTGCGGGCAGGGGCTTGCGCTGATAATGAGGAGCGGTCGTGAACTCATGCATGTGCCGGTTTACCCGGCGGTTGCTCCTGCTGCGTGTTTTCATCCGGGTTTTCGGGCGGCCGCAGGCACCAAGCCGTGGCATGTGATGATCCGCTTGGAGCAACAGACTCTGGGGATTGCGATTGACAAAAAAGGGCCTTTCAGCTAAATGGTGGGATAACTCCTTGATGAAAAATGCTTTTTAGTTTTTTGGAGATCGCCGCCATCAATTTTGCTTCTTCGCTGCGGTCTCCTGGTGACTGTGGAGCGGTATTGATGTATGAATGGATTACCCTTGTCGGGCACTGAAGGAAGGAAGAAAGAAGGAGATCGGCTGTCTTGAAAAAGCATCTTTATGAAATCAAGATACTCGGGGACTTCTCCGCCGCCCATCACCTCGGGAATTCCGTGGAAAGTGCCGAAAACCTGCATGGCCATAACTGGAAGGTGGAAGTGGTGCTGCGCGGGATTGCATTGAATGATAGCGGAATGCTCGTAGATTTTGGCGAAGTGAAGCAGTTGACCCGCAAGTTTCTTGCCGAATTGGATCATCATTATTTGAATGAAATCCCTTTTTTCATGAGTAACAACCCAAGTTCCGAAAACATTGCCCGATACCTGTTCGAACGGCTGGCTGAAGAATTCGACAATGAGAGGCTCTGGTTATACAGGGTGTCGGCATGGGAATCCGCCGATGCTTGTGCGACTTATTTGCGTGAGTGAACTTTTCTGGCCGATTTTAAAAAGGAGTGGGAATCATGGGAATCCTGAATGAGCAAGCCGGATGCCGCGGGGGAGCTTCTTCAAGCGGCGGTGCATGCAATTTGGGGTGCTTCTGTTGCTTGGGTGGTTCTTGGCATTCGGAAGCACTGATTCTGGTTGGGCGGTGCAGCGGCTTTCGCCCGTATCGGAGACAGGCGGGAGGATCGGAAGCGGCGGCGAACGTGCAGCCACAGCAGGAGTTGCAGAGTACTCCGGTAGGCAAAGCACGGAAGCTCTGCCCGCGGCAGCGGGGAGTCCGCAGGGACATGAGGCCCCCGCGGAGGCGGTCGCCGCGCCTCGAAAAGGTGTGAACCCCGCCCCGCCGAGTCCGGCCGCTCATCCGGCTCCCAAGGTAGAACCTCAGAAACAGGCTGCTGCGGCACAGACGCATGAGCCTGCAAAAGCAGGGGAACCTGTCAAAGCGGGAGAACCGGCAAAGGTGGAAGAGGGCGCAGAGAAGGGGCACGGACCCGGGCTCGCGGTTATTTCTCCCATACCCGGTGTCACTTTTGTGGATACCATGATCAACTTGATGGAGCATGAGCTTCACGAGAGATTTCTCGGCTGGCGGCCAAACGATCTGATCGTTGGGCGCTTTACCGATAACATCAACAACTATCAGCTTGGCGTCCTGGAGGCGATCCGCTTCACTACGATCCGTCTGAAGGACAGCCTGACCCGGATGGGAGATGCGGATACCTACGATCCCGATCTGGAACATGCGTTGAACCTTTTCATGAACAGCGCCACCTCCTTCTGGTTTCCGTCGGCTGAATCGTCTTACGGTGAGGCGATCCAACACCTCAGGAACTTTAAGACCAAGCTCAGAAAGGACAGCGCACCTTCTACTATCGGAAGGACAACCTGGTTGCACTGCTGTCGGCATACAAAGACCTGCTTGGAAATGTGAATAGGACCCTGATCGCTTCCCGGTCAGTTGGCTCAAAACGGACGACTATTTCTATTACGCCAAGGGAGTCGCCCATGTTTACTATGAAATCCTCAAGGTTGTCCGGGTGGGCTATCAGCCGCAACTGGCCTCTACCATGTATGGTATTGAGATGATGGATGAAGTATTGCACGAACTCCATCGGGCCGAGGCAGTCGACCCCTGGATCGTTCTGGATTGCAGCCTGGGAAGCATCTTCGCAAACCACCGGGCCAATCTGAATGCCCCACTCAGTGAAGTGTCCCATCTGTTGGTTGTTCTGAGTCAGCTCTAGGGATTTTGACCGGGAAGTCCTTCGTCGTTCCCCGTCCCACTGTGCCTCTCATCCGCCGGAACAAGGAAAGCCCCACCTTCCGATAGCTCAGATGTGTCTCTGGAACCGATGTCTACCCCGCCTTTGGCGTGAGGAGCCGGGGGAGGATGTCGTCAGGTGGGTTTTGCTTTGGGCTGCTCACCGTGCAGCAGACGGAAGGGGGGCGGGACTATCCGGGCTTCCCGGAGCCGCCGGACAGTGCTTTTTCAAACCTCTCCTTTTGCTTCAGGAAGTAACTCGGATTGTCCGGGTTTTTCCTCAGCGCCTCCTCGATGGTGTCCAGGGCTTCCTTATAGCGCCCATTCACGTACTGGGATTCTGCCAGGGTATCCAGGATCGTCGGATCCGGATCGATTTCCGCGGCTCTTAGAGCCAGCCTCAGCGCGGCCTCGGGGTTGAGGAAGGGCGGTGGAGAAGTTGCATAGAGCCATGCCAGATTGTTCAGGATAAGAGCATTCCCGGGTGCAAGCGCCAAAGCCCGGCGCAGGGCCGACTCGGCTTCACCGGTGCGGCCGGATTCCATGAGCGCCCCTCCGTAGGCGGCCAGAAGCTCTGCGTCCCTCGGTTTCTGCCAGCAACCCGCGCTCGATGACATTCAGTTGCAGACCGGCCCGCCACTGCTTCACGGTGCGGGTCGTGAGCACATTGGCGCCTACCGTGGACAGGCCGATGGCCAGTACCATAAACACCAGAATCGAACCATACAGCTTGCGGTTGTGACGTTTGATGAGGCTGCCGTTCCCATAAGAGGCCAGCAAAAAGTCGATGCGCTGCCGGATGCTGTAGTGGTGCCAGCTTGGTAGATCTTCAATCTGCCCGCTGTGCATCGCGATTTTGCGAAGAGACGAGAT
>CAVYLT010000035.1:0-24645 GCA_963769335.1 Nitrospirota bacterium | reverse complement strand
GCAACTGGACCGCTTGCAAACAGGTGAGAAAATGCGACGGGTTTTCGCGCGGCACCAAAGTCGGAAAAGATAACTAGTTGTTGAGTTGTCTGTTTCAATTCAAGAAACGGCAGATGAGGCTCGGGAAGGTATTGCGAGCGAAAAAAAACAAGTCACGACGAAGCGACGAAATATCTGACGCCGCAGAAAGAAAAAAAGCGAGTTCATGCGGTCCGGATACGTTCGAAAAAAAATACTTAAATATACTTACACAAAAATTTCAAAATTTCCCTTGCTATTTTACAATAGAGTGTATATACTTTCCCGAAATAACGAACACCTAACCTGCTTCCGCAGTTAGAAATTTTAATTTATTTCTTCAAGGAGGAATTTTTATGGCAAAAGCCATGACGAAGTCTCAGATAGCGGACCACGTTGCGAAGAAAGCAGACATCAAGAAGAAGCTCGCAGTACAGATCTTGGAAGACATCGCAGCGCTTGCGTACAAGGAAGCAAAGAATGCCTTCACGCTTCCCGGCCTCGGCAAACTCGTGCTCGTACAGCGCAAGGCTCGTATGGGCAGGAACCCCCAGACTGGCGAGGCCATCAAGATCCCGGCTAAGAAAGTCGTGAAGTTCCGCGTGGCCAAGGCCGCAAAAGAGGCTATTCTCGGCAAGAAATAGTATTCCCCAGTTTGTATTTGGAGCTTAACCATAAAAGGCATCCCGGCTCTCCGGGATGCCTTTCCCGTCTAAGCAGCATCTGGTCTCCTGCGTCAGCCGCTTTCTCTTCTCCCACAGGGCAGGAAGCGAATGACGGAACCACTGTCGGATCATCTTTAATATATGGAAATCATTCTCTTCGCACTCTATCCTCTCGCCTTCATAGCTCCCCGGCTCGTTTTGCCGGCCTTGGGGCTGCACGCTGCGCTCATTGCGCAGACGTCTGTACGGTACGGCAGAGTTCCGCTCATCGGCCTTCACGATACGCTCGGCTTCCTCGCCTTTGCCATGGGAATCATCTATGGCATTACCGGATGGAACCGAAAGCGGGATCTTTTTACCATGCTAACGATCCCGATGATACTGCTCCTGCTGGCAGGGGCATACCTGTCGCCCCACATGGGTGGGCCTTTGCCGCCGGTCCTGAAAACGATTTGGTTTGAGCTCCATGTTTTTCTTTCATTTATTTCCTATGCGTTGTTCGCCATCGGCGCGGTCTTCGGGATACTCACGTTGAACCGGAATGAACCGTCGGCCGAGACAAAGCAGTATCGCAGTATCCTTCTCGGATATGTACTGTTTTCCAGTGCCATGATTTTCGGCGGGATATGGGCTTACTACGCCTGGGGCACCTACTGGCTTTGGACGCCCAAGGAGCTGTGGACGACGATCGTATGGTTATATTACAGTCTCTATTTGCATGCACGGCTTGTGTCCGGCTGGAAAGGCCCGAAAGTAACGTGGATGGGGATTATAGGTTTCGCGATCGTAATGTTTACCTATGTCGGCGTAGGACTTCTGATGAAAAGTTCACATGAGTTTTAGCAGGAAAAAGTACCATAACGGAGCGCAGATACAGCTGACGTCCAGAACCATAGAAGGATGCTCGATCTTCAATTCCTGAAATGGAAGTTTCTGTCTTTTTGATTAGCTTGCCTGTGTTACTGCTGTTGCAGCGTCACTATGAAAACCTTTTTCTTTTCACTCAAGACTACGGTCTGGACACTGTCCATTCTCATCTGTCTCTTCTTCGTCGGTTCGTATATGATGCCGATGTATCGAGAAATCTTCGCGCCGATGAATGATGACATTCTGTTCAATTGGGCCATGCACACCGCGTCGGACTCACTCCAGCGAACATGGTGGTTTTTTGCAGCCTTAATCGCACTCGCGCTTCTCGCGATTAACACGATCGCCTGCAGCGTGCAGGCGGTCAAAGGGCGATGGTCCCGCGCTGACTTTTTCCTCCGAATTTCGCCTCAGGTAATCCATACCGGATTTCTGCTTATTCTTATCGCTCATCTGACAGGCGCGTTCTGGGGATATAAGCTATCGGGCGTCATGCCCGAGGGTGCTTATGCGCCTCTTCCGGAAGACAAGGCGTTACGCCTGGTGCACGTCTCCGTCCAGACCGACGCTGAAGGCGCGATGCAGGACTGGGCTGCAGAGGTATCGCTGTATGAAAATAATAAAGTGGTGAAGTCCGGCACGCTTGGACCGAACGCGCCGCTGTTCTATGACGGCGTCGGGATCTATCTAAAGAGCTTGAGTTTTAACGGCGGTCCGGCTGCGATCCTGCTCATCGCCAAGGACCCCGGTGCGCCCTGGGCGCTTCTCGGGGGAATTCTGTTCATACTTGGCTCGTTGACGCTGCTGGTGTTGAAGTGGGAGAAGGTGTAATATATTCCCGGAAAGAACTGCGAAGACCACGGGAATTGCATGAGGGCCGGAATGTTCAAGTCGTTTGCGTCAAATCATTCCGCAGCTCTTAACTCTTTAGTCGGCCGTCGTTCCTTCCCGTGTTACCGCCTCGGGGATTAAAGCAATGACAAAGCGTGTTCTCGTAGCCATGAGTGGCGGCGTCGACAGCTCGGTGACCGCCGCGCTCCTGCGGCAGCAGGGGTTCGAAATCGAAGGTGTCACTATGAAACTTGCCGCAGGGCTGTGCTGCGACATTGCTTCAGCTCAGGCTGTGTGTCACCACCTCCACATTCCCCACCGCTTGATCGACGCACAAGTCGAATTTTCCCGGACCATTATCAGCGATTTTATATCAGAGTACCGCAGCGGCCGTACGCCGAACCCTTGCATCAAGTGCAACGACCTCGTCAAGTTTCATCTCCTTCTTGGGTACGCACGGGAGAACGGTTTTGATTACCTCGCGACAGGTCATTATGCACGAATCGAAGGGGACCACCGTTCATCCCGCCATGTTCTCAAAAAAGGGATCGATGCAGGAAAAGACCAGAGCTACTTCCTCTATCGTATGACGCAGGTCCAGATGTCGCAGGTGCTCTTTCCGCTCGGAACCTTGCGCAAGGCAGATGTTCGTGCGCTGGCGCTCGAGATGGCGCTTCCTGCAGCAGAGCGGCCGGAGAGCCAGGAAATCTGTTTTGTTCTGGACAACGATTACCGTTCTTTTTTAAAAGAGCATGCACCGGAGACGCTCAGACCCGGAAAACTGGTCCTGACGGATGGTACAGTTCTGGGTACGCATGACGGCATTGCATTCTTCACCGTGGGTCAACGGCGGCATCTCGGCGTTGCCGCCGGTGAACGGCTCTATGTCGTGAGGATCGAACCGGCAACGAATCGCGTTGTTCTCGGAAGACTGAACGACCTGCAAACGCGTCGTATGCTGGTATCGAACCTGAATTTCATTTCTGTTGATGCGTTGGATTCCTCGATGAAGGTTGCCGCAAAGATCCGATACCGATCCCCATTCGTTCCGGCAACGATAGAACCTGTTGGAGAGAAAACTGCAGGCGTTACGTTTGAGCAGTCTGTGCAAGGAGCGTGTCCCGGCCAGGCAGCAGTATTCTATGACGGGGACATTGTTGTAGGCGGCGGAACGATTGAACCAACTGACGTTCCCTGATTTTTGTTTGTCGGAGCTGGTCAGAAACGATATTTCATTTAGTTTACGTGGGGGGGGATGTAGCGGATATAAAAAGGCCGAAAACAGCAATATTTTTTGAAAACTGGTCGTTCCGTATTCCATCATACGATCTGTGATATTCCGTTATACTCATTAGCAGATGTATCCATGGTGTTTCCAAACACGTCCTTGCCGTTGAATTTAAACATAAGGTGGGACGGATCAATCGTACCCGTGTCTGCGGCATTCTGTGTCACCAGGAAGGAAACCGTGGCCGAAGCAGAGGTTGAATCATAGGCAACGCTGAGAGGGATCGGAGATATTTGTGCTTCCGTTGACTTAATAGGTAATCCCCAGTTGTAAGCCCCGCCGGGATCTCCGATGCTTGACTTGCTGATTGACCAATTGTAAGGATTCTGGATCGACTGAGGATCCATGTCTTTACTGAAAGAGAATACCATGCTGAATAGTTTTGCAGCGTTTGGAGTTGCGAGCGATGGGTTCAGCTGATATACAGGCGTGCCGGGGCCAAGGCTGGTGTTAAAGAATGTGCTCCCAGAAGAAGAAACGTTGTTAATCTGAGGTTTTGTTACTGTGTCGATATACTTACTGAGTAGAGGTGCATCGTTTGGAGCATTCGTGTTGAGGATTGCCAGCTCTGCGTTCGCCTTATCTGTCTGTCCGAGGTCAGCATAGGCTGAGCCGAGATCAACATGGACCGCGTAAAAGCCTGGATTCAGACTGGTGACCTTCTGAAATTCACTGATCGCCTCGCTATATCGCCCTTCCTTGCTGTATGTCTGCCCGAGAGCGTAATAGCCGCTTTCGCTTTCTGGATTCGTACTGATCACGGCTTTAAACTGTTTTTCCGCGTCCTGGTAGCGGCCTTCTGCCAGATAAGCCTGGCCCAGCGAGAACATATTGGTTGAGGATGTGGGGTTTAATCGGACAGCGGTCGTATATTCCTTCTCTGCGTTTGTAAAGTCCTTCTGACTGAAATAAATATTACCCAGTGACACGTGAGTTGCATCGGTTTGAGGAGATGCGACAATAGACGCTTTGTACGCCTTAATGGCTCCCGCTGTGTTATTATCCTCTTGGTCTACTGTTGCAATCAGATTGTAAGCCTTGACGACATTGGCCGTGGAAGGATCGTAACTGATGGATCTGGTAAAATCGAGTGCCGCAACCTTGTAATTGCCTGCTACGGCTTGGTCGGCCCCGGCCGCCATGGAGGAAACGGCCAGCGATTGATTCCCTAATTGATGTTGATAAGCAAGAGCAGAGAAAAGCGGGCTGTTATTGTCACTAAACGCGGCCAGTACCTGCGTTTGTGATTGTGGCTTTTGGCCGCCGAGAATATTAAACAGTGAGGTGGTGCTGTTTACACTATTCGTTATTATGGAAACGGACATGATCCGGCGCTCCTCTATTTGTAATTATCGGCAAAAAAGGGAAAAACTTTAGCATGAGAAGCTCCAATGTACGTATAATCGAAAAAAACGAGAAGAACTAATTGAGGGTTGACGACTACTGTTTTCCAGAAATGCATGAGACAAAATGAGCCAATGCAATTTTCATTCGAACCGATTGTTTTGTTGACAATTCTTGCGGCTCGCATTAAAATTCCGCCAGCTCAGCAAAAAGTTTGTCAATATTTGGCTAACAGGAGATAAAAGTGACGATTACGGTTAACGGCCCCATCGTGGAGATGGACGGCGATGAAATGACCCGGATCATCTGGAAGATGATCAAAGAGAAGCTGCTTTTCCCGCATCTCAAGATGGACCTGAAGTATTTCGACCTCGGTGTCAAGCACCGGGATGAGACGGACGACCGCGTGACCACCAATGCCGCACGTGCGGTCAACGAGTGCGGCGTGGGCGTGAAGTGCGCAACCATTACGCCGAATGCAGCGCGGGTCAAGGAGTACCATCTCAAACAGGCATGGAAAAGCCCGAATGCGACGATCCGTTCGATTCTCGACGGCACGGTTTTTCGAAAACCCATTCTCGTAAAGAATATTCCGCCAGCCGTGCGGAGCTGGAAAAAGCCGATCAGCATCGGCAGGCACGCGTACGGCGATATTTATAAGTCGGTAGAGTTTAAGGTGCCCGGCCCGGGCAGGGCGGAACTGGTGTTTACTCCCGCGACCGGCGTACGCACGTCTCTTCCCATCCACGACTTCAAAGGGCCGGGCGTCATCATGGGTATTCACAATACCGAAAAGTCGATCCGGAGTTTCGCACAAGCCTGTATCAATTATGCGCTACTTGAAAAGTGTGAGTTGTGGTTCGGAGCAAAGGACACGATTTCTAAAACGTACCATGGTTTCTTTAAAGAAGTTTTCGACCATGAGGTTGAAGCGCGCAAAGCGGATCTCGAAAAAAGCGGCGTTAAATACCGCTACATGCTGATCGACGATGCGGTAGCGCAGATTATGAAAGCCGAAGGCGGCATGCTGTGGGCCTGCATGAACTATGATGGTGACGTGATGAGCGACATGGTCGCATCCGGATTCGGCAGTCTTGGGCTCATGACCTCGGTGCTGGTATCGCCGACAGGTAAATACCTCTACGAGGCGGCCCACGGCACAGTCATGCGCCATTACTACGAACACCTCAAGGGAAACCCCACGTCTACGAACTCCGTAGCTTCAATCTTCGCCTGGACCGGTGCGATCGCCCGGCGCGGCGAGCTCGACGGGACGTCGGAGGTCGTGCACTTCGCACGCAAGCTGGAAGCGGCGGTGCTTGCAATGATCGAGGGCGGGATCATGACAAAAGACCTTGCTGCCATTGCAGAACCGAAGGCGGCATCCTATGCACAGACAGAGGAATTCCTGGACCAGATCGCCGCACGTCTGTAGCACGCACTCAACGCCGGTTCCCTGGCCGCAGGGAAGCGGATCCGGACCATTTATTTCTATGTACAACGGGTTTATGCTGTTGACAATGGCTTTTACACCATGTTAGTATTTACAACGTTTGCAGCTTGGGGGTATTGATGGCCGGGGAAAAAATCCTCGATATTGATGACAGTCCGACAGTCCAGCGGCTCATTGAGATGATCCTTTCCTCGCAGGGATACCAGGTGGTTCTTGCATCTGACGGGGAGGAGGGCATTGTCAAGGCTCGTGAAGAGCGGCCGGCGGTGATTCTGGTAGACTTCGTCATGCCGAAGATGAACGGCTTCCAGGTCTGCAAGACTCTGAAGGAAGACCCCGACTTTCGTGATACTCCGATCATCCTCGTCACGTCAAAGGGAGACAAGGTCGGCAGCAAGTTTGTCGACGTTCTCGGCATTACCGAATATTTCACCAAGCCCTTTCAACCTGAAGAGCTCCTTGCAAAAATACGGGAAGTGATCGATAAGAGACAGGCGGCCGCACCGCCTCTGCCCGTCCGGGAGCCGGCAAAGACACCTGGCCTGGATTCGCGAACTCCCTTAGCACAACAACCGTCGGGCATCAATACCGCTCATACGGGCGGCGGGATAGAGGCGACGGTAAGATCGATTGTCGATCAGGTTCTTGCTGAGTTCGTTAAGTCCGCGTTGCCCGAATTGATCAGGAAGGAACTGGCAAAACCGCAGCGTGTGGAAAACGCTGGCATCCAGGGTAACCTGGCGAGCGTCCGTATCGTGGAGGTGCTGCAGATGCTCGGTTTGCAGCGCCAGACAGGCAGACTCGTCATCAACCGTATACTGGGTGACGGCGTAGAGGTATATTTCAAGGACGGCTTCGTTGTTTTTGCATCAACGAGCGGCGCTGGAAACAAGACCTGGCTCGAAGGTTTGCTGAAAAAAACTTGCAGGCTTCAGGACGACAGTTTTCGGCACGTACTGCGGATAGCGGAAATGACCTCGCAGCCCATTGATCGTGTGCTTGCCCAGGAAAGACTGCTCGACACCAAGACCTTTGTCGATTGCCTCAGGCGGCATACGGAGTCTGCGGTTTATAAAATCATGGCCTGGAAAGACGGTGAGTTTTTTTTCGAGAAAGCGATGCCGCCGGTGTTTGCCAATCCCGTGCAGCTGAAAGTGGACGACCTGCTCCTGGAGGGCGCTCGCCGGGCCGACGAATGGAGCCTGATTCAGCAAAAGATCCCTCATTTTGATATCGTGTTTGAACCCATGATCGGTAATGCCGAAGAACTCACGACACGCGGCATGAGCGAAATCGACCTTAATGTGTTTCGCTATATCGACGGAAGGCGGACGATCCAGAATATAATAGATACGCTCTGCATCGGTGAATTTGAAGTTGTGAAGAGCATGTTCATCCTGCTCTCGGTAAATTTAATTAGGAGAAAGAAATAATCTCACCAAGGGCCGGCGGTTGCATACTAACACCTAACATAAAGAAAATAAAAAGAAAACTTGACACTACCAAAGAATTGTGTTAATTTTTACTATCTGTAACCATAGGGAAAAAGGAGACCAGAATGGCCAAAATACTCATTGCCGACGACAGTTTGGCGGAGCTTCAGATCTTTCAGCAAGCGCTTTCGTCCACGGGCCATACCATCGTTACCGTCATGGATGGAGAAGCCGCTGAACAAAAGGTGAGGGCAGAAAAAATTGATCTCGTTATCCTGGATGTAATCATGCCCAAAAAAAATGGGTTTCAGGTTTGCAGGGATATAAAAACGAATGACCAGTATAAAAATATTCCCGTTATTATGGTAACTTCGAAAGATCAGGAAAGTGACAAGTTTTGGGGTATGAAACAGGGGGCGGATGAGTATTTAACCAAGCCGTTCAAGCCAGAAGACTTGCTGAAGGCGGTTAAAAAATATATCTGATCCCTGGAGGGGGCCCATTTGGCCGAAATTGACAACGACGTCACTGCCGAAGTAATAGATGTGATGCCTGAAGAGGACACACGAATTTGCCTCTTCAGCATAGGTGAAGACACCTATGCCATTCCGGTCGATCTGCTGTTGGAGATCATCATCCCTCAGAAAATATTTCCCATCCCGACCACCCCACCTCACGTTCTCGGCGTTATAAACCTGCGTGGCAGCATTGTTCCCATTGTTGACATTCGCCCCGCGCTGTCCCTGCCGAAACAGTCAGCACTCGGTCAGATCGCCATCATCAAACATGGCGCTGTCATGCTCGGGATATCCGTTGACAATGTTTCTGCAGTGCTTGCGGTACCGGAAAGCAGCATACAAATGATTCCACCTGATTCGGGAGGACCACTGACCGGAATGAAGAGCCGTAGTCGATTTTTCAAAGGCATCATTCAGGGAGAAAGCGGTGTTGCCGCTCTTCTGAACATCGAACGGGTATTGGATGAGATCAAACTCGCGTAAGAACGCCGGGTCGGCGGCAAATACCGCTGAGTCGCGCGTATGCGGTGTTAAGGTGATAACACGAAACTCTTTATTTAAAGGAGCAGAACTATGAAGATATGGAACCCATTTTACAGGATGAGTATCAGAACGAAAATCGTGCTAATGATCGTCAGTATGTCAACGATCTTCGGTTTGAGCATACTGGGGTTCATCTATGTCCAGATCCAGAACACCCTGCGCGACGAAGCAATCAATAAAACGCTGATTGTGGCCGATGGTCTCAGCGTCAAAGCAGTTGAACCCGTCCAGGTTGAAGATCTCAACGCGCTCCAATTTATCCAGGGTGAGGCCATCAGTCAACCCGAAGTGGCGTACTGCTTCATCAGGGACGGGAGGGGACGGGTGTTGTCATCCTCCTTTGAGGGGAACATCATACCTGGACCGCTCCAGAATATCAATATTTTAAAGCCGGGCGTGCCTTTCGGCACACAACCTGTAAATATCACACTCAAAGACAGTACTATAGAAGCCATCGACATTGCATCGCCCATAGCCGGGGGGACCTTGGGTACGGTGCATGTGGGCCTCAACATGACACTTATCAAATCCAATATCAGGAATCTTCTCATGTTCATCATGGGCGTCGGTGTTGTGGCGCTCGTCATATTGTCCGTACTGACGTTGATCCTTTCTGCCATTACGATTGCTCCGGTGAAGGACCTCATGCGGGTTGCGGAAGCCCTGGGCCGAGGCGATCTTTCAAAGAAGGCAACCGTGAAGACCGCGGACGAATTAGGCCAACTGGGCGATACGCTGAACCGAACGATCGACAGGCTCCAAGGCCTCGTCCAGACCGAGTCCGACCGGGACAAAATGCAGCACCAGGTTATGGATCTGCTCTCGGTCGTGAGCACGGCGGCTGAAGGGGACCTCACGATCAAGGCGGAAGTGACCGCTGACGCACTGGGGTCCGTGGCAGACGCATTCAACCTCATGATCACCGGTCTTACAACGCTCGTTACACATGCAAGCAACGTGGCTACCGAAATTCAGCGTTCCGCGGGCGACATTCTTCGGTCTGCGGACAGCATGCGTGTCGGCGCTGAACAGCAGGCATCGCAGATCCGGAACGCTTCGGAAGCTGTGAATGCAATGTCCAGTACGACCCAGCGTATGGCCGAGAACGCTGAAGCCGCTACGCAGACCTCGCTCAAGGCGACGCAGGCCGCCGTTAAGGGCGGCGCAGCCGTGGCGGAAACGATCAAGGGTATGCAACGGATCCGTGCGACGGTGCAGTCCACGGGAAAGAAAATCAAAGGCCTCGGCGAACGGTCGCTGGAAATCGGCGCTATCATCGAAGTGATCAACGAAATCGCGACCCAGACGAACCTGCTCGCCTTGAACGCTGCAATCGAAGCCGCGCGCGCCGGGGAGCAGGGTAGGGGTTTTGCGGTTGTTGCCGACGAAGTGAGAAAACTCGCCGAACGTGCCGCCCGCGCGACGAAAGACATCACTGGCCTGATCAAGGGTATTCAGGTTGAGACAAGCGAAGCAGTGACGGTCATGGAAGAAGGCACCCGTGAGGTGGAGGAAGGTACCAAGCTTGCCGACCAGGCAGGATCCGCACTCCGCGAAATTGAACAGATCGTTAAACAGACCGCTACCCTCATGACGGACATTACAAGGGCGGCGGCTGACCAGGTGCAGTCGACCTCAAGCGTTGTGCACACCATGGATACTATTTCCAACCTGACCCAGGAAACGACCGTTGGCGTGCAGGACACGGTTGCTACCATCAACAACCTTGCAGATCTTACCAAGCGTCTGAACGAAGCCATCAACAGGTTCAAGATCGGTAACGAGCAGATCGCACCCGTGGAGACGCCGCTTCCCGCGCTTGACGGGTATCCGCCGGTTGCGGAAAATGTGACCACGAGCGATGAGGAAATAAAGCTCGGGTTTATCGAATAAGCTCTATGGCAGGTCCTTTAGATAAATCGGGCATCATCGAGTTTTTTCTTGTCGAGGCGGGTGAGCATCTGCAAAACCTGAATAAGGGACTATTGTCTCTTGAAAAGGACCCGAGCGACACCGCCATGATCGACGAGCTGTTCCGGGCTGCACATACGCTCAAAGGTTCTGCGGCCATGATGGGATTTCAGGGTGTCAGTGATGTGGCCCATAAGGCCGAGGACATGCTGGGCCAGTTTCGTTCGGGCACCATTCCCATCTGCAAAGAAACCCTCAACTTTCTCTTCGACAGCGTTGACGCCGTTAAGGTTATGGTGGACGGCGTGGCCGCTAATCAGCCGGAAGATCCGCTCGTCGTGGAAACCATAAACCGGGCCTACACGGGTGTCGTTGAGGGCATGGGTAAGACGGTATCGCCCACGCCGTCCCAGGAAGAAGAGCTGTTCGGCGCTCCGCAGGAGCCGACCCCAGCAGCAGCCAAGCACGAACATGAGGACGATCTCGATCTTGCCTGGGAAAAGACCTTCGATATTAGCCATGAAGAGCTCCCTGCCTTCGAACCATTGCAGGACGAACCGGCTTATAAGCAGCAGGCCGTGCTGCCGCCGATTCCACCGTCTACAAGTCCGGCACTTCCGCCCGGCACCCAGCTCAAGCAGGAGCTTGAAGAGGCTAAGAAAACCGGCATTCTGGAAAAACGCGGGACCCCCCGGCGCGCAACGGATGCGGTCGACCTGGAAAAACAGTATATCCGAGTCAATATCGACCGACTTGATAACCTAATGAACCTCGTAGGTGAAATGGTCGTCAACCGCAACCGGCTCGCGCGCCAGGTCGACCTGATTAAGTCGCTGCGGGAAGAGCTTGAATTTAGCCAGGACCGTCTGCTGCATGAGATTAAGAAGTTTGAAGAAAAATACGAGTATACGCTGAGTGTGGAGTCTGCCGACCCCCAACAGGAGGCTGTTGAGCAGACCACGGATTTTCTCGAGCTCGAGTTTGACCGGTACGACGACTTCAACCTGCTCTCGCGAAAACTGACGGAAATCACAAACGACACGAACGAGATCATGACCGAGCTTGCGGGTTTTTTTGACTCCTTCGAGCTCGATACGGCGCGCATCTCCACAATTACCACGAACCTGCAGGACGAAATCACACTGGCCCGCATGGTCGAGATGGACAAACTTTACCAGATGTTCCAGAGACCGGTCCGCGACATAGCCCAGGAAGAGAACAAACAGGTAAACATGGTGGTCTCGGGAGGAGAGACCAAAATCGACAAGACGATCTTCGAGATCATCTCTGACCCGTTGATGCACATGATCAGGAATGCGATTTCCCACGGTATTGAGACGGTACCTGAACGCAAGGTTGCCGGAAAAGATCCAAAAGGCGCTCTCATCCTCAAGGCGCGGCATGAGGGAAACAGCATTATTATCGAGATCGAAGATGACGGCCGCGGCATGGATCCGGTGGTGCTCAGGAAGACCGCTGTAGACAAAGGGTTTATGAGCGCGGCAGAGGCGCAGTCACTCACGGATTCAGAATCGATCAACCTGATCTTCCGTCCCGGATATTCTACGGCCCCGAAAGTCAGCAAGGTATCGGGACGGGGCGTCGGCATGGATGTTGTCTCCTCGCATCTTGCACGGATCAACGGCAGGATCGAGATCCGGACGGAAAAAGGCGTGGGAACGAAATTCGTGATCAGGCTCCCGCTCACACTTGCCATTGCACAGGCGCTTGTCGTAAAACTCAGGGACCAGGAAATCGCGGTGCCAATGAACCTCGTCGAGGAAACGGCCCGGTTTTCATACAAAGACATCCAGCGGGCCGCGGGCGAGGAAATGGTGAGCCTGCGCGGCACCCTGCTCCACCTTGTCAAGCTGAACGAGCTGTTCGGTGTGGGTAAATTTCCCAAAAAGGACGAAACCTTCCGTCATCCGACGTTGATCCTCGGCATGGCCGAGAAAAAAATGGCATTGATGGTGGAGGAAATAATCGGACGGGAAGAGATCGTGGTAAAATCCCTGGGTGACTACCTGAAAGGCATTAAGCTTTTTTCCGGCGCCACGATATCGGGCGAAGGCAACGTGCGGTTGATCCTCAATATAGCATCGTTGTTCGGTGACGAAGGGGCGATCTCAACCAAGGCCAGTGTCGTTGCGACGCGGGAGACGTCCATAGCCGGGACGGAAGTCGCGAAACGTAAACCCAGGATCCTGGTCGTCGACGACTCCATTAGCATCCGCAAATACGTACAGCGCTTCCTCGACCGCGCGGGGTATGAAGTTGAAGTGGCTCCGGACGGCATGGAGGCACTCAACGTCATGGGACGATTAAAATTTGACGCCGTCATCACGGACCTCGAAATGCCCGTCATGCACGGATATGACCTCATGGCCGAAATGAAGAAGAGCCCGGCACTCTTGAACATTCCTGTCATCGTTCTCACCTCACGAGCAGGAGAAAAACATCGGCAGAAAGCCATCGAATTGGGCGCCCAAGATTACCTGGTAAAACCCTTTGAGGAACAGGAAATGATCGGAGCGCTCAAAAAACTGCTGAGCGGCGCAGCCCTCGCAGGCCGGGCCTAACCTCCCCAAAGAACATATGGACGACAGGACTCGTTTTCTGATATTATCACTGAGCGGCGAGAGCTATGCACTCCCTATAACGAGACTGCTGGAGATTACAATGCCGCGAGCTCTCCAGAAAGACGCGAATCTGACCGAGATGTTCGAGGGGAAAATCGAGTTTCGGAGCAAACTGATTCCCATTCTGAATATTAAAAAAGTATTAAAACTGTCAGGCGCGCTCGGCGAGACTCTCCTTGTGGTCAAGAGTGTTAAGGGCACGGTCGGTCTGCTCGTTGATGCGGTAACCGAAATCCTGGACACGGAGCAGAAACCGGTCGTGATGCCGAAGGGCGTCATCAATCCCAGCTTGCAGTATTTCAGCGGGATCCTGAGACATAAAGATAATATCGTGCTTCTGTTGAACGAAGACGGACTGCTGCCATGACGAGCAGCTATCTGATCTTTCTCCTGTCGGGAAGACTGTTCGGTGCTCGGCTCAGCGGCGCGATCGAGATCGTACCTTGGCGCCGGTCACGGCCGGTGCCGCTTTCCTATTCCTATGTCGAAGGGCTGATCGATTATCGGGGGTCAGTATACGCCGTCTTCAATCTTGCGCAACGGCTCGGCATAAGCAAAGCGGGGCCGATCGGGTTTACCGCCGAAGTAAAAAACCAGGCTGGAGCAGGCCGGAGCATTATCCTTCTTGAAGAGAAGGGCATTTCCTTCGGCATTATCGTGGACAGCGTGGTTAAGATGATGAATTTGGAAGACCCTACCGCGGCCCCCGAAAAGCTGCAGGAGTTTGAGACAAAATATGTGAAGGGGATCGTAGTCGAAGACGAACAGGACATCGTGATTCTCGATTTTGAAAGGTTGTTACATGCCGGTTAAGTTATTATTGGCTGACAAGAGCATCACCATCCAGAAAGTGGTGGAGATGCTTTTTTCAGGAAAAGATTACGAGGTTGCCTGTGTAAGCGACGGAGACACGGCCCTCAATGAGGCCACTCGAGTTATGCCCGACGTGGTACTCGTGGACGTCGACTTGCCCCGGATAGACGGCTACAGCTTTGCCGGACGTCTCAAACAGAACCCGCAGCTCTCCCAGACCCCCGTCATTCTCATGATGAGCCGGGACGATGTGTACGACTCTGCAAGAGGGAAGGAGGGGGGGATCGTCGACCACCTTGCCAAACCCTTCGAGTCACAGGAGCTTATCGGCAAGGTCAAAAAAGCCCTCGCAGCCGCCCCTCCGCGACTGGCCGAGCCCGAGCCGGCCGTTTCCAGGCAGGCCCCGCCGACCCCGCGCACGGCTGAACCGCTGACGCCGCCCGTTGCCAAGCCAAAGCCGGCCACACCATCGGACATCTTTGAAATCATCAAAGAAGCCCCGACACAGGCGGAACTCAAGCAGACTGCCGCGCTTCAGAACGAAGAAGAATCGGTATATGAAGTTGAACCTGAAGTCGAAGAGGTGGAAGAAACATTGCCGCGCGAGAGTTCCACAGTGCTCCCGGTCGGTGCAAAGGCCGTGGAAGAGATGCGCGCCGGGCTCGGATTAACCGAACAACCGGCGGAGTCCGAGATTGTTTCCTTTGAGGCATTTGATTTGGCCATGGAAACCGCCCCGAAGGCCGGCATTCCTCTTGACCCCAAAGCGCTTGCACCCGCTGTTTCGCCCCCAACGTCGCCGGCGCCGCCGCAGATGACCGACGACAAGGTGCGGAGTATAGTTGAAGCAACAGTCTCAAAGGTGGTGAAAGAGGCACTAGCAAGCATGCCGACCCCGGCTCCCGCTCCCATACCCATGACCTTGCCTGAAAGCGAACTGCGCGGCATGGCGGAAAAAACCATCCAGAAAATGGCGCAGGATATGCTCAGAGACATGCCGCCCCCACAGCTTCCGAAGATATCGGATGATACGGTTCGGAGAGGCATCGAGGAAACCATTTCGAAGATCGCCCGGGACATCGCGCGGGAGACGATCGAGAAAGTTGCCTGGGAAGTGATTCCGCAACTGGCCGAGCAGATGATCAAGGAAGAGATAGAACGACTGAAAGCCCTGCAGTAGCTCCCTGTTTTCCGGGCAGGCTTGGGATAGAAGATCTAACCTCCGTAGGGGACTCGTTCCCCTATTTTTTATTCGGGCAGGGCATACTGATTTTTGTAACGACGTTGGCCAACACTTATGAATCCGCGGCGCCGACATCGTCGGGAAACACCGCGGAACGGTTTTACATTTAGAAGCCGGTTTTGCCGTTGACTATATGCGGTGACGCCGGCTGTGGTCCCGATGATCCCATGTGGATACAAAGCCTATTAAACAGGAGCCCCCTGCATGTCCAACAAGGAACTGTCGAAATCCTACGATCCGAAATCCGTAGAACAGAAGTGGTACGACTACTGGATTGAGAAAAAATATTTTCACGCCGACGAAAGCGCCGGGGGCAGCCCTTTTTCGATCGTCATACCGCCGCCAAACGTGACCGGTTCGCTCCATATCGGTCACGCGCTGAACTCTACACTTCAGGATATCCTTATACGCTGGATGCGCATGTCCGGAAGAAACGCGCTCTGGGTGCCGGGTACGGACCATGCCGGCATAGCAACGCAGAACGTCGTCGAACGCCAGCTCACCAAGGATAACATCGATCGCCACGCACTCGGTCGGGATAAGTTCGTCGAAAAGGTCTGGGAATGGAAAAAAGAGTACGGCAACCGGATCATCAATCAACTCAAGCGTATGGGAGCGTCCTGCGATTGGCAGCGGGAGCGTTTTACCATGGACGAAGGGCTTTCGCGCGCCGTGCGTGAAGTTTTTGTAACGCTGTATGAGGAAGGGCTCATCTATCGCGGCGAGCGTCTGATCAACTGGTGTCCGCGATGCCACACGGCGCTTTCGGACATTGAGGTTGAGCATGAGGACGAAAAGGGCAAGCTCTATCACATCGCCTATCCCTTAAGCCACGACCACAACATCCGCCTCACAGTCGCCACGACACGGCCCGAGACCATGCTCGGCGACACGGCAGTGGCCGTACACCCCCTCGATCCCCGGTATAAAGACCTCATCGGCAAAACGGTGGATCTGCCGCTGACGACGAGAAAGATACCCATCATCGGCGACTCGATCCTCGTTGATCTCGAGTTCGGCACCGGCGCGGTCAAGGTCACTCCTGCCCACGATTTCAACGACTACGATGCCGGCCAGCGTCAAAAGCCGGAGCTTCCGCGCATCAGGATGCTTGATGACAAGGCCGAGATCCTATCCGACATCCCGGACGTGCTGCCCGAGGTGCTGAAGCAGATTGGCGGCAAGCCGGCAAAGAAAGCACGCGGCATGGTCGTTGAGCTGCTCCAGGCGCGCGGTCTCCTCATCAAGACGGACGACCACGCTCACACCATCGGCAAGTGTTATCGCTGCAGGTCCGTCGTGGAACCCTATCTCTCGCCCCAGTGGTTCGTGAAGACCGCCCCGCTCGCCGAACCCGCTATCAGGGCCGTCGAGGACGGCAGCGTGCACATCGTTCCCAAAGGCTGGGAGAATACTTATTTTGAATGGATGCGGAACATCAAAGACTGGTGCATATCGCGCCAGATCTGGTGGGGCCACCGCATCCCGGCGTGGTACTGCGATGACTGCGGGACCATCACCGTCAGCCGCACCGATGCCGCCGCATGCAGCAAATGCAGGAGCAAAAATGTACGCCAGGAAACGGACGTGCTCGACACCTGGTTCTCGTCGGCGCTCTGGCCGTTCTCCACGCTTGGATGGCCGGACAAAACAAAAGAACTTTCCGTATATTATCCGACGTCGGTCTTGATCACAAGCTTCGACATCATCTTTTTCTGGGTTGCGCGCATGATCATGATGGGGCTCCACTTCATGAAGGAAGTTCCCTTTCGCGATGTCTACATTCACGCACTGGTGAGGGACTCCGAAGGCCAGAAGATGAGCAAGTCCAAGGGCAACGTGATCGACCCGCTCGTGATGATCGACGAGTACGGCACCGACGCGTTCCGGTTCACGCTCACGGCCTTCGCGGCCCAGGGCAGGGACATCAAGATGTCCACCGAGCGCATCGAGGGCTACCGGAACTTTGCGAACAAGATCTGGAATGCGAGCAGATTCGTGATGATGAACCTCGAGGAGGATTTTACTCCCAACGACAAGCTCGTTACGAACGAGACGTCGCTTGCCGACCGATGGGTCCTGTCCCGGTTGAACTCGATCAACAAAGACGTGCAGGCAGCCCTTGCCGAGTACCGGTTCAATGATGCAGCCTCGGCCCTTTATCACTTCATCTGGCACGAGTACTGTGACTGGTATCTGGAACTATCCAAGCCGGCGTTGTATCTGGATAAGGGGTCTCCAGAGCGCAAGGCGACCCAGACCGTGCTTGCCCACGTTCTCGAAACCGCACTCAGGCTTCTGCATCCCATCATGCCGTTTATTACGGAAGAGATCTGGCAGACACTTCCCGATGAAGTCAGGAGTCAGAAGCCGAAACTCAGAAAAGAATCGATCATGGTGTCTGCATATCCTGCTGCTGACGAGCGACTCATCAATGCCGGGATCGAACGTGATATGGAGGCCGTCATGGACCTGATCATGGCGATCAGGAATATCCGCGGGGAGATGAACATCGCGCCGTCCATGCAGATCAAGGTCATCGTAAAAGCAGAAGATCGGGAGATCGGCGAGCATCTAAGGAAGAGCGCCGGCTATATTAAGACCCTCGCCCGCCTCGGGGAACTTCGGATCGGCGCCGATGAAAAGAAACCAAAAGCTGCGGCGACCGGCGTGATCCGGGGCGCCGAAGTGTATGTTCCGCTTGAGGGCATCATCGACCTGACACAGGAGCGGGACCGCCTTCAGAAGGAAATTGCGAAGATTTCAAAAGACATCGATATATTTTCAAAGAAGCTCTCGAACAAGAATTTTGTGGACAAAGCACCGAAGGAAGTTGTGGAAAAGGACACGGCGAAGCTTGAAGAGTTCAAAGCAAAACGCGAGAAGCTGGAGCAGAGCTTGAACATATTCGGGTAGAGACGACGCTTTGTACAGGAACATGATATGAACGACACGTTGCAAGCATTGGTAGCTCGCGCCCTTGCCGAAGACCTCGGTCCAGGCGACGTCACCTCCGAGGCCACAATCCGGCCGGAATCCCTGTCTGTTGCCGTCATTCTGGCAAAGCAGGACCTTGTTCTCGCCGGGCTCGACGCAGCCAGGGCCGTCTTTCATTTCCTTGATCCCGATATCCAATTTACCTCCTTTGCGAAGGACGGCGATCGGATGAACGCGTGGACCGAGATCGTGAAACTTTCGGGGAACACGCGCGCCTTGCTCGCGGGCGAGCGCGTAGCTCTGAACCTGCTGCAGCACTTGACGGGCATCGCAACGCTAACGGCGCAGTATGTCGAAAAGGTGAAAGGCCTCAACGTCGAAGTGCTGGACACGAGAAAAACGCTGCCGGGTCTGCGACAGCTCGAGAAATATGCCGTCCGCGTTGCAGGAGGGAGAAATCATCGATTCGGGCTCTTCGACGGCGTGCTGATCAAAGACAATCATATCAAAGCCGCGGGCAGCATTATGACGGCCGTCGAAGGCGCGAGGAAATCCGCCCACCACCTCCTGAAAATTGAAGTCGAGACGAAAACAATTGACGAAGTCCGCGAGGCGATAGCAGCACGGGCGGACATCGTCATGCTGGATAATATGTCGATTGACCTGATGCGCGAGGCAGTGAAGCTCATCGGCGGCAGGGCACTTATTGAAGCTTCGGGCAACATAACACTCGAAACGATCCGCACCGTTGCCGAGACCGGAGTTGACTTCATCTCATCGGGAAGTCTTACCCATTCCGCACCGGCCGCGGACATCAGCATGAAAATAAAGTAGCAGGGTCAAGGGCCCGGTAGCCGGGACCAGGCAAAGCAATCAGGAGCACGTCTTCTCTGACCCGGACCTTGGCCCTTGGTCCCCGAGTTCTTATGTATAAGGAAAAAATCTTGAACCTTCTCCGCGCATCACGCTCCGGTTTTCTGTCCGGCGAAGAGCTTGCGCGAAAGACCGGGGTCTCACGCACTATGGTATGGAAACATATCAAGTCTCTGGAGCGTGACGGCTTTGGGATCGACGCAGTACCATCACAGGGTTACCGGATTGTGAGTGTACCGGATATCCTCAGGCAGAGCGACATTAAATCCGGACTCAAGACAAGTGTCATCGGAAAAAAGATCCATGTCTTTCCGGAGATTTCATCGACCAACACCTATGCTTTGGAGCTGGCGTCGGATGGAGCGGCCGAAGGCACCGTCGTTATTGCCGAGACGCAATCGAACGGCAAGGGCAGGCTCGGCAGGAAATGGATATCGCCGAAAGGCAACCTTTATTTCAGCGTCATCCTCCGTCCGAAAATCCCGCTCCACAAGGCGCCGCTCAGTACCTTAATGGGCGCCGTGGCGGTCGCCACTGCGATCAGAACGGTATGCCAAATCCCGGCAGCAATCAAGTGGCCGAATGACATCCTCATTTCCGGCAGGAAAGTATGCGGTCTGCTGACCGAGATGAGCGCCGAGCAAGACCGCATCAGGCATATCGTGCTCGGCATCGGCGTGGACGTGAATATGGAACCCGATGCCCTCCCTTCCGACATCCGGGCACTCACAACCACCGTTGCGGCGGAAAAAGGACAAAAGATAAACAGGACGGCCCTTCTGCTGGAGATCCTCGGGGAACTCGACCACTGGTACCAGGTTCTTCTTCGGGACGCTGCCGAGGTGCTGAAAGAATGGGAAAAGCTCAATATGACCATCGGCAGCCGGATCGCCGTGAGCGGGGCGGGAGAAGAAGTACTCGAAGGCTCGGCGCAGGGGATCGATAATGAGGGCAGGCTTGTTGTGGGGCTCGATGACGGTACGAGGCGGACGGTTGCGGCAGGGGATGTGACGATACTGAAACGATAGGGTTCAGGGTCAGGTAGCAAAGGTCATGGAAAGGCTAAGCTGAACGGGGTGTTCGTGGTTTTCCCTGACCTTGCCCTTTGTTGCTTGACCCTAATTTTTCCCGGAGGAAAAATGCTTCTCGCCATCGACATCGGCAACACCAACGTCGTCCTCGGTGTATTCGACAGGGAAAAGCTCGTCGAGAACTGGCGCGTCGGAACTAATGCGCAGATCACGCCTGATGAGTACGCCATGATTTTCAAGGACCTTTTCAATTTTGCCAAGCTCGAGTTCAAGCAGATAGCGGGCGTAATCATCTCAACGGTGGTGCCTCCGCTGTTGCCGGTGATGACCGAGATGTCGCGGAAATACTTCTGCATCGAACCCATGGTTGTTACGCACGAGCTCAAAACAGGCATTACGATCCGCTACGACAACCCCAAGGAAGTCGGGGCAGACCGTATCGTAAACGCCGCCGCAGCGTATCAGCTCTTTGGAGGCCCGATTATTATCGTTGACTTCGGCACGGCGACGACGTTTTGTGCGGTGACCGGGAACGGCGAATATCTGGGCGGGGCGATCTGTCCGGGCATAAAAATTTCCGCCGAAGCGTTGTTCCAGCGGGCCTCGAAGCTGCCGCGCGTGGAACTCATGAAGCCGGCAAACGTGATCGGCGCCGATACGATCAGCGCAATGCAGGCGGGTATTATCTACGGCTATGCCGGCCTGGTGGACGGTATCGTGGATCGGATGAAGAAAGAGTTGTCCGAGCAGGCCAAGGTTGTCGCAACAGGGGGGCTTGCAGAACTGGTCTCGCCGGAGACGAGGAGCATCCGGCAGATAAGGCCCCACTTGACACTTGAGGGTTTGCGATATCTGTACGAAATAAATCGTTGATTTTTCAGCGACAACGTTGATGCGCCGACAATACGAAAAAAGGCTGCTCCCAATCTATTCCATCCCCTTACCTTGACGATTCCACATTTTTATGATATTTTTCCTTTACGACCGATTGTTAGGAGAATAGATGAATATCCTTGTTGTTGACGATGAAGAGGGCGCCCGAGAATTGTTCAATACCATCCTGACGGATGAAGGTTATCAGGTTGCTCTCGCCGACAGCGGCGAGGGGGCGTTGACCCTGTTCAAAAACCAGCCCTTCAATCTGGTAATTACGGACATCAAAATGCCGGTCATGGACGGCCTTCAACTGCTTCAGGAGATCCGTAAGATGGGGTCCAAGACCGATGTGATCATGGTAACGGCATACGGCGAAGTCGAAAGCTATCTCAAAGCCATGAGCCTCGGCGCCGCCGAATACATCAATAAGCCCATTCGCATCAAAGAATTGAAACGGATCGTGCACAAAGTCCTGACTGAGCAGAAGGCGAGGTCAGGCAGCTGATGTCACGCCTGCGCAAGGACCCTATCGTTGGCCGGTGGATCATCGTGTCCACCGAGCGTCCCAAAAAACCCGAAGAATATTCCTTTGAAGAGCCTGTCGACGATGTGAGCCCGGCGGAGTGTCCGTTTTGCGGCGGCAACGAAGTGAAGACTCCGCCGGAGATCGCTTCCTTCAGGCCTGAGAAGACCCTGCCGAATTCCGAAGGCTGGTGGGTGCGCGTCATTCCAAGCAAGTTCCCGGTGCTACACATAGAGGGCAGCCTCGAACGCGAAGGCAGCGGCATCTACGACTGGATGAACGGCATCGGCGCCCATGAGATCATCATTGAGAGCCCCGAGCATGCTGTTCGTCTCGAAGACCTTCCCGAAAGCCAGGTCGAAAAAGTGCTGTGGTCGTACCGGGACCGCATCCTCGATCTCGAACGAGACAGCCGCCTGAGGTATGTTCTGGTTTTCAAGAACCAGGGATGGACCGCCGGCGCGGCCCTGAACCATTCCCATTCCCAGATCATTGCAACGCCGGTCATTCCCAAGTTCGTGAAGGAAAAACTGGATGGGGCCAAATCGTACTACGACTACAAGGAACGGTGTATCTTCTGCGACATAATCAGGCAGGAACTTTCAACGCCGGACCGCGTAGTTGACGAGACCCGGCACTTTCTCGTTATGGTCCCCTTTGCACCGCGCTTCCCCTTCGAGACCTGGATATACCCCAAAAAGCACCTCTGTTCCTATGTCGATGTCACGAAAGAAGAGATCATGGATTTTTCCCGGACGCTCAGGCACACGCTGCAGCGGATGGGCAAAGTGCTGAACAACCCGCCGTACAATTTCATGCTCTATACCGCGCCGAACCGGGTGCCGCGCCGCGGCCACTGGCACACGCTGAACGATGATTTCCATTGGCACCTGGAGATCATGCCGAGGCTCACCCGCGTGGCCGGGTTCGAATGGGGCTCCGGTTTCTACATCAACCCCACGCCGCCCGAGGATGCGGCCAAGTACCTGAGGGATGTGAAGCTGTGATATGTTGCAATATGCGATGAATTGATGACCCCAAGCCGCACGGTGTTCAGTGCGGCTTTTTTGTGCTCATGACAGATGAAAAGCAATTTCTGGTAAGGCTTGATAAAAAAAACACACTATGTAATAATACGTTACTGGCCATAACGCCTGTGAGGAAAGGATGAGCGGTCCATGGACGTCGACAATTATCTCCAGGAGGCGGTGAATAAGATAATCGGTCTGTTTCATCCGTATAAGATCATTCTGTTCGGTTCTTTTGCATACGGCAATCCGACATCCGACAGCGACATCGATCTGTTGATCGTGATGGATACGAAACAGCAACCGCACAAGCGGGCAATTCCGGTAAGGAAGGCGCTCAGAGACCTTGGTATTTCCAAGGATGTGATCATCAAGACACCCGATGAGTTCGCCCGGTTCAAGGACATAGTGGGCTCGATCATCTATTCCGCGGCACATAAGGGTAAGGTGCTTTATGAGCGATGATAAGCTCGTTCTGGTAAAAGCATGGTTTAAGAAAGCCGAGAACGATCTCGTTAACGCTGAACACACGATGACAATGACGGAACCTCCCACCGATACAGTTTGTTTTCATGCCCAGCAGTGCGCTGAAAAATACTTGAAAGGTTTTCTAGCCTACCACAGCATTGATTTCCCCAAAACCCATTCACTGGAAGACCTGGTCGCGCTCGGTAGAACAGTCGCGCCCTCGCTGCGGGACGATGTCGGAGAAGTGGAAATCCTCTCAAGCTATGGAGTAGAAGCGCGCTACCCCGATGCCCCGTATTATGACATCCCGCAAGAAGACGCATGGGAAGCGATTAAAATCGCCAGACAGGTGAAAGAAGTGGTGCTGAGGCTGGTGAGGCCGACGGATTAGCAACAGCACGGCATAAGAAGAATTTATAATTACAACGAGGTCCAGCATGGTGCCACAGAAACATATAATCGCCGCTGAAGCAGAGTTTTGCGCACTGGAGGCGGTGTTCTCTTCAGAAGAGGATATATCAAGTCGTTGGCAGGATGTAATTGCGGGAATTCGCGAAGCGTATCTTGACGACACACAAATATATCCGTGGGTGATTGGCTTCTCGGGCGGCAAAGACAGCACCGTGGTCGCGCACGGAGTTTTTGAGGCGCTGTTGACAATACCACCCTCCAGAAGAACTCGTGCGGTCCACATCGTATCAAACGATACGATGGTCGAAAGTCCGTTGGTCATTGCTCATCTAGATGACGTTACCGAGCGCATAAATCAGGCCGCTATTAATTTAGGTCTGCCGGTAACTGTCGCCAGAACGAAGCCGAAGGTTGAAGAGACCTTTTGGGTGCTGCTCATCGGCAAGGGTTATCCTAGTCCGAACATGACCATGCGCTGGTGTACCGACCGCCTGAAGATCCAGCCGACGAGCGCTTATATTAAAAAATATATTTCGCAGTATGGTGGGGCATTAGTGGTCCTCGGGGTGAGAAGAGATGAGAGCCAGCATAGGCAACGTTCCATCGATAAGCACCGGAATATGCGCGGTGGGAATCTGACGCCCCACCCGGCTTTGCAGGGGGCATTTGTTTATCGACCGATTGTTGATCTGACGACCGCTGATGTTTGGGAAATCCTCGGCATGTTCCACGCACCCTGGGGCGGGAGCCATAACAAGCTCTTCCGGCTTTACCGCGATGCGGAGGGCGGCGAGTGTCCGGTTGTGCTGAGCAGGAATGAAGCGCCCGGTTGCGGTACTTCTAATAGTCGATTTGGCTGTTGGATATGCACTGTGGTTGAAAAGGACAAAAGTCTTCAGGGCTTTATCGATTCGGGCAAACATCATTTC
>CAVYLT010000034.1:0-12580 GCA_963769335.1 Nitrospirota bacterium | reverse complement strand
AAATAGGCAAGCACGTCCTCGTGCCGCGTGAACTTCGCCTTGAGCTTGCCGCTGGCGCGATCCAGCCACTCTGCGTCTCCGGCCTTCACCAACCTGTCGAATGCCCGTTGCACCCACTCCGCTTTTGGAATCTTGGGTTGACGGTCGCCTGTCTCCGTATGCAGTCGGCGGAAGCTGAACTTTTCGTGGAGTTCGTTGACCACTTCCTCGACCGAAACCTCAATGTCGATCCGCTGTTTTTTTCGTCAACGCCGTATACTTCGGATTATCGGACGCCTTGTTGTTGATGACCTGTTCCCAGATCAGGTGGAGCATGTACGCCAGCGGTGGTTCGCTGTCGTAAATCTTGATTTCGGAGTATGTGCCGGTGAACGCGAACATCGGTACCTGCACCCCATTGTCCAGATCGTTCGATTGACTTTGGCTTCGGTCAGATCGCCCTTCTCTTTGCGGAAGAAGAAGTAGGCGTTCCTCTCGTTGGAGCGGTTGAACTCGACAATGCAGAAGGGCCGCTGAAATCGGATCGTGCTGCCCCGATGCTTTTCGTAGAACTTGGAGACGGCTCTGGCCCTCGACTGGTGGAGCAGCAAAACCACGTCATGCGTCGGCACAGTGCCGGAGGCTGATGGCCAACCGTTCAGGTCGTCATCGTAGGCCATCAACTGCTCGAAATCGTCAAACCAGTGCTGCTCGTTCGCCGGAAAACTTTTCTTCACTTCGGCCAGCACGCCAGAGTTTGATGGAAGCAGGATGCCAACGTCCGGGGTGACGAACTCGACCGGGTTGCCGTCACTGTTTACAGCCTTGGCGGGTGACGGTGTGAGCCTGCGGCCCTGAAACACGACCACATCGTCCCGCATCTTTCTGGTCGTGTCATCAAAGCGGTAGAAATTGGCGAAGCCGATGATGGCGAACACCGAATCCTGATAATCGTCAATGTCGTCGCGGACGCGCTGCTCGCCGTTCTCGCTCATTGACCCGCTCCTTGGTAGCTCGACAAGTGGCCTTCGGCGTAGTCGTCGAAGATGTGGTTGACCAGCCGCTTGATGGACGCGACCGAACCCTTCAACTGGGGCACGATGATGATCCGCCGGTCATCGAGCACCCAAAGGTCAAACGCGCTGCCGTCGAGGTAGTCCAGGAGGGACAGATGGAGGTAGGGGTTGCCGTGGAGGACGGAAACGGATGCCGTGCGCAGCTTGCGCATAGCCTGCACTAGCCGCTTGTTTTCCTCGACCTCGCCGAACTGGTCGGCGTCAAATTCGATCACCAGTGGCGACGTAGACAAATCCGGGTGAGCCAACCGCGCCCGGCGGCTGAACAGGTTGATGTTCTCGTGGATCGTCTTGCAGACCGGAATCGTGAACCCCTTGTAGGCGCGCTGGAGCAGCGCGTTGGCCTTCACGATGCCCTGCCGGGTGACCGAGATCGTCGCCGCAGCGATCCGAGTCATTGACCTCGAATTCGATGCTCTGAAACCAGCCGTTGTTGCGGTGAACGAAGTCGAAAGCCTCATCCAGCGACATCTCCGGCCAACTGACCACCGACATTGCGTGCTTGAAGTGCGAGCCTTCTTGATACCGGAGGCGCTGGGATGCGCGTGTGATAACGAGGTCTTGGTGCCGCCGCTGGCCTTGAATTCGTCGATGAGCCGCTTCAGCCGCTGGTGCGTGATGAACGTCAGCAAAACTTTCGGGTACAGGCCGCCGAGGAACGGCATCAGCGCCTTGTCGAAAAAGACGCTCGGCTCGACGGTGAGGGCCACGAAGACCTTCGGGTATTCCGGGTGCTGGAGCACGAAGAAGCGTCCGGATTTACTGCGCTCCTGACCGGTCCAGCGTGAACGTGTAGTCGAGCCGGAACTCGCATGCAGACGATCCTGCCTGTGAAGCAGTGTGGCGTGTCGATTCCCTTTGGCCCGGTGATTGAACCACTCGACGGACTCATCTTCGCATCCGAAGGGGATCAGCCGAACCACAGCGGACTCGGACGCGAGGATGCCGCCCAAATCACTGAGCAGACTCAGCCTGATCGTGCTTGGCACGGTAAAAGGCATCCAGAAAGCCGATTGCATTCACGCCACTTGTCGCAGTCTAGCCACCGTTGCGCATCTTTGTAAACAAGTGTCGGGATCAACTGAAAACTGTGCTTAGTTGGCCGCGTGAACGCTCGCGATATTGGCTCAGCCTGTCTGCCCGGCGTGGGTGTGGCAATAGGGAGAGTCGGCTCCCGCCAAAAAGCCCTCAGCGCCTGTCCCGTCGGAGCAGGTTCAGATCGCGCCAGCGCCTTCAGCATCGTCTTCAACTGTTCCGGCATCAGCCGCTGGCCCTCAGCCTCCAAGTGCTCGAAGTTCGGATACGCTGCGATGGGCGCTTCCACCGTTCCCGCACCGCCCGGCGCTTGGCCTCGGCACTAACGGCACCAAAGGTGACAGGCGATGAATCCGACACAGAACAGGAATGGTGCATCGCGTGCGGCGCGGCATAAACTCGACCTCATCCGCCTCGATGCTGGTACGCAGAGGCGCGTGGCTCCGAGCCGGTAATCGGTACCACGAACTTGGACGATTGTCCAAAATACCCACCGTGAGGATCAGACGCTTTGAGGCGTGTCAATTGTTCGCACTGGATTTTCTTCTCAGCTTAATTGGTGTTCGGGCTTAGAATGTTCACCTATGCGCTTGTTCATTTGCCATGCATCCGACGACAAAGAGGACTTTGTCCGACCACTCGCGGCCGTGTCCTGAAGACCCATTACGATGTTGGTACGACGAGTATTGTCTGGTTCTGGGGGACAGTCTTCTTGGGAAGATCGATGAAGGATTGGCGGCTTGCGATTTCGGTGTTGTCATGACCGAGCAAGGCATTCTTCGGAAAGAAATGGCCACGAGCCGAACTCGATGGGCTTTTTGCCCGCGAGGAGCCAGCGCGAAAGATCATTCTTCCAGTTTGGAAGGACGTTTCGGCTGCCGAAGTAGCAGCGTTTTCACCGATACTGGCAGGCAGGTTGGCGGTTCCGACCTCCGCAGGTCTTGAAACGGTGGTTGAGAAAATACGCCTTGCCGTCGAGGTATCAGAAAGGAAACGACAATTAACTATGTTGGAGGGTGTGATCCAGCGCATCAAAAGCCTAGATCAAACGATCAATGAGAAACAAGAAGCCAAGAGAACTGCTCGCCTCTGAAGAAGGTGTCCGCTTAGTTTCTGAAGCGGTCAATGGCCTCTATCAGAACAGCTCAGGAGCGAGCTATCAAACTTGAATCAGAACTCGAAGGTGTTTAAGTTTTAAAATTCAACCCGGAGTGAGGCAGGAATTGTACGTTTATACTGGTTATGGGTTGTGCCTTGGCCTTTGCACAAAAAGTCTTCACTCGAACTCGGCCTACGAAGCAACCCTCGAAGCAACCCTTTTTCAGGAACTCCCGCGAGGCTCCGGTCAGGGGCAACAACCCGAAAGAATATTCGATTTAGAGTTCAAGCCCTTTTTTCGGACGGACAAGCAGGTGGTTTGGATTGGCGATTCAAAAAGTCACGTCTATCAAAACAACGAGTTGGCCGCACACTTGATTCACGAGCTTGTCAACGAATTGCAAAAGCGCAGTGAACATGATTGACCTCTCCTTATTTGCATCCTTATTTGCAAACAGATCGACTGGTGCATTGACCGAGGCCCAGTTCGAGGCCCGACATGTGTCTTACAAGAGGGAGGAGCCCGAGCACGTACGTCTGGGAAGATTCTGGCCAGAGTGGCCGGATGTGAACGTCAGGTTGCAGGACATGATCGGCTCCAATTGCACATCCCGGTACTGCGGCGCCATGCTCCCGGCTCTCCGCACTGTTCCCGGCCAGCATGAAAACCGTAACACTCAAACAAAAAGAAGACCGCCGCATTTTGCGCGGCCACCCCTGGGTGTTCAGCAACGAGCTCGAACGCTCTGCAGCGGTTTTCGAACCAGGCGAGATCGTCGACGTGCTGGATTTCTCAGGTCGTTTCACCGGCCGGGGCTATATTAATCCGCACTCCCTCATTGCCGTTCGGATCCTCACCAGGAAGCGGGAGGAAATCGACGGCGAATTCTTAAGAAGGAAGATCGCCGCCGCTCGTGCCCTCCGAAGTGCCCTCGGTTTCGGAGAATCGTATCGCGCGGTGTTCAGCGAGGGAGACGGCCTTCCCGGCCTGATCGTGGACAAGTACGCTGAAACCCTCGTGGTACAGTCATCGACCGCTGGCATCGATAGACTTTTGGACGAGTTATTCGAGGTGCTTAAGGATGAATACTCTCCGGATACGATTGTATTGAGGAATGATATGGGCTCCCGCGAGCTTGAAGGCCTGCCCCAGGAAAAGCGCGTCGTTCTCGGCTCCCTTACCGGTCCCGTGACGATCGAAGAATCGGGCATCTCCTACCGGGTCAATGTGCTCGAAGGGCAGAAGACGGGGTTCTTCTTTGATCAGCGCGAGAACCGGCTCACGCTCAAGGATTATGCTCGTGGAAGACGAACACTCGATTGCTTCTGCTACGTGGGTGCGTGGTCGCTTGCAGCGGCAAAATTCGGCGCGACCGAAGTTATCGGTCTTGATTCTTCGGGAAAGGCCATCTCCCTGGCGACAGAGAACGCCGCTTTGAACGGCCTTCCAGCACAATTCAAGACCGCCGATGTGTTCGATGAGCTTCGCATTCTTGAAAAACAGCAGGAACGCTTCGGCTGCGTCGTCCTCGATCCGCCTGCATTCGTAAAAAGCCGCGCCAAAGTTCGTGAAGCGCTCAAAGGGTATAAAGAAATCAATCTCCGCGCAATGAAATTGCTCGAGCCGGGAGGCGTGCTCGTGACCTGTTCGTGCTCCCATCATATAGACCAGGAATTGTTTCGGGAGATGCTTATCGATGCGTCATACTCCGCCGGCAGACAGGCACGGATTCTGGAGATGCGCTCTCAGGCGAGGGACCATCCCATGCTGCTTGCCGCCCGGGAGACGCAGTATTTAAAGTGCGCCATATTGATTGTGGATTGACGGTTTACCTGACTGGACGAGAAAGCAGAGCGCGAAATTTAGCTTGACTAACAAGCCTTCCCTGTGTTACAACGTAAACTTAAACTCTTCGGGCGATTAGCTCAGCGGGAGAGCACTGCCTTCACACGGCAGGGGTCGCTGGTTCAATCCCAGCATCGCCCACCATGGAAAAAATAAAAGGGTTGGTCGATACTGGCGAACCCTTTTTTCGTTCACTTGGATTTTTATCGTCCCCTGTCAAAAAACTCTCATCAATGGTGCTGATGCCATGAATGAGTCACACCTGTCGGAATAACTACACAGAGAATTGATTGTTGATTCAAGATGTTTGTTCATATTCGGAAGAGAATGCAAAATTTGCTGTCCAAATTCCGACAGGTGTCTGGCAGTGCAAACCGTTACTAGTTGAATTTAAAAGAAATTATTATTGGCAAAAAAATTGCTTGTTTACAGCTTAAACGAACTCCAAGCTTGGCAAAAGTGATCTCTTTGTGATCTTCTTCGTTTGCCGTCGATAATGCAGAGGAGGTGTTAATGATGAGCTGGACGATATGGACAATACTCATAGCATTCGGTTTCTTTTTCATGGTATTTCTGATGTCATGCTTAGGAATATCCAAGCAGGCAGATGAAAGAATCGATCAGTTCTAAGCTTTTCGCAACAGTTTAGTTTTATCGACTCAACGCTCCCAGCAGGGGGGAGAGGCTATGTCAGAAGCGGGCCGAATGACGGCTCGCTCCTGGTTGGAGACGACTTGTTTCAAACATGTCCCCGTCGTTTTGCTCTGCCATTTTTCTGCACTATCAGCAGAACGTGTCTGTAGGAGAGAGCAACAAAACTCTATTTATCGGTGCCATCACGGGGTACGTGCGAACACTGAATGATGATCTCAAGAAATAATAAAGGGGTTGACCGCTAAGGTCAACCCCTTTTCATTGGTAAAGCACTTTCATGCGCTGTGCGACCGCTCAGCCAGCCTGCATCTTTTCTTCCTCTTCCTGGCGAGTCTTGCATTCAATACAAAGCGTTGTAACAGGCCGCGCCTCGAGCCGCTTGATGCTGATCTGCCCGCCACACTCTTCGCAAACGCCGTATGTGCCGCCATCGATCCGGGAAATTGCCTCGTCAATTTTCTTCAGCAATTTCTGCTCCCGTCCGCGGAGTCTCAACAGAAAGTTGTTGTCCAATTCAGCCACGGCCTGATCTGTTGGATCGGGAAAGCTTTCCTTTTCAGTGCTGATTTTACTATTGAGCGTCTGTTCAGCTTCGGAAAGAAGATCCTGCCGCTGTTTGAGAAGCTTCTTCTTAATTGTCAATAATTTTGAGTCCGCTACCATCATCACAACCTCATTATCCTAATTTCGGGCTCGGGTGCAGAGGAAAACTTTATACGGCCCGGCGAAACTTAAGGATGTAATATATCAAAAAAGCACACTTGAGTCAATCGTTAAAATAAGGTAGGGAGACCCTGAATCTCGATTGCTGATTGACAAATGACGAATGATAATGTAAAAATAGGGCATGTCGAGCGAAAAACAAAAACTGAGCATGATCATGCGCTTAGGCATCGAACTCACTGAAATCAAGGACGTCGACGTACTCCTGGAACGGATCCTTAACGAAGCACGAAGGCTTGTAAGTGCCGATGCCGGATCGATCTATATAAAGGAAGGCGACAAGCTCAAGTTCAGCTATACACAGAACGAAACACAAAGAAAAAAACTTGCGCCGGGCAAGAAACTGATCTATTCCACCTTTTCCGTCCCGATCAACAACAAGTCGATTGCCGGCTATGTGGCGAACACCGGGGAAACGATGAATATCCCCGACGTGTACAAGCTCAAAGCCGGCCTGTCCTTCTCTTTCAATAAGTCGTACGACGATCTCTCCGGTTACCGGACTCAGTCGATGCTGACGTTTCCCCTCAAGACAAACCGGGGGGACACTATCGGCGTGCTGCAGCTGATCAACGCAAAAAACGTCAGCGACAAGGTCATTCCCTTCTCAAAAAAAGACGAGCCTCTCGTGATGCACTTCGCAAACATGGCTGCTGTCGCTATTGAACGTGCGCAGATGACCCGTACCATGATTCTTCGGACCATCAAAATGGCGGAGTTGCGCGATCCTAAAGAAACCGGCGCCCATGTGAACCGGGTCGCCTCTTTTACCATTGCGATTTATGAGGCATGGGCTGGAAAGCAGGGTCTCTCCCATGACGTGATCGAGAAAAATAGGGATATCCTGCGTATGGCAGCTATGCTTCATGATGTGGGCAAGGTGGCGATCTCCGATGCTATCCTGAAGAAGCCGGGACGGCTTGACGATACGGAACGGGAAGCCATGAAGCAGCACACCATCCTGGGGGCGAAGCTCTTTTCCGATCGGTACTCGGAATTTGACGAGGCGGCTGCCATTGTCGCTCTGAATCATCACGAGAAGTGGGACGGGTCCGGTTATCCAGGCCACGTGAACCCTGTTGACGGAAAAGTGCTTCCGGGCTACGAAAATAGCGATGGCACACCACGGTCTAAGAAGGGCGAGGAGATCCCTGTATTCGGCCGGATCGTCGCACTTGCCGACGTATATGACGCACTCAGCTCCCGGAGAGCCTACAAAGAACGGTGGGAGGAATCACAGGTCCTCGACGAGCTCAAGGCCACTTCGGGAACGCACTTCGAGCCGTATCTGGTCGAGACGTTCTTTTCCTGTCTTGACACAATCCAGAGCATCGCCGAGCGGTATCCTGATCGCTAATTTCAAACTGAACCGTCTGCCCATGATTTCCTGGTTTGATCCCGGATTGCAGCTGAAGGAAACTATAAAGAAGCAAGATTCTTTATGTCTTTTTTCGTTTCCTTTTCTGTTACTATCCAGACACCCATGCTTGTTGGATACGGTTTGCCCGAGTCCCGGATGAGGCAATATGAAAAAAAAGAAGAGCGACGACAAGGCACCTGTTGATTTTAAAAACACTCCCTTCACCTCCCTCAAGAGATTTTCCCCATCACTCCCAGCAACAGAAAAGAAAGAAGCCCCGCGTCGTAAAAATAACGAGCCGCCAGAAAACGAAAGCGAGCTATTTTTTCGGGCCGTCACCGGCACCAGGAAAATAGACAGCGAGGAAGTTGCGGCAGCGGGGAATGTCGCACCTGAGGGGCAGGCGCCGCAGCAGGAGCGCGTAGCGATACTCAAGGACAGAGAACTCTTTCTGAAAGCAATGCAGAAAATCGGGACTAACTTCAAAGAGCTTCATCAGCAAGAACGGGATCCTGTCGGACCACAGCGCAGATCTTCGAGCAGCCGCGTTCGTCAGTTGAAACGCGGAACAATTCGTATTAGCAAGGAGCTTGACTTGCACGGGTATTTGAGGGACGAGGCGCTCAAGCTGCTTGAACAGTTTATTTCAGGAGCTTTTGGCCAAGGTCATCAGGCGGTTCTTGTGATAACCGGGAAGGGGATCAATTCGCCGGAAGGACCGGTGCTCCAGGGGGCTGTATCCTCCTGGCTGCGGGACCGGGGGAAGAACATGGTTGCGGAATTCGCTCCGGCGCCGCGCGATCTGGGCGGGAGCGGGGCTTTTGTGGTTTTCTTACGGAAGCAGCAAGGACGTGATTTTTTCGACGATGAATTATAGCAAATGCGTAAGAAGGCGCATTCCAGGTAACGATTACTCATGCTACAAAGAAAAAATCACCTCATTCGAGTTGCTTTTTCGCGTCTCTGTGTCCGGGATAGATTTTCCAAAGACCCTCGCCCGCAGTATTAAGTCTGTTCCTTCCTGTCCGGGAGCCCCAGTATCGTTCTGATCTCTTCACCCTCGACAGTTTCCTTCTCCAGCAATACGGCTGCAAGCTTCTTGAGTTTGTCCTGGTTGGCGCCGAGCATCGTTTGGACTTTCTGATAAGCATCATCGATCAGACGTTTTACCTCTTGGTCGATTTCCCGCGCTGTATCTTCGCTGTATTCCTTGGCGTTCTGCGGCAAACCAATATCGAGGAAGAGGGGTCTGCGCTCTTTTTCAAAGGTCAGCGGACCGAACTTGTCGGTCATGCCGTATTCGGTCACCATGCTGCGTGCGATGATGGCGGCACGCTGAAGATCATTCTGCGCGCCCGTGGAAGCTTCGTGAAAAACGAGCTCCTCGGCAACGCGGCCCCCGAGCATAACGCAGAGCTTGTCCAAAAGCTCGGTCTTGGTCATCAGGTACCGGTCTTCCGTCGGCAGCTGGAGCGTATAGCCCAGAGCCGCGATGCCGCGCTGCACGATCGAGACGCGATGGACGGGGTCTGTCGTGGGCAAAAGCTCGGCAACGATCGTGTGACCGCACTCGTGGTAGGCCACGGTCTCTTTTTCCTTTTTGTTCATGACGCGTCGTTTCTTCTCGAGACCCGCGACAATGCGGTCGATGGCCGCTTCGAAGTCGGTCATGTCCACCTCGGTCTTGTTCTTGCGCGCCGCCAAAAGCGCGGCCTCGTTCACAATGTTAGCAAGATCGGCCCCGACGAACCCCGGGGTCCGCGCCGCGAGCACCGAGATGTCCACGTCCTTTGAGAGCTTGACGCCCCGGATGTGGATCTTCAGGATATCCTCGCGGTCTTTGATGTTCGGCCGGTCCACGAGCACGTGCCGGTCGAAGCGGCCGGGCCGGAGAAGCGCCGGGTCGAGGATCTCGGGCCGGTTTGTAGCGGCCATGATGATGACGCCCTTGCGCGAGTCAAAGCCGTCCATTTCGGCAAGAAGCTGGTTCAAGGTTTGTTCCCGCTCTTCGTGGGCACCGGCGATGCCAGCCCCCCGGGCGCGTCCGAGGGCGTCGAGCTCGTCGATAAAGATAATGCAAGGCGCCTTCTGGACTGCCTGTTGGAAAAGGTCGCGGACGCGCGATGCGCCGACGCCGACAAACATTTCAACGAATTCAGAACCGGACATCGAAAAAAAAGGCACCTTGGCCTCGCCCGCCACTGCCTTGGAGAGGAGCGTTTTCCCCGTGCCGGGCGGGCCGACGAGCAACACCCCTTTGGGGATGCGGCCCCCGAGCTTGGTGAACTTGTCGGGGTGACGGAGAAACTCGATGATTTCCATGAGTTCTTCCTTAGCCTCGTCCACGCCTGCGACATCGCTAAAGGTGACCTTTACTTCGCTTTCGCCGTAGATTTTGGCGCGGGACTTGCCGAAGCTCATGAAGGACTCTCCCGGTCCACCGGCGCCCATCCGCTTGAAAACAAAGCTCCAGATGAGCATCAGCACAGCCAGCGGCAGGATCCAGGTGAGCAGAAAATCCCGAAGCCAGTTTTCCGAAATTTCGCCGCGGTAAGCGATGCCGCTGGCGTCGAGGTTCTTTACCAATTCGTTGTCATCAACGCGCACGACGGTAAAGGGTTTTTCTTTTTCTCCCTTTTTTTCCGGAATGCGGACACCCCGTATGTGGTCGCGGGTGATGACGAGGTCCTTTACTTTTTTTTCGGCCAAAAGAGTTTTGAAATCGCTATACGAAACGTCTTCGGTCGGCGGCTCGGAAAAAAGGCGGAACATGCTGACAAGCATCAACACGGCCAGCAGGTAGAAGAGTACTTGAGAGCTTCTTTTCATGAAGGACCTCGTTAGCCTACAGTAAAAAAAGAGCAAAGAGGAGCACGGGGAAAGTGGAAACAAAACCGCTTTCGCCAATTAACTCAGTACACAACCCGTACTCTCTGAAACACAAAAAAATTAAATGCGGCGGAAAGTCGAAAAGGCCTCTGTAACGCGTTGACTTCCTCGGTGTTCCCTCTGAATAATCAAGCAGGCGTAGACGTTATTTTTTGTCATGCGGAAATATTACATTCTCCCCGATACGCCGATACCGAAGAAAAAATGAGGGCCCGAAGAGGAGGGACCCCACATATGCAGGGCCTTAGCACTCAGAAGCGGAAAGTGATACATGATTTCGTCGATGGGCATCGTTCTCCCTCCCTCCACTTCTCCCACGACGGTAATCAATCGATCTCGATGATACACGGCAGAATCAAGAAACTGGCTCGATTCTACGAGAAAACGGCCTCCCGTTTGGTCCGTTTCGAGCGGCCTGCCGTCCCTGTCCAGGGGCTTCTGCAACACTTCAATGAGCGTCCCGTCCTTGATATTCTTTGAAGAGACGATGGCTCCCCCCATCATGACCCAGCTGCCTTTGAATTTTTCAGGGTCACTCTGGAGTTCTTTAAAAAAAAGGCGCCGGTCCACACGATCCGTTATGTCCTTCGGGAAGACAGGAGCACAACCGGAAAGCTCTGCTCCGGCAGCAAGAAGAAAGAACATTGCTGCGATATAATGCATTCGTCCGATCATGACTGCCTCGCTTGCCTGCGGGTATCATCAGTCGTGACGCGCCGGGCCAAAAGGATCATACAAAGGGTCGATCCACTGCGGTCTGTCCCACGACTGGCGTTCGCGCGGCCAAAGCTTTAGCTCTTTCGAGACTACTACCGGGTAACTGTATTCTATCTCTCCAAGTGCTTTGCTGCGCGTGCCCTCGATCTCGGCTGCAACGGTTATCTCTCTGTCGGGAGCAAAGATCAGGGGGTCGAGGTACCCGGAATGAATGACGAGAAACCGTCCGCCGGTCTCGTCAGTGCGCTTGGGTTTGCCCCAGTAGTCGAGAGGCTTCTCCACGATCTCGAGCATTGTACCCTGCTTAGCGCTGTTTGTTTGGGCGATGATGCCGCCGAGGATGATGATTTTGCCTTTGAAGGTGTCGGGGTCGGCTTGAAGCTGGCGGAAGGTGAGGGTCCGGTCGGCCTGGTCAACCATCGTCGGAGAGATGGCATAGGTACAACCCTGGATGAACAGCGAAATACTGACTACGAGAACGATCTTCATCATACGAGGCCACCCCTCGGAGAAAACCGAACAGCAGGCCGGTCGACTGGAGGCAACCCACACCGCTCATCAAGCCCCTGCTCGCTGTTCCGCTTCCAGTTCAATTTTTTTCCGCACGTTTACCGGCACGTTCAGTCCGCCCAGATCAAAATTGCCGAGCTCCTTAGCCAGGAGATTGATTTTCTCGCTGTTCTGGAGATGTTTGTTAATTATGATCCGACGGGTCTCCATGACCCGGCACGAGCCGCCCTTCGATGTTTTCAGATCGTCATACGATACTTTGATCGACAGGGCTTTTGCAACATTTTCAAGATCCGTAAGCGTAGTTTTCATAACAAGGCTTCTACAGTCTAGTATAGCAGATTATGCGTGGGGTGACGCACTCAGTCCAAGTATGTACGGGCAAGCTGTCCGCAACGCACCGTATCGGCGGCCCAAAAAGCGCGAAAACGACCTCCTCACAGGAGCAGGGAAACAGTTTACGCTTCCTCCCTGTGAACTTCCAGGATGCTTATCACATTAATGTTGGCATCCTTGAGCGCCTTTTGAACGTCCGCCAATTTTGTGTCTTGAACCTTCAGAATAAAATTCGTTTTCGTTGCCATGATCGCGCCTCCTGATAAAAATGAGCTTCCTTGACAAAGCTAAATTATCACAAACGCGGCTTTTAAGTCAACACTGAAAAGAACCGCGAATTGACTCACAATAAATGTT
>CAVYLT010000033.1:0-110153 GCA_963769335.1 Nitrospirota bacterium | reverse complement strand
GAAGGCTTTGCCAAATGCAGGAACTAACATCCCTGTCCCACCCTTTCGGATTTGTTGAACTCATATCAATAATGGCAGCACGCTCACCGTTAATACCAACAGCTTTGGCAAATATTCCCGGAGTTTCTCCCTGCCACTTTTCTTTATATTTCACATTGAAATTGTAGAAATTCCCTTTTAAATTACCTTCAGCCTTACCTGTCCAACAGCCATCGCTTTGCAACTGGAGCGTTATCGACTCATAAGCCGAACCTTCATAACCGTCATCGAACAGCATCAACTCCACTTCTTGTGCAGCAGGTGCCCATACACTAAATGTGGTTTCGTTTGGAGAATATTGCATTTCACAAATCGAATCGGTAGGAACTGGATAATCATTTACCGATTGATATGTAGGATGACCTGAAAGAACAAGCACTTAATAATAATCCTAAACAGGTGGTTGCCAATATATTTTTCATTTTAATAAAGTTATTACTTAATTTTCTCGGGATTTTTTCGTGCAAAGTCAGACCAATTGCTGTAATGCTTATCGAGCATCGGTTTGCCCATTTGCAAATAATGGCAATAGGCTGCACCTAAAGCATCTGTGGCATCTCTGAATGTACACATATCGCTTTCATCAATATGAAGAATACTCGTCGCCCCCCAACCCGATGAGCTCTTGCAGTATTTGGCGCCCGTTGTCGGTGTATAGTCCGTCGCCGGGTCGTATGCAGTGCCGGGGACAGAATCCGCCATACTGCCCGATGTATCGATGATGATCAATACGTTCGGCTGGAGCACAATCGGCGCCCCGCCGTAAATGGTGGTATCGCCGGCATACAGGTCAGGACCAGCCTGCCCGGTCCCGGGATACGCGACCGCCAGAAGCACGGCAGCGATTACGGATACAATCGTCCTTTTCATAACTGGCCCGCCTTTCTCAATGTTCATTCTCTAACTTGCGGTTCTTCATAATTGAGCCGGTTTCCCATGGTATATTCGGCAGGTTCGTCATAGGTGCCGCAGGAACCGTCCGGTTTCAGGTGTCCTTGCCATTTGCCTTCCTGGCCCAAATGGTCCAGTGCGTCGGAACAAGATATGTAATCAAGGCGGTCGAGATGCGGAATGACCAGGATAATTTTGGAACCGTTATTTTTGACATACAGGAGATCCGACTGATAATATCCGGGATATTTGACCTGCGGGTTATAGCCGTTCCCCTGCGCAACGCTGCTCCCTGCAAAAAAAACGAAAACGATCATCGCGGCAAGTACCACTGAGAAGTTTTTCATAAAAAGCCTCCACGCGTTTTCACTGTTCGTTGATTGTAACTCGCACAATTTCAACGCAAGCCACTCTCTCCGGGCAAAAAAATTAATTGCTGACAACCTGGACCACGTTCGTCTCAATCTGCGCCTTGGCGTTATTCGGTCCGTTTCCATACGCGGTCACATTAAAATAGAGACCGCTGAACTTTGGCTTACCGCTCGCATCCATATCGGCGTCATACATGGAGCCGGCAGGCAACGGGCCTTTATTCAGGAACTCCACACTCACTGTAGCGGTGTTGGAACTGCTCAAGGGGATCGGCGTACTTGCCCAGGGGGCGCTGGAACCACCCGTAGAATCAGTGCATGCTGATATGGTCATGCAAGCAGTTGTAAGAATCTGCGGGTTTGCTGCATACGCAGCAGCTGAGTCGGCAAGGGAGAAAGCAGTTTCTGCGTTTTTGTAATTACCCGCGATTTTCAGGTCTGTCGAAGACGTATCCAGCGCCCATGCTCCCAGCATGGCTAAAAGTGCAAGAAGTACAATGGCCAATATTAAAGCGATCCCGCGTTCGTTCCCTACTATTATCATCGGGTGAACGTTCTGCCTTTTTATCGAATTCAGTTCCTTACCCGCCATCAATACGCCTTCTTTTATCATTTCCTGCTCCTACCTGTTCCTGATCTGAATCAGCGTTTGCATCTGCCTCGTCTTCGGCTGGTTGCCGGAAAAAGCCACCGTTTGTGCGGTCTGGCCCGTAATTGTTACCCGAACAGCGCGTATGGCGATGAGATCGGTGCTTGCCGGCGCATTCGTTTCATTCGGCAACGGATATTTGTCCAGAAGGTATTGGAATTGCAGTCCGTTCGGCGCGAGGTTTTGAGCGACCACGTTTCGCGTTCCGTTTTCATCGACCCTGATCAGACACTGCTGTCCCGAGGGGCACGTGGGATCGGTTCCACTGTCCCCAAGAACATATTGAATTGTATTGGGGGGGGGTGGACTCAAGACGGAGGAAACCTTAATTATAAGGTCTCCTGTAATGAAGTTTACATTAACCGGATCGCCGCCAGTTACATCGGTGAGCTGGATGTTGTTGGTTGTAGGTTTCGACACGACTTTATAAACTCTGTCAGTCCCTGCCGGTTCAGTATCTTTTTTCGGCTGGGTCCTATCGAGGGGGCGGAAGATTCTTACATAGTCATCCTTGTTGAATGCCGTCCATGAATTGTCGTCGTCCACGGTAAACGAGTTTGTCGACGCGGTGCCCAGTTGTGGCGACGGAGAAGGTGTAATTTTCGAGATAACCGATCCAGAATTGCTAAGGCCGATAGTAATAGCGGTTGGTGTAGCAGCGCTAATCGGCGTACTGCCTCTCGGGAGGAGAAAACCGGCAATCCTGATATCTCTTGAAATACTGTCCAGAGCTATCCGAATGTTCTGCTGTACTTCCACCGTTTCATCCGAAGTATATGCTGTCCGTTGATGAGCACTGTAGATGGAATACATGGCAGCCATCACAAATCCAACCATCGCAGCAACGATCAGTATTTCTATCAGGGTAAACCCCTTCTGTGTTTTAAATGATAAGTTTTTCATTTAGGGCACCGGCACCATCTTATGGGTCGTGTAGGTAACATTATTCACCGTCACCTGTATTTCGGCTGTACCGACAAAAGGCGAACCATTGAATGTGTTTGCTTGTATCGTATAATTTGCCGTGAAAGTGCCTGCACTCAGTATATGCAAGCCGCTCACTTGTTGTAGAGCGCCGGTAGACCAGTCCGCAAACTGATAGGTCCCCGCCGAGTTGGCTGTGAAGATAGGATCGGTTGCATTTCGCGAGCTGATCTCTTCCGCGACCTGCTGCGCCATAAAGCTGGACACGGAGACCCTGTTTGCCACAGAATTTGAGTTCAAGGCAACTGCCTGCATGGCGGCGGCAGCGGATAAACCGATTGTAATAAGCACTATGGCTACAAGCAATTCTATTAACGTAAACCCGTCTTGGTCCATCGCTTTTTGATTTCTTTTCACAGCCATCGTTCTGCCTTTCTAATAATGCGTCCTCCGATATTTCTTCATTTCAGTTAAAAGCAAGTAATTGCGTGTAGTCGAAGAGGCCAAATGCAACGCCTCAGGCGGTCTCCTTTGATATGACAAGGCGGGCGCTTTCAATCATGCCAACTATAATGCAATATTGAGGCCACCGTAAATATGCTGATTTACGGCATTTTTCACATACACGGTCATGAATTTAATTCGCATAACATTCCCAGGTATGTAATCCGTTACATAACTACGATCCCTGCATACCCCACGACTTTCTCGTAATCCCCGCTGGTTTCTCCGGAGTTGGAGTACTTGATCAGTTCCGCTTTTGACGCTCCAAGAATTTTTGCGGCCGTGAGCATTGCCACTGCAGGACCATAACCGCACATCGTGATATCGTAATCTCTGATTGCGTGATAGAGACACTCGGGGTCAAGATCAAGTATGCATTGAATGGCTTTAAAATCTTTTTCCTTTGCCCGGGCAGCCTGCTCGTAATGGCTCATATCGGAGCTTGCGACAATAAGAACTTCCTGTTTATTCTTTTTGTCGCCCTGGTCCCCGACCCCTGCTCCCTCTCTTTCTTTTACCGCCTCAGCTACTGCTCTGCCCACTTCGACACAGGTTTCGAGCCTGGTATCGAGCATCTGGATCGGGACGATCTCGAACTTCTCTTTGAAATACTGGATGAACGGCAGTTGGACTTCGAGGGAATGTTCCCGGACATGGGCAAGCGAGTCATCCTGAACGCGCCGGGAATGGGCAAGAATTGATGCGGCCAGAACTTCGTCGATTTGCACAATGCCGAGCGGCGTTTCCCAGCTGCCTTTGGCCATGAGGGAAACAGCGGCGCCGAGGCCGGTATGGTTAGGACCGATAAGGACCAGGGTGTCGGGGATTTCGACAGATGAGTACACCGCGCCTGCAACTGACCCTGAATAGATCAATCCGGCGTGCGGCGCGACGATGCCAACGGCCTTTCTTCTTGTTGCTCCGGAGATGATGAAACCTTCGACCTGTTTCCTAAGGGCATCAGGTGAAGCCTTGTAGAAGTGTCCTGCTACTGCCGGGGAACGAAGCATGGAGACCTCATAGTATCGCCGTGCCGAATGGTTTACTTGTTCGAACCGAGAATTTTTTCGGTCGTGCCCTTTGATCGCATGTCAGAGAACTGTTGAAGCACGCTCAGGATATGCGGCCTTTGGGAAGTGATCTCACGGAGTTTGTCCTCCGTTATTTCAAGAATAACCGCGTCCTCTGCCGTCTCGACCGTGGCCGTTCGGGGTTTTCCGGTCAAAAAGGATATCTCTCCGAAAAAATCTCCCGACCTGAGCACGGCCAGGTCCACTCGTTCTCCGGAGAGCAGCGTCGTGAATACGTTGACGGACCCGCTTGCAATCAAATAGACCGATTTGCCCTGGTCGTTCTGTTCGACGATCGGCACTCCTCCCGGGAGCGGATGGACGTTCATCACCTTCGTGAAGTCGTTGAATTCTTCCTGTGAGAAGCCAGCAAACAGCGGGATCACGCTGCTCGCGCGTTTCGGAGCTTCCTTCTCCGCCGTTTCCTTTTCAATGGGCTCCACACGGTTTTCCTTCACCGCCCTGTTCGAATGGAGCGCCTCGATCCGCTCTTCCGCCTCTTTGTTGCCCGGGTCGAGCCGCAAAGCCAGTTTGTACTGCGCAAGAGCTTTGACAACTGCGCCTTTATCCGCGTAAAGGTCTGCCGCGTTCATATATTCCCGAACGGCATTGGGCTTCTGGTTCAGTTTTTGGTATGCATCGCCGATACGGACGCGGATGATCGGATCGGGATCGATGGTATACAGTTTTTCCATCTCCGTGATGACTGCCTTCCAGTCGGATTTAGTCACGTATTTCTGGATCGCATCGATCAGTTTCGGTTTGTCCGCGGGACTGATGGCAGGCCCTTTGTATGCCGGCTGGGCCGTGCCCGGTGTTGCCGGAGAGGGGGACTTCTGCGCAGGCGGGGCCTTCTCGGGACCGGCCTGTGCGGTCACTCCCGGTGTTTTTTGCGGCGCGGCGGCCGTTTCAGTGGCCGTCAAAGGCGGCTGCTCTGCCGCTTTTTGCGTTGACTGTATCTTCTGGCTGGTCCCTTTTTCGCGGGCGTCGGAGTATTGCTGCAGCACCTGGAGGACCCGCGGTCTGCGGTTGATCAAATCGCCGAGTTGGTCTTCGGTCACTTCAAGAATGACGGCCTCTTCCGCTGTTTCAACGGTAGCGGTCCTCGCTTTGCCGGTCAGAAAGGACATTTCACCGAAGAACTCATTGGGGTAGAGCACGGCCAGGTCCAGCCGGTCACCGTTCGGCCCAATGGCATGGACTTTGACGGTGCCGCTCGCAATGACGTAGACGGACTTGCCCGTGTCGCCCTGCTTCACGATGACCTGTCCCGGCTGCAAGGTGTGAACAACCATCATTTTCGTAAAATCCTCGAATTCCTCCTGGGTCAATCCGGCGAACAGCGGAATGACGCTGCGGACGGGCTTCTGGCCTTCCTCAACCGGCCCCTTCTTATCCGTCATTGCCTTATTGGAATGCAGCGACGACATCTTGTCCTGCGCTTGTTTGTTTTTCGGGTCCAGCCGGAGAGCAAGCTTATACTGGGCCAGCGCCTTGACGATCACGCCTTTGATTGCATAGAGGTCTGCGGCATAGACATATTCACGCACGGCATCGAGGACTTGGTTCAGCTTCTGATAGGCATCTCCGATCCTGACCCGGATGATGGGGTCAGGCTCAAGATCGAACAGCTTTTCCATATCGGCAATAGCGGCCTTCCAGTTGGATTTGCCGATATTTTTTTGGATTGTATCGATCAGCTGAGCTTTTTCGGATGCCATTTGGGCGGGTCTCCGTTCTCGATCAGTGAAATCGGGGTGTTCCCGGTGTTAAATCGCCTCTCGTACTTTTTCCAGGGTGCTCTTGGCCCTCTTCTCATGGTAATTGTGCAAAACTTCCCGGATCCGGGGGCTCTTGCCGATCATCTCGTTCAGGTCCTCTTCGGCGACCTCGAGCACGTCGGACTCCTCGGTTGTTTCAACCGTAGCCGTTCTCGGCATGCCGGTAAGAAAAGCTATTTCACCGAAAAAATCGCTGGGCTGGAGCGTGGCGAGCTCCACTTTCTTTCCGGTGACGGTGGCGTACACGCGAACGGCGCCCCGGGTCAGAATGAAGACCGAGCTGCCGGTATCGCCTTCCTTTATGATGGGCTTGCCGGGCGGCAGCGTGTGGATGATCATCCGTTTCGTGAATTCGTTGAATTCGTCCTGGGTAAAATCGGAGAAAAGCGGAATAACGCTCCGCGTCGAAACCTCCGCTCCGTCTTCGATTGGTTCGAGCTTGAGTTCGGAGACCGTTTTGTTGGAATGGAGCAGTTCCATCTGGGCCTGCGCCTGTTTGTTCGCCGGATCATGACGGAGTGCCAGTTTGTACTGTGCCAGGGCCTTGACCACAAACCCCTGCTCGGCGTACAGGTCTGCGGCCCTGATGTATTCCTTCACCGCATCGGCCTTCTGGTTCAGCTTTTGGTGCGCATCGCCGATCCGCACCCGGATGATGGGGTCCTGGTCAATGGCAAAGAGCTTCTCCATCTCCGCAATGGCCGACTTCCAATCCGATTTGCCGAGAAATTTTTGCACCTTTTCAGCAATGATCGCTTTATCCGAAGCCACGGTTAACCTCCCTGGTTAAGTATCGTAATTTTTTCTGACGGCATAGCGCTTGATAATGTCCGAATGCCGGCAGTGCAAGCGCTAATAACTCCGTTTTTCCGAGTTTTCAAAGCGCGTGTATTTATGCATGAAGGTCAAATTCACGATGCCGATAGGGCCGTTTCTCTGTTTTCCGATGATCGCCTCGGCGACACCACGCCTCGTGCAGAGACATTCGCCGTCCGGGGGGCATTCGCACTTATTGTAGACCTCATCGCGGTAAATGAACATAATCACGTCGGCGTCCTGCTCGATCGCGCCGGACTCACGGAGATCGGCGAGCATAGGCCGCTTGTCCTTGCCCCGGGTTTCCACAGCGCGGTTGAGCTGGGAGAGCGCTATTACCGGGACTTTAAGTTCCTTTGCAAGGGCCTTCAGCGAACGGGAGATGTTGGATATTTCCTGCTCGCGATTGTCCGAATCGCTGCGGCCCCGCATGAGTTGCAGGTAATCGACAATGATAAGATCGAGTCCATGATCAGCCTGAAGACGTCTTGCCTTAGCCCGCATTTCAAGCACCGAGATAGCGGCCGTATCGTCGATGAAGATCGGCGCTTCGGACAGACGACCCGCGGCCATGGTCAGCTTCGGCCAGTCCGATTCGGAGAGGAAGCCCGAGCGCAGCTTGTGGGCGTCCACGCGCGCCTCGGAGCAGAGCATGCGGAGAACGAGCTGTTCCTTGGACATTTCCAGGCTGAAGACTGCAACGGATTTGTGGTGGTCCATTGCAGCGTGGGCCGCGATGTTTAACGCAAACGCCGTCTTGCCCATGGACGGTCTCCCGGCAATAATGATGAGGTCGCTCGGCTGAAGTCCCGAGGTCATCTTATCGAGGTCGAGAAAACCCGTTGGAAGGCCGGTGACCATTTCCTTGCGTTCGTAAAGCCGCTCAATGGTCTCGAAGCTGCTCTTGACGATGTCCTTCAGCGCGACAAAAGAATCACGCATCTTCTGCTGCGATATTTTAAAGATCGATTCCTCGGCCCGGTCGAGCAGTTCATCGATACTGTTGACGGACCGTGTGTCATCATAGCTCTGGGTGATGATGTCGGTCGATGAGTGGATAAGCTGGCGCAGGACCGATTTTTCTCGCACGATCCGGGCGTGATTTTTGATGTTCGCAGCCGTCGGGACAAGACTAACGAGTTGTGCGAGGTACGATGCCCCTCCCACGGACTCAAGACCGACCTTGCCGCGGAGCGCGTCCGTCAACGTCACGAGGTCGATGGCCTCGCCGGTCTCGAACATGTCGAGCATGACGGAATAGATCCTGCGGTGCGTGTCCTTGTAAAAATCATCGGGAGACAGCGTTTCAATGATTTTATTGATGGAATCGTTCTCGATCAGGACGGCGCCGAGGACCATCTGTTCGGCTTCGATGTTCTGGGGGGGAAGTTTTTGAAGGGAAACTTCGGTCTGAACGGACATGGTTCTACCTCAAACTTCCTTGTAAAAAAATGCTCCCTGAGAGCATAACACTGTAGAGTGATTAAATATGCCGGCTTAATACCGTCATCGCCAAAGAATGAGGAACACGGCCGACAGGAGTCTAGGTTTTCTTTAATGGAATAAAAACGAAGGCTGGTGCATGCACCAGCCTATCTATATTGCAGTTCTTAGTAAAAAAAAGATTCAAGGAATCGGCCCGCTGTTAGTCTTCGGCAACCACCGTAACCTTGATGTCAGCCTGAACGTCTGCATGCAGTTTCACCGCAATGGTGTACTCGCCCAGTCGTTTGATGGGTTCGTCAAGTACGATCCTGCGTTTGTCAAGCTCGACACCCTGTGCTTTTACCGCGTCAGCAATGTCCATGGATGTAACGGAACCGAAGAGTTTACCCTCTTCTCCGACCTTGGCCTTAATCGTTACCGTAATCCCCTTGATCCGGTCGGCTTCTACGGCCGCTTCCTTCTTCAGCTTGCGAATGCGGTCGGACACCATCTTTTTCGCATGCTCCATCGCATGAAGATTTTTTGGCGTGGCCTCTATGGCCTTTTTGTTCGGGACAAGAAAATTCCGTGCATAACCGTCGGCAACTTTGATAAGGTCGCCTATTTTCCCCAATTTGTCGATATCTTCGCGTAATATAACCTGCATTGACGATACTGCTCCTTTCGAGTAAATGATGACACGATAGTACCAGAAAGAAGGGCAAAGTGTCAACAGAGAAGTGCGCCAGCAATAAAGAGCGTATTCCGCCTGATCTTCTTGTAAAGATCTTCGATATCAAAAGACTCATGGGCAGGAAAAATGCCCGGTATATTTTCTTTTCTTGCAAGTCAGGCATGGTCAGGCGCCGCTCACTTTTTTCTTGATCTCGTGCAGTTTGTTCATGGCCTCGAGAGGCGTCATGGTGTCGAGGTTCAGGTCCTGAAGCTCCTTATATAGCAGGCCTGCCTCGCTCGCAAAAAGTCCAAGTTCGGGCTCGGCATCAGCAGTAGCTTTTCCGGCGATAGCCCCCCACACACCCCCTTCCCGGTTTCCGATTTTTGACGCGGCGACGGGTTCTCCCATCTCGTTGAATTCCGCTTTTTCGAGGTTCGCAAGCACCTCCTTGGCGCGGGTGATGACGGCCTGCGGCAGACCGGCGAGACGGGCCACCTGAATGCCGTAGGATTTGTCAGCTCCGCCTTCGATCACCTTGCGCAGGAAGATGATCTGGTCGTTCCATTCCCTGATGGCAACCGTATAGTTCTTCACACGGTCCATGGTCAGTGCCAGTTCGGTGAGCTCATGGTAGTGGGTCGCGAACAACGTCCGTGCCCTGAGCCGCGTATGGATATATTCCGCCACGGCCCAGGCGATGCTGATCCCGTCGAAGGTGCTCGTGCCCCTGCCGATCTCGTCGAGGATGATGAGGCTCCGGTCCGTTGCGTTGTTCAGGATATTTGCCGTCTCGTTCATTTCGACCATGAAGGTGCTTTGACCGCGGGTGATGAAATCCGATGCGCCGACGCGGGTGAATATCCGGTCCACAAGACCTATCTGCGCTTCCCGCGCCGGCACAAAACTTCCCATCTGCGCCATGAGGGTGATCACTGCCACCTGGCGCATGTAGGTGGATTTGCCCGCCATGTTCGGACCCGTAATGATGAGGAGCTGATTTTCCTCGCAGTCAAGCACCGTGTCATTCGGGATGAAACGTTCTTCGGCAGAGAGCTGCTCGATGACCGGGTGCCTTCCTTCGACGATCCTGAGCCGGTCGTCATCGTGGATCGAAGGCCGGGCATACGCGTTCTTGGCCGCAACTTCAGCAAGGGAAAGGAGGCTGTCCAGAACAGCAAGCCTCCGCGCCATGTCCTGAATACGGACGGTCTGGCGGGAAACCGTTTCGCGGACCTCCTGAAAGAGCCGGTATTCCAAGTCGAGGATCTTTTCCTCGGCGCCGAGTACTTTTTCCTCATATTGTTTCAGTTCGGGAGTTATGAAGCGTTCTGCGTTCGTGAGCGTCTGCTTGCGGATAAAATCCTGCGGAACGTTCGCCAGGTTCGCCTTCGTGATCTCGATATAATAACCGAAGACCCTGTTATAGCTCACTTTGAGCGAACCAATGCCCGTGCGTTCGCGCTCCCGCTGCTCGATACCCGCGATCCAGCCTTTGCCTTCGGAACTGATGGACCGCAAATCGTCGAGCTCCGCGTTGAACCCTTTTTTGATCAGTTTGCCTTCCCGAAGCGTATAGGGAGGGTCGTCGTATATTGCCGTATCGATAAGCCGGCACATGTCCTTGAGATCGTCCCATCCCTCTGCCATATCGGAGGTAAGCCGGGCTGAGCACCGCGCAAGCAATTCTTTGATGCCCGGCATCGCCAAAAAAGACTGTTTGAGCGCGATCAGATCGCGTGCATTTGCGGCACTGAGCGAGACACGGCTGATAAGACGCTCCAGATCATACACTGCGCCCAGAGACGCCCTGAGATCGGAGCGAAGCTGATGGCTGTCCTTGAATTCGGCAACAACATCGAGGCGACGCTCGATTTCCCGCGCGTCCATGAGGGGATTTAAAAGCCATTCGCGCAGTTTTCTGCCTCCCATGGAGGTGACGGTGAAATCAAGTACGGCGAGAAGCGTTCCTCTGTTCGAGTTGTCGTAAATGTTTTTCGCCAATTCCAGATTGCGCTGGCATGCGGCATCGAGGACCAGGTGCTCACGGACCAGGAACGGACGGATCGTCCGGATGTTTGTAAGGGCTGTCTTCTGCGTTTCCTCGATATACCGAAGCGCAGCACCGGCGGCTGATATGCCGGCCTTCATGCCGTTGCAGCCGAAACCTTCGAGCGATGCGGTCTTGAAATGGTCGAGCAGCGTACGCATGGCCGTTTGCCGATCGAAGTTCCAGTCATCATAGGCATTGATCGCCTGCGTATATTGGCGAAGCACTGCTGAGAGGCCGTTGGACGATTGATATCCTTTCGGCAGGACGATCTCCCGGGGGGTAAACCGTGCAAGCAGGGTATCAAGTTCGGCAAAATTATCCATGCCCTGGACTTCAGCCATGGAAAATTCACCGGTGGAAATGTCGAGAAAGGAAAGGCCGAAACCCTCTTTCGCAGGATAGAGGGTCGCAAGGTAGTTGTTGTCTTTTGCTTCGAGCAGGTTCGAGTCCAGCACCGTTCCCGGCGTGACCACCCGGATCACTTCACGTTTTACGAGCCCCTTTGCGAGCTTGGGATCTTCCACCTGTTCGCAGACGGCGACTTTGAACCCGCGGCGGATAAGTTTGGCGATATAGCCATCTGCCGCGTGATGGGGAAAACCGCAGAGCGGTGTTTCGATGCCTTTGGACTTGTTCCGCGCCGTCAGCGTGATTTCAAGCACCTTCGATGCGGTCACCGCGTCCTGATCGAACATCTCGTAGAAATCGCCCATACGGAAGAGCAGGATCGCGTCGAGGTGCTGGCGCTTGATCTCACGATACTGTTTCATGAGGGGTGTTAAGTCGGACATAGGACATAGTTAAAACAGAGGACAGAAGACGAAGTTCGGACGACGGTCCAGGGGGCGAGCTTTCGTTGTTTCAGTCTGATTTCGACCTTCTGCGTATCTGAGCATTATCCTTTCACGTTCATTCCCAGCTTTGCCATGACTTTCCGGATGTCTTCCCAGACGAGTCCCTTGTCCTTCGGGTTCCTGAGCAGATAGGCCGGGTGAAAGGTCGGCATAAGCGGTATTCCGTCGAATTCCCGCCACTTGCCGCGAAGCTTCGTGATCCCTTCCTTTGTTTTAAGAAGCGTATGGGTAGGGACGTTTCCCAACGTAACGATCACCTTTGGCTTGATCGCCTGAATTTGCTCCCGGACGAACGCTTCACAAGAAGTTATTTCGTCCGGCTCGGGCGTACGATTCTCCGGCGGACGACATTTTACAACGTTGCAGATGTACACGTCTTCCCGTTTAAGCTTCATCCCCTTGACGATGATGTCGGTCAGTAATTGTCCAGCTTCCCCGACAAAGGGCTTTCCCTGCTGGTCTTCCTCATACCCAGGACCTTCTCCGACGAAAACGAGTACGGCCCCTTCGTTGCCCTCGCCAAAAACGATGGTCTTTCTGCACTGAGAAAGCTTGCACCGGGTGCATTCGCCCAGTTCCGCACGTATCGAAGCCAGAGAGGGTTGAACGTTTACGATGTTTCCCCCGCCCCCCGTCTCGACAGAAGGGACTGGCTTTACTGAACCACCGGCCTCGGTATGCCCTGACGGGGGTGGCATGAGTTCAACCTTCGCTGCGGCCTCATGTGTAAGGCCTCGTTGTAGTGTCGTTACTGCAATCGCCTTCACACCAAGAGCTCTCTGATATTCGAGATGCCCTCTCACCTGCGTTACAATGTTCAGAAGCTCTTTTTGATTTTCATCCATGAGATACATACCTGATCATACACTACGACCCTGGAATCAATTCCCCCACTTAAGCTTTGTCCTGAGGATCTCGTAGTAACTCTTTACGGGATGCTTAACAAGCCTCATCTTGAACCGGGACCGTTTGATCTCGACAATATCGTTCGTCATGAGTGGAAAGCTGATCTGGCCGTCCAGCGTGAGGGACACGTCTTCGCTCTGGGAAGTCAGGCAGACGCTGACCACGACCGTATCAGGCAGGGCAATGGGCCGGTTCGAGAGCGTGTGGGGGCAAATGGGCGTCACGACGAAGCAGTGGATCGTGGGATGGATGATGGGCCCGCCAGCGGAAAGTGAATAAGCAGTGGATCCCGTCGGTGTCGCGACAATGAGACCGTCCGCCCGGAGCGTTGTCAGGTACCCGTCGCTGACGGTGATCTTCAGCTGCATCATGCGTGCGAGCGCGCCTTTATTGATCACGGCGTCGTTCAGCACGCGGTACCGCGCTATGCGCCTTCCGCCCCGGATGACGCTCGTGGCAAGCATCATCCGGTCCTCTGTTTCAAGCTTGCCGGCCATGGCTTTTTCGAGATTATGGTAGAGCTCATCATGAGAGACTTCCGCCATGAAACCGAGGCTCCCCAGGTTGACCCCGAAAATAGGCACGTTCGTATGAGCGTCTGCCACATGCCGTGCCGCGGACAGGAGCGTGCCGTCGCCGCCGAGCACGATCAACAGCTCGACAAGAGCGGGGAGCTCGGCACGGTCATGACCTTGCTTTTTCAGAGACGCCGCAGTTTCGTTGTCTATATATACTTTCTTGCCCCGCGATTCGAGCCAAACTATCAGCTTTCGCGCAGCTTTGAGCGCGGCAGGAATATCCTTTGCTATGATGCCTATCCTTTTCATTCGTAATTCGCCGGCCTTAGTCAGGAGTGCCGCTGCTCGCCGGGTTTGATCGCCCTTTAGGCAGCATGCATCGATCGTTACCCTTTGAGTTTCACGGAATCAGGTTTTTCCGCCTTGAGCTCATTGCTCAGCTCATCTAACAGTTTCTGATACCGCTCCCCTTCTGCAAGGAAGCCGATCTCCCGGCTGTGATCATTCACATAGGACAGATAGACGCTTAAACACTCTGCCGGAAGCTCGTCCTCGGCCCGTTCCGCCCATTCAATCACCGTTACCCCGTCGGAATCAAGGTACTCTTCGAAGCCGATATTTTCGAGTTCATCAGGATCTGTCAGGCGGTACAGGTCAATGTGGTAAAACGGCACCCTGCCGTGGTACTCATTCACGAAGGTAAACGTCGGGCTCGTGATATACTGTTCCTCAACCTCCAGCCCCATCGCAATGCCGTAGGAAAAGCTCGTTTTACCGGCCCCCAGGTCCCCATAGAGGCAAACGGAGTCGCCGGCATCAAGGCGTGCACCCAGCATTTCCCCGATCTGCCAGGTTTGCTCCTGGTTTGCAGTGATTACACTGAACACTATTCGGCCTGCCGTGCAACTGCCTTGACCATGTCGCGTTTTCCCACGATGCCCGTGACTTTGCCGTTTTTGACGACCGGGAGCAGATGAACGTTCTTTTCGGTCATGATCGTGGCAATATCCACGACTGAAGTGTCTTCCGTTATCGTAACGACCTTGCGGTTGCAGATCTCCCCGACCTTCGTGGCCGTCAACCGCTTTACTTCCTGCTCGAACTTCTTCGAGCTTTCGAGATAGATGGCGGCATCGAGAAAGCTCACCACCGTCGGGATATGAAGCCGCTTATTCTGAGAAATGAGGTCGTTCTCGGTAATCATGCCGTACAGGGCTCCGGAATCGTCAACCACCGGTACGCCGCTTATTTCGCTCTTGACGAGCAGGGAAGCCAGCTTTTCGATCGAAGTGTCGGGTGTCACGGTTATTACCTTTTTGGTCATAATGTCTTTCGCGGTAAGCATGAGGACCTCTCAGAAGAAAATAGTTTTAACGACGGAGGAACTGGGTAAAAATTAAAGCCGCAAACTGAAAACCGGCATATCAATCCGGCGGATAAATTCTTAGATATCGAGTGTCAAGACTTGCGAACCGCCGGTTCTTCGTGGTTATTCTGTTGTGTCTTTTATCGCTTCCGGTATTTTCTCGATCAAATCTCCGGCAATCATCCCTGCTTCGCCTTTTTCCTTTGACGCACGATCCCCTGCAAGGCCGTGCAGATACACAGCAAGACATGCGGCTTGACAAGATGCATGGCCTTGGGCCAGGAAACTGCCGATCATTCCTGTCAGCGCGTCTCCGGTGCCGCCGGTCGCCATGCCGGGATTTCCGGTTGTGTTGATGTATACCAGACCATCGGGATTCGCGATCACGGTGCGGGCGCCCTTCAGCACGAGCGTCACGTTGTACTTCACGGCAAAGGCTGTCGCAATACCGATCCTGTTCTGCTGCACCTCCGACGTCGATACCCCCAACAGTCTGGCCAGCTCGCCGGGGTGAGGAGTTACGACGACAGGGCTTCTGATCTTTTTAAGCACGTCCGGCGACCCCGCCAGTGCATTCAAACCATCGGCATCGATAACCACGGGAACCGTGATCTGCTGAAGCAGACTTCTCACCATCCGGACCGTTTCATAATGCGTCGAAAGACCGGGGCCGATCGCACAGGCATTCATCTTTGCGGCTGCCTTGAGCAGTTCATTCTCGGCCCCGATCCCGATCGTGCCGTCGATGCTTTCCGCCGATGGGATACACATGGCTTCGAACACCTGCTGCTGAATGATCGGTACAAGGCTGTTCGGCGCTGCCACGCTCACGAGCCCTGCTCCTGTCCTGAGGGCGCTTTTTGCAGTCATAACTGCAGCGCCAACCTTGCCCGGCGAGCCCGCTACAACCAGGAGATGTCCATAATCACCTTTATGAGCGGCCGGTTCTCTGCGTCCCGGCATGTCCGGAAGCGAGCCTTTATTCAACAAGCGGACGCTGATATTCTCTTTCTCGATGACTTCCGAAGGAATGCCGATATCGGCAACCCGTACCGTCCCCGCAAAACCGGCGCCGGGATAGAGGACGATCCCTCGCTTCAGAAGCGCCATCGTCACGGTAAGATCGGCCTTGATTGCCGTTCCCCTGACAGCGCCGGAGTCGGCATCAATACCCGTCGGGATATCGATTGCGACGACCGGCCTGCCTGACGCGTTGATCACATCCACGGCCTGAGCGTACAGGCCTTTGAGCGGCGACGATAGCCCCACGCCCAGCATGGCGTCAACAACGATGTCGGACCAGGAAACGACCTCGCCGAGAGATTTGGCCGTAGCATTTTGAAGAATTTCTATATCCATCTTCCGGAGAATGGCAAGGTTGACCTTTGCTTCACCGGATACGGCAGAAAACGAGGCAAGCAGTGCAACGCGCACCGGCACTCCGCGTATGCTGAGTCTTCGCGCAAGAGCAAGCCCATCGCCGCCGTTGTTCCCCTTGCCGCAGATGATGCCGACCCGGACGCCGGCCAGGCCGTCAAAGAATTTTTCCATCTCAGCCATAACGGCCGAGGCGGCATTCTCCATCAGGACCAAACCGGGAATGCCGAATTCGCGGATGGCCCTTCGGTCGATGTTTTTTATTTGTTGTGCCGTTGCGATTTTCATGACCTTACTTGTCCGGGCTAAACACGTTCGCCGCTGCCAGCCAGCGGTTGTCCCACCAATACGACTTGCGCCACGGCGTATCCCTCGTCGTGGGAGTAGCTCAACAGCACCTGTTTTACACCCTTGAGATCGACAAGGTCCTTGACCCTGCCGGAGAGGTTCACAATCGGCCCTCCTCCTTCGCCGTGAAGCACTTCCATGTCCGTCCATTTGATGCCGGCGCTCCAGCCGGTGCCGATGGCCTTGAGCACGGCCTCTTTCGCGGCAAACCGCGCCGCATAATGCTGCGCAGGAAACTTTTGACGTGAGCAGTACTCGCGCTCATGGTCCGTGAACAAGCGTTCCAGAAATCCCTCATGGTTCTTCCCCGCCTTATCGATCCGGTCGATCTTGACGAGATCGACGCCAATGCCGATGATCATATCCGTTCCCTGCCCCCGTTCATCATGAATAATGACCCATCCTATGCTGCAATCAGGTCATTCATTTCCCTGACCGCACGGTCCATGCCCACGAGCGCGGCCCGCGAGATAATGCTGTGGCCGATGTTCAACTCCGACACCTCCGGGATGCGTGCTACTCTCCCGACGTTTGAGTAGTTCAGACCGTGCCCCGCGCCGATACGGAGCCCCAGACCCGCGGCAAGTTTTGCGGCCTCCGCGATTTTTACGAGCTCCCGGTCCCTGTCTTTCTCGGTCTGTGCATTGGCATAGCTCCCGGTGTGGATCTCCACCCAATCGGCGCCGGCTTTTTTAGAAGCAGCGATCTGTTTTTCATCAGGATCGACGAAGAGGCTGACGATGATCCCCCCTTGCTGCAGCCGATTGATAAAAAATTTCATGAAATCAACACGCGACGCGACCTCGAGGCCCCCTTCGGTCGTCAGCTCTTCGCGTTTTTCCGGCACCAGCGTGGAGAAATTCGGTTTAACTTCGAGGGCGATCCGCTGCATCTCTTCTGTTGCCGCCATCTCCATGTTCAACTTCGTCTGCACGATCTCACGAAGCAGACGCAGGTCACGGTCCTGTACATGCCTGCGATCTTCCCGCAGGTGGGCTATAATGCCGTGGGCGCCGGCCATTTCAGCAAGCACGGCAGCGGCGACCGGATCAGGCTCAGTTCCTTTTCTCGCCTGGCGTATGGTTGCTATGTGGTCGATATTCACGGACAACTTCGGCACTCTGCACGTCCTCCTCATGGCCTCTTTATAGTGTTTCAAATTCTATCATCTCTCCGTCAAAATATCCAGAAATATTATCCCGCAGCGATCGCCTGCCCGCTTGCTGCAAAGGTCCCGGCCTTGCGGGAAAAGCACCGGCCGCTCCCGTTTTCCCATCGCCCCCTGTTTCAAGTTGACCAACTACTCGACCTCTGGTATTATTTCTCCATCGTTCTTACACTCTTTACGGAGGTGGAAACATGGTTCGTTCCCTAAGCATGTTCAGTATGGCACTGTTTTTCGTGGTGGCTTCGGCCGTTTCAACCTGGGCACAGGACTCCAAAATGGTCACCGCCGAGGGTGTGGCGGCCATCCAGGGCAATGCACGCGATATCGCCCGGGATGCGGCGATAGAAGATGCGCAGAAGCGGGCCGTTGAACAGGCCGTCGGCATCCTGATCGACTCGCAGACCCAGGTGGAAAACTACCAGCTTATCAGTGATAAGATTCTTTCCCAGACCAAGGGTTACATCAAACGATACACCGTCGCAGGCGAGTCGGAGGACAGCGGGCTGCTGCGCGTCAGGATCAATGCCGAAGTCTCCCTGGGACAATTGACCGACGACCTTTCAGGCATCGGGATATTGCTCGGCCAGATGCACAAGCCGCGGACCATCATCTTGATCGCGGAGCAGAACATCGGGCATGAATGGTATGCCTGGTGGTGGGGATATCAGGGGGAGCAGACTGATATGGGCGTCGTGGAGAACACCTTTATCGATGTTTTTAATCAAAAGGGCTTTGAATTCATCGACCATGCAGCGGCATCAAAAGAGTTCAAAGTGACGTCTGCATACAAGGTCCAGGACCTGACTGCCACCCAGGCGAAAACGCTCGGCAGCGAGGTGGACGCCGAGGTCGTAATAACCGGCAAGGCCCTTGCCAAGCTGTACGGCGACATCGGCGGCGGCATGAAGTCGGTTCAGGCCGACCTTTCCGCCAAGGCGATCCGCACCGATACCGGCCAGGTCATAGCGGCAGTCACGACCCATGCAGCGGCCGTGCACATTACGCCGGAAACCGCAGGAATCGAAGCGCTCAAAAAAGCCGCCTCGTCTGCAGCAGACCAGATGGTGGAGAAAATACTGGCTGTCTACTCAAAGGAGGCAGGCAGCACACGGTCGGTCAACATCACGATCTCGGGGCTGAACAAAACCCAGTTCGTCAAGTTCAAGGACGTGCTCATGAACCAGGTGCGGGGCATCAAGGATTTGCACGAGCGAAGTTTCAACGGGACCACGGCGAAAATATCAGTGGACTCTAAAAACAGCGCCCAGACGCTTTCCGACGAGCTTGTGTTGAAGGATTTCGGGACCTTTGCCGTGGAAGTAGTCAGCTCGACTGCCAATGCGCTTGAGTTGAAAGTTACACCGAAATAACATTCTACTAGGGGGTCAGAAGCCACAGGGCAGAATCCGCGCGGTAAGGCGCTGGGTTACCGACGTTTGTCCTCTCTTCTGACCTCTCTTTGCTTTCTCCCGATGCTGAATTTCAATGAGCGCTCCAGAAGCCGCATCCTGCTGTGTTCCGTTCCCTCTCCGTTAGTAAAAAAGTGAAAAAACTACTTTCCCGGCATGACCGCGGGCCCGGCGTCAACCCCATCTCGGATCTCCGTGTGGCGGATCTGTCCGCCAAGGTTTGCTGTAAACCCGATGACTGCGGCGGTCAATAGCGATAACACCAGAACAGCTGCAAGAAGCCATTTAGGGAGAATACCCGACCTGCGGATATAAAAGAGACCGGCAAGGCTTGCCGCACCGAGAATCTCCATCAGTGTGATTGAATACTCGGCAAATTCCTCATGCCTTCCGATATAGGTCTCTGTAACGCCGGGAAGTTTCTTCACTACGTCTTCCGCGGCTTCACCGGTGAAAAAAACAGGAACCGTCGCAAGCGCTATAAGTACGAAGACACCAAGACTGACAATCTGCACTTCCTCGCTCTTTCTGATGAGAGCATAGAGGAAGAGAAGAATTGCGCCGACAACGCCGATGACCGGAACGTGATTGATCATAAGATGGACGTGCGCCCAGTTTACCATGGGTCCTCCTTAAAGCAGCGAAAGTTGTCTATGGGTCCTCTTTAGGAATGCAGGCACGCTTTTTCTTTGGCTAGCGTCTTTTTAAACTCCGCTATCCGATGATGTCTTTCGTCGTCGCCCCATCCGAGCTCCCTGCCGGCTATTTCGGCAATCTTCTCGGCCTGTGCGGCACCCCGCGAGGCGGTCATGCCGATATGCATTCTGCGAAGAATGACGTCGGAAAGCGTTCTGGCGCCCTCTTCTCTGACACTGTAAATTACTTGAGCATAAATGTCATGGCTTTCCTGCGAGATGGCCTCCGCCAAGGAGTCATCGGTTTTCATGAGATCGAGCACCTGTCCGGTCCGGGAGCCATAGAAACCGATCAAATGGCGGACAAGCTCGGGTGAAGCACGATGACGGGATGACAACTCCGGCACCGCCCCCTGTATATAGGAGTCATAATCCATGGGCAGGCTGCCTGCCAGAGGGAGCCGGTCAGTAACACATTGCGCCTTGCTGCCCAGGGCATTACATGCCGCATCAACGACGTCTTTGGCCATATTCCTATATGTCGTGAGTTTACCGCCGGCGATGGTGATGATTTTCCCGGACCGGCCTTCTTTGACGATCCGGTGCTTGCGGGATATTTTTGACTCGCTCGCGCCTGAGAACGCCAACGGTCTGATGCCTGCGTAAGTATACAGAATCGCCTCGCGCTTGATGTTCAATCGAGGCAAGACGCGTTTGCTTTCGGTGATCAGATAATCGACATCCTGTTCGTCGGCATGAACGTCGTCCAGATCACCCTCATACTTCGTGTCCGTTGTCCCGATGAGGGAATAGGCGCCAAGGGGGATTATGAAGAACATCCGTCCGTCCCGTGACGTCACAAACAACGCCTGGTCGGTGAGCTTCGGCATCACGATGTGGATGCCTTTCGTGGGGTGGATGATCTTCCGGCGATTGATGTCTCCCGCCTGTCTTACCGCATCGATCCAAGGCCCAGCCGCGTTGATCAGGACTTTTGAGCGATAGTGATGAATTGTTCCTGAGAGGGCGTCCCTGGCGGTAACGATGACGCCGTTATCCGTTGATTCGATCTTTTCGGCCCGGATGTAATTCAAGAGCTGAGCCCCGGCATTTCTCGCAGAGACTACATTCTCGATCACCAGTCGTTCCGGCATCAGTATCTGATGATCGTAAAATAAAGCGCTGCCCGCAAGCCCCTCCTGTTTCAGCCGCGGTTCGAACCCGAGCGTTTTTTCCCTGTTGGACGTGAAGTAATGAGGGACATCGCTGTCGCGGGAGAGAAGATCGTACAGATGGATCCCGAGGGAAATCACCGCCCTTCCGTGGGGGTCTCCCTGGTAAATGGGAATCAGGATCGGCATGGGGTGAATGAGATACGGCGCCTGCCGACGAAGGATGGCCCGTTCCCGCAACGATTCCGCTACGAGGTCTATCTCAAAGTTTGCGAGGTATCGAAGACCGCCGTGGATCAGGCGGGTCGATTTCGACGTAACACCTGAAGCGAAATCACCCTTTTCGAGCAAAAGACAGGTCAAACCCCGGAGCGAAGCGTCGCGCGCAACGCCTGCGCCGGTGATACCGCCGCCTATGATGATGAGGTCAAAGAGCTGATCGTTTAATTGCATGATGATCGTGCACCGCAAGAGGCATGGCGGTTTTTTATTGATCCTCCATGGGGTCTATCCTTCAGACGCTGTTTCCAGCCGCCCGATCAGATTTTTCAATATTCCCGGTCTGTTTGAATAAATGCCGTCCACTCCCCAGGAAATAAATTTCCGCATTTCATCTTCTTCATCCACGGTCCAGACGTACACATTTATCCCCTGTTCACGACAGACGGCGAGCAATTTCTGGGTTACCGTATTTTTCCGCAAGCTGATAATCTTATACCCCCGTTTCCGGTACATGGAGACATCACGGGACGCAAAAACATCATAGATTATTGATGATGGGATGGCGGGCAGGACATGACGCGCAGCGAGAACTTCATCTTCCTTAAAAGACGATAAGAGAACGTAGCCGGGGTAGGCGGAGGATGCGAGCTGCTGGGCAATGAGCAGGCCGGCTCCATCGCTCTTAATCTCGAAGTTGAGCCCCGCTGACCCGGCGACAATTTTTATCACTTCTTGTATCGTAGGAATCGATTCGCCGTTTTTCAGTTTCAGACTGCCGATCACGTCGGATGTGGAGCGCTCTATATTGATGCTCTTCTCGGCAGTCCGTCCGGTCATTTTGTCATGCATCACATAGAGAACATCATCAAGGCTCTTGCGCACATCGAGTTCAATCATATCGACGGGATACGAGAGGGCGCGATGAACGGACTCAAGTGAATTTTCGAGGGATGCCGAAGCGTCTCCCCGGTGGGCGATTACGAGTGGTATGCTCATAGAGATATTATAGCGAAAATAAGCGGAACTGTCTTTCGAAACGACCGGATGTGACAACACGAGTTTTTTTGGTACTCTGGCCTCTGCTCAAGAAGGTGCGCTGCATTACGGGATTTCCAGGTCAACCCCGTTCATTAAAGGATGAAGATAGCGCGGCACGCTCCTACGACTTCGTTCCGGTTACTTTTTCAAAGATCTTTTCCTTGATGGACCGGAGCTGCTCGGAAAGTTTTTTCGGCGGCACGGCGGCACGATGGATGACCGTGCGTATGGAGATAAGTTTTTCGAGCGCCGCATTTTCCCCTGCGGCGATCAGGTCCCTGGAATTGCTGAAGTCCGCCCAATGCGTCGTCCCTACTGCGGGATGGATCACTATATCGGCCTGACGGGCGAGGATCTCATTCAGGTAGATCCTGGTCACTGCATCTGCGCGAAGCACGATATCCAGGCCGGATTTATCTTCAAAAGTCGCAACGTCGCTGGAAACGTCAACCGCGATGACGATATCAGCACCCATTTCCTGGGCGCACAATACGGGAACGCGTTCCACCCAGCCTCCGTCCACGAGCACCCTGTCGTTGTCTCGAACAGGCGGGAAAATGCCGGGCAGGGCGCAACTCCCGCTGATGGCCGTGCGAAGCCGTCCACTCGTGCACATGACACGTTTGCCGTTCCGGATGTCCGTGGCCACACAACTGAAAGGGATTTTGGTCTCCTCGAAGGATATATCGGGGATCAAGGGATAGATCAGGTCCTGATATTCTTTCTCGCCGATAAAAGCAGCTTTCGTAGCGGTGACACCCCAGAAATAACCTTTTCTGAGCAGAAATGCCATGTCACTGAAAAAACCCCGGTGGTTATTGGCCGGCGATTCAAGCTTCTGGAGGAACTCAAGACGGGTTCTACGCGAGCGGAAACTGCGGAGGTACTGGTCGACCCACCCGATCCAGTAAGAGGCGTCGGGATTGGATGCGTACATTCCGCCGATCAACGCGCCGAGGCTCGTACCGGCGATCATGTCGATCGGGACTTTGGCGTCTTCCAAGACCTTGAGCACGCCGAGATGTGCAAGACCTCGTGCCGCCCCTCCTCCCAACGCTAAACAAACCTTTGGCTTCATAAGAGCGTACCTCGATGGCAAGACACAAAATCAACTGGTTGCTGTTTCCAGGGGAAAGTATAACTGAATACTCCCTGCAGGGGAATATTTTTTTTACCCTTGGGGCGAGTGCTTCGTCGTCGATGGAAACGACGAGGGCAATCCGGTTCAGCGAGCAATTGTGTGGAGTAACATGAAAAAATCTTATGGCAGAGTGCAAACTGAACAGATTCTCGACTGAAGGTTCAACTAATGCCAGGCATTTCATGTCCCCTTTTTACTTATTTGTCTGCGATAATCGCCGCGGGAAAGATTTTTTTCCAGCCAGATGTAGAGGCAGATGAAAAGATATCGGCTTCCCATCTCCTTGATCTTGAGTTTCGGGACCCCGCTCCTTCGGTTGCGCCAGGTGATGGGGATCGTCGTCCAGGAGAAGCCCCTGACGATCGCTTTCAAGGGAAGTTCCACGGTCAGATTGAAGTGCGGGGCGATGAGAGGACGGCAACCGTCGATTACCTCGCGGCGATATGCCTTGAAAGCATTGGTCGTGTCATTCAACTTGATATGGAAAAAGACGCGAAGAAACGTGTTTGCCATCCGGTTTATCGCGAGTTTTACTCGGGGATAATCGATAGTCCCCCCTCCCTTGATAAAACGGCTGCCGAAGACGCAATCAAACCCCTTGTTCAACTCCGCCCAGTATCGTACCACATCACGGCTATCGTCAGACTCGTCAGCCATCATGATGACGACGGCATCTCCGGACATATGATCCAGTCCGCAAATGACAGCTCGACCGAAGCCGTACAATCCTTTGTTCTGGACCGATTTTAACTGCGGCACGCGCTCGCGCATTTCCTGGAGAAGGCGCCAGGTCGCATCTGTGCTTCCGTCGTCTACGACCACGATTTCATGAGGGATATTGTGCAACCGAAGTTCCACCTGAAGGTGCTCAACGGTCGAGCAGATACATCCCTCTTCGTCCCGGGCCGGAATGACGACAGAGAGAAGTTTGAGGGGCGGCTTCGTATCGATCGTTTGCGTCAAACTCCCCCCGAAAGTTCAAGCCAGTTGGGATTCGCTTCCGCGTGGCGGGCGATCTCATTCAAGGTATCAGATAGTGCCGTCTCCGGCATCCAGTTCCACAGTGAGCGGGCCAGCGAGCTGTCCATGATGAGCCAGGGGATATCGAAGCGGCGGTCCTGCTTGTTGCTCGCAACAATGTGATTGCCGAAACGTGTCGCACACCAGTCACTCAGTTCTGCCAACGACATGGCGTTGTTTTTCCCGCCGCCGAGATTGATCACCCGCGTCGCAACGTCCGGTGCCGGCACTTGTTTCCGCAGGAGCGGGACCAAATCGCGCGGATGAAGGCAGTCGCGCACCTGATAACCGCTGCCTCCAAAGCCGATATACGTAAGAGGACGGCGTCGTAGATACGAGTTGATCCAGAAGGCAAATATTCCCTGGTCGGCCTTGCCGAACTGTCCTGCACCGGCCAGGACCCCGCAGCGGTTGATCCAGACCGGAAAGCCGAAGGTCTCGCCGTATTCGAGGGCAAGGACTTCGGAGGCGAGTTTCGTACTCCCGTAAAGCGATATGGGCGCAGCAGTGCTGAATGATTCGCTCACCCCCTCCGAACTCACTCCGCACGGAAGCTTCTGGTCTTCCTGAAGACGGAACATGTTGCCCTGAGGTGCGACGGGAAGCGACGCGAGGGGCGGGATGGAATAGACGCGGCTCGTACTCAGGAGAATGAAACCTGCGCCATGCCGCTTGCAGTATTCCAGGATATTTACCGTTCCGAGGAGATTATGTTCAATCAGCTGTCTACTGCTGACCTGTCCGTCTGTCCCGGCCAGTACGCTGGGATTCGCCGCAGCATCGATGACCCAGTCGACGGCCGGTAAAGCGTCGAAATCCGAGGAACTGCGGATGTCGCTATGATAGAGCTTTATCCCCAGTTTCGTCAGCCTGTCGCGATTGTACTCGCTCCCCTGTCTGATGAAGTTGTCCATCCCGAGGATCATAATGCCCGGGTCAGCGGCCAGCCACGCACCCGCAAGGGAACTCCCCACAAACCCGCATATGCCGGTTATCAGAATTTTCATTGCCGGAGCCGCTCCCGCCATGAATCAACGATTTCCCCAATGGTCTGTTTCAGAGATTTAGTGATGTTCCAGCCGGGGTAGTGCTGCTTCATCTTTGACAGGTCGCTGTAATAGCAGATGTGGTCGCCGACGCGATTTTCATCGAGATAGGTGTGGATCTGGGGCTTGCCGCTGAATTCTTCGGCAATTTTGAATGCTTCGAGGATCGAGCAGGAATTATCTTTGCCTCCGCCGAGGTTGTATACTTCACCGGATCGCGGGCTGAGATAAAAGGCGTGAATGAAGCGGGCCACATCCTCTGAGTGAATGTTGTCGCGCACCTGCTTACCCTTGTAGCCGAAGATGCGGTACTCCCTGCTTTCCAGGTTGCATTTGACAAGATAGCTCAAAAATCCGTGGAGTTCGACGCCTGTATGATTGGGCCCGGTGAGGCAGCCTCCCCTCAGGCAGCACGTCGGCATGCCGAAATAGCGGCCGTATTCCTGTACCATGACGTCGGAGGCGACTTTCGAAGCGCCGAATAATGAGTGCTTAGACTGGTCTATGGAGAAGGTCTCCGGAATTCCATTGGCATATGCCGGGTCGGCGTAATCCCATCTGGTTTCCAGTTCTTTGAGAGGAATCGCGTTAGGGCGATCCCCGTAGACTTTGTTGGTGGACAGGTGAATAAAGGGTGACTCCGGGCAGGCCTGCCGCGCAGCTTCAAGAAGATTCAACGTCCCGCCGGCATTGGTGTCGAAATCGTCGAAGGGTATGGCAGCAGCACGGTCGTGGGAAGGTTGCGCAGCCGTGTGGATGATGCCTGACGGACGGATAGATCGGACCAGTTCCATGACTCCCCGCCGATCGCGAATGTCCAGTTCATGATGCTGATAATTTTTCAGCGTACGCATGAGCCGCTGCTGGCTCCAGCGAGTATCACCCTGCGGGCCAAAGAAAACGGCCCGCTGGTTATTGTCTACACCGTGGAGGTTGTATCCCTGGTCATGGAAAAAAGTAACAACCTCGGAGCCGATGAGCCCCGAGGAACCGGTAACGAGGATATTCCTCATGAGTTCCTTTCTTGAGATTCGACGAACATCGCTTACGGCATTAATAAATAAGTTGCATACGAAGGGAATGTGCCGTTGTTCAGAAGAATAACTTCTCTCGATTATACTTACGTCCACTTACGGGATCAAGTCTTTTATTCTCCGCTTTTTCAAACGAATCAGGGACAGGAGGACCAGAAGCGCGGGGCAGATGAGCATAACCGTATACCCGTACTCGCACGTTAGCAAGGTTAAACAGGCAGTCGCCCACACATGCCGGGACTTCCTCGGCTACGCAACGTTCAACGACGAATACTATTCCACACCTGTGCTGCGAAGGCCGCAGTAAGTCCACAACGCGATAAACCACACAATTTAGTCAAAGTAATTCTTGACATGATTTTTTCGACGTGGTATGTTCATTCCATGAACACCGATCGTTCCTCCCCCGCCATGGGCGACCAATTCAGATCTCTTCAGATCCTCGATGAGCTTTCCAGCAACGACTCTCTCACGCAGCGCGATCTGAGCAAACGTCTCGGCATAGCCTTAGGACTCGTTAATTCCTACATCAAAAATCTCGTTGCGAAAGGTTTTATAACCGTAACTTCGATTCCTCCTAAACGGTACGCATACTATTTGACACCGCAAGGCCTGACGGAGAAATCGCGTCTCACCTACGACCTGCTCCAGGATTATACTCGGATATACCGCGAAGCGAGGAACAATCTGAAAAAGGTTTTCCGCGCCATCGAACATAAGGGGATGCGCCGTATTGTCTTTGCAGGCGTTGATGAAGTGGCGGAAATTGCCTACATTACTTTGCAGGAAACCGGTCTGCAGCTTGTCGGCGTAGTGGACGATGAAAACACCGGGAAGATTTTTTTCGGAAGAAGCGTCGGTCCGATACGGACTATCACGAATCTCTATTATGATACCGTTGTGGTGACTTCCTATCTGAAACGGGAAAGCATCCAGCACGCCTTAAGGAATTCATCTGTTGACAAAAATGATATTCAGTTTATTTTCACTTAAAACCGGAATTGCCATGATGTTATGAAAATAAGGTGCTGCAGAAAGAAAAACAATTAGTTGTCAATGGACCGATAATGGATTTTACACAGCACAAAGTATTCGTCGCCGGACATAAGGGGCTCGTCGGAAGTGCCCTCTGTCGCCGTTTGACCAAAGGCGGCTACCGGCAACTTATTGTCAGAAACCACTCAGAACTGGACCTGCTCGACCCTGCGGCAGTAAATGGTTTTTTTCAGTCCGAACGGCCCGATATAGTCTACCTTGCTGCAGCCCGGGTAGGAGGCATTTATGCGAACAGTACGTATCCGGTGGAATTTTTATTAGACAACTTAAAAGTCCAAAATAATGTTATTGAGGCTGCGTGGCGCCACGAAGTGCAGAAACTCCTTTTTCTCGGATCGAGCTGCATCTATCCCAAGCTGGCCACGCAACCCCTCAAAGAGGAGTACCTTTTAACCTCCCCTCTGGAACCGACGAATGAACCTTACGCTATTGCAAAAATTGCCGGCATTAAACTTTGCGCTGCCATGAACCGGGAATATGGCACAAATTTCATTTCCGTAATGCCCACGAACTTATATGGCCCAAACGACAACTATCACCCGGAGAATGCTCACGCAATCCCGATGCTCTTGAGGCGATTCCATGAAGCGAAACTGGCAGGCCGGGATTCTGTAACCGTATGGGGTACCGGGACGCCCCGCCGCGAGTTTATGTACGTAGACGATATGGTCGACGCGTGCGTATTTCTAGTGGAAAATTTTGCTGCCCAGGATATCAGTGAGCTGATAAATATAGGCACTGGCGAAGACTGCACCATTCAAGAACTGGCCGAATTGATCAAGAAAACAGTCGGCTTCAAAGGCGATATAGTCTTTGATCCAACCAAGCCGGATGGAACACCGCGCAAGCTCCTGGATGTTTCCCGTCTTCACAAACTTGAATGGAAACATAAAACTTCGTTGGAAGAAGGACTTAGAAAAACGTATGAAGATTTTCTCGGAAATTCTGACTTGCGGAAATAAGGCCGATTCATGACGCGTCTTCAGTTAAACCTCGTTGCTAATTTTGTCGGACAAGGCTGGACAGCCGTGATGGCCCTGGCTTTTGTCCCGCTATATATCAAGTTTCTCGGCATTGAAGCATATGGATTGATTGGCTTTTATGCTATGCTTCAGGCCGCGTTCCAAATACTTGATCTTGGCCTGAGTCAGACCATGAACCGGGAAATGGCCCGCTATGCGGCCATGCCGGAAAAATCGGGCGAAGCGCGCGACCTTGTGAGAACTCTCGAAGTCGGGTACTGGGTCATCGGGATTGTCCTCGGCATCGTGGTTGTGATCGCGGCGCCGTTCATTGCCGGGCACTGGATCAAACCCGGCTCAATTCCCGTGAAGACCGTCCAGCACGCAGTGATGGTCATGGGCATCGTGTCCGCTCTTCAGTGGCCCATCAGTTTTTACGAAGGCGGTCTCATGGGCTTGCAGCACCAGGTGCTGCTTAACGGCATTAAAATCGGTACTGCCACACTTGGCATTTGCGGCTCCGTGTTTATCCTCTGGAAAGTTTCGCCGACGATCACTGCGTATTTTACCTGGCAAATTATTGTAAACGCCCTCGGGGTCATCCTTCTTACGGTCTTTCTCTGGCGTAAACTTCCGCTTTCCGATCGCCCAGCTGTCTTTCGGCCCGACCTTCTCCGCAACATCTCTCGCTTTGCTGCGGGAATGGGCGGGATTGCCGTCAGCGGTATCATCTTATCGCAGATGGACAAGTTGATCTTAAGCAAATTGATTAGCCTGGAAATGTTCGGATATTATACATTGGCGGGCGTGGCGAGCAGCGTTGTACCCTTTCTGATCGTCAACCCAGTATTCAACGCACTGTTCCCGCGTTTCACGTCACTCGTCGCCATGAACGACAACGTGGCGCTTAAAATCTTATATCACCAAAGTTCCCAGCTCATGGCTGTGATCATTTTACCTGTGGCGACGGTACTAGTGCTCTTTTCTTTCAACATTATGCTATTGTGGACAGGTAACATTACGACGGCCGCAATCACTTCTCCCATAGTCAGCATGCTGGTCATCGGCACTGGTTTAAATGGTCTAACGGCGCTGACGTACGCATTGCAATTGTCACATGGATGGACAGGTATTGGATTGCGTATAAATATTTTTCTTATCATCTTTCTTGGACCATCTATTTACCTTATGGCCTCTCACTACGGCGCGTTAGGCGGAGCAGCAGCATGGCTGATATTAAATTGCGTGTACGCAGTGGTCGTTGTGCCGTTTACCCACCGCCGTTTGCTACGGGGAGAAGCTCGACGTTGGTACATTGAGGATATCGCGCCACCATTCATAGCCACGCTTGTGGTAACGGGACTGGGGCGTTGGTTGTTGGCAAACCAGATGTCATCGATGATGGCTATGGTAGCTCTGCCGACAATTATGATTGCAGCGTTTATTGCATCTGCGTTCGCAGCGCCAAGGATAAGGTCCTGGATACTGACGGAACTGTTCAAGTAAAAAAGGAGGCACATATTTCATGAAGATTTTACTCATTAATCCCGGCGCTGGGTATCCCCACGAATTTCCCCCATTAGGGATTCTTTCGATTGCCTCCATGCTGAAAAATGAAGGTCACACTGTCGGTTTTTTCGACGACGGCGCACTGAGGAAGGACGGCATAACCCTACTCGATTATGCAAAGGAATTTAACCCAGAGGTATTCGGCGTTTCACTGTATACTTCGAGTATCGTTGAAAGCTTTAAAACAATTGCAACCTTGAGAGCACTTAAGCCGGAAAGTACTATAATTGTCGGTGGACCACATGCCACTGTACTTCCCGAAAGAACCATGCTTGAGTGCAAAGATATAGATTTTCTCATCTGCGGTGAAGGAGAGCTTACCGCAAAGGAGTTAATTGAGTCGCTGCAGGGTAAGCAGGCACTCCGACAAGTCAAAGGCATATATTATCGTGAAAATGAGACCATCAATCACACTGGACACCGTGATTTTATCGTTGACTTGGATACGATCCCGATGCCTGCCCATGAATTAACAACCGGCTTTTCTTATAACTATAGCATGTTTCGAGTGGGCAAAAAAGTTGCTACAATAATGTCGTCCCGCGGCTGTCCCTTCGACTGTTCGTTTTGCGCTGCAAAAGCAGTATGGAGAAATAGTTTCCGCAGAAGAAGTCCGGACAATGTTGCCGCCGAAATTGAGTTACTCATAGGTACATACGGGCATGATGAAATTTATTTCATGGATGATCTATTTGCCGTAGACAAAAAATGGCTCGATAATTTTTATGCTACCATGAAAAAAAGGGCAATTGATGTCCCTTGGAAATGTCTCGGCAGAGTAGACTTGCTCTCCCTTGCCGATTATCAAAAAATGGCCGATAACGGCTGCTATCTTATTCAATTCGGCGTTGAATCAGGAGACAATAATATTCTGAAAGATATAAACAAAAAAATCACGACAGACCAGGTGAGGGAGGCATTCGTTGAGGCAAAAAAAGCTCGACTTAATACGTATGGATTTTTCATGGTCGGACACCAGAAGGACACATATGAGACCATACTTAAAACGATACATTTTGCCCAAGAGCTCAGGCCTGATTTTCTTTCCTTTTTTGCATCAGTACCATTTCCCGGAACGAAATTATATGAGTCTCTACCTGAGCATATAAAGTACAATTGGGACGTAATACGGTATACCGGCTATTGGCGAAACAAGCTCCCAATGCAATTATGCCAGGTAGATCCTCAAGATTTGCGCATGTTTGAACTACAAGCTCATACGGCCGTATATGCAACAGCATCCTATCTTATGAACATCCTGTTTGGCCGTCGCAAAAAGAGACTTGTCTACTGGAAATTATTGATATTTTTAATACACCTGAAGCAACGTCTTTTACATTCATTTAGAGGTACATGGATAATGGCTCGTTTTCGTAAAATAGATATAAAGAGTCAGATACGCTAAGAAGCTTTTCTTGATACGCAACATATTCGGCAGATGTGAAATATGAAAAAACTAACGTTGGTAAATATTAGCAAAGGTTTTGAGTCGGGAATCATCCCTTTGGGACTTACGTCAATATCGGCTTATCTTAAGAAATATAGTGACTATCAGGACATCCGCCTTCTCGATTCAAATTGTGAGGATATATTTCGCTCATTTGAGCCCACAGACGTGGTCGGAATTAGCGCTGTCACACAAGACATAAACCGCGCGATTGATTTTGCATCATTCATAAAATCAAAATACGCGGTTCCTGTCGTTTTGGGCGGAGTCCATATTTCCACCTATAGAAAGCTCCCTGGGATATTCGACCTTGGTGTAATCGGCGAGGGAGAAGAGACCATGCTCGAGCTGATGAATATGGGCGATTTTTCCCGAGACAACCTAAGGAAGATCAAAGGAATCTGTTACAACGAAGAGGGCACTACCGTCTTTACTGAACCGAGAGATCTTATAGACGACCTCGATAAGATTCCGCCGCCCGATCGGGATATCGCAAACCTGGATTATTATCTGAAACGCAGGCAAATCATTCCCTATCATGTTGGCCGATCGCTAACAATGATCAGCAGCCGCGGATGTCCTTTTAGTTGCGTGTTTTGCTCCACAAAAGTGCACTGGAATAAATTCAGAAGTTTTTCCGCAGCAAGAGTAATAGAGGAAATTGAAACCTTAATAGGGAAATACCGAGCAGAGATCATTCATATCTTTGATGATCTGTTCATCGCGGACAAGAAAAGACTGGCGGAAATTCATCAAGAGATCATGAGACGAGGCATCAACAAGAAGGTCAGGTTCATGTGTCTCGTTCGATCAGACATGCTTGATGATCCAACTATGAAGATATTGAAGGACATGAACGTAGTCGTAACCGGCATCGGCATGGAATCCGGCTGCGAGAAAATACTCGATTATCTAAAGCGACGTACCACGACAATCAATAAAAATCGTTACGCCATAGAATTGGCCCATAAGTATGAAATTCCTACGATGGGATCTTTTATGGTGGGCAATCCAGGAGAAACCGAACAGGACCTGCTGAAAACGCTGGACTTCATCAAGGGTTATCGGTACTCTCCCTATCTTGCGCCACTCTCCTACGTCTCAACGGCGTTTCCAGGCACCGAATTTTGGGATTATGGCAAGAAAAAAGGAATTAACGTCGAAGACATCGATAAAATCGTCATGGATATACCCAACGACATAAGAAAGCTCGACGGAGCCCCTCTGCTCACAGATATTCCTAAAGAGAGATTCTTTTCCATTATACAAAAGTTTTCCAAAGAGAGCCGTTATGGCTCGGTCAAGCATTACATTTTTCTTCCCCGTGGCATTACCAGCATCGCCAGGGCCTATGTCTCCGGTATTATCATAGAAAAAAATCCATTCAAAGGTTTTATCGAGGTCACCAAAATAATCATCAGCTTTATTAAATTAAAATTTGCTTCTCGCAGAAAACAGTAATGTATCCTGTTCAATAGAATCAACAAATCGCATACGGCATGTTTTTCCTTCCTGCCGTTTCGTTAACTAAGGAGATAGTGCCCTATGTCCACTGAAGTTTTGCAGGCAATGGCCCAAATTCATGCGGCGCGGTCAGAGTTGCGTGAAAACCGGCTAAGTTGTCTTAGTTCTCCCCTGCGGCAATTCCTGGTGCGGATTTGCCCAATCAGGGGGATCAGAATCGGCGACGATCTCAAGAGCTGGGATGTCCTTAAGACTACGCACTTCATCGAGGAATACGTGGAGCGCGATATGCCGGTTCTCGATATCGGAGCATACGCATCGGAGATCCTCTGTATACTCCACCGGATGGGATACACGAACCTGACGGGTGTGGATCTAAATTCTAAGATTGGTCGTATGCCTCATGCCGACAAGATACGGTACGTCGTCTCCGACTTCATGCACACCCCCTTCGATGATGGATCCTTTGCAGCCATCACCTCAATCTCCGTGATCGAACACGGATTCAATGCGCCAGCACTGCTGACTGAGCTATCACGGCTCCTAAAACCTGGCGGCTTTTTTATCGCTTCTGTCGATTATTGGCCTAATAAAATTAGTACTGATGACATTAAAGCGTTCAACATGGACTGGTGCATTTTTTCAAAAGACGATTTGATTGCATTTTTCAAGGGCGCTGAAAAATATGGATTTCACCCTGTCGGAGATATTAACCTTTCTGCTTCAGAACCGATAATCTCGTGGCAGGGTAAGCAATACACGTTCTCGTGGTTCGTACTCAGGAAAATAATCTAACTTATGATTGGAGCCAGTCTCCTGCCCTCTGGTTTTTAATCTTTGGTATCGCAGACGATGAAGATATCCTTATATACATCATGGGACACTAAATGCGGAATAGCGGATTACTCTTGCCACTTCAAGGCGGCGATTGAAAAACTCGGAACCGTCGTTGAGGTCGTTCCTGTGGGCCAAAGGAAAGGGCTCTTCGACCTCATCCGCCTTGGAAAAAAGATGAACGCGGCGGACATCGCCCATATACAGCATGAGTTCTCTTTTTTCGCAAATGCCATTACTTTGCGCTCTTTTATCAATTCCTCTTTTTTTCTGCGGCAAATCACAATCCCGAAAGTGCTTACCATGCATGAAGTATCTCCACTGAAAAACGAGCTGGAAAGATTTTTATTTTTGAGGCTCTATCGTTCGATTTTCGCGGCAGCGAATATCATTACCGTCCATACAGAAAAGCATCGAAGGATAATTTTAGAAATGGGGGTGAATAGCGATAAGGTGCTTCTTATTCCTCATCCCATCCCTGAAGTAGAACGTCCTCGCGACACCAAACTGCACTATAAAGACTTATTTGGAATCGGGGGGAAGACGGTCCTCACGATCTTCGGTTTCATCAATGATAGAAAAGGCTATGAACTGGCCATTGATGCCATAAAAGACCTTGACGACTGCATTTTGCTTATTGCCGGCGGACAGCGTCCGAATGACAGAACCGGTTACTCCAACAGACTGATGGACAAAATACACGAAATGAAGCTTGAAGACAGGGTAAAGGTGTTGGGCTATCTGCTTGAGTCGCAGATCCTAGCTGTCATGGGAGCTACGGATATAGTGCTCGCCCCCTTCCATGACATGCCGGGTTCCGGCTCCCTGAGCCTGGGGGTGGCCTACCACAAAGCCATCATCGCTTCAGATATTGAGCAGATGCAGGAGTTAAAATCAAGGGGAATCGGCGCTGAAATCTTTCAGAAAAATAAAAATGGAGATCTAAGGGGAAAAATAAGCTCGTTGAAAAATGACCCGCAAAAGCTGACAGAACTAGAGCACCTATCAGGATCATATGCCGTTGAATATAGTTACGACAAAACCGCCATGAGATTTAACAAACTCTATTCAAAGCTGCTCGAATAGTGACGGTTTGCAGGAATTGAGTCAATATCCTACTGATGTAATAAGAAATAAACGAGATACTGCTTCCACAGTTTCTTAATTTCATTTGATTTTTATCAGCTAGGAGGGTCTTTTTATGACCGCATACAAAGAAATCGATAAATGTCGCGTCAGTGGAAGTAAAAACCTGGTGTCGGTCCTCAATCTCGGACATCAGGTATTGACCGGCGTATTTCCGAAAAGCACTTCAGAACAGATCACTTCCGGTCCGCTAGAACTCGTCTGGTGCCCTGATGGCGAGCTCCTGCAACTCCGACATTCCTATGACTCCAAAGAAATGTACGGCCAGAATTATGGTTACCGTTCCGGGCTTAATCAATCGATGGTAAACCACCTTACGGAAAAGGTCCGTTATCTCGAGCGAATAGCGAATTTAAAACAGGGAGATTGCGTAGTCGACATCGGAAGCAATGACGCAACCACGCTGAAGGCGTATTCCACCTCCGGGATCAAGAGGATCGGCATTGATCCGACCGGAAAGAAATTCGTTCAATACTATACCGATGACATAAAGCTTATTCCCGACTTCTTTTCAGCCGCGGCCTACCGATCGGCCGAATCCCAGCCCGCCCGCATTGTCACATCAATCGCCATGTTTTACGACCTTGACGCGCCGGTAGAATTTGCCCGGCAGATAGAATCGATCCTTGCCGACAATGGTATATGGCATTTTGAGCAAAGCTACATGCCTTCTATGCTCCGCATGAATTCTTATGACACGATATGCCACGAGCACCTCGAATACTACTCGCTCGGCGTGGTTAAGAACATCCTGGAGAAGGCAGGACTCAAGATCGTGGACGTTGTCATGAATGCGATCAACGGCGGCAGTTTTGCCGTGACTGCAGCCAAGTCTGCGAATCGCGGTATTGGGCAGAACCTCGCGGTCATCGACTGGCTGCTGGAGCAGGAACACCGGATGGGCTTGAACACTCCCCGCCCCTACCGTGACTTTGAAGAGCGCGTTTTCCGCCATCGGGACGACCTAACCCGCTTGATCCGCGCTTTGAATGCGGACGGGAAAAAGATATTAGGATACGGCGCTTCGACAAAAGGCAATGTGGTTCTCCAGTTCTGCGGCCTGACGAATAAAGACATCCCTGCGATCGCGGAAGTCAATTCGGAAAAATTCGGTTGCTTCACGCCGGGGACCCGCATCCCCATCATATCGGAACAGGAGGCACGGGCCATGAAACCTGATTATTTCCTTGTGCTTCCCTGGCACTTCAAGGACGGGATTCTTCGTCGGGAAAAAGAGTACTTGACAAGCGGCGGGAAGATGATTTTCCCGTTCCCTGAAATAGAAATTGTGTAACCGGAGGACAACGCTTTCATGGGCAAACGAGCTCTGATAACCGGCATCACGGGGCAGGACGGATCCTATCTGGCAAAGCTCCTGATCGACAAAGGGTACAAGGTATTCGGACTTTACCGCAGGACATCGAGCCCCAATATGTGGCGGATACTGTCCCTCGGAATTCAAAATGCGATACAGCTGATCCCGGGCGATTTGACCGATATGGCATCAATCAATAATGCCATTATTCAAGCCCAACCCGACGAAATCTACAATCTGGCGGCGCAAAGTTTCGTCGGCACGTCGTTTGAGCAGCCGCTGGTAACGGCGCACGTCGATGGAATCGGCGTCGTCATGGTGCTGGAGGCCATTAAGCAGATCAACCCGAAAGTCAAGCTTTATCACGCATCGACATCGGAACTCTACGGCAACGGCAGGGTCATAACCAACCCCGACCACCTCGACGAGAAAAGCGTGCTCTGGCCGGTGTCGCCGTATGCAGCATCAAAATTATACGCGTTTCATCAGGTGAGAATCTATCGTGAAGCTTATGGGATGTTCGCAGTCAACGGCATTCTGTTTAACCATGAATCGCCGTTACGGGGTCTGGAGTTCGTTACAAGAAAAATCACCAATACCCTAGCGAGGATAAAACTGGGACTGCAGCAGAAGCTAGAAATAGGAAATCTCGATTCAAAAAGGGATTGGGGTTTTGCGCCGGAATATGTCGAAGCCATGTGGCTGATGTTGCAGCAGCCTACTCCCGATGATTTCGTGATATCCACGGGCGAGTCCCACACAGTCAGGGAGTTTTTAAATTTGGCATGTCGGCATCTTGACCTGGACCCCTCCGCCTGTGTCGTGCAATCAAAGAAGTTTTTCAGACCGATAGAACTCAACTGCCTCCTCGGGAATTCTTCCAAGGCAAAACGGGTACTGGGCTGGCAGGCGCGCACCGCATTCCGGGAACTGGTAAAAATCATGGTGGATAAAGACCTCGAACGCTGGCAGGACCATTTGAACGGGAAGATATTTCCCTGGGACGCGATCAATGACCCGTTGTTATACTAACGTATCACTGGTTTTGATTTTGGGAGCGATAAGCTTATTGCCGTAATGTCTCTGCGAGGAGTCTTCGTGCTATGAAAAAAGCTGTCATCGTGGGGTGCAACGGGCAGGATGGAAGAATTGCCTCTGATCTTCTGTCGTCAAAAAATTACGACGTACTGGGCATTGACCGGGGGATCGTCAAAGGCCCGGCGCGGAGCCTGCCGATCGATATATCCAACTTCGATAATGTTGCGAACATGCTCAGAGACATGAAACCCGACGAGGTCTATTACTTTGCAGCCTTTCATCACTCCTCAGAGGATAAGACGGCAGAAGATGTGATGCATCTCTTCCAGGAAAGTTACCGGATAAACGTCCAGGCACTTCTCCATTTTCTCGAGGGAATCAGGATATTTTCTCCGCAAACCAGGCTGTTCTATGCGGGGTCATCGCTCCTCTTCGGAGATACGGAGGAAGTCGTCCAGAATGAATCGACCCCCTTCGAGCCTGATACGATCTACGGAATTACTAAACTTGACGGGGTCCTCTCCTGCCGCTATTACAAAAAAAGTTTCGGGGTCTTCGCGTCCACCGGCATCTTTTACAATCACGAATCTCAGTACAGGACGGAAAATTTTATATCGAAGAAAATTATTAAGGGCGCCCTCGATATCAACCGTGGGAAAAAGGAAAAGCTCATATTGGGGGATTTGAGCGCCCAAGTCGATTGGGGCTATGCTCCTGATTACGTGGACGCCGCCTACCGGATTCTGCAAGCTGATGCCCCCGGCGAATTCGTCATCGCTACGGGGAAGCTTCATTCCGTCCTGGACTTTGTGTCCATTGCGTTCGACTATCTCGGTTTGAACTGGAAGGACCATGTTACCGAGAACAAGACTGTGCTCACGAGAAGCAGAAAGACCCTGGTTGGAAATCCCTCACGACTGATACAGACGACCGGTTGGAAGCCGACCGTTGATTTTAGGGATATGATCAGGCTTCTGCTCATAGCAGAGGGCGCCAAGCTGTAAGCATTGTGAAAAATGAGATTTAACTTCCACGTATGACAAAGCTATCGATCTGCATCGCGACGTATAACCGCGCCGACATAATAGGCCAAACCCTGGACAGCATCATTTCCCAGGTCAGGGAAGGTGTCGAAATAGTCGTTGCCGACGGCGCATCAACCGATACTACTCCCGATCTTATGCGGCAGTATCAGAGCCGATGCACCCAACTCAGGTACTACCGACTGCCCGTCAAGGGCGGCGTTGACCGCGACTATTGTCATGCCGTGTCGTTTGCGCGGGGTGACTACTGCTGGCTTCTGACAGATGACGACGTCCTAAAACCGGGCGCCATCGATACCATTCTTGCTCTTTTGCCACGAAAGTACAGTCTTATTGTTGCCAATGCTGAGATATGGGATCGTTCGCTCGTGAAGCGACAGGAGCACAAGCGCCTACACCTGGACGCTGACACCTTTTACGAGCCTTCTGCCCGGGAGTTGCTTTTCATCGAGGCGGCATCATATCTCTCTTTTATCGGCGGGGTGATTATTGACCGCGCTCTTTGGAACGAGCGGATAAAGGAGCCTTATATCGGCACGGAATTTATCCATGTCGGGGTGATCTTTCAGAAAGACCTTCCGCACGGCGCATTCGCGCTTGCCGAGCCCTACATCATGATCCGCTCAGGAAATGCCCAGTGGTCGCCGCGCCATTTTTCGATCTGGATGATCAAGTGGCCCGATCTCCTATGGTCATTTCCAGATATCAGCGAATCGGCCAAAGCGCGCGTCTGTCCCCGGAATCCCTGGGAAGACCCCCTTACCCTGGTTCTCGAACGTGCCTTCGGCGTGTATTCTCTCGAGGAATACAAAACGCACCTCAAGGCGCGCCCTACTACACGCTGGCTGAAGGCGATTGCGAAGATAATAGCATTGGTTCCCGGCGTCTTCGTCAATCTGTTCGTTGTCATGTACTATACCGTGACGCGTTTCCCGGATATTTTCCTGTGGCACAATCTCAAAGACAGTCGCTATTACTATCGGCAGTATTTTCCAAAGATTCTTCAGTCATTCAAGAAGGCTAGTGCGCCTTCAGTGACGCAAAAAGACGATTGATCAGATCTCTCAAGAAATTATAAACATCGTCAGACTTCTTAGAAAGCCCGCCCACCAAAAGCCATATTGCACAATAATAATTCTCTTTGCAAAATAATTTTTCGAATCTAACTCCGCGTAGGCTTTCACTTTTGTCAGCTCTTCCGTCGGCAGGAGGTCTCGGTATTTTGCCGCGAACGCCTTGGCCTGCTCCTGCGTCTTAAGTAAGTGAGCTCTATTGATCCGTTTCAGGTTATCAAAGTCAAGCACTTTTCGAATGATGGATTTCAGACTTGCATCCCATTTGGCGCCGACTGCATTACTGACGTGCTGGCGGTACAACATTGTCGGTTCGCATACGTAGCCGTTTTTCCCCAATGCCACAGATATCAACCCAACCCACCAGTCGTGCATCATCGCCTCGGCAGGCATCGGGACCGCTAGATCACGGAGTCTTTTATTGATCATCACTGTGCAGCCCGTCGCAACGTTGCTAACCAAGAACCTACCGAGTGACTTGCCGATCTCGGGATTAAACGCCTGATTTTTCCAGAACGATCCCGAAATAACGGCAAGGTTCTCATCGACGACCTGCATGTCCGTGTAAACAAGGAGGGGTACGCCATTGCCGTATTTTGCAGTCAACTCGAGCATCTTCTCACGAGTTAATGTAATCTTCGTCGGCAGCCACACATCATCCTGGTCGCAGAACATGACACATTCGGCATCCGTGCGCTCCAGGAGTCTTGCAAAATTTCGGCAAGCACCGAGATTCGCCAGACCATCGTCAATAAAAACAATTTTTTCCGGGTAGTGTATTTGAAAGCGACGAATGATCGACACCGTGTCGTCAGAAGAACCATCGTCGCGAATAAGAAGACGCCAGTTAGTGTAGGTCTGGTCGAGGAGCGATTGTATTTGTTCGCTTAGATATCTTTCTCCGTTATAAGTGGCTAAGAGGATATCAATTGTAGGATTCTGGTTCATATGCGGGATACTTCTCTTGGTTGGTTCAATCGAGTATAAGCTTCTCCGTCAGTTTGTCCCATTCATAGTCCGTGGCGAGCGCCTGGACGTGCTCCCTACAGCTATTTCTGAAATGGATATCTTCAACAATTTTTATAATTGCATTCGCCACTGCCTCTGTATCTTCGGGATTAACCGTGATGCCGAGACCTTTTTGATCAATAAGGTCTGCCCAGCTGTCCCCTTTTGAAGCTATGATAGGCAAGCCAGCCCACAGGTAGTCGAGCATGCGCGTCCTGAAGGCAAATCGGGTCTCCAAACTGCTTCGGTGAAGACTGACTCCGGCGTTTGCTTCCAGAAGATAATCTGCCCGTTCCGCGTAGGCGGTCCAATCTGAATTAACGAAGACCGCAGTATTCAACAGTCCCAGCGCCTTGACTTTCCTGATAAACGCGTCCGTGGTGGTCAGCGTATGGGAGCCCGGGCTCGGTGGATTGATGCCCGGGAAATAGATTTTGATGTCGTTTCGATGCACAGTGAGTTTTGACAATGCCTCTACGAGAGTGAACGGATCGAACCAATCCCAGATGCCCCCGCCCCAAACCAGGAGAAAGTCCGTTTCCTTGATTTTGGATCCTCGAAGAACATTGCGGTTTTTACGAGGTCTCTTTTTCGGCAAACCGAATGGAAGAATCACGACCGAGTCAAGTTTGTCCACATGCCCAAGTATGGTCATTTGGCCGATCAACAGGTCCTTTTGTTTGTCATTTGCGACAAGGAACCTGTTCCCAAATCTCAAGATCAGACACTGACGGATTCTCCAGAGGAACAGCAGGGACCGCACACGTACAGTGCCTACCCATCCGGCCGGCTTAAGTTCGAGTAACTCGAAAATAACAGGATCGTACAAGTCGTAAATGGATTTTTTACGGAAGAGGATAGAGAGGAAGACGGATAGCGGGCGACCGGCCTGCACAACGTAATTACAACGCCATAACCACCGTACTAAATTAAAGAACGAAGCTTTGCCCACGGATATGGTGCCATCTCCATTAAAATCTTTTTCAAGATAGCGGGAAAGGATTGCAACCGAGTGACCTCTTCGTACCAGGGAACGGGCCATTTCCCAATAGCGGATGCCGGGACCGGACATGGTGCTGCCGACGAAATCGTTGCAGACGAATAAGAGTTTTTGCATCCGAGACAAGGTTATAATTCTTGAGCGATTGCGTTTCCGGATTTAAGAGATTTTTTCTTCGCAATCCATTCAAAGACACCCTCAAAGCCTGCTATGAAAACGAATACGAAACCAATCGAGGGCAGATACAGACGATGTTCAAAAATTACATCCAGAATCGGAACGAAGCTCTGTGTAGGGGACAAGGTAATATAAAACCAGGCAGCGCCAAAAGGGATCAAAGTCCACTTTTTCTTGACGTAAACCCACAAAGAAGCTGCTATCACACACAGATGCCCGAACAGTGAAAGGAGCGTCGGAAACGCGAACAAAGTCCTTGCCAGAGGATAGGAATAATCCAGGTTCTGGTTGATGGGAAGAAACAAAAGTCTGACGTAGGTCCAGATCACATTGAGTGAGGTCAGTTGATACGTCCAAGGGGTGATGTGGTTCTGGCCCGATATACCGAAGCCGGCGCCGGAAAGGTTGGTAGTCATCATGTTATATGCAAGATACCCCCAGGACAAGGCCACCAAAACATATGCCGTCAGCCGCGACAGTATCGGTTTAATTTTCCCTTCAGCAATAAAGAGAAAATCATAAAGCACGAGCATCGCAGGAAGTGTTACGGCCCACTCTTTTGAACCCATGGCGAGAAACGACGTCACAAAGCATCCGATATAGAAACGAAATTTACGGGATTTTACGCCCTTGATGAAGAGAAGGAACGTGGCCAGATAAAAGAACGTCGCGAGCAACTCAGTGCGGCTTATTATATAGGTTACCGATTCCGTCTGAATCGGGTGCAACGCGAACAGCAGGGACCCGAAAAGGGCCATCCGTGAGGCTTTTCCTCCACCGTAACGTGAACTCAGGGAAGGCAAGTTCAGGGTCCAGAGAAGCAGGAGATAAACGAAGATACTGTTGGCAATGTGGAAAGAGATATTGAAAATGTGCCAACCGATGACGTTCATTCCGCTCAGCTGATAATTGCCCCACAGAGATAAATTCACGATCGGCCTGGTTCCGGAAAACTGGCCTACAAAGCTGTCCCACGTGAAGTATCTCAGCGAGCCGTTTTCCACAATCGAAGGGTTGTCGTCAAAGTGAAAAGCAGAGGTAAATGCATTGGAATAGGAGATAAGAATCAACGCTGCAATCAAAGCAAAAGCAAACAGATTAAACCGCTTGCTGGTAAATAACTTGCCGATTTGTTCCTGTATTTTCTGCATAACTGCCACCGTGCCTCCTTGCTATGAGCCGCTAAAATCTAACATGGATAAGGGACAATGTAAAGAGCATTTTACCTTTCCTGTGTGTTTTTACCATTATGAGAATCTGCGTTTTTTGCGTCCTGCAGCTCCTGGCGCAGAAGCGCGATTTCTTGCGCCAATTCTTTACTTTTGTCGCTCAAGCCGGAAATCACCACGGAAAAATGCAGCGTTATAAGCAACAGGAAAAGAAATGCAATCAGGAAAAGGAATGACGGAGGATAAAAAATGCCGACATGGCGCGAAAGGAATTCCAAGGCATTCCGTGACGATGACAAAAGAAGAAGGACAACTCCCGCGAGAAGCCACAGAAGAGAATAACGCTCTTTGAGCCGCCCCCTCCTGATAAGCTCGATCACGATGAAAAGAAGAGTGCCGCTGCCTGCAATAGCCAGAACTTTCAACAGGTCCATAGGTCACCTCACTTTTTTCAATAAATCGATAAAAATGGCCATAAGCACTTTTGTCATATAATAAACCGAACGCATCGGTGTTATGGAGGATTTCCCGCCGGTACGCTCCTGCATCGTGACTGCCACTTCAACCATCCGGAGATTCACCTTGTGGGCCAGGACGAGAGATTCGACTTCCGGGTAATCGTCTGGATACATCCGGGCAAAAAACTCTATTGCCCGCCGGTTCGCTGCTCGAAATCCCGACGTACTGTCCGTTATGACTGTAGAGAGAACGCGCGAGAGAGTACAGGAAAAAATTCGGATGCCGAAGGACCTGAACAGGGGTGCTTTATAAGCTCCGGGGACCAAAAAACGGGAGCCAATGACAATATCTGCGCTCCCCGCTTCAAGCGGTCGAAGCAATTTGCCTATTTCCCTCCCTATGTGCTGCCCATCTCCGTCGAACTGCACTGCGATATCGTACTCCTTACGTGCAGCGTAGACGTATCCTGCCTGGACCGCACCACCGATACCGAGGTTGAATGGCAGGTCAAGGGCTTTTACGCCCATTTCGTGCGCGATACGGGCTGTAGCGTCCTGTGATCCGTCGTTCACGACGACCACATCAGCTGAAGGAACATGCTCCCTCAGGTCGGAAAGCACACCCGGGAGACTCGCTTCTTCATTGTAGGCAGGCACGATAATCAATATCTTCATACATTAATCTTTCAACGTGATTTCTCTGGTAGAAAGGTGAAACTCGCAGAGAAGCCGGTAGAAGGCGGGCCGACTGAGCCGTCTCCACCGGGAACACGCCCGGCGCTGCTTCACGACGGCCGGGAGCGCCATCAGCGCCGCACGCCAGGCTTTCAACAAAATGGCCAGTGCCCGTATCACGGAATATTGTTCTGAAAACCGGCCGCTTGCGCCTTTACCCGTGAGTGCTCCGTATAAATGGCCCGCCAGACGCAGGAGCGTAAAACAGGGACTTGCCGCTATCAGTTCTATCGGGAAATACTTTAGCAGCACCCATATCCTGTTCCGCTCGACTAAAAAAGCCTTGAAGGGAGAATAGGCAGAGGACGATGACGAATATTTGTGATACATTTTTGCAGACGGCACGTACCTGCAACCCCACCCTGCAAGTCTGGCCCTGAGTCCGAGATCCACATCATCGGCATAGGCGAAAAACTCCTCGTCAAACAAGCCGATCTCGTCCAGCATTTCTCTTCGGTAGAGTCCTGCACATCCGCTCGGGAACAGAGCTTCTCCCGGGCGGTCATACTGTCCCTCATCCTTTTCCAACCGGCCTTTCCCGCGTCCCAGTCCGTCGGGATACAGAAGAAGTCCGACATTATCGATGACCTCCGGATTGCTGTAGGAAAGTATTTTGCCCGCCCACATGCCGACGGAAAGAGGGCCCGCTTCAGCCGCCTTGAGAAGGCCCGCCAGCCATAGAGGATCAGCCTTCGTATCATTGTTCAAAAGAGCGATGTACTTGCCTGTTGCTAATCGAATACCCGCGTTATTGCCTCCTGCATAGCCGATATTTTCCTGCAGGCCGACCACGCGAACGTCCTGGTAACGGCCCTGGACAAACTCCACCGACCCGTCGCGCGACCCATTGTCTACAAGGATAATTTCTACGTCCTGAATGTCCTTTTGGGCACGCAGCGCATCCAGACACTCACCGAGAAGATGTTTGCCGTTCCAGTTAACGATAACCACGGACACAGACGGACGGGCCAAAAAAAACTCCTTCGATACCTTCGGTGTTCTTTGTGGAGATTTGTTATGATAATCTATCCCCTGAGAACAGTCAATATGTTACTAACGGCGTTGCAAACGGGGACAGACGGGTAATCTGCAGTGGACGGATCTACCGTATAACAGCAACCCGGCTCGCAACGATCGTAAAAGAAGGAGCACACGGACGAGGCGATGAACTATTGATTTTTTAGTCTGCGGTAACGAACTACTAACCAGAAAAATCCAAAATATGAGAGGAACGCAGCAGCGGTTCCGAGAACAAGGGTCCCCACGATGAATGACCAGAGGTAGGGTTTCATCGTAAAATACACGGTGGAAATGGTGAGCTCGTTCCACGCAATATGAGGAACGGGGACATCATTGCCGGTAATTTTTATGCCAAACCACGTGCAAAAGCCGTACAGGGGAACGACGGTCCAGGGATTATTTATGAACGATGCGCTCAGAACAACGACCTTGCTCACCCGGAACACCCAGGCCAGCAATAAACAGCTGACGATATGCAAACCCACGGTTGGTGAAAATGCGATGAACACGCCTAGTGCAAAGGCAAGCGCAAGCTTGTGCGGTGGGTCGTCCAGTTCAAGGAGAGAGCGAATTCGGTCCCGAATATAACGATATTTTTTCATAGAGAATGCTGGGCGATTAACAGTATCCCGGTGGCCGCAATCCTTACGAATCTTGGCACTGTTCTGCAACGCACGAGGTCCGGCGCTAAAGGAAGAATTAACTCCCGCAAAATCTTGACCTATTTCGATTTTACTTTTCCCGGTTTGCCGTCACCGGAATGTGAAAAATGATCATATCCCCCCGGTATGAGTTGTCGCTCTTTTCCCTGACCGTCAATAAGGACCCTTTTTCGCGTCTCGGTTATTTCTCCGATTTCCGTCAAAGGGACCCCGAGTGATCGCAGTTTGTTCCCGCACCCACGCGGCATCGTCAAGAGCAGCTCATAATCCTCTCCGCCTGACAGGGCGTAGTGCAATGGACTTTTCCCGAGTACCGACGCTGCCGAGCGCAAAGACCGGGAACAGGGCAGGTTTTCACAAAAGATCTTTGCTCCGACCCCGCTTTCCTCGCAAAGGTGAGTAAGATCGGATGAAAGCCCGTCGCTGATGTCGATCATGGCATGGACGCACCGGGAACGTGCGATCATCAAACCCCATTCGACTCGTGGTTTGGGACGAAGGTGCTTCTGAGTCAGCTTCTTTTTCCAAGGCTCCTGTGTCTTGCTCCGCGCCCTTGTTTGGAGCAATTCCAAACCTGCCGCTGAGTCTCCCAGCGTTCCGGTTACAAAGATTCGGTCTCCCGGTTCTGCACCGGCGCGCGTTACGATCTGCGCCTTCTCGGCCTCTCCAAGGACGACGACGTTGACAACAAAGCCTTCCCGTGACGAACAGGTATCGCCTCCGACGAGGACGGTCGCATGAGCGCGGAGGACCGCTTTTAACCCACGGTAAAAATCCTTTATGTGTTCTACCGGGACCGAAGACGGAATGCCGAGTGAGGTCAGGCAAAACCGGGGGATACCGCCCATTGCGGCGATGTCACTCAAATTTACGGCTGCGGATTTCCAGCCAAGTGAATGGAAATCCGTGTAGGAAAGGTCAAAGTGAACGCCCTCAAGCAGCATATCGGTGGTTGCGAGCAGGATTGATGAGGAAGCGACCTTTAACGCTGCGGCATCGTCTCCCATGCCGATCAACACGGACGGAGACTGCCGAGAGGTCATCTTTCGTATGGCAGCGATCAGGCCGAATTCGCCCAACGAAGACAGTTTCATCGACAATTCTGACGGCTCTCGTCTCTTTTGCGATAATCCAAGCCGATCAATGTGTGGCCCGCGATCTGCCGGGCAGATGCTTATGCGCAATGCGTCGCACTATTTTTTTCCTCAGCGCCGTTGAGATCACATCATCCATCGTCGTCGCAAAAATAAAATGCATGTCCTTCCGCAGGTACTTGGGAATATCATCGAGGTCCTTTTCATTCTCCTTGGGGATGATCATGGTTTTGATCCCCGCCCTGCGGGCAGCGAGCGTCTTTTCCTTAAGGCCGCCGATAGGGAGCACCCTGCCTCTGAGCGTCACTTCACCGGTCATGGCAAGGTCCTTCTTGACGGGCGCATTTGTGAAGACCGACGCAAGTGCAGTCGCCATCGTTACGCCTGCAGAAGGGCCGTCCTTGGGAATGGCGCCGGCCGGGACATGGATATGAACGTCCGTTTTACCGAATACGTCCGGATGGATGCCGAGGATGCCGGCGCGCGATCGAACGTAGGTGAGTGCCGCATGGGCTGATTCCTTCATGACGTCGCCGAGATGACCGGTGAGGGTGAGGGTGCCCTTGCCCCGCATGGTCGTTGCTTCGATATACAGGATATCACCGCCAGTTTCGGTCCAGGCCAGTCCGGTTACGACGCCGATTTCATCCTTGTCCCGTCCGACTTCCGGCAGATATTTGGGAACGCCGAGATACTTGTGGAGATTCTGGGTCGTGATGGTAAACAGGCCGGTCTCGCCTTCTGCTACCTTTCTTGCCACCTTGCGGCAAAGATGTCCTATCTCCCGTTCGAGGTTACGTACCCCTGCCTCGCGCGTGTACTGGGAAATGACCTCAAGAATGGTCTTATCGGGGATGCTGATATGTTTTTCCGTTATGCCGTGCTCCGTCAACTGCCGGGGAACCAGGTAACTCTTTGCAATGCCGAGTTTCTCCTGCTCCGTGTAACCGGAAAGATGGATGATTTCCATCCGGTCCTTGAGCGGGCCCGGGATCGGGTCGGTCATGTTCGCGGTTGTAATAAACATCACCCGCGACAGGTCAAACGGAAGTCCGATGTAATGATCGCTGAACGAATTGTTCTGTTCGGGATCGAGAACTTCCAGCAGGGCGGCCGAGGGATCTCCCCGGAAATCAGCTCCGATCTTGTCGATCTCGTCAAGCATGAACACGGGATTGTTGTAGCCGGCCGTTTTGATACCCTGGATGATCCTTCCGGGGAGCGCGCCGACATAGGTGCGCCGATGGCCGCGGATCTCCGCCTCGTCGCGCACGCCGCCGAGCGAAATACGCACAAACTCCCGACCGAGCGCCCGGGCAATCGACTTGCCGAGCGAAGTCTTGCCGACCCCCGGCGGTCCGACAAAACACAGGATCGGCCCCTTCATCTTTTCCTTGAGCTTCCGCACGGAAAGGTATTCAAGAATGCGTTCTTTGACTTTTTCCAGGTCGTAGTGGTCTTCTTCGAGCACTTTATAGGCAGCCTTGAGGTCCAGGTTGTCCTTCGTCGCCTTGCTCCACGGGATCTCAGACAGCCATTCGATGTACGTCCGCGTCATAGAAGCTTCAGCCGCATCCGGATGCATGCGTTCAAGCCTGCGGAGCTGTTTCTCGGCCTCCTTGGCCGCCTTCTCCGGCATCTTGGCCTCTTTGATCTTGTCACGGAGTTCTCGAATATCCTCGGAGCGGTCATCGGTATCACCCAGTTCACGCTGGATCGCCTTGAGCTGCTCGCGCAAAAAGTACTCGCGCTGCGTCTTGTCGATCTCGCCCCGAACGTCGGCCTGGATCTTCTGCTGCATGGACAGAAGCTCGATTTCTTTCCCGAGCGCTTCGTTGATCCGCTTGATACGCTGCACCGGGTCTGCGATTTCAAGAATTTCCTGCGCCTGCTCGACCTTCAACCCCATATTGGCGACGGCAAGGTCCGCCAGCTTGCCTGGATCATCTACATTCTCTATGACCACCATGATGTCCGGAAGAATGACCTTGCCGAACGACACCAGTTTCTCGATCTGTTCCTTCACATTCCGCATGAGAGCTTCAGTCTCAAGATTGATCGAAGCAGCCACGTCGGGATACGTCTTGATTTCGACCTGGTAGAATGGCTCTTTCTGGAGGAACTTGACCGTTTTTGCCCGGGCCACCCCCTGAACGAGGATCTTGATGCGGCCGTCGGGCAGTTTCAACATCCGCATGATCACGCCGACCGTACCCACGGTGTACAGGTCCGACGGCGAAGGGTTCTCGACATTGATATCCTTCTGTGACGTCAGGAAAATCATGCGGTTTCCCTCAAGCGCAATTTCAATCGCCTTGATGGACATCTCCCGGCCCACGAAGAGCGGTAAAACCATGTAGGGGAAAACGACAATGTCTCTGATCGGAAGCAAGGGAATCTTCTTGGGTATCTCAATGGATTGCTGGAGATCAATGTTTTTTGTTTCGGTTTTTGCCAAACTGGCCTCCTCGTGTTAGACGCTTCCCCTGCAGAAAAATAACACCCTTGGTAAGTACTGGTTATAGTCTTAACTTTTTAAGATAAGTTCTGAACTCGTCGCCGAATTCCTTGTTTTTCATTCCAAATTCCACCGTGGCCTTGAGAAAGCCGAGTTTGTCGCCTGCGTCGTGCCGCTTTCCGTTAAATTCAAAGGCATAAATCGGCTGCTTATTCATAAGCAGTTTGAGTCCGTCGGTAAGTTGAATTTCCCCGCCCTTCCCCGGTTTGGTGTTTTCAAGGGAACTGAAAATTTCCGGGGTAAGTATGTAACGGCCGATGATCGCCAGGTTGGATGGCGCCTCTTCGGGGGAAGGTTTTTCTACGAGATCTTTAACAAGGTAAACGCCGTCCTCGATCCGTTTCCCGTCTATGATACCGTATTGGTGCGTTTGGGATTTCGGCACTTTCTGAATGGCCAGGATTGTGGCCGGATAGCGTTTATGGACTTCCATCATCTGGCGCAGCGCAGGGACCTCCGCATCGATGATATCGTCGCCGAGAAGCACGGCAAAAGGCTCGTCGCCGATGACGCGTTTCGCCATCAAAACCGCATGACCGAGCCCCAACGCTTTTTTCTGGCGTATATAGCAGAAGGTCACCAGGTTGGCTATCCGCTGCATTTCCGAGAGCAATTTGTGCTTGCCCTTCGCCTTCAGGTCCTCTTCCAGTTCGAAAGCCACATCGAAGTGGTCCTCGATTGCCCGTTTGCCGCGGCCGGTAATCACCACGACCTGATCGATACCCGACGATACAGCCTCTTCAACGACATACTGGATCAGCGGCTTGTCCACGAGCGGCATCATCTCTTTTGGAGAGGCTTTTGTCGCCGGCAGGAATCGGGTCCCCAAACCGGCCGCCGGGAAGACCGCTTTCTTAATCAGTTTATTCACACCGCGCTCCTTGTGGGTATTCTATGAAACTGTCCTGAAAATGTCAAGGTAAGACCCGGACAACCGACCGTGTGCGTTATTTGGGGATAGGAACGCTGCCCATGATATACTTCAGGTCTTCGTCATCAAACCGCAGCCCCAGTCCTGCAAAGGCCGACTTGCGGCGGGAGTTCAGGAAATTATCATAACCCGCGTTGACGAAGAGGACCTTGCTCAAACTATAGCTGGCGGTTGCCTTCAGATGAGTATTTTCGTTCCCGGGCTCTTTACTGTTATAGTTCCAGGAGTCGACGCTGAATTTGATCCGATCGTCGAAAGCATAATAATCGGCCCCGGCCCCGCCCGTAGATTCTATGAGGCCGAGACGGAGGGCGAGGTTCCCGTACCGCTTCGCAAATTCGACGCTGAACTTGAATTTATCCTCATAGGTCTCAGTTACGGTCGTTCCGCCCGGAGGGGTCGTTGAAGTCTCCGTTCTGGAGTAGTTTCCGAAGGGATCAGACGTCAGCTCCAAAATATAGTAGGTATCCGGCCTCGGCTTGAGTTCCAGCGTGGCGTAACTCTTGGCCTGCGGGAACATATACTCGCTCCGGAACCCGACAATCGTTTTCATGCGTTCGATCCGCGAAACATAATCCGTGAGCCCCTTGGCGGCGTTATCGATATTATTGTACATGCTGTCATTGTTAACAAGCTTGCCGATCGTGCCTTCTCCTCGGTCGATTTTCTGCGTTGCGTTTTCGATGGAAGCCAGGGCCAGTTCAGCGCTTTTTGATGCCTCTTTCACATTTTCCATGGTAACTTTGAGATTATCGCGGTTGTCATTGACGACACCGTTCAGATTCGCGGCAAGCTCGTTCAGCCTCATGACCAGTTCGCTGCCGTCGCTCCGCAAGGTATAGGAGAAGTCCTTGATGTTCGCCGTCGTTTCTCGCAGATCATGAAGCATGTCTTCCATTGAGTGCTCGCCCTGCTCGGTCCCGAGAACCTGGCGAAGGGACGCCGTAATCTGTTTCACGTCGTCGGAAATCGCAGAAAGCTGGTTGATAAGCTTGTCCACATCGCTCGGTGATACCGTGGCCTGGACCTTTTCACCCGGGCTGAAATACGCTGCTCCTTCCGGCGTGGTTTCCTCGGGTTTGCCGGTCCTGATCGGGACAAATTCGACATACTTTTCTCCCAGCAGTCCAAGGGTCTTGATCATGGCTTCAGTGGCGCGAGGAATATGAACGCCCTCGTCTATCCTCATCGTCACCCGAGCACGGCTGTCCTCAAGATCAACTTTTTCAACAGTTCCGATTTTTACGCCAGCCATCCGCACAGCCGACTTTACGTCGAGACCGGCTACCGAGTCAAAAGTCGCCTGCAGAAGATACCCCTTCTGCTCCCCGAACTGGTACTTGCCGACGGCAAAGGTCATGTACAGCAGGATAGCCGCGCCTGCAATGACCAGCAAACCCACCTTTGCTTCTGCGCTCAGTTTAGCCATGCGAACTCCGTTTTATTCTCGAATTGCGGATTGCAGATTGAGCATCTTGTACTTCGAAAAAAAAATGATCTCGATTTTAACTCCACAACTGCATCCGGGTCACTCTGCAGTTATCGGCCCCACTGCGCTTCCTGTAATAAATTGATGGACGATAGGATTCGTCGTGTTTTTGATCTGTTCTGGCGTGCCAATTTCCAGAATCTCTCCCTTGTACAGCATGGCGATCCGGTCGGATATCTTATACGCGCTGTGCATATCATGCGTGATGGATACCGAGGTGACACCAAGTTTTTTTCGAAGATCCACGATAAGATCGTTGATAGCGTCGGCTGCAATCGGGTCAAGACCGGTCGTGGGTTCGTCATAGAGGATAATGGCGGCATCCATGCAAATCGCGCGCGCCAGCCCCACCCTCTTTTTCATCCCGCCGGAAAGTTCCGCCGGCATCTTGTCCTCGACATCCTTGAGTCCAACAAGCGCTAGCTTTTCAGTCGCAACCTTTCTGATTTCCCTGTCAGACATTTTTGTGTGCTGTTTGAGGGAAAACCCTACGTTCTCCCACACCGTAAGTGAATCGAAAAGGGCCGCCATCTGAAACAGCATGCCGAATTTTTTCCGAAGTTCGTTCAGGCCGTATTCATCGAGATCGTTCAGCACCTGGCCGTCTACCATGACCCGTCCCTTGTCCGGAAAGAGAAGCCCGATGATATGCTTCAGCAGCACGCTTTTGCCGCTGCCGCTGCCCCCGATCACCGTCATGCTCTCGCCCTTTTCCACCGTAAGGTTCACGCCGCGGAGCACCTGAAGTTCGCCGAAGCTTTTATGCACATCGATGACCTCAATCATCGCCATGGCGTCACCATAACAGGGCGGAAAGGAAATAATCCAGGATCAGGATGAGCATGCAGGAAATCACTACGGCTCCGGTCGTTGCCTTGCCCACGCCTTCTGCACCGCCTTCGGTGTTGAAACCTTTGTAACAGCCGATGAGTCCGACAACGGCGCCGAACACGAGAGCCTTGACCAGGCCGAACCAGATATCCTTCACCTCGGTGTAGTTGATGCTGTTGTTGATATAGGTGACGGGGTTCGTCCCCAGCACTTTTACCCCGACAAAATAGCCGCCTGTAATGCCGATGATCATGCCCAGGATCGTCAAAAAGAACATCATCACCGTGCTTGCCACGAACCTCGGCACGACGAGATATTTCATCGGGTTTGTTGCAAGCGTTGACAAGGCATCGATCTGTTCGGTCACGCGCATCGTGCCGAGTTCCGCGGCCATCGAGGCGCCTGCCCTGCCGGCAACCATGAGGCCGGTCAGCACCGGCCCGAGTTCCCGCGTCATCGAAAGCGAGACGACGGTTCCGATAAGCGTCTCTGCGCCGAACCGTTTGAATCCCGTATAGCTCTGGAGCGCAAGCACCATGCCGGTGGAAAGGGCAGTGGTGAGCACAACAGGAATCGAGTTGAACCCGATCAGCTCCATCTGTTTCAGCGCGCTCTTGATATAAAACGGCGAGCTGAACGTCCAGCGGAGCGTCTGCCCGAGAAATATGAGAACAGAGCCGACCTCAGCGAATACCGCCGACGTCTTTCGGCCCAGTGCTTCCAGTACGTTAAAGATAAATCCTCGGGACTCTACTGCTGATTCCACAGAGCACCTCGTAAGCAATTGTTCCCGTCTTTTTGGCTATATCATCCGCCGTGATCCGCTCTTTGCCCTGGCTGCCGATCAGCACGGCGGCGTCCCCTTCACTGACGCCGGGGACTTCGGTAACATCGGCCATGCACATGTCCATGCATACCCTGCCCACGATGGGGACGCGTAAGCCTCTCACGATTGCCTCACCAATATTCGACAGGCTGCGGCTGAAACCATCGGCATACCCGATGGGGAGCGTGGCAATGATACTTTCGCGCTTGGTCGTAAAAGTGCGGCCGTAGCTGATCGGAACGCCCGATGGAACTTTTTTCAAAAAGGCGATGCGGGTGACCAGCGACAACACCGGCCTTAAGTCTGCTTTTTCGATTCCCGCCTCGAGGGGATTGTACCCGTAGAGCATGAGTCCCGGCCTTACCATCGTGAAGAGCGCGCGACGGTAATCAAGGATTGCGGCGCTGTTCGCGGCGTGCCGGACGGGTAGCGTGATCCCCCGCGTGAATAGTTCCGCTGTGAGCGTTTCAAAACGATCAAGCTGTTTCGAGGCATACTCCTTGTCACGAAGGTCTGCATCGGCAAAATGTGTCATCAGCCCCTGCACGTCGATTCCGGGGAGTTTGCGCAGCGCGTCGATAAAGTGAACCGCCTCTTCGGGAGTTATGCCGATCCGACCCATGCCCGTGTCGATTTTGACATGGACCGGCACAATGGCCTTCATTCTTTCCGCGGCAACTGATAAGGCACGGGCAAATGACAGGGTGGCGATCACCGGCGTAAGCTTCAGTTCCAGGACTGCCTCTGCCTGTTCCGGGAATTCGGCCCCCATGACTAAAATAGGCGCATGAATACCGGCCGTACGAAGTTCCTTTCCCTCTTCGACCAAAGCAACGCCGAGCATGTCAGCGCCAAGTTGGAGGAGCCGCCGGGAAACCGGCACGGCGCCATGACCGTAGGCCGCCGCCTTTACGACAGCAAGAATGTTCCTGCCGCCGGCTCGCCTTACTACTTCGGCATAATTGTGGGACAGCGCCCCCAAATCGACCTGCGCCATGGTCGGCCTCTCCGAGAAGGCGAGACCGTCCCTCAAGCCCGCAGAAATGCCGTTCGAGAAAGCATCAGTGGATGGTGCTCTCATTATTCATTGCCTCAAAAGAGTTGGACGCGGGAAGAATTTCAATCTTGTCGAATGACTGTGCGCAGTCCAGACACTCCCAGTGGTGTATGGTCCAGTATTCAAAATCGAGTTCAATGCTGTAATCATCTTCCTGAAACAGGTTGGTGCCCCCGCAATAGGGACACATGATCGGTTCCATAACCAATCCTCCGCAATTCACCCCTCATGAAAGCCCCGCCACTACGGTGGAAAAGCACATTTGCTCGCATGGTCCGCGTCTGCATAAACAGAAGCTGCATCCGGATCACATAAAATGCGGCTGGCGTTCACAAGGAAATGAAGAAATCCGCGTAATTTCAGATATTTTTAGTTTACTTTATCATAGAGATGATATTTTTGCAAAATGTTTTTTGGCTGGTGAAGCCGCTAGAGCAGCATCGTTCTAAGAGACTTGATGAGGCGCTTGTTTTCGCGTCGCGTTCTTACAGCAATCCGGATATAGCGGTCGTCGAGGCCTTGAAAGGTCGAGCAGTCGCGTACGAGCATGCCTTGCGCGCCGAGCTTCTCCTGCAGGGTAAAGGCATCGATCGACGTCAGTTTAAAGAGAATGAAATTTGCGGAGCAAGGGAAGGTCTCCACCCCGGGCAGGAGACGGAGGGCCGCAAGCAGGCGGTCTCGCTCCCGTACGATAAGCGCCCTTGTCTTTTTTATATACGACCAGTCGTCCAATGCAGCCATCGCGGCCCGCTCCGCCGGAATCGACACGGTCCACGGCTCCTGCCCTCCCCGCAACGCCGCAATGGTCGAATCGTCGGATACCGCATACCCGACACGAAAACCCGGCATTCCGAAAAATTTCGTAAAAGCCCGAAGGCAGATGATGTTCGACGTGTGCACCGTCTCTTTGATGATCGATTCTGACTCCATGAAATCCATGAACGCTTCGTCGACAACCAACTTCACGCCCCGCTGGCGGGCATGGCTCATGATCTCAAGCATTTCGTTCTTCGAAACAACCTGGCCGGTGGGGTTGTTGGGATTGCAGAGGAAAGCCATATCCACGCCGTTGAGGGCAAAAGCCATTTCTACGGGATCGATACGGAAACCGTCGCGTTCATTGAGAGGAAATGCCACGACTTCTGCCCCGGCATTTTCAGCTGCTGTGGCATATTCCGAGAAGGTCGGGGTCGGGATCAATACCTTCTTCGGCCGAAAAATACGCGGGATAAGGTGGATAAGCGCGTTGGAGCCGTTGCCGCACATCACGTACTCAGGCTTTATCCCGAAATACCTGGCAAGGGCCTTTCTGAGTTCAACCATCTCCGGATCCGGGTAGCGGTCGAGGTAGGCGAGCGATTTCTTCGCCGCTCCTATCGCATAAGATGACGGCCCCAAGGGGTTCACGTTCGAACTGAAGTCGATGATCTTGCCCGGATCGAGACCATACCGCTTCGCTGCAGCATAAATATTGCCTCCATGAACGTTCGCTTTTTTGGGGGCCTTCTCGCCCTCGCTTATACCCTCATTGTCATGAACTTCGATATTCTGCACTTCCAACTTCCTTTCACAGAGCATCCCGGACTCCGCCTGGTTAACGGGTGCCGATATTCTTACATTTCGGCTGCCAGATCCGGAAACCGGTCTTCAATAAAACTTTCTGCAGTTTTCCTTGCTTGCAGTGCTGTCGGCTGCTGCATTACCAGTGTTGCGAGCTCCACGGCATCCTGCATCCGTACTGATCGAACGACCCGCTTCACCCACGGGATGGACGCAACGTTCATGCTCAAATGCTGAAAACCCATGCCGAGCAGGATCGCTGCATACAGCGGATCGCCGGCCATCTCACCGCACATCGCAAGCGGGATCTTGGCCTCATGCGCTGCTTCCGATACCCGCCGGAGCAAGCGGAGTACGGCCGGGTCAAGGGGCTCATACATGTACGCTACGTGTTCATTTTGCCGGTCGATCGCCAGCGTATACTGGATCAAATCGTTTGTGCCCACGCTGAAGAAATCAACTTCCTTAGCAAGGAGATCCGCTATCAACGCGGCAGAAGGGATCTCGATCATCACCCCGATCTTGAGTTCTTCCTGAAAAGTCTTGCCTTCGGAACGAAGCTCGGTTTTGACCTCCTGGATCAGTTTTTTTGTTTCATAAATTTCCGTGAGGCCCGAGATCATGGGGACCAAAATCTTCACATTGCCGTGCACCGCGGCCCGCAATATGCCGCGAAGCTGGGTCTTGAACATATCGCGTTTCTGAAGGCAGAAACGAATCGCCCGCAATCCGAGCGCCGGATTCACCTCCTGATCGAATTCACCGGGGAAGCCGACTTTGTCCCCTCCGACGTCAAGCGTCCTGATCACGACCTCATGGGGAGCCGCCCGTTCCGCAACGTGGCGGTAGGCAAGGTAATGTTCCTCTTCCGTGGGCAGCGCCTTCCGGTTCAGAAAGAGAAACTCTGTGCGATAAAGGCCGATCCCGGAGCCCCCGTGTTCAACCGTGGAGGTCGCTTCTTCGGGCAATTCGATGTTGCCCTGCAATTCAATGACGTGTCCGTCAAGGGTCTCTGCGGGAAGCGTTTTAAGCTTATCCAGTTCCTGCTCGAAATACTTGTACTTGCGTTGTTTCTGCAGGTAGTCAAGGAAGGTCTCTTCGTCCGGATCAACAATGACCACTCCATGGACTCCATCCAGGATGACCACGTCGCCTGTCTTGACCGCAGCAGTGATGTTCTCCAGTCCCACTACCGCGGGAATGCCGAGTGACCGGGCCAGGATGACGGTGTGAGACGTTCTGCTGCCCGCGTCGGTGACAAAACCCAGGATTTTATCCTTGCGCATCATGAGCGTATCAGTAGGAGCCAGGTCGTGCGCTACGATGACGGCCTCCTCCCTGATGTCGGCAAGGCTCTCCTGTTTGTGGCCGACGAGGTTCCTGAGAACCCGTTCGCCGACCTGCTCAACGTCCTGTTTCCGTTCACGCAGATACTCGTCTTCGATGGAATCGAACTTGAGCCCGATGGCTTCTATCGTTTCCTTGAGGGCACCTTCGGCATTCAGGAAAGACTCCTTGATACGTTTGGTCGTCCCCTCAACCAGCATCTTGTCTTCCAGCAGCATGATATGGGTTTCAAGGATATAGAGGTGGGATTTTCCCAGCCCCTTGCTGATGCGTTTCTTGAGGTCCTCCAGTTGGGCGCGGGAAAGCTCCACGGCTTTTTTAAAGCGTGCCACCTCGTCCTTGACGCTTACATCTTCAATCCGCCGTCCTGCCACGACAATTTTCCGTCGGTTGAGCAGATAGACTCTTCCGATCACGATGCCGGGAGATGCGACGATTCCTCTGTATATTTTCTCGTGCATGAATGTTTTTCCTGTCTGTTTCATCAACGTCCCGAAGTCCGGGACGGCTGCATTCTGAACAATAAATTCAGGAACTTTGTACTCCCGTTCTATTCTTTTTCCCCGAACTTGTCCTTGAAGAGTTTCTCGAGCCCTTCTACCGCCTCGTGCTCGTCCTTCCCCTGCACACTCAACAAAATGCTGCTTCCTTTTGCGGCGGCAAGCATCATGATGCCCATGATGCTCTTACCGTCTACCTCCAGCCCGTCCTTGCTGATCATAACTTTCGACGAGTAGGAGTTCGACGTCTTGACAATCTGAGCAGCCGCGCGTGCGTGAAGGCCAAGTTTATTTTCGATCATCAGCTCTTTTTTAATCATCAAATGACTCCTGCATATGCCAAGACCAAACAGATGATTGCAAGCCCGAACATAAGGTTAATCGGGGAACCGCCTCTCCGCAACACACCGACCAGGCCAAGGGTTGCAGCGAGGCCCGCAACCGCTAGGAAAACTCCGGGGACGGGGTACTCAAGCCTGAATTCCGTTCTCCACAGCGGCATCATGCCGAGAATCCCCCCGAGAACCGTGAGCGCTATGATCTTAAAGAGCCTGGCCATCTTCGTGAAGCTGTAGATAGCCAAAAGCGACACGGCGTCGCCGCCGCTTTTGTAGCCCCACATCAAGAGGCCGATCCGCAGGCTTATATGCCACAGGTTAAAAAGCACGAGGTACAGGATCGGCGCCCACCATGCCCCCATCATCAACGTTCCAACGGCTATAATGGCTGCAAAAGGCTTGAGTGCCCCCCAGAAAAAACTGTCGCCCAATGCTCCCAACGGCGCCATGAGCGCAGTTTTCAGGTCTGATACGTCTCGCGTGTCGTCCCTGCCTGCTGCCCGGGCCTCCTCTTTTCGCATGACTGCACCGAGGATAAACGAGGCAAAATAGGGCTGTGTGTTGAAATACTCCAAGTGGTGCTTCAGCCGCTCGTTATATTCGGCCCGGTCCGGATAGAGCTTTCTCAGCACAGGCTCGATGGCAAAGGCGAATCCCAGGGTCTGCATGCGATCAAAGCTCCATGAAGCCTGAAGCAGCAAGGCTCTCCAGAATACCCTAAAGAAATCGATTGTCCCCATGCTTTTACGATCGTTGTTCACTGTACCTGGCACCAAGCCATCCCGCTATCACCGTAAGCACCAGGACGATGAGTAAGGGGACATGAAATAACAACCCGAAGATTACGGCAACCGCAAAACCGATGAGCAAAAAGAGATCGAACGCCTTAATCGACAGTTTACGCGCTATCAGCGCCGCTCCGAGCAGCGGGAGCAGCTTAACAAAGAGCGACAATGCCCGATGAACAGTCCCCGGCAGTCGATCAAACAGCAAAACGGCCGCCACGCCCGCCGGGATGATGACGAGACACAATAAGAACGACTTCAGAAAAAAAGCAGGGATCCCCGAAAGATGCGCCAGCGCAATCCTGCGAGCCCTTTCGTCCATGCCTGAAGACAACGCGTTCTCCACCAGTCTGGAGTTCCTTTCCCGGATGAACGTGTCAGCACGCATAGTAAGCGGTACGATCGCCGTCGTTAAAAGGAGACTGAATCCGATCACCGACAACGTCGCGCCGCCGGGGTTCCCGAGAATAGCAACAGCGCAAGCAGACACGGTTACAATCGTTGCATCGGCAGGCACGAAACTCCCCACGGGCATATCGAGGAGCCAGATCAACTCGAGGACGGCGCCGATCACGAGTCCGGTCGTCGCATCTCCCAGCAGCCAGCCCGTGAGGGGTCCGGCGACGAGGGGCTGGGACACCATGAATTGTCCTACTGCCGTCCTGTCGAGCCCGAGAAGCCCGCCGAGAATTGAGCTGCCGACGACAGCAGAGAACATGTGTAAGTCAAAAACTTGCATGAAGTCTCGTTTCCCCCAGAGCGGTCAATCCCGCCGCAAGCCTTGCATCATTGTCTCGGAACGGTACGCCTGTACCGTGCACTTTTCAACTATTTCTTCTTCTCCGTTACAGAACAGATGGAAAATATTTTTTCCAGCGGCTGCGGTCGTTGGGTCGGTACCGCTTGTACATCAATCTTGATTCCCCGTGCGGCAATCTCCTGCAGGGCCTTCAGGTCCTCGTCGTTTACCGCAAGGACATCAACGAGCTTTCGTTTGCCGGGCACATAGTGCATCCCGCCTATATTGAGGGCATGGCATTCAAGTCCGTCCTTGATTGCCCGCAGCACATCACCGGGATTTGAAAAGAGGAGAATGGCCCGCTCCGCATCGAGTGTCTTTGCAAGCAGTTGTTCGCAGACTTCCTCTACACGACCGATAAAAACTTTAAGTCCTTGTGGAGCCGACAACTCCATGATGGAGCGCTGCATCGGGTTTGACGCAACGGCATCATCTGCAACAAGGATGCAGGTGGCTTTGAGAAAATTCACCCATCCTTCAACTACCTGGCCGTGGATCAACCGGTCGTCTATTCTGCTCAACACGATCATTCGACATCCCCGTTCGAGAATGCACTGTCCTGTCCGGTGCGTATAAGCCGGAGGCAGGGCGGTTGCACTCCCTTCCTCCGTTCAGGACACCTTTCTCTCCAAGTAGCTACTTCTTCCCCTTCAGCATCTGGCTTGCAATCACAATACTTTTTTGTGCGGCTTCCTGCACGAGTTTCGCGAGGTCATGCAGCGGCTTCTCATCACGATGATTCGCAAATTTGATGAGCATGGAAAGATTGACGCCGGTCACGACCTCGATCGTCTCATCCAAGAAGGCCAGGGCGATATTAGACGGCGTGCCTCCGAACATATCCGTCAACAACATGACGCCTTTTTCTCGATCGACCTTTTTTATGGCGGCCTGGATCTCGTCCCGGAGCAGTTCCGGTGCGCTTTCCTGCTTGACACTGACGGTCGCCACTGCTGCAATTTTGCCAACAATCATCTCGGCGGCTTTTACCAGTTCAGCGCCCATATCCTCATGACACACCACCACCAGTCCGATCATGCTGCTGTCTCCTTTCTACAAGTCCAAAGAGATATTCACGTCGATAAAAAACACTGAAGAGATGCACACAGGTTCGACATTGATAGCTCAAAAGACCCGGCAAACCTTCTCAAATACCGATATCCCGATGTTTGACGATCACTTCGTAGCCGCTCCCCCTCAGCCGCTCGGCGATGAGGAGGGAAAGAGCGACAGATCGGTGTCTGCCCCCGGTACACCCAAACCCGATCGTAAGATAGCTCTTTCCTTCACGCCGGTATCGCGGCAAAAGGTACTCGAGAAATTCCTGGAGCTTTTTCAGAAACTCCCTCGAATCAGGGCTGTCCATAATATACTCCCTGACACGTGTGTCCTCCCCCGTATGCGGCCTCAGCTCGGGCACGAAATGAGGGTTCGGCAAAAATCTGAGGTCAAAGAGCAAATCGATATCGTAGGGCACGCCGAACTTGTAGCCGAAGGTAACGACCGTAACCACCATCGGTCTGTCGCTGTCACTCGACGAATATTGACGTTCGACTGCCTGGCGCAAATCATGGACGGTGTAATCGGACGTATCGATGATCCGGTCCGCAAGTTTTTTCACTTCGCTGAGTGCTTCCCGTTCTTTCCGGATGCCGTCTAGCAGCGAGGTTGTTCCTTTCGCAAGGGGATGAGGTCTGCGCGTTTCGCTGAAACGCCGCACGATTGTCTGGTCCGACGCGTCGAGGAACAGCATTTCAATCGTATAACCTTGAATTTTAAGCCTCCCGTACAGCATAGGAAACTTTTCGGGAAATCCCTTTTCCCTGATGTCGATGCCGATGGCGGAACGGGCGGTCTCCTCCGACTGTTGTGCAAACCCGGCGAACGCAGAAAGGAGCGCGAGCGGAAGATTATCGACACAATAGTATCCGATATCCTCAAAAGCTTTGAGCGCCGCACTCCTGCCTGATCCTGAAAGCCCTGTTACGACGACGATTCGTGTCCCGTTCATCCTGACAGCCTTTTCTGCAATCGTTTGCTTATGTCCCTGGCCGTGAATATCCCGCGGTTCTTCAGCATCTGGTTTCGTGCTGCTACTTCGATCAGGGTGGCCATGTTGCGGCCCGGTTTCACTGGCAGTTTCAGGTAGGGAAGATTGGTCCCCAGTATCCGGTAACGTCGCTCACGAAGCCCGACCAGACTATACTGTTGGCCCTTCCTCCACTCCTCCAGTTCCACGACGAGGCCGACCTTGCACCTGTCGGCGGTGGCCGATTCACCGTACAACGCACGCACGTTGATGATCCCCAGGCCGCGAATTTGAAGCAAGTCCGACCCCAGATCGGACGGCATCCCGTTGATGCCGTCGTCGGTCTTCTCAAGGAGGACGAGATCATCTGCTGTCAGTTTGTGCCCTCGAAGAACGAGGTCGAGCGCTGCTTCACTTTTTCCTACGGCGCTTTCACCAATTATGAGGGTGCCGAGACCGAATATCTCCACCAAAACGCCGTGCAGGCTGATTTTCCGGACCAGCCTGTCCATCAGCATCCTGACCAGTTTCGAGATACTTCCTGTTTTCAGGATGGGAGTTCCGGACGCCTCCGCTCTGTCGAGCAGTTCTTTGCACATCGGGCCGCCGGTCACGACGATGCATGCGGGTTTCAGCAGCATCAGCGAGCGAACGAGCGATCGCCGTTCTGCAGGAGAAAGCGAGCAGAGGTACTTGAGCTGGCTTGGCCGGATATGGAGAACGTTCGGCTCCCCCCCTCTCCAGGTCGCGGGGGCTGATAGGTCAGTCGAAATCACCTGCGGCGATGTTATTTCCCTTCCGAGCCCCTTACGCCCGGAAAGCACACTCGCAACGCCGGCCACGTCTTTGACTATGGTGATCATTTCGGTTGTACGGACTGCGGTTGGGGATATTTGCCGTCTTCCTCGCATATCAGGCGTTGCAGTTCCTGCCGGAGCGATGCATGCCGCAAGTTCTCTCGCAAAACCTGATTTTTGAATATGCGGGATATCCGGGCAAGCGCCTTCAGGTGCTCTCCCGGCATATCATAGGGCGTCAGCAGCAGAAAAAAAAGATAGACCGGCTTTCCGTCCAGCGCTTGAAAATCCACCCCCCTGCTCGATCTGCCGAAGGCGACGATTATGTCACGTATGCCTTTTACCTTGCCGTGAGGAATGGCGACGCCGTCGCCGACACCCGTACTGCCGAGAGACTCGCGATCAGTGAGGGCGCGAACAAGTTCATCCTCCTTCAGGACGCGGCCCCGTGATGTCAGCAGCCTGGCAAACTCGCGTATCACGCCGGGCTTATCGGTCGCGGTAATTTCTTCAAGAATCAAGTCATCCTGCAGCAAATCCTTGATCGTCGCCATCGCAGAGGTCCGTTCCTACCGAGCAGGTTCGATGAGACCGACATTCCCGTCTTTCCGTTTGTAAATAACGTTGATTTGCCCGTCCCCTGCGTTGGAAAAAATAAAAAAATCCTTGTCCAGGAGCTCCATTTGCATGACGGCTTCCTCAGGTTGCATGGGTTTGAGATCGAACCGCTTTGTCTTGATGATCTGGGGGATACGGTCTTCTGCAGGGGAAGGCACGCTTGTCACACCCGACCCCTCCGCCCTGCCCGTTGCATGGTGTTTATGATCAACTAATTTCTCTTTATACCGTCTCACCCTTCTTTCTATCTTCTCGACGAGCAGATCGATCGCCGAATACATTTCCTCTGTTTCTTCAGACGCCTGGATCAGCAGGCCGTTTGACTTTATCGCCGCCTCCGCCGTATGGTGCACTTTTTTTACGACTGAAAGAGTGATGACTGCCTGCACCGATTGCGGCAGATACTTCTCCAATCTGCCGAACTTGTCCGTCGCATACTGTTTGAGTGCCTCTGTCACTTCGATGTGCCTGCCTATGACGCTTACCTGCATACTGGCCTCCTGATCTCCTGTTGAATAGCGCTGCTCTGCGCCTCGGAACCTGACTTTATCCGATACGTTTTCTGACACTGGTCGGCGGGATTCTCAGTTCCTCGCGATATTTCGCCACCGTTCTCCTTGCAATATCGATCCCTCTCGCTTTCAAGGCATCAACGATTTGCTGGTCTTTGAGCGGCGTCGATGCGTCTTCTTCCCTGATCATCTTCTGGATGGAATCCTTTACGGTCAGCGAGGAAATCTCGGTCCCGGTGCCGGCGGCGAAACCGGTAGTAAAAAAGTATTTCATCGGGAAAATTCCCTGGGGCGTGTGCATGTACTTGTTCGTCGTCACACGGCTGATCGTTGATTCGTGCATACCTATGTCTTCAGCAACGTCCTTGAGCACCATCGGTTTCATTTGAGTTATTCCCTTGTCGAGAAATTCGAGCTGGAACTTAATGATGCTTTCCGCCACTTTGTAGATCGTTTTATTGCGCTGTTCCATGCCCTTGATGAGCCACTGAGCGGACCGGAGCCGCTCTTCGACGTAATCCTTCGTGACCTTATCGATGCTCTCTTTTTGACTCAGTAGTTTGCGATAGTAGGAATTGATGCGTACGCGGGGAAGGCCCTCATCATTGAGCTGCACCACGTACCGGTCCTCGATCTTGATGACATAGACGTCGGGGACAACGTAGTTCGTATCGGAAACAAGGTAAGGCCGTCCCGGCTTCGGTTCCAACTCATGGATGATAATCTCCGCAGCTTCCATTACTTCCTGCGGTGTAACTGCGAGGGCCTTGGCGATATTGGGATATTTCCTCTTTTCCAGGTCTGGGAGATATCCCTCGACAATTTTTTCCACAAGCGTACCCTGCATATCGAGCTGCTTGACCTGAATGAGCAGGCACTCGCGCAAATCGCGGGCACCGACCCCTACGGGCTCGAAATTCTGGATCAGCACGAGCGCCCGATCCATATCGGCAAAAGATATCCCGGTCTGCTGGACAAGCTCATCGAGTGAGGCACGAAGATAACCATCGTCATCGAGGTTGCCGATGATCCACTCTCCGCATTTGACCAGCGTGGGGTCCGAAGTAGACAGATGGAGCTGCCACGATAAATGATCGCTCAAGGTAGGAAGGCGCGTGAGGGTCTGATCATAAGAAGGGAGTTCTTTATCGTCGGCTTCGAAACTGCCGTAATCGCGGCCGTCTCCCATCTCGTTCATATACTCGTCCCATTGAGGGCCGACCTCGAGATCGCTTTTGAGCTCTTCAGCGTGCTCCGGTTCCGCCGCTTTTTCCATCGTCTGATCCGATGTCGCCGGAAGATCAGAAGCGGCAACGCTTTCAGCTTCGGGAGTTTCTTCATCGGGAGACTCTGGAGACAACTCTTCCAGGACCGGATTTTCGATGAGCTCTTGCGAAATCGACTGAACCAGTTCCAATCGCGACAGCTGAAGCAGTTTGATGGCCTGCTGAAGCTGAGGCGTCATGATCAGTTTCTGTGAAAGTTTTAATTCAAGCCGAGCTTCCATAGTTCCCACAGGAGTCGAAACCGGATGGCGGGCGCTCTGAACAGGCGCTGTTTCTCCAAAGCTGGGTCAAAACAAAAAGAAAAAACCAGCCCCTTTGTCAAGTCGTCTTCCCCTGACCGTTGCCACCGAAATGCGATTTCGTTTCTCTCCTTTTTATTATAACCGAAAAGCCTCACCCAGATAAAATTGTCTTACACGCTGGCTGGCGGTAATTTCAGCTGCCGTCCCCGCTTCGATGATTTTCCCATCACTGATGATGTACGCCCGGTCGGTTATCGCGAGCGTTTCTCTCACATTATGGTCGGTAATAAGTATCCCGATTTTCTTTTTCTTCAAGAGAGAGATTAGTCCCTGGATATCCTGCACTGCCATTGGATCAATCCCCGCGAAGGGTTCGTCGAGCAAAATAAATTTCGGGGATAGGGTGAGTGCACGGGCTATCTCCACGCGACGACGCTCTCCTCCCGACAGCGTGTAGGCCTTACTATCGGCAAGATGGGCGATACCCAGTTCCTGGAGCAACTGATCGCGCCGTTCCTTTCGCTCGATGGCTGCAAGATCCATGGTTTCCAGAATCGCCATCAGGTTCTCCGCTACCGTCAGTTTGCGGAATACCGACGGTTCCTGGGGCAGATACCCGATTCCGTTTCGTGCCCGCTGATACATCGGCATCTTCGTGATGTCCTCACCGTCGAGGAGCACTCTGCCTTGGTCTGGTCTTACAAGGCCGACAACCATGTAAAACGTCGTCGTTTTCCCGGCCCCGTTCGGGCCGAGGAGTCCGACGACCTCTCCCTGGTTCACTTGCATGCTGATGCCACGAACGATCTTTCTGCCGCGGTAGCTTTTCTCCAGCTTTTTTGCCTCAAGCGCCTGTATGGAGCCCTTAGAGATCACTTGTTTTTCCCGCCGTTGCGTTCCTGGTCTTGTTTGTCCTGATAGAGCAAAACCCTGCCTCCCTCAACCAGACTGCGATCATCGCGCATAAAAATCGTAATTTTTTTTCCGCCAAGCCGGTTTTCGTTTTCCAGTATCCGCGCGTCTCCGGTTAAAACGATTTTTTCATCGCTACTAAAATAGGAGGCATCGTTCGCATATGCTACCCGACTATCTTTATGGACCACTACGTTACCGTGCGCATCGATTTGTCTCACTGCTTTTGACGCAGGATCATAAAATACGATGATCGTATCAGATGAAAGCGTCATGTTTTCTTTCTTGAGCGTCACATCGCCTGTAAAAGTGATCTTATCGCCGAGTTTCACAGCCTCCATGCGCTTTGATGTGATCACGATCGGTACGCGGGCTCCCATGTCGAACTGTGGTGCGGGACTGGCACCCATGAGAAGAACGGCCACTATCGGGATGAGGGGCCAACTATTCCTGGAGGACTGCCTTGACATGATTCTTCACCACAAGTGACCGCATATCGGCGTATGCGGTCAGACCGACTCCTTCGAGATAAATCTCGCTGCCGAGCAACTTGAACGGTTCCGGAGTCCAGACAAGCCGATCACCGGCCTTCCAGAAAAGCGAATTCGTCGTCAGCAGGTAGCCGTCACTGGTAACGATTCTGACTTCCGTCGCACCGCGACGCACGGACGAATTTCCCGTCGCAGTATCCATCGTGGCCGTTTCACCGAGGAGTTTAGCCGATCTACTGTCATCGGGACTATTGAAGGTGATTTCGACCTCTTTTAACTGAGCCTCTTTGTTCGCGTACAGTTCGGCATTCTTGGCAAACATGCGCCAAGCGGTCTTTCCGTTGGCAGACTGAGTGAACTGAAATCCATCCATGCTCAGTAACAGCCGCACTCCGCCGGCGGGTTGGAAGATTGACGGCACGGCTAGATCCCTACCCCGTAAGAGAAGGTATCCACCGTAGAATGCCGCGGCGAGGACAAGGAATAGCGCGAGAGTCGTAAATATCCGAGTGACCTTCATAAAATTTTAGGGAATAGCAACAAACGGGGCATTCATATGCATAATTTATACCACACGCCCCTATGTCTGTAAAGGCTAAAATGAAAAGGGGTGAAAAAAGGTGCCGCTAATTATATCGTTTTGCCGAATTTGGACTTGAGGGCTGCTATTTCCTGATCTTTCTCCCGAAGAAGTTTTTCGAGGCGGGCTTCGGTGGATATGTCACGAACGACAGACTGGATAAATTGTTTTCCCATGAGAGAAAGTCCCACAGCACTCAGTGCTACGGGAGTCAGCGAACCATCGGCTTTTCGGAATTCGCCTTGCCTGTCAGCATGACGCCCCTGGAGCACATCTCCGAGAATCTCTCCGGACACGGAGGGATCGATAAGGAGTTCGAATAAATTTTTGTGCAGGAGGTCATACTTGGCATAACCGGACAAGCGGGCGGCATGCTCGTTTGCGAATACGATGTCTCCATTCTCGGCAAGCAAAAAAATTGATTCACAGGCATTTTCGACGAGGGTCCGATACCGTTCTTCTGATGCCCGCAATTCCTCGGTTTTTTCTGCGACCCACTGTTCAAGTTCGATATTCATTTTCCTCAACTCGACCTGCATCTGCTCGTTCTGGACGGTTGTGGAAAGTATGCCGGAGAGTGTAGTGAAAAAATTAATTTCTTCATCGGAAAAATTTTTCATTTTACGATAGAACACTTCCATGAGCCCGACGAGGGCGCCATTTGAATATACGTAGAGTGGTAAACAGTAAACTGCCGTATAGTCGCCGAGTGCCAGCCCCGGAGTTTCTCGGAAGCGGGAATCTGCGTGAAAGTCCTTCAGCATGAGCGGGTCGAGCTTCCTCCCGACCCATCCCTCTATTCCATCTCCGAGTGTAATACGGACGTTTCCGATCGCCCCGACCTGCACTCCATTTGTGGCAGCCAACGCCAGGTCGTCCCTTTTTTTATCGTAAAGAAAAATAAAGCATGCGTCTGCCTCCATAACCCGGGCAGTAATATCAGCGACGTCCGTCAGCCGGTCTGCGAAGAGACGGGGGGAGTTGGCCGCGTAGTTGACGTCATAGATGCCGAGAAACTTGATGAACAAGTCGTCCTTGGTGTCCAACAGCTCTTCCTGCTTGAGGTGGAGCTCAAGGTTTGCGTCCTCCAACCGACGATAGTAAGGGGAAATTGTTGTTTTATACAGTAAGTACGGCAGGAGCGGTATGAGAGGCGCCAAACAGAGTGACAGCAGAAGCCCCCGTTGGTCACCATGCGCTGTAAAGTAGCCGGCGGTGGCGCCAACGAAAACGGCAATGACCATCAGAAGTGATATCAGGAAAATCAGTTTACCCTTTCGCTGCTCAAAACCGCTCTGCGGCATGCCCTGTCCCTCCGTTTGTCGTATCGGCTTTTTTCGAGCCGGCTTAGCAATTCTTGATTATACGGACCAGATCGTCCACTGCCTCGTCGATGCGCACCGGGACTTGGACTGACACGCCCCGTTCTCTCAGTTTCAGAAACAGTTCTGTGAGAAGCGGCGGGTCTATGTTCGTCTCCCTGAGTGCATCTGCCTGCAAAAAAATAGACGACGGCGTACCTGCGGTAATTACGCCGCGCCCGCGGGCCAGAACGTATACCCGGTCGGCAAAGGCCGCAACCAAATTCAGGTCGTGGGTGGACATCATGATAGTCATCCCTGCCCGATTGTACGTATTGAGGAGGGTGACGAGTTCGCTTCGCGACCGGTTGTCGAGCCCCTCAAACGGTTCATCGAGGATCAAGAGCTCGGGACGCATGACGAGAGCGCCCGCAAGCGCCACTTTTCGTTTTTCACCACCCGATAGATAATGGCAAATCTTATCGCGCAAATGCTGTATCCCCAGTTCAGTGAGTATCTGCTCAACCATCCTGGATGTTTCGTCCTTTTCATAACCGTAATTCCGGGGAGAAAACGAAATGTCGTCCCAGACCGTGGGTGAAAGAATCTGATCATCCACGTTCTGGAGGAGAACGCCGATCCGCTCCCGGATCGTATTGTACTGTTCAGCCGGATTGATCCCGAACACCTTGACGCTGCCTTCATCGGGCTTGAGCAGCCCAAGAATATGGAACAGCAAGGTTGTTTTACCCGAACCATTGCCGCCGAGCACAGCGACGCGCTCCCCCCTGTTCACCACAAAATCAAGACCGCACATATGGATCTCGGTAGTGTCGGGGTAAATATGTTTCAGGCAACTGACGCTGACAATGGTGTCACCGGCCTGATTCAAGAGTGTCGTCTTTCTATCCATCATAAGCATACAATATCCTGGTCGATTAATCGCAAGCCGGTCATTTCCAGAGGATTACGAGCAGGAGCACCCCGACGCCGGTGGCAAGCGGGATCCAATCTGCGCGATGAAGCCTGAAAGCGCTCTTTTCCGCCATGCTGCCGCTGTACCCCCTCACGACCATGACCGCGTAAATGCGCGACGCTCGTTCCACCGCACGCACGAGCAGCATCGCAATCCCCCTCGATATGTTGGCGCTGTTCTTATAAAGACTGCCCGGTGAAAAACCGCCGCGGATTCGAATGGCCGCGGCAAAATTATCCATCATGTCTAGAAGAATAAAAAGCGTCCGGTATGTCATGAACAGACCCGCAGAGACTATCTCGGGGAGCACCGTGCTGAGCAGCGAAAAAATTCTGGGATAAGGAGTACTTACAATGAGCATCAGCATCGCGAAGGAGGGCGTAATCGCCTTGAGGACAAAAAGGAGTCGGAGCATGGCACCCCCGCGGATACTGAGGCTGTACAACAGGGCAAACAGCGCCGCATACCACGAAAGTACCATCACCCTTGACCAGGGGAGACCGCAGAGAGCCGCCACAACGAGCAGCGTGCCATATCCCGCGATCAAGGGATAAGGGTCTCTCGACAGTACCGCGGCAGTCACGACGAGCAGCAGGAAAACAAGCTTGGCGGCCGGCGATGATCGGTGGAGAGGACCGGTGCCGCTTGCCGCCCAGTGGTCAATGGTTGTAACTCCAATCACGACAGTTCCCTCGTCATCGTTTCCCGTCCCTGGTCGCATGCAGGTCATGCCCGAGCAAATCGGGCTTGACCTGAGCAATAAAGGACACGACAGCACCCGTAATGGCCGCTTCAATAATCCATCCAATCATACCGATCGTAAGGACAAGCACGGCAAACGTCGCGATCGACCCCCCGCCGTGCAGTTCCCGGCCATGTTCCTCGCCCTCGTGAAGCAATTCGGGATTTAAATGTGAGAGTGCGGCAAAACCTATGAGAATCAGGGTAGTCACAAATAAGGACACCACGGTCGCGAGAGCAGCCCGCCAGAAAACGGGAACGCGTTTGAACAGGTAAAATAAGGTGTGCCCGAGAACAGCTTCTGAGCCGAGAAGCAGCGTGTTGAGGCCAATGACGGTAATGCCGCCGTGTCCCATGAAAGCCAATATGAGGTTCGCAATGAACGCCGCAACGAACCCCAGTGCTGGACCGATGAGGATGCCGGTCACCACCGATAAGTTGATGTGGTAGCCGGGGAGTATCAACTCCGTGGGAAGACTCATGCCCACGAGCATTGTGGCTGAGAGGGCGCCGAGCAGGGGGATCTTTTTCCTCATGTCCATGGTCCGAAGCCGGAACAGGCTGTACCCCATGATAAGAGACATGATGACAAAACCCAGGACCCAGATCCAAACAGGCAGAACGCCGTCCGGTATGTGCATATGAGTCATTGCAATTTTCCCCGCTGTTTGTCCATTAAGAGGTTTTGTACGTATTCGGTATTATCTGTGAGGGCCGTGACCGTCGCCCTTGTTCGCCCGCTTGATGAAGATAAACGTGCCATCGCCGCTGACAAACACGTTCACAATCCAGCTGATAACACTGATCAACAACGCGCCGAAGAACGCGGCGCTGAACGAGTCGATGACAAAACCGGGCACCAGGTCGGCCACCAATTTCAGCAGCGCAGCGTTAATCACCAAGGTAAACAATCCAAGCGTCAGGAGATTGATCGGAAGGGTGAGAATGAGGACCACCGGCCTGATTACGGCATTTATAATGCCGAGAATGCCGGCGGCAATGATGCCCATTTGCAGACTCTGTATACTGATCCCCGGAATCACTGAACCGGCAATGACAAGCGCCAGCAAATTGATGGACCAGCGCAGAAAAAATCCGAGCATGAAGCCTCCTTAAATAAAAAATACTATCATACTTCCCCCTCATTTGCAACCTCGGAGTGCCGGAGAACCCAGCACTCAATCAACGAAGAACGTGGGGACGTGCTCGCGACACCGTCGGATTATGCGGAGCTGTTCATCCAAGAAACTCATTGACTTTACGCTGCTTCTATGCTAAAAAAACTTTGCTGGTTATATATCAATTATTGTTGAAAGAAAGGGCAGTGCTATAGCATGGGAATCGCAAAAAGGGCGCAGGCCATCCAACCTTCCCCCACTCTGGCAATGGCGGCAAAAGCAAAAGCAATGAAGGCCCAGGGAATCGACGTGGTGGATTTTGGCGTCGGGGAGCCGGACTTCGATACACCGGAAAATGTTAAGCAAGCTGGTATTAAAGCGATTCAGTCGGGATTCACAAAATATACTCCCGCCGGCGGTACCGACGAGCTCAAAGAAGCGGTCCTTGAAAAATTTAAGCGGGACAACGGGCTGCTGTACGAAAAATCTCAGGTCCTTATTTCCTGCGGTGCCAAGCACAGCCTTTATAATATTGCAGAGGCATTGTTCGATCCCGGTGACGAAGTCATCATCCCCTCTCCGTACTGGGTATCCTATCCGGACCAAGTGCTGCTGAACGACGCTGTTCCCGTAGTCGTAGAGACCACCGAGGACGAAGGTTTTAAACTTTCGGCAAAGAAACTCGGGGAAGCCATCACGAACAAAACGAAGGCGCTGGTGCTGAACAGCCCGTCAAACCCCACCGGTTTGGCATATGACAAGAAGACCCTCGAAGACATCGCCGCGTTGGCCGTTCAACACAATATTTACGTGATCTCGGACGAAATCTATGAAAAGCTTATTTATGACGGCTTCACGCACACCAGCATTGCATCGCTCGGACAGGAGATCAAAAACCAGACCATCGTCGTGAACGGGGTGTCCAAATCGCATGCGATGACCGGTTGGCGGATCGGCTATGCTGCCGGCCCGAAAGACGTGATCACAGCAATGGCGAACATCCAGAGCCAGAGCACTTCCAACCCCTCATCCATTTCGCAAAAGGCCGCGGTCGAAGCGCTCCGTGGACCACAGGATTTTATCCGGACCATGAATGTCGAATTCGCAAAAAGACGAACATACATGGTTAATCGGTTGAATAAGATCAAGGGTATGTCATGCCTTATGCCCGTCGGCGCTTTTTATGCTTTTCCCCGCGTATCAGCGCTGTTCGGGAAGAGCCTGAACGGAAAGGTCATCAGGAAGTCGGCTGATATCGCTGCGCTGCTGCTTGATGAGGCAAAGGTGGCGCTCGTTGCAGGCGATGCCTTCGGCGCCGATGCCTACATCCGCCTTTCCTATGCCACCTCTATGGATATCATCGAAAAAGGGCTGGATCGGATTGAAAAGACTATCAATATGCTTCGTTAGTCGCGCTGAAATTAAATACACAGGAGGGTCCCTGTCATGCTCATGAAGATAATTACCTACGTTGTGATCGCACTTCTCGTCTTGGTGCTCGGCGCTGCTGTTGCATTTTATTTTACGTCCTATAAACCGATGACGGAGGATTACGCGAGGATGAAGGCGGGCTTGCCCGAACTCGACAAGGCGAGAGCAGAGCTGAAAAAAATCAAGGAGCAAGAGAAAAAAGAGACGGCCTGGCTGAGCCCCGTAATCGATACCCTGAACGCCGGTCTAGCCGACGAAATCAAGGCCGGCAAAGCGGAGGTCTTTCCCGCGGGGAACCGGGTCATCGTGAACATTGCGGAAGATGCCCTGTTTATGCCAGGCTCGTACACCTTCCTGAAAGATAGTCAACAGCGGCTGAGAAAACTCGACTCCCTGATGCGGGACGAGAAATTGAAAGGCAAAACGATTATTATCGGCAATACGACGGATCCCGTCCCGGCGCACGGCAAAGGGAGAAAGAGAATCCCGGCGAAGGATGCGAGGACGCTTGCCGCGGACAGATCTTCAGCACTCGTCAAATATCTGGAGAAAAGCGGTGTCGATCAGAATGCCCTCGTTGCAGCGGCCTATTCTTCGAAACAACCTGATATCGGGTTTGCCATTAAGACACATAAAACTGTCCTCATCATAGAAAATCCGCCCACGACCCCGCCCAGTGCACCGAAGCGAGATGCGGCCCCTTCAAGCAAAGCATCGACGACTTCACCGTCGGCCCCGCAATCAAAGGCGATCCCGATTCAACCTCAGCCAAAAACGCATTAGCGGCAAGGGAACATAACAGGCATTCGCAGGTTATCAGTTTGGCTGCACCCACGGGGTACCGATGACCGATGAATATTTAAAACAGAAAATTGCCCTGCTTGAAAATGAACTAAAACTAACCCGCGACCATGAAAAAGTCCTTGGGGACCTGCTCGAAAAAAAACTGAACGAAATATACGTTCATTATCATATCGCCCGGACCATCGGTTCCCTTCTCGATTTGCATGACATGCTCGAGCAGGTTATAGCTATTATAAAAAGATCTCTGCCTATCGAACGCATATCGGTTTATCTGTTTGATGAAGAAAGAGAAAAGCTCGAACTGGCTTATTACAACGGGTTTGAACTGCAGCGGCCTCCTCGTGCAATTGTCATCGGCCAGGGCACTCCCGGGAGGGTCGTCGAGAACGGCGAACACGTGCACATTCACGACCTTTCACTCTTTTACGAAACGTTCAATGATTTTATCCATTATGCCGGGGAAGAAAAACGGGACGGTTCCTACATCGGCATCGCGATCAAAGTTCACAATACGACGATCGGCGTCATCGGCATGGACAACTCCTCCAAGTACGGGCTCACGGTTGATGATATGGATTTTATGGCCATCCTTTCCCACCAACTGGCTGCGGGCATAGAAAAATCCCTTCTTTTCAGCAAAATTCAGCGGATTTCACAACACGACGGGCTGACCGGTCTATACAACCACAGGATGTTCCAGGAAAAACTCCAGCAAGAAATCAGCAGACGGGTCCGAACAGGAACGCCACTTTCGCTCATGATGCTTGATATCGATTATTTCAAGCAATACAATGACAACTACGGTCATCAGGCCGGTGACGCAGTTCTTAAAGAACTGTCAAACATCATCTCCAACCAATCGCGGAGTCATACCATCGATACGTGCTGCCGCTACGGAGGAGAGGAATTCGCCGTTATCATGCCGGGACTTGAATTAAAACAGGCGGTAAAAGTGGCAAAACGGCTCAAGAAGGCCGTCGAAGACGCTGTATTTGTCATTACGGATTCGAAACTGGAAAGCAAAGTGACGATCAGTATCGGTATAGCGTCGGTAGAAGGTGACGAAGATATTGCTCCCGAAGAGTTGGTAAAAAAGGCCGATGATGCTCTCTATCTTTCAAAAAGAAACGGCCGGAATCAAGTGACCCCGTACTCCGGTTGAGGGTGTTCTCAGCATTTATGCAGGGAGTGTTCAACTCGTCGGCTCACGACGAATGCCGGTCATTCCGTGGGCTTCGTGCACGTGGTTTGGATTTTCTAATACACGGTCTATCGCTTCGACAACCGCGGTCTCTACCATGACCCAGGGTGATCCTATTTCTTTCTCTTCTTCATCGTTGACATAGTAATGAGGAGGAAGATAGTTCAAGGCGATGGCGGCAATATCGTCTATGCAGCGCTGACAGCTGCACATGTCGCTGTACCGTTCTTTCAAGAGCTTGTCCCTTACTGCTACAACTCTTTCATAGTTGGCGTTTCGAACATTACAATTCATAACGGCCCCGGCTAATAAAATATTTTTTTCAGAAGACATTAGTGCAAAATAAGTACCAAAAAAAATTGTTTAAAATTATAGTTGCTTTTCAAACAGTTATCGGCATTTTCCTCAGAAGCAATCTTTAGTTATTTGAGCGTAAGCGAGCACATTGAGCGAAAACCACCAGCGACCTAAAGCAGCGTTACGTTTGAATCGGGATGAGAATCAAAACCTCATGTCTTAAGAAGAACCTGCTTCGCGGGTCTATCAAAATTCCCTATCAGGCTCCTGGGGCGAGAAGAACGGAATCAAAAGGAAATGAAATCAGATATAAGTCACTCCCTTTTTTTTCCGCCTGCACGACATTTATTTTTTAAAGACAGGTGTGCATATTGAGGGCCTATGGAAAATGCTTCTATCAGCAGACGAGTATCACTGTTCATTATCGACGGCAATTCGTACATTTATCGTGCCTTTTATGCCGTGCGGGGACTGACGAACTCATCAGGCCTGCCGACGAATGCAGTGTTCGGATTTGCGAACATGCTTCTCAAAGTCATAAAGGAAAAATCACCAGACCTGCTTGCACTCGTTTTTGACCCCAAAGGCCCCACCCGAAGACATCTCGAATTCAAGGAATACAAAGCGCACCGCCCCCCCATGCCCAGGGACCTCGTGCCGCAGATACCCTATATTCATAAACTGGTCGAGGCGTTCCGCATCCCGGTGTTTGTGCAGGAAGGCGAGGAAGCCGACGATGTCATCGCGACACTGGCGCTCAAAGCCGAGAAAAACGGGATGGACGTCACCATCGTCACCGGAGACAAGGACATACTTCAACTCGTCGCCCCCCGTATCAAAGTGTACGATACACTCAAGGATAAAGTCTATGAGCGGGATGATGTTGAAGAGCGGTTCGGAGTTCCGCCGGAGCGCGTCATCGAGATCATGGGCCTCATGGGCGATGCTGCAGACAACATCCCCGGCGTGCCAGGTATCGGCGAAAAAACGGCACAGACGCTCATCAAGCAGTATGGCACGATCGAGAACGTCCTCGCCCAAGCTGTGGAAATCACCAAACCCAAGCTTAGGCAGTCGTTGCTGGAATTCGCCCATCTTGCCCGGCTGAGCCGGGAGCTCGCATTGCTCCGTTCGGATTTGCCGCTCGACATCAACTATGATGATCTGAAAATAAAACCGCCGGACAATGCCGCGCTGCTCAGGATGCTGAAAGAACTCGAATTCACCACACTTCTGAAATACGTTACTCAGGAACCGGGGCAGGAAGCGGACTACAGGTCTGTTCTCGAAGAGGCCAAATTACAGGATCTGGTCAGTATCCTCTCTTCCGCCGAAGAATTCTGCTTTGATACCGAAACGACGTCGATCGACCCCATGCGGGCAGAACTGGTCGGCATCTCGTTTGCTCTGAAACCCTGCCAGGCCTTTTACCTGCCTCTCAGTCACAGCTATCCCGGTGTTCCGCAGCAGATCGCCCTTGATCGTGCCCTCACGCTGCTCAAACCGGTCATGGAAAATCCCCGGATCAGCAAGATCGGCCAGAACGTCAAATACGACCTGCTCGTTCTGGGTCATTACGGCCTCGCTGTTAAAGGCATTTCGTTCGATGCCATGATCGCATCGTATCTTCTGAACCCGGGCAAACCTTCCCATGGACTTGATGCGAACGCCCTCGAATACCTGAACTATAAGACCACCACCTATGCCGAAGTGACCGGTTCGGGGAAAAAACAGATCAGCTTTTCCGCTGTCGAAATCGCGACCGCTACCCGGTATTCCGGAGAAGATGCGGATATCACGCTGCGTCTCAAACAAACGCTGGCCCCCCTGCTCAGGGAGCATAACCTCGATAAATTGTTTCAGGAAATGGAAATGCCGCTCATGGAGGTCCTTGCGGAAATGGAGCGCGTCGGGGTCAAGATCGACGCCGGATTTTTGAAGACCATGTCGGCCAGACTTGGGCACGAGATTGTAAAAATCGAAAAGACCATTTATGAGCTGGCAGGAACGGAATTCAATATTAATTCTCCAAAACAGCTTGCCGATATTCTATTCAGCAAACTCCAACTCACGCCCATAAAAAGAACAAAAACCGGGTACTCAACGAATGTCGACGTCCTCGAGGAACTTGCCGGCGTGCACCCTCTGCCTGCCGAAATACTGAAATACCGCACCCTCGCCAAACTCAAGTCAACCTATGTCGATGCGCTTCCCCTCATGATCAACCCCAGAACAGGCAGGCTTCACACGTCGCTCAACCAGACCGTAACTGCCACCGGACGGCTTTCCAGCAGCGACCCGAACCTGCAGAACATCCCCATTCGGACCAGTGTTGGGAGGGAAATCAGGCAGGCATTCATTGCTGAACAAGGATCAAGCCTCCTCTCTGCGGATTACTCACAGATAGAACTCCGCGTCCTTGCTCATATGAGCGAAGACAACAGTCTGATCCGCACGTTCCTGGCGGATGAGGACGTCCATACACGCACCGCATCGGAGATCTTCGGCCTCTTACCCGAGGAGATCACTCCCGAGATGCGGCGCAAGGCGAAAGCGGTCAATTTCGGGATTATTTACGGGATATCCGCGTTCGGGCTTGCCCGGGATATCGGGGTATCCAATACCGAAGCCAAGCGATATATCGACAGTTACTTTGCGCGCTACCCGCAGGTGCGGGAATTCATCGACAAAACGATCGGGACGGCGAAGACAAAAGGGTATGTCACAACGCTCTTCGGCCGTCGCCGGTTCATCCCCGAACTGGCCTCATCGGTGGCAGCAGTCCGCAATTTTGGCGAGCGTATGGCCGTGAACACGCCGATCCAGGGCACGGCGGCGGACCTCATCAAACTGGCGATGATCAATATTCAGCAGCGGCTCGCACGGGAAAAAATACGATCCACAATGATCCTGCAGGTCCACGACGAGCTTGTCTTTGAAGTCCCTGAGCAGGAAATTGACATGATGAAAAAACTGGCTCGGGAAGAAATGGAAGGAGTTCTCAAAATGGCAGTCCCCATCAAGGTCGATATGGGGATCGGGAAAAACTGGGATGAGGCGCACTAGGAAAATGCGGAATAACAAAGGCGGTCATTCCCGCCTGCAGAAATCGTACCGCCTCATAACAGACTGGCCAGGAAAGATCCCGGACAAACCCTGCTCGAGGCCGTCATTACATGCTTCCGACAATCACTGAAACTCAAACCGGTACTTGATGTCCGCGCCCGTATTTCCCAGGTCATTCCGCTCACCGACCAGTGAGTAGTGCTTGTTGAGGAGATACTCGATACTGAAGATCTGTTCCGGTGTTGAAGCCCCCACGTTCGAGGAATACGTTACATAAAGCTTGTTTTGGACAAGTTCCTTGCCCACGGTCACCCGCGGTACCGACGTATCGCTCCTGCCTACGTAGGGATCGATCTGGAAACGGTCAAGACCCGTGAGACCTCTCGCACGTCGTTCAAAAATGTCCTGAAACTGCCCCGTAGCAAATGACGCGGCCTCACCAACTCCCACGCCGGTCTCCTTGCCCTTCAATTCCGATCCCCTCTTGCCGAGTGCGAGCATGCTCAAGATATCCGTATCGATGAGAGGGGGATCGGATATGAGCGCTACCGATGCCCGTTCGGCGGTGCCGGTGACCGCCAACCTGATCAAATATTCCCGCACCTGAGTTTCCGCCTGAATATCGAGAACGGGATTCATCCGGTTCGGGTCTATAAAATCGGCCGACGCGTTCAGGATTTTGAATTCGTTCTTTCTGAAATACACCGTCCCCTTTCGCGCCTCGATCCTCCCGAGCAGTTGCGGATGGTTCACGGTGCCCCGCAAAAACACGTCGACATCGAGCAGCATGTTAGCAAGATTATTCTGGAATACGATGCTTTCCATACCGTGAAAGCGAACATTGATTTGTGTGTCGCCGATCCACCCGGCAGCGGTCTTCTTTTTTTGATAGAGCCCTCTTCCGATGTCAACCATCATGCTCTTCCATTCGATCGGTTTGTCGTACCGCGCATGTTTGATCGTAATGTCCCCGGAAAGCAACTGCGCCGAGACGTTTCCTTCATAGAACAGGTTGCCGGACAGCGTCGAGGTCAGGCCCTCAGGATAGCGGACCGTCACGTTGTCCACGGTTGCCCGTGCCGAAAAATCCTGAAGGCTGAGCCCGGAAAGCTGAGCCGACCCCGTCATACCGATCTTACCGCCGCCCATTTCGCCGGTCAGCGATTCGGTCGAGATCCTGCCCTGATTGAAGACGATTTTCCCGTTCAAGGCCGTGAACTTTTGCGGGATGTCCATCATTTTGATCTCTCCGTTTTGCAGGCGCAGTTCTCCTGCCACGTCCGGATTGGCCCATTCATCCTTGACGGTAAGCTTCACCTCGGCTGTACCCGCCGCGTACTCGATATCCCGGTACAGGAGCTTCAACAGAGAGAGGTCGGCGTGTCCTATGACCGTCACATCCATGGCCGACAAAGGACGTACACTCCCATAAATGCTGATTTTCGTTCCCGGACCCGAGAAATTAAATGATTTGACGGCAAGTCGCCCGTTGACTATGGAAAAAGTCGCATCGGACTCATTGTCGATCCGGTAATCACCCATGGCGATGCCGATTGAATGAAAGGCGACTTCGCCGTTTATTGAAGAAAGGTCCAGCCCATTGCCGCGGCCGATGATGCCCCCCTTGGCAAGAATCCGCAGCTTGTCCGAATCGCCCTTTCTCCCGAAGAACGGCAACGGATCGATTCCATCAACGTCGATCTTCACCTCCGCAGACCAGGGATAGGGGTTCCGGAGCGCCCAGCGGGCGGCCAGGCGGGCGTGTCCGTCCGAGAGGCCTGCGGATATATTCATCTGCCCGTCTTTTATGTCGACTGCAGCATGCATACCGCCCAGGGGGACCTGGCGGAACGACAGGTCTCCCACATCGAGGGTCGCCGTAACCATCGGAATGGAAAAGCTGCCGGAAGAATGAAGGGACAGCGCACAATTCCCATCCAGGGCAGTCCCGGACAGGTGATCGATTGCGGCGAGGTTGATGTCAGGGCTTTCGAGGTCTGCCGAATAAGTCCCGTCAAACCCGATCCAGCCCGTACCTTTTACCATGCCCCTGTCCTTGTAAAGCGTGACCTGAGGGAAGGAAATCTTCCCGGTTGTCAGCGATGCCGTTATGGTACCCCTGGTGAACGACTCCCCATATGCATTGCCTGCAGCAAACGTAAGATAACCGTTTCCGGAGTAATTGGAACCGGACCCGACAAACGAGAGCACGCCTTTTGCCGTCATTGTTATCGGAAGGGGCTCATAAAAAAGCGCGACAATACTGACCACATCGGACTGAAGCACCTGAAGCCGTGCTGTGTAGGCCGGCTCCTTCCCGTTGAAATCCACCATCCCCTCGAAGATATAACGGGATGACCGCTGGCGTACCTGTATGGAGGCAAGCCTGATTTTTTTATCGCGGTATTCAACGTTCCCCCGTACATCGCTGAACAGGACCTTCCTCACCGTAACAGGACCGGCTGAAACAACACCGTCGAAGACCGGCGCGGAAAGCGGACCGCTGATATTTCCTTCCAGTTCCGCCTTCCCTTCAGCCTGCAGCGACGTAAAAAATGCAAGGGTCTGTCCCGACCCCGAGGACAGGGCGGACAGGGTCATTGCAAAACCTGTTGAGGGATCAGCCCTTCCCTGAATACGAACGGTGAGATCAGCCGCTTTTATCTCCAACGGCCGCACTTCCAGCCCTCCCCCCTCATACCCGAGTGTGGCCGAGATGCTGTCTATTTGCAGCACTCCCTTGTCTTTTACCAGGCGCCAGTTCTCTCCGCTGAGTTTCAGGGCGTGGCTGCTGTATTGAAAAGACAGCGCCGCTTCCTGCAGTGTTATCCCGTGGAACGAGAAGTCATGAAACCTGAGATTGCCGTCTATCAGGGGGGCAGTTGCCTTGCCTTTGACAATGACCGAGGCCTCCATGCGGGAGCCTTTCTGCTTTTCCGGCCGCTTAAAAAATTCAGTAAACCTGCTGATCGTCTGCGGTCCGGACCGTATCGTACCCTTTAAATCAAGGACGGCATCCGGCAGAGGCCCTACCTCTCCGGACAACGACAGGTCGGCATCCCCGGACTTGAAGTCAAAGGCATCGAGATGCAGTCGCCCGCGGTCGTATTTCATTACTGTTTTGAGTGTGCCGACAAGCTCGGGATGCGCAGGCGAGGACATACGAACTTCCTGACTTCTGAGCGAAACCTGGACACGGTCGTTGGCAAGGTTTGCTCGTGCCGATACCGTGAGCCCCGCGACGTTGAGCCGCGTTGCTGTCGTCAAGTCCTTGAATTCTATCCGGGCGTTGCTGATCGATATTGTCCGCAGCATCAGGCTGAACCCCGACGAAGCACCGGAAGAAGAGCGCTTGATGTTCGTTGAGATCTTTGCAATGATCGGATCGAGATTGAGCTCACCGTCCAGTCCGCGTTCGGCCTGGATGCGCGGTTCAAGGATTGAGACGTAAGGGATCCGTATTTTTTTAAAGATCAGCGGCAGCGGGTTGATATAGATCGTAATTTTTCGAACGGCGATTGCCGGGCGACCTTGCGTATCGGGAAGCGATACATTACGAATTTCTAAATAGGGAGGGATCAAATTGGCACGGACAAAACCGATTTCAGCATCAGGCCCCAGGACCTCCCTCAAGGGACCGATCACAATGGCCCGGACCCGCGCCGCAAAATCATGACCTTGCACATAGATCTCTGCAGCGGCAAGCAGGACGAGCAGTATAATCGATAAGAGGATTACGACTTTCTTCATTGGGTATTCGCTTAACTAAGCTCAAACATCCCGGGACGATAAACAGGGTTTACGACTCCAATGCCGTTAACAACGTCTCTTTTATTTTTTTCAGCCGGTCGGGCTCAACGACTTTTCTTCGAAGGAGGTCGGTGACATAAAAAGAATCCATCACCCGTGAACCCTCGGTAACGATTTTTGCCGATGCCAGGTCCAGGTTGAGCTCATAGAGCGTCTTCGTCACGTGATACAGAAACCCGACGCGGTCGCGGGCCGTAACATCGATGATGGTAAAGGCGTCCGAAGTGTCATTGTCGAATTCCACTGAGGGCGTGATGGATGTAGCCAGTCGGGAAACGAACGAATACGGTCTCGGTTCCGGCGGCCGTGTTTTATTCATGAGCGCTACACGGAGCTCCTGCTGAACGCTCTTCCAGGAGTCTTCATACTCATAGAGTTTACCTTCCGCGTCGGTGATCTGAAAGGTATCGATCATTACGCCGCTCTTCGACGTATAAACCTGCGCCCGGAGGATATTCAGGTTTTTGGAAGCGATGGTTCCTGCAGTGCGGTAAAACATGCCGTAGGCGTCGTAGGCGCACACCGTGAGTTCCGTGTATCCTTTTTCGGGGTAGTGCCGGTGCTGGATCACGAGCTGTTCCTGGGGGAGGCGCAGCACCATCCCCACGTGGTCTAGTATCTTCCTGAGCGACGTGGACAAAATATATTGATCCGGCATGACCGACAAAAAATATCCAACCGCTTCGGCAGAAATCATTCCTTGCGCCGCTTCTTTGACCCTGGCGATCATTGAGGCAAGTCGCACCTTGTCTTCTTCACCGGCAAGCACCTTTTTCTCAAGATAGTTCAGTGTCTTCACGTAGAGGTCCTGCAGGAGCACCGCTTTCCATTGCGTCCAGGCATTTGGATTGACCGAAGAGATGTCGGCGTACGTAAGGAGATAGAGCATCGCGAGGTTTTCCCGGTCGCGGACGAGTTTGGCAAAGCCGGCGATCACCTTCCTGTCCGAAAGTTCACGCCGCTGCGATAAGGACGCCATGACCAGGTGATTTCTGATAAGAAAAAGGATGCGCTCCCGGTCCCCTCCCATTACTCCCAGTCGGTCGAGAACGATCGCCGCAATTTCCGTTCCTTTCTGCTCGTGATCATGACGAAAGGCTTTGCCCAGGTCATGCAGTAAGACGGCAAGAACGAGGACCCACTTCTTGTTCAGTTCCTTCAACGCATCGGAGAGTGTCACCGGCCCCGGATGACTGGCGTTCCACAGGTTCTGCAGCTGTCTGACGGCAAGGAGGATATGTTCATCCACGGTGTACAGGTGGTAGTAATCATGCCGGGCAAGCGCCTGGATGGCGCGGAATTCCGGGAGATAGCGTCCCAGAAACCGCAGGTCCTTCATCAGGTTGAGCGTCTCCGATAACGCGTCGAGGTTGTCCAGCATGGCAAGAAAACTGCGGGCTGCAACGGGAGATGTCCTGACTTCGTCGTCGATCCTGCACTTCTTAATCAGATCCTGCAAATGATCGGAGAACACCGCGTGGCGGGACTGCGCCAGTTCAAAAGCCGTTAGAACGAGGGCATGGTCCTGATTACATGCCTGGTCTGATGCAAGGAAGAGCGTCCTGCCCACGAGGGAGAACGCGCCGAGAGCGGTCCTCCGTTCGAACCAGCGGCGCGGCGGCTTCGGGAGTACGGACCTGATGATCATATTGGAAAATTCCCGCACGGTACGGGCATGAAGAAAATAGGCCTTCATAAAACGTTCGACGGCATAGAGGTGGGCGGAATCACGATACCGGAAGTCCCGGGCGGTCTGTTCCTGCAGGTCGAACGTCATGTGGTCGTTCTTTCGGCCCGCCAGGTAATGAAGCTCGTTTCTGAGCCGCCAGATAAAGTTCCTGGACCGGAGAAAAACCGCATACTGTCCCGCGGTGATCACGCCCCCGGACACGAGCTGGTCGAGCGAATTGATCCGGAAATGGACAAAGGCCAGCCATAATGCGGTATGAAAATCCCTGAGGCCGCCGTCGCCGTCCTTGATATTCGGTTCACGCAGGTAGATGGACCCGCCATACTTCCGGCGCGTCGCGTTCCGTTCAACGATTTTTTCCGAGATGAACGCCGAAGCTTTCCAGTAGAAAACGTCGCTTCTCATGGCCAGCAGGAAAGCGGCATACAGGTCCCGGTCGCCGGCAATAAAGCGGGACTCAAGCAGCGACGTCCGGATTTTGATGTCCTGCCGTGCGAGCGATACGCACTCCTTCACGGTCCGGACGCTGTATCCGATGTCCAGGCCTGCGTCCCAAAGCACGTAAAGCATCTCCGGCGTCCGGTTTCTGTCGGCTTCATCCCGACAGAGGAAAAGGATGTCAATGTCGGAATAGGGATTCAGTTCTCCCCTTCCGTAGCCGCCGATTGAGATCAATGACGGCATGCGCCCGGCGGACGAGAGATGGCCATGGACATCGCGGAGCAGCCGGTCGATCAGTGCGGTACGCCGCTGGACCACCTCGTTCCCACCCGCGCCTGAGAAATGAGCCTGTCGAATCTCCGTGCTTTCTTCTTCGAGCTGCGCTTTGATAACGCCGGAAAGCGATATTGTTGTCTTTTGATTCAAGCCGTTCACGGGAAAATAATTGAGAGGCCAAATTAACCACTGAGGAAACTGCGTGTGAATCCGGAAGCACAAATTCAGGTGACGGGACCCTGGCAAACCTGACGAGACGTCAATATATTACAATAACGTTCTGCAGCAGTACGCTGTGCGACCTCTCAGACCAAAAGAAGTTCGCTGCGGCCAATTGCCCTCTCGGGGCGCTATTTTACAAATGCAACCGATTTGATCTCATCCATCTGAAGCATGAAACTCCCGAACGAGGCCTCGCCAAAGCACCTCGATTTTGCATCGATATCGAAACTGGACTCGGTCCCGTCCGAAAGACGTACTGTCACCATTATTTTTCGATCAACCTTCTGCCCAACGGTCAAATCCTTCACCTTTTCGAAGGGGACATTCACCTGGGCCATGCCTTTATACCCCGTGAAATGCAGTCGCCCCTCCCAACTGAATTTCTCGCCATTGATCTTGACGCCTGTCGCATCGGTCACGACGACGGAAAAGTTCTTGTCCACGCGGGGAGCACGCTCAAATCCCCCGCTGCCGCCCATGGCGGTAAGCAAGATGAACGCCGCAAGGATCACAAGTACGGTAAACGTCCTCTGAAACATATCTCTGCTCCTTTCGTGGCCCAGTAAACGCAAGTGATAGTGTGATAGTGTAAGATTACCATATAAGGCACTCATATATCAAGGAAAAAGCTTGCAAACAAAAGAGCGTTTGTGTAAGGTACTGGTGGCCGGAGATGAGAAGATCACCGGCACTGACGCGGATGGAGAAATATTTTATGAAGGACAACTTATCCGATCTCATCGCCTTGATGGCGAAACTCCGTAGTCCTGATGGCTGCCCCTGGGACCGCAAACAGACCACGGAGTCACTTAAACCCTTCCTGATCGAGGAATGTTACGAAGTGATAGATGCGCTGGATGAGGGCTCACCGGAAAAAATTAAGGAAGAACTCGGGGACCTCCTGTTTCAGATCGTGTTCCACGCCCGCATTGCCGAGGAACAAGGGCTCTTCTCTTTGCACGATGTGATTTCGACGAATATCGAGAAGATGACCCGCCGTCATCCTCATGTGTTCGGCGACGCAAAGCTCACTACCGATAAGGAAGTCCTCGCCAACTGGGAAGCGATCAAGAAAAAAGAGAAAGGCTACGAAGAGCGGAAATCAATACTCGAAGGCGTCCCCCGTCACCTGCCGTCGCTCCTCCGCGCACACAGCATCCAGGAGCGTGCCGCACGCGTCGGGTTCGACTGGAGCCGCATCGATGATGCATTACCCAAGCTTGATGAAGAAATTGTCGAGTTCAAGGAGTCCCTTAAGAACAAGGACGCAGACGGCATCGAAGAAGAACTCGGCGACATTTTCTTCATGCTCGTGAATATTTCACGTTTCGTCGGCGCCAACCCGGAAAATGCGCTCAGGAAAACGATCAGCAAGTTCGTACGGCGGTTCCGCTACATCGAGGAATCGGCGGCTGATGCCGGAAAATCATTGAACGATATGACGCTTGGGGAGATGGAAAAATTGTGGCAGAAAAGCAAGGGGAAGTAGCGCCTAAAAGTACCTCGTCTGATGGAGCAATGGAAGTCATTCGCAGCTGGCTAACGAGTAAAAAAAGGCGGGGCATTACGCCCCGCCTTCCCAGTTTACGATATATGATTCGTTACAATTTTGGTGCGCGCATTGCGGCGGGAGCAGAAAGAGTAATTCCGGCGCTTGGCGAACTCACGGTCACGCTGCCAGAAGGACTCACCGTAACGTCAAATGCTCTGTAGATATCATAAGACGACGTAGTGAACTGGTGAGTGAGCAGTAAAGAGTTGTCCACCTATTTGAAGTTTTACCGTGACTGTTGTCTGCGTGTCGCTGTGCATGGAAAAGGGGTCAACATACAACATGTAATAGCCCGCAGCAAGCGGAGCATCCATCGTAATATGCTCAGGACCAAGTCCGTAGCACTTATCTACATCGAGGACTGCTACCTTAGCAGACGCTGTCCCCACATAATTCTCCGAAGTGGCGCAGCCACCGCCCGGTCCAGAGTCATAATACAGGTGCCAGTCGCTGTCCGCCGTTGCGCCTGACGAGGTGAGAGAATACGAGCTGATTGTTGTTGTTGTCGGCACTGACGTGAGATGCACGAGATGTAAATCCATGTCGCTCGTCGGACCGTCCCAGGAGAGCGTTGCTGTAAAGGAAGCATTGCTCGCATTACCGGTTGTCGTACCCGATGAGCCTGAAGACACCGGCGCTGGTTCATTCGGTGTTTCAACGCCGCAGAGGTTTGCAAGGCTGTAGGGATCTACACCCGACTGGACGGAAGTATAGGTTCCGTCAGCGTTCTGCAGTTCTATATTTACCAGGCCGTTGGCTACAAAGGTGATCCGTACCGTCGTTGTTACGCCGCTCTTCGTAGCTGCGATGATCATCTGCCCGGACTGCGTTATACCGTTTGCGTCGTAGTGCACAGGCGTGTTCGTGGTAAAGGTGAAGGCCCCGTCACCGCAGTCTGCAGGCACCATGGTAATGGTCATCCCGCCGCTGATCGATTCATCATAGGCAGCTGCCCCTGCTGTTGCGTAGACATCGGTTATCGTGAAAGAAGTAAAGGTTACCGCAAAGCTGTGCAGTGTACCGCCGGAAGGTGTCCAGGTTTCAGTTACACCGCCGCCCATGGTTATGACATCGGTAACAAGACCGGTGCCGCTTTCAGCGAAACCAAACGTTGTCTGGTTGTAAGCCAGCGTATATATGTCACCGCTGGAATAGTCGGTAATGGCCATATCGCCATTTGCCGCCATGCTGGCCGATGAAGCACTGCCCGAAAGGCTGAGCGTTACGGCGCTGCTGAGTTTTGACGTCATAACCGTGTAGGTATTATCGCTGAACGACAGCATAACGAGCCGGGACGTTGAGGTCCCGAGGGTCTCGGTGTAGACAGCGGTTGATCCGGAGCCGGACGTGCTGACGGCTGCTGTACCGGTCAATTCAAGCCCATCCTCACGGCAGGTATTGAACGTCATTGTTACCCCGGAGGCCGAAGTACTGAAGTCGATCGTTCCGCTGTAGGTACAGGATATTGTCCCGGAGGTCGCCACGGTGTTCATGGTCTTTGCCTTCCTGAAGGCCGCTGCTGCCGCGGCTACGCCTTTTGCCTTTGAAAACTGAGCAGCGAAGGATGCGGCTTTTGCAAGGGCCGGGTCGCTGATCGCTTTCGCGCCTATTTTTATGCGCGGTGCGCCTACTATTTGCGAAAGGCCCAACTGGTTAAACAACGTCGCGCTTCCCGTACCGATGTTCGAGGCCTGCGTTCCTGTCGACGCCTGTTGTGTTGACGCTGTATTCTGTATCGTCCCGCTGCTGCTCGAACTGCTGCTCGTTGTGCCGCTGCTGCTTGATGATGAGCTGCTCGAACTGCTGCCACCGCCTCCGCTACATGCGCCCAGATACATTGAAACTCCGAGAGCCAGTACTGCCAGTAATACAAACAACCCGATTTTTTTCATACGAACCTCCTTTTTATTTTACGCGAGAAATTTCAGAAGCCACACCACTTACGATCCAAAAAAGGCAATGGGTCACCTCTTTGTGCAAGCCGTATTGACACATGTATTCATGTCGTTGAGGAACACGAAAGAACTGTTGGAAAAAAACCACACAGTGAAAAAATCTAACCCGGCGTTTGACTCTGATTGAAACTTACAGCAAAAGCTAAAAGTATGATAATTTTATCTCCGCCCTCCACCAATGTCAAGAAGTCAAAGAATGTGAAGAAAAACAAATAGTAGCAACAAGTTTAATCAGCCGGCACTTCTTCTGCCACAAAAAAAACAGTGCCTGCCGCTGATTTATGAAAGCTGCCCTTAAGAATAAGAGGGGTTTTAACAACATCGGACATAAGTTTCGGCCTTTTTTTCTGAACGGGGCTTTTGACAACTTCTCGGGGAAGCCAGGCTTTGACCGGCAGCTCCGTTCTTCGGTCGGTGATAAAAAATTGGGCTTTTTTAAAATTTATTCCTCGGGCAATCAACCAGCCGGTTATTGTAAGCTCCCCTTTCTTCCTCTGAGCAGCTTCGGTCACTGTCACTGCTCCTTTTGCCAATCCTCGTATGATGACCCTTGCATCTTGAATATCCGGCATGCCTTCGATTTTTTGCCGGTAAACGCCGTCAATCAGAATTGCCAGCGTAGGAACGCCTTTGACGTCATACTTTTCCCGGGCTATCTTCTTGTCACCCGCCGTTATTGGAAAAGAAAATGGCGGCGTATTTCCTTCCCCGAATCGGAAACCTTCGATGCTGTATTCCTTGCTCAAGTCCATGATAAAAGGTTTTGCATCGATGCAATGCCTGCAACTCGGCGAAAAAAAGTAGAGGATTTTGACGCGGCTGTCCTGTCCTGCGAAGACGAATGCAGCCGATGCTAGGATTAAAAAACCGGCAAAGAGGCCGAGGCCCCTCTGCCGGTTGATGCCGAATCGTGTTACAATGCGCATAGAGAATCTAATTCAGACCCTGTGTAGGCTTGCGGTGCCCCGCCGTTGATCGAAACCGTCGCAGCGCCGTTCGCCTGGAAGATTACCACCACGTTCGAATCGATCGTTACCTGGCCTGCCTGCGTTACGCCGTTCGCGTCGATCTGAATATCGGTGTTCGTTGTGATCGAGAACGTACCGTCGATGCACTGATCTGCAGGTGTGGTTGCAATAGTGAAGGAGCCGTTGATGCTGAAATAGTCATTGCCCGTGGTGCCCGAAGGCGTTTTATAGGCAATACTAAAATTCGCAAAGCTGTCGGTCTCACTGTAGCTGACTGTCGAATCCGTGTCCGAGGCATAGGTCGTGTCGCCCCCGCTGCCGCTTAAGGTCAACGTGTCGACATTATAACTTGCGCTGTTGATTGTGGTCGTTGTGGACGCAACACCGATGGAAAGGTTTGTCATAGTCTGGGCTTCATGGGTATGAAGGACATAGTCCCAACCCTCCAGCGTCCCATTTGCCGATATAGTCTCACCTGTCCCGGACGAGCTGAATGCCATAGTCATGCTTACCACAGACTTGCTCACCGCGGTTGTCGGGGCTGAAGAGGAGTAGTCTGTTACGGTAAAGGGCCGGCCGGTCGAGCCGAGCGTAAATGTGCCGGAATTGGCAGCCCCGACAATAGCAAACACTCCGTCCGTCAAGGTTGATGCTTCCTTGCACTGCGTAAAGGTGAGTGTCATATTGCCCGTCGTGTCCACATCGATCGTCATGCTGTTGTTCGATAAGGGTGCAACCGTCCCCGTGGCGCCGCTCGCGCATGAAACCGTCATGGGGTATCCTGTGGCAGATGCCTTCATCGCATTCGCTCTCCGCACCATCGGAGCGAAGCGTGCGGCAAATTTGCTCAACGCCGTTGCTTTTGTCCCTGCAAAAACCTTAAGACGCGCCGCTGCCGGTGGATTGCTGCCACCCATAGCCGCCATCCCCGAAAGCTGAATGCTGGTGTTTGCTATGTTACGGGATGTAGTTACAGTCGCAGCAGCAGACTGTGCGCCCTGTGTGCTCGTGCTTATCGTTGTTATACCGCCGCCGCTGCTACTACTGCTACTACTGCTGCTACCGCCGCTGCTACTGCTGCTGCTCGTCGCAGGGCTGCTTCCGCCGCCACCACCACCGCATGCTGCTAAGAAGATTGAAAGACCAAGAACCAGTATTGCTACAAATACGAACAATCCCAATCTTTTCATAAAACCCTCCTTAAATTATTTTGAACGCGATCGGCTCAAATCTCCGGGTAGATAAAAAAGCTTTTATCACCTCCTTATTGAGATGATTAAGCAAGATGGTTAACTTAGTCGTTTTTGTAAAATCTTACAATAGTTGCAAAAAATAACAAAGCGATTGTATCTCTTCACCTATTTAAAGTCAAGGTACTATTCACCTGGAATCGGAGTTGCTCATGTTCGTTTCAAACGTTCTCTTCCAGCGATCATAATCAATGTAACCGCAGCTGATAGCAACAGAACAAAACCGAGCGGATACTGGATGATAAATATGACCGGCGTGAGCATCCAACGCGCTACGGATCTTAGAAGGTCGTGCCTGCTTATATAATCGGCAATCGGCGGTGAATAATGGTAATAGAAGGAAACGAACGCTTTGCCCAACGGGTTCGTTAAAAGATAGCGGTCGCGGAATGCACGGAGAATGATGACATGAGGTTCGAGGTACGAACCATAGGCGGCAGTGGCAATAAAGCACTTTGTGCTTCCGCTTCCCCCGCTGCCGCTACTGCCGCCGCCGGTAGCTGCAGTCGCTGCTATCGTTGTTGCCTGGGACTCGTTGCCGTTCACATCGACCGCCGTTATCTCGTAAGCGTCCGATGGCTGCATCACGCTGTCCGTATAACTGGGGGCCTGGGAGGCACTTGACGGAATGTTCCGGACCGGCGTCACCGAGCCGTTCTTATAAATGTTATACGATACCGCACCAGCACTCGGCGACCAGGTCAGTGAATTCGAATTCACCGTTGGATTAGACGGAGGATCGGGACCAAAGCCGATATCGAAGCTGACCACGGTAGCAGTGATATTGGACACCGGCGATTCAATGATGTTTCTAATATTAACCGACCCATAGTTCGTGTAGGGAATCGATGACGGATCGGTCATAGGAGTAAGATTCTTATTATTCGTGGAACCCGGATACGGATCGCCGGCGCTTCCGACGCCGCTGGGCGTGAGGAGTTCCCAGTCGCCGTCTGCTTCGATCAGCTTCACCCCCGGCTGATATCGATTATTGTTGATCGTATTAGTAGGGAAATTTGCGTTGATGACGTCATCGTCTATAAGCCAGACCAGAAGACCATGGCCGGGCAGTCCCGCATCATACCCGAGCTGCTGGCGGTTCTCGATCAGGAAATACTGGTTGGCGGCTGTTGTTGAGGCTTGCGCCTTGATCATATTCGTTCCCGCCGCGGCATTTACCGGCGCAGGCACGGATTCAACGGGGTTTAAAGTCATGCCCGGCTGAAAGGTCGTTACCGCCTGTGGATTGGCCCAACCGAGGTACGTCAAGCTCCACGCATCCAGATGAGCTGGGGAGCTCCCATGCCAGTGAAGTGCGGTACTCGTCGTCGACGACGATATAATGGTCTGCGTAGAGGGATCGTTCGGGTCGTAATTGTATATTCCATCCGCCATGAGACTCCACTTCCCGTCGCCGTCCAGTAAACAGAGAAATCCGTTCGTGCAGTAGAGATCAGGCAGGCCGAGCCAATGGCCGAACTCATGGACGTAGACGCCGAGGGGATCAACAATGATGCCGGGCGCAGGCGTCGTTCGCGAATCGGTCTGCGGCATAATGATGGCTTCACGAATCGTTGTTGTCGTTCCATTACTCTTAATCTGTGTCGCAAGACAAGAACCAGCAGTTGAACAAATATCCGTTCCATTATTATAGTAAAGCGACCAGATATCGTTCGGAGTCGTACCCAATACGTTGGACTCTTCGCCGACACCGGCATGAACTATGAGAACGGCATCGTAGCTGTCGAATAGAATATTGGTATCGGTAGATGCAGTAGAAATACTGTCGTAGATAAGATTCTGCAATGCCGAATCTGACTCATCACCGTAATACGCCATCTTATGCGGAAGACGGTACACTTTGGAGGAGACATCCACCTGTATCGTCAAAAGCCCGTAGGACACTTCACGATAGTAGGAAATGAAATCGTTTTTATCTTTGTTCATCCAGAAGTCCGGATCACCGTTAAAGGAATACGTTGGATCGCTCCATGTCCCATCCCCTGCGGTGGAACTGATGAAGGCATCCCATTCTGCTTGGCTCACAACGCCGTCGTGATTTGTATCAGGCAAAGTGGGGTCAATTGTTTGATCGGTCTTTGGTTGGAAATCCACGCGGAGAAACAAAATCGTTACTGTCTGCGGTGTCGTATATGAAGCCGGAGCGAGCAGCATGTACGACGGGATGCCGTGAGCAAAGCGCTGCTGCAAGGTCCTGCCGGGATGCTCCGGCGGTTCGGGAAAGGATTTATTCAATGCAGGCGCGGCGAAGAGTTGTGAGGAGAACGACAAAAGAAGGAAGAGGAGAAGAACAGATCTTTTCAAGACAAACACCTCAGTGCACGAATGGTTTCACTAAAGGCCCGGAACAATGCTACCTGTTTGATGATATTTCTTTGACCCTGCAAAGTCAAGGTACTATTCACGTGGGAAAGGTCGATTTTTTGTTGAGGAGAATATGATACGACGTTTTGACGGATAAGTAAATAACTTCGATCGGGTATTTTTGGGGTATATGATTACAAAATAACATCCCCCTTCTGCCTGGACGGCAGATAAGGGGGGGGCAAACGTACTGAAACTGATATTGAGATTAATAAGAGTATGAAGCTGCGAGGAATGCCGTCCAACCCTTGGATTCCGCGGTCTGGATCGGGCCGTTGCTGACAATCTGTGCCTTCCCCGTTCCCGCGGTATAGCCGCCGCCTAATGTTACCGCCGTATTCCTCGTAAAGTGGCTGACACTCGCCGTGGCGCCGTAGAGGTCTATGTGTTCGGGTTGGTTTGTGCCTGCCGGGTCTAATTTCGGTGTAATTGCATTGTCCGTATATAATCCGCCCCGTAGCGCAACGCTCTTGGAAATATAGTATTCCGCTCCAAGCGCCAGGTTAGTTACCTGCTCGGCATTCTGGTCGCTGTTCTTCGTAAAATACTTCACGTCGGCGGAAAGCAGCAGGCTCTGCGTCGGAAACCAGGCAGCGCCGAAACTCACCTCGGTCGGATATTGACGCTTGACGCTGTTCCCGGCCGACGGGTTGCCCGGGTCGCCGGGCAGCGATATTAAATTACTATCCGCCGGAATGGCGTCGACGGCGATGTTGTCGCGGTGATAAGAATATTGGAAGTCGGTGCTTGCGTTGTATAACATGATCTTCGACACAGCAAGGCCCAAAGACAGGGTCTTTACCGGCGACCACATGAAACCGAGAATGGGCCGCAGCCCCTGTTCACTGGTATGGAACCTTTGATCTGTCTCTTCATCGCCTCCATTGGTTGTTTCAATGATCTGATGCAGGATCCATAGTTCCCTTTTCTGATAGTAATAGAGGGTAATCCCCGCAGACAAGTTATCGGTCAACTCCGTTGCGATTGACGGTCCGAACTCATAGACGTTGTTTTCATCGTTGAAATTAATGATGTACCTTGAAATTCTGACGCCGGGGTTATAGGTCTGAATCTGCGCATTGAGGTCGAGAGGACCGAATGTCTGGTTCTGGTCTTCCAGGACGGAATCGGGCACGGCATAGGAAAGCCCTATTTTGAATTTTCCCACCGGTTGGATAACGCCGAAGTAGTTCGGCAGAAGCGAAGACGATCTCCTCGACCATCCGTTGCCTCCGATGACGTTCTTGTAGGTCTTTTCATTGTCGTAATAGGCGTTGACGCTTGCCGATACGTTCCTGCCCGTAACGTAAACGATGCCCGCAGGGTTGTAGTAGAGTCCGGTGGCATCATCGGACACAGCAGTATAAGCGCCACCCATGCCCGATGCCCTGTCGCCAACGAGAAGGTTGGTATAGTGGTAATCATCAGCATGGGCGACTCCTAAACATGATACGACAACGCATACTATAAAAATAAAACCGGTTATTGTTCTGACCATGTTCATCCCCCTGTGCTTTCCTGTCGTTTATGGCGAGCGAGGTGAGTGGATCGAATAGTATCATTACAGTGCAAGTCCGGTTAAAAGATAGTATAAAAAAAGCAAAATTGCAAGATCAAAAAAATGGAGAGTGGATGCTGTCAAGGCGGGTCATACCAGGGATGCTCAAGCTGCGCCGTTCTATCTTCCTCGTTTTCGATGAGACTTCGTGTATGTAAAGTGCCTCGTTTTCATCAAGAGAGAAACAGCATGACGGCTGCACATCCCGGGAGGGACTGCGCCCTCATGCCGTTCTCCCTGCCGCTTCCAGCTGAGAACCATGACCGACTCGGCAAGCTATTTGAGATCCTTGACGTATTCGGCAAATCGGTCCTTGTAATCTTTGTAGTTCCCCGCGTCGAGCCCTGACTCGCTGATGGTCCCCTTGAGCCATGCGATCCTGTCCTTGTATGCCGGATGTGTCCGGTCAAGCACTTCAGTGTGATCTCCTTTTAAGGCGCTGATCCTCTCAAAATAGTGCTCGAGACCGGCGGGGTCATAGCCCGCAAGGGCGCAGAACAAGACTGCATCGCGGTCGGCCTGTATCTCGTCGCCGCGCTTATAACCGTTCTTGAAAAGCATGTCCATGGCATGGTCCACGGCCTGGGCGAACGCCGCGCGCCCCGCTTCCGTGGCGCCGCCGATGAGCATGGCCAGGCCGGCTTCGGACGATTGATCGACACTGCGGATATTCAGTTCCTTGACCGCGTGTTTCTCGACAACATGCCCGAGTTCGTGGGCGAGCACCCCTGCGAGTTCCGCCTCGTTCTGCATCTGGGCGATCGCGCCGCGCGTCACGAAGATGTAACCGCCGGGAGCGGCATACCCGTTGATATCGTCGGTGTTCAGGATGGCGAAATGGAACTCGATCTCAGGCCTGTTCGTGTTCATCGCAAGCACCTGTCCCACCAGGTTCACATACTTCGTCATGCGGGGATTCTCGTAAAGGCCGTACCGGGCTATGATCCGCGCTGCGACTTCCCGCCCGAACCGGATTTCCTCTTCGATGTCGGACTTGATGACCTCGTCGTTTAACGACGCCCGCTGTCTGAAATTTTTTTCCGACGCATCAGCCGCGTTGAGCTTCGCAGGGGAAACCAGCGTCAAAGCAATAAGGAAAAGAAAAAAAGCGTAGATCCATTTCATAGCGTATTCCCCTCCATGAACCGGTTGATCTCCTCCGAAGTCAGCTTGAACGACTCCATTTTCTCGACTGAATCGTAGTCGGCCTTTTCCTCGGTACTGAGTCTCCGCCGGTCGTCCTGTGCCAGACCGCGGGCTGCAGCAGCGCTTGTGTATGATGAGGCGCGTCTGCGGACGCCCCGCTTGATGTCGCTTTCGTCGGCTTTAATGACCCCCGTTTTGTCAAAGGGCGGGTGGTTGGCGAGCAGGAGGGACGGCACGTAGCCCTCTTTGTTGTCATATCTCACCCTGACCCAGTTGCCTACCTTACCCGCGGATGTGAATTTATGCCCTTTTTTTACCACTCCCATGACCGGCGATTTAAAAGAGTTAGCAGTCATCACTTTTGCTTTCACGCTCTGTACATAATACTCGCCCTGGGCATGGACCGCCGATGTTATAAAAAGCAACGACATCAGAAACATCACCGGCACAAGTATCCTTTTCATATCACACCTCCTGAACATTCCGGGTTCACTATCCCGGAGAATACAACACTGCTTTCACGCACTCCGTTTTCCCTCTTTGAGAGGACTTCTCTCATTCAACCGTGTATATGTCAACCGGCTGTTCCCTTCCCTTGACTTTCACGTTGCCGAGCAGTCTGCCGGAGATCCGGTCTTTGATCTTTGCATACGTATACTCGGAAAAAATCAGGGGGGTCTTGTATTCTTTGGTGATGCTTTCCAGCCGCGAAGCAAGGTTGACCGTGTCGCCTACGATCGTATAATTTTTCTTTTTCTCAGATCCGATCTCCCCGATCGTGGCCGCGCCGGTATTGATGCCGACCCCGATCTTCACTTCGAGGTTGAGACCGCGCTCCCGGAGCGTCCTGTTGACCTCTTCGAGTCCTTTGAGCATCTCCCGGCCTGCCTGCACGGCCTGTTCGGCGTGGTCCTCGGTCTTGACCGGTGCGCCCCAGAACGCCATGATCGCGTCACCGATGTATTTGTCGATCGTGCCGTTGTGCTTCAGGATAATGTCGGCCATGACCGAAAAATGGATATTGAGCATTTCAACGATCTTCTCGGGCGGCGCGGTCTCCGACATGGTCGTGAAACCGCGGATGTCGGAGAAGAGGACCGTCAACTCAACCTTCTGGCCGGCGCTCGACTTCATATATTCCTTGTAATTGTGCAGCACTTCGTTCAGAACGTCCTTGGAAACATATTGAGTGAACAACTGCGAAACCCGGCGTTTTTCGACTGCCTCGGTAAAGGTGAGATAGCCGAAGGAGAAAAAGCTGGTGGTCACCATGGCGAAAAGAAACGGCACCAGTTCAACCTGCGTGTTCGATTTAAACGAGACGAGCGCATACCCGATATAGAGCGCGAGCAGGAGCACCGGGAATATGGCCTGGATGATAAACCGCTTTGAGAACATCACTGCCCATGAGGTGAGGAGAACGCCGAGCAGTGCCGCGAGAAGCGTCAACCGTTTATCGGGCGGTCGCAGGAAATCGTTCTGGAGATAATTGTTCGCCAGAAATACGTGCAGCATGACGCCGGGAGCGCTGGGTGCGACCGGCAAGGCCTTGAGATCCGCGGTCCCGACAGCGCTGGCGCCGATGAACACAATGCTGTCCTTGAACACGTCGGGGTTCACCAGGAGATTCTCGACCTCGCCTTTTCTTATTTTCTGGAGCGATGCGAATATACCGCTCATGGAATAGGTTTCCACCTTGTCCAGACCGTACATGTTGATGATGCAGTTTCCGTTGCTATCTATCGGGATCGTCCGGTCGTTGACCGTAATTGAATCGGAATTGATGGTCACGGGGGTTGCAGCGTCGATGAAAGGAGCAAGGCCGAGGACGGGGAAATACCTGCCCTGATACTCACGGAGCGGCCTCGTCCGCCGGTATACGCCGTCGCTGTCCGGCGTGAATTCGACGACGGTCATGCCTTTTGATGCTTCCGCGAGTCCGGCGATCGGCAGGGAAAAGTCGTTGTATTCGGTGCCCGGCCTGATGGCGAGACTGCCCGAGACGTTCTTGAGCGCAAACCGGTTTACAAACTCCCCGGGCATGGGCCGGTTCAAGTCGGTATTGTTCCTTGCGTCCTTGTCGGGCTCCTCGCGCATGATCATCATGCCGTGGTATACGTTCTGAGATGCCCTGGTCGCCTCGATGAGCGCCTGGTCGTTGGACTCGTTATACCGGTCCCGCTCCAGGAACAGAAGGTCGAAGAGCACCGTCCGTGCGCCGCCGATCGAAAGAAAATCGAGCAGGTCCGACCAGATCGCCCGCGGCCACGGCCATCTGCCCGCAATGTCCGCTACCGACTTGAGCGAGGCCTCATCAATAAGAATGACTTTGATTTTGCTGTTGGACGCCTTGTCCGAGCGCAGGAGCTTGGCCTGAAGGTCGTAGAGATAGTACTCCGGTTTTTCAAACAGACCGAGAGAATAAAAGGAGATGGTGGCGATAAACACCAGCACGGCAATGAGCACTGAAATGATTATTTTTTTTATCATGGTTCGCTCGCGGTGACTTGATGAATTCTACTCGAAACGTCAAAATCTGTAAAGGGAATAATCACCTTCTCCGTCCGGGCGGGCGTGAATAATCACACCAATGCAGTGTCTTCAGGCCTGATCATGATCGTTCTTCGTTCTGAAATCGTGACCAGCCCCGGTTTCGCGCCCTTCGGCTTTTTAACAAACCGCGCGTAGGTATAGGTGACCGGGACCTTGTCGGCGTTTCTCCCCTTGCTGTAATAAGCCGCCAGGGCCGCGGCTTTCATGAGAACATCCTGCGGGATCTCTTCCCTTTTCGCGTTTCTCACCAGAACATGTGAGCCGGGCAGACTTTCGGCGTGGAGCCAGAGGTCCTCTGGACGGGCGATCTTCGTCGTAAGCTTGTCATTGCCCGAAGCATTGGTGCCGATGAGTATTTCCCATCCCCGGTGGACGACTGTCCTGAACCCGGAGACCCGCTTCGCAGAAGGGGCTTTTGTTTTCTCCGGCACCACCCCCCGCGCGTAGCCGCGGGCGGACAACCCGGAACGGATCTCGTTCAAACCGGAAGCATCTTCCGTTTTCTCGGCCGCCTGCAACAACGACTGAAGAGAGGAAACTTCCTCAGCAGCATCACGCAGGTGCGTCGTGATGATCTGTTGTCCCGCTTTGGCTTTTTTAAACTTCTTGAAATTGAGTTCTGCATTCCTGGAGGGAGAGCGCTTCGGGTCCAATCTTACGGTAACAGAACCGCCGTCATATCCGGTGAGTTCAGCATGGTCCATGCCGGTCTTCAACTGCCGCAAATGAGCAAGGATCAGGTCCCCCGCCTGTTTGAATTCATCGGCGCGTTCTGCCGATTGCAGGTCTGAGGCGAGCGCATCGCGCTTTCGGACGGCCTTCAGCAGGGCTTTCCGGATACAGGAACGCACCTCCGACCGGAGCGCGGCAAGGGACCGCTCCGCGGCCAGGCGTTCATAATAGGCTTCGGCTGATTTGTTTGGCGTAAGGTCATCATCGCCACCGGAGACGTTTTTATCCGTGGAAAGAGAGGTTTTTTTCTGCGGAGGAAGGTACAAGGCCCCGGGCAGCAGTATTCGTGCCGCATGCCCGGCAGGTATGACCGGATGGTAGGCGGCAATGATCCGCGAATCTGAACCGATCAAGAAGAGGTTCGCCGACGAGCCGGTCAATTCGAAGACAAGACACTGTTCCGTCGAAGGGGTATCAAAGCAGATCCTTGCTATCCGGTCCTGGTTCAGAAGCGATATGTTTTTAACGCGGGAACCGGCCAAACGGCTCCTCAGGGTAAGGACAAAGAGGTGCGGAGCATCAATGGCTTGCGGCTTTGCGCTCGCGAGATGCATGCGGGGGCAAGCACGGTCCGGTGACAAGAGCAGCACATAATTCTTTCTGTCGCACCGGAACAGAAGATACAGCCCTCCGTCCCTGCCCTGGATGACACGCTCTACGCGTGCGCCCGTGAGGAGAGCGGAAAGCTCTTCGATGACCTTTGTGAGTAGGTGGAAATTCATGCTCTCGACACTTTTTTTGACTTGGTTTTATTCAAGTCGAATGGTCCTCACGGTTCAGCGGTCAGGGAACAGCCAGTATCTTATGCGCCTGGGGAATGACGCGCACGTCTGCGAGAATTCGAAGCGCTTCGTCCTGGAGATCGACCAGCAGGGCGGCAGAGGGAGCGAATGCGGCGCCGGCAGGCTGCAGAATCAACGGAAGGGAAGCATCAACGCCCGCAATGATGCGCGCCGACATCAGGACGTCTTCTTTTTTCGTTTCCCCCGTAACGACAGCCTTTACGAACAGTTCCCTGCCGCGGCATGCAACCAGAAATTCCCTGTGCTCGTTCCAAAAGGGGCGCAGACCCGTTGCAGAAGGGAGTTTAAAATCCATACTGACGACGTCGACGAGGCCGGCTACGGCTTTCATTGCCTGGTCGTGGATGCCGCTGGTCTCGAGGTAGATCAAGAAATTTTCTTTCACATCCGGAAGCCACCGGGCCAGAAATTCGGCCTGCAGCAAAGGTTCTCCGCCCGTCAGGCTGAGTACCGGGCGAGCAGGACCGGGGATGACCAGCCGCTTGCAAAATGCGCTGAGTTTGTCGGCTGACAGGGGGTTGAGAACCCGCTGTTGTTCACCTGACAGCCCCGGTCGGTCCTGAACGGTACAGTACTGCTCATCAACTTCACCCACGGCCTGAGGACCTGCTGCGGGCGTATCGCAGTAACGGCAGCGAATATCGCAGCCCTGGAACCGGACGAAGATTTGACGCTGACCGATCCTCGGACCTTCTCCTTGAATTGACACAAAAATTTCGTGAACGTAAGCGCCCTTCATCCTGCCATAATACAGAACAAAGCCGTGAAATTCAAGCGAGTGAGTGAAATATAAAAAACGTAGAATTGTCCGCTAAATTTGTTGCGAAAAAAGCCGATAAGTCATATTAAAGAGAACAACTAATTTAGGCCCTCTCTTGACTTGACAAACGCGGTCCAAAAGGGTAATTTAATAACTAAGTAGGAGGAATGATGAGTCCCAGAATTACCCTTATTTTACTGGCTGTTAGCGCTACATTGATTCTCACTTCCCAGCCTGCGTCGGCAGACACGCTGGCTGCCCCAAAACCGGCGACCGGCATTCCCTCACAGTTAAAACCCCCGACAGAAGACCTGGCCCAGATCGATGAAAACATCGATGACCCGGCTGAAGAAAAACCCTTTAGCATCCCCATGATCCTCAACGACAGCGTCGAAAACCATCTGGAATATTTCAAGACGCGCGGCAGGGAGGTGTTTCAGAGGTGGCTCGACCGGTCAGCCAGATATATTCCGGTGATGAAAGACATCTTTCGCGAAAAGAATCTGCCTGAAGATCTCGTTTACGTCGCCATGATCGAAAGCGGTTTCAACCCCTATGCCGTGTCCTGGTGCAAGGCCGTCGGTCCCTGGCAGTTCATGCCGGCAACGGGCAAGCTTTACGGCCTCAGGATCGACTGGTGGATCGATGAGCGCAAGGACCCGGTAAAATCGACCTATGCAGCCGCCGAACATCTCAAAGATTTGCACAACCTCTTCGGCTCATGGCCGCTGGCCCTCGCCTCATATAATGCGGGCGCCGGCAAAGTCCAGCGCGCCGTGCTCCGGACGCGTTCCGACGATTTCTGGGACCTGAAGGCCTCGCGGTATATCCGCAAAGAGACGAAAAACTACGTTCCCAAATTCATGGCAGCGACTATTATCGCAAAAAATCCCGAATCCTACGGTTTCACACTGGCAAACGTTGAACCTTTTAAATATGATCAGGTCGTCATCGAAGAAAGTTCGGATCTTCGGCTACTCGCGCGCTGCGCAGGATGCACCTATGAAGAGATAAAGGAGCTGAATCCGGAACTCAGGCGATGGATCACTCCTCCCGACTTCGACAACTACGTTCTCAGGATTCCGGCAGGTACGAAAGAAACTTTCCTCGCAAATTTCGCCGCCATTCCTCCGGAACAGAAGATTAAATGGGAGCGCCACGAAGTGAGAAGGGGTGAGACGCTGTCTAGCCTCGCAAAACAGTATAACACGTCGCCGGATGCGATCCGTGACATCAACGGGCTGAAGAAAAACCGTATAACGCCGGGGAAACATCTTCTTATTCCGATGGACATCAACGCGAAGGCCCAGGATGTCGACTATCTCACCCCCGGACAGGGCGGAAAACAGCAGGAAATCCTGTACCGGGTAAGGCGCGGCGAAACGCTCGCAAAAATCGCAAGAAGGCACAACGTGACCGTCAGCGACATCAGAGAGTGGAACCGGGGGCTGGGCGCATCATTACGGGCAGGACAAAAAATAAAATTAGTCGTGGATGTCGATCAGATTTAGACGTGCAGCTGAATTGAGGATAAATGCAAAAGGGCCGGGAAAAAGTTCCCGGCCCTTTTTTGTTCGAGGAAAATCGTGTAAGGAATTGCGGCTTTCAGAAGATCCTCCAAGAGGGGGGGATTATCATCTGTACGTCGACGAAAGTAAGGCGGGTCGGGAGCTCTATGAACCTACAAAGCATTTGACACGGATAAAAGCTGATAAGAATCGGATCAGAGCTGATAATTCAAAAAAAGGAGCTTCACCCTTATGGTGAGGCTTCAAGTTCGATCTTTATCAGCATGTATCCGAAGTTAATCCGATTTTTCAGTGTCAAATGCTCTTTCTAGGATGATTCCTGTTTTTCTTCGCCTGCTGCAGACGGATCGTACTCACCGTTCAGCAATACCCTGTGCAGCGTCTCTCCCAGATCTACTATCCGGTACGGCTTCGTCACGACACCGCGGAAACCATACTTTTGATAGTCAGCCATGATCGGGTCGTTGGAATACCCGCTTGATACGATGGCTTTCACCATCGGATCGATTTCCAGAAGTTTGGCAAGGGCATCCCTGCCCCCCATGCCTCCGGGTACGGTCAGGTCCATGATGACGGCATCAAATGGCTGACCTGATGCTTTTGACTGTAAATACAGTTCAATCGCGCGCGCGCCGTCTTCTGCAAAGTGGACCGTGTAACCAAGCCGCTTCAACACATCTCCGGTCGTCTGCCGGACGTCATCTTCATCGTCCATCAGAAGTATTTTCCCGGTCCCCGTGAACAGCTTCGTTTCATCGGCTTGTTTTGCCACCTTTCCGGTCCTCGAGGCGGGTAGATAGAGGGTAAAGGTCGTGCCGATGCCCAATTCCGACTCGGCGCTGATATGCCCTCCATGCTTTTTGATGATCGAATAGGACGTGGCAAGCCCCAGCCCGCTCCCCTTTTGTTTCGTCGTAAAGTAAGGATCAAAAATTTTCGACAGATGTTCCCGGACGATTCCGACGCCGTGGTCTTGCACACTGACCTTGATGTAATCCCCGGGACGGAGTGGAAGACCGCTTGCCTCTCCCAAGATACAGTTCTCACAGCGAATCGTTACGGTCCCGCCTTCGGGCATTGCATGGTCCGCGTTGATGACCAGATTGTGGATTACCTGGCTGATCTGGCCTTCGTCGATATCGAGCAGCCAGAGACTGTCGGCGAAGGTAAATTCGTGGCGCACACGCGATCCGCGCAGGGCAAACCCCGCGGCCTCCTTGATCAACTCAGTGATCACCGTCGTCCTCTTAACCGGCGCCCCGCCTTTGGAAAAGGTCAGGAGCTGCCGTGTCAGGTCCTGCGCCCTGAGTGACGCCCGTTCAGCCGCTTCCATCTGTCGATAAGGCCCGTCGGTCGGCTGCAAATCAAGCATGGCCAGAGATATATTGCCCATGATGGAGGCAAGCAGGTTGTTAAAATCGTGGGCAATACCGCCCGCAAGGACGCCCAGTGATTCAAGTTTTTGCGCCTTTACCAGTTCTTCTTCCATCCGTTCCCGGTCTTCAATTTCCTTGCGCAGTTTTTCATTCGCCTGGGTCAACTCCCGCGTTCGCTCTTCTACAAGCTTCATCAACTGCTCATGGTGGCGCTTCAGGATCCCCTCAGCCTGTTTCCGCTCGGTGATATCCCGGATGATTCCGACCATGGCGATGGGCTTGCCTTGACCATTTTTCACCATTGAAGTCGATAGCCAGACGGGGAATATCCTCCCGTCCTTGTGGACCACGAGAAGCTCTCCGTTCCACCGTCCCGACATTTTCAGCCGCGGGATAATGACTTTATCAGCATATTCCTTGTCGGCATTCATATCATTGACATTCTTGCCTGCGAGCTCGTCGGGTGAAAAACCGTAAATTTCTTCAACGGCTTTATTGGAATAGACGACTCTCCCGTCAAGGCCCACGATTTGAATGCCGTCCATGGCCTCTTCAATGGCTTCGGAGAACAGCTTGAGCTGTTCTTCAGTCTTCCGGCGCGCGGTGATGTCCCGGACGGCCTCGATACCCGCTACAATCCTCCCGTGGGAGTCCCGAAGCGGTGACGACTTGATTTCCAATGTCCGGATTTCATCGTTTCGGACCGTCGTTTTCTCCATGGTATAAATCCTGCCGTCCTGAAAGGTCTTGGCCACGGGGCAGTCCGGGCAGATATCCCCCCCTTGCGCATAAGCCATGAAGCAGATTTCTCCGGTCCTGTCACCGCCGGTCATCTCTTTTTGGGCCTGGTTCTGATACAAGATTTTAAAATCCTGATTCAGTATGCTGACGCCGTCACCGATGGCGGAAATGATCGTTTCTGATCGCGCCTTTTCCTCTTCGATTTTCGCCAGCGCTTTTTTCAGTTCCTCCTCGGCCTCTTTCCGTTTGGTAATATCCCGCGCAATCCCCTGGACACCGGCAAATTCTCCTTTTTCACTTCTGACGATCCGTACGTTGTGTATTACGGAAAGAGACTTGCCGCTCTTCGTAAGATAGCGGTTTTCAAAATTAATTACGTCCATCCCCCGATCGGCCATCTCTCTGTTTTTTTCCATTGTCATCGCGCGATCATCGGGATGGATCAGCTGCAACCACGGCTTGCCGATGATCTCATCAGGGGAATACGCCAGGATCCGGTATGCCGCATCGTTCATAAATACCTGATTGCCGTCTTTGTCGGCAACGTAAATAATATCGGTCGCCATCTCAACGAGTTTTTTGTATCGCTCCTCGACGAGATGATGCTTTTTTCTCACCTGAATGATTACGATGCTGAAGATCAGCAAACTGAGGGTAAGAAAAATTCGGAAATATACTTCATGCGGGGAAAAATCGAAAAATGACGAAAAAAACCCTTCGTGAAATACCAAGCTGTCGATGCAGGAATCGATGAACCAGAGCAGTAACGAACCTGCAAGAGCGAGAGATACGATCTTGAAATCGTTTTTTATCTTCATGGGGAGTCCTGTTGCAACGCGGTGTTGTCTGAAACGATTCTATTGTAACCAAATAAAATAATGCGTCAATTGAAGAGTCCCCCGACCAGAAGGACGGGTTAGTTCAGACGATGAGTTGACCGGATGGAATACCGCTGCTTCTGACGTCCCGTTCCGGCTTTTCGCCGGGCCTCGCGTGTTCTGCCGGATAGCAAAAAGCCGTATATGCGAGACAATATCATGTTACTATCGTGGCGCATGCACCAGGAAAAGAGACAAAAACGCCGGAACGCTCATAAGCCGATGAGGCGCACGAAGCCCGGTCGGCAGCTGCGATCGGGCATAGATTATGGGCCCCAGGTGTTGAAACGGCATTTCCGTGCCGGGTCAGAACGAAAATCGTTCGCCTTTGCACGTGAGGATCATGCGTCGGGAGCCCCTCGACTGCAGACCTCGACTTCTATTTCGCTGTTTTGGTTTCCCCTGACCGCGGCGGGGCGGGAGATATCTTCTGGACCTTGCCCATTGCCTCCATTGCCCAGGAGGTCCCGTTCATCTTTTCCATGATGATTTTATACTTTTGGTCGGCTTCCGGCATGTTCCCGGATGCCTCGTACAGCTTGGCGAGTTCAACCGTCGCCACACCCGGTCCGGAAAGTGCTTCTGCCTGCTCGAACGCCTTCCGGGCATCTGCCTGCTTTCCCATCCCGAGATATACATAACCGATACGTTGATACACAAGGCCAAGCAGGAACGTATCGTGGGAATAGTTGTCAACGAAGGCCTGGTATTCCTTGAGCGCTTCATCGGTCTTGCCGAGATTGACGAGACAATTGCCGATATAGTACTGGGCGATTGCCCCGCTCAACGTATGGGGGTATTCTTTCCGGACCTCGCGAAACAGCCCCAGCGCCTTTCCATAATCCGTGTTCGTACCGGTCGGGGAGCTGTAATATTCATAGGCATCGGCAACGAGGGGAGTCGCTTTTCGTTCCTGCGCTGAACGCAGGATCGAATACCCCGCGACTAACACGATCACGACCCCAAGACAAACAGCTGCGATCTGAAACTGTTTTTTGTATCCTGCCAGGGCGTGCTGGACTTTATGAGCCAGCGTCACGATCTCCTGTTCTTGATGTATCTTTACGGCTGAACCTCTTTTCTTTATGGTCGGCATCTGGACACCCCTCCGGTGAAAGTAGTTGATCCTGTTCTCAGTCGTTACGAGTGAAAAAGTGGTGGTGTTATTTTTTAAATACGGCAGTTGCCTTTGCAGCCAGTTCCCGTGAGTTTCTAAAAACGGCTTCGATGGCATCGGGGCCCAGTCCCGCACCGAGTAAAATAGCACGGGCCTGTTCATCGGCGACCAGATCTCCCGGCTCGTGCGTGTCCGTGTCGATCACCAGCCGGGCGCCCGCTTCCAGTGCTGTCTTCGCAACGTGCCCGTTCGACAGGCTGTGGCCCTTGCGGGTCGTGATCTCCAGGTACACCCCGTTTTTTGCGGCGAGAGATGCCTCTTCCTTGGTAATGAGCCCGGGATGGGCGAGGATGTCCACCTTCGCCTCGATTGCGGCCCGGTTCGTCCCGGGATGGACCGGTTCGACAAGCGTCTCACCGTGGGCCACGACAATAGCCGCCCCGAGTGAACGGGCGCGTTCTGTAAGCTCGGCAAAGGTTTCGGGCGGTATATGCGTCAGCTCGATTCCCGGAAGCGCCGTGATCTTCCAGCGCCGGTTCAATTCCCTGCACGCTGCCGCAACGCGGGGAATCGTGAAATCAAGGTTCGACGCATCGGCATGGTCGGTTATCGCGATAATTTCGTAGCCCTTCATCACCGCCCGTCGAACCAGCTCCGAGGGAACGAGCACGCCGTCGCTGAACAAGGAATGGGTATGGAGATCGATCATGGTTTCACCTTCGGTTCATGGGGCATTAATAAATTCGGACGGGACCTGCACATGCATCTCCCGGTTTTGCAACTTCATTCACAATTCGCACTGCGTGCGGAGTTTTCCCTGAAAGCTGTCGCGTTTTTCAAGATAAGCGTCAAAATCGTTCAAAAACTCGCTCCTCGTCTTGTTCCAGACCGGCGCGATCAGGATCTCTTCCGGAGCCGCTGCGAACAGGCGTTGAAGAATGATCCCCGGAGCAAGCCGTTCAAGAAAATCCGCCAGCAGGGCGAGATACTCCGCATATCCGAACGTCGGAAACGGCTTGGCGGCATACAGCCCGGCAAGCGTCGTTTCTCTCACGATCTGGAGCTGGTGGACCTTGAGAAACTCGATCGGCTGCCTCGAAATTTCATCCGCCATACCGAGCATTTCGTCGCGTGTCTCCGTCGGCAGTCCGAGGATGATGTGGGCCCCGATCCTGATGCCTCTCCCGGCGGTCATGGCAAGGGCGTTTTTAAAACACGCATAATCATGGCCCCGGTTGATAAAATCAAGGGTCTTGTCGTAGATTGACTGCAAACCGTATTCGACAAGAATAAAATGATCACGTGCAAGCGTTTCCAGGAGCCCGAGCTTTTCCCGATCAACGCAGTCGGGCCGTGTGCCGATGGCGAGGCCGACAACGCCGGGACCGTCGAGCGCTTCCCGGTAAAGCCGGTCGAGGGTCTCAACGTCGGCATAGGTGTTCGTGTAAGGCTGGAAGTAGACGATGAACTTCTCTGCGCCGTAACGGGAACGAAGATAAGGAATGCCCTTCTCGATTTGCTCGCGAACCGAGGCCGAACTCGTGCACGCTTCAGGCCTGAAGCTGTCATTATTGCAGTAAATGCAGCCACCAATGGCAACAGTGCCGTCGCGGTTCGGGCAGGTGAACCCGGCGTCCACGTTCACCTTATAGACAGGAGCCTGATACATATCCTTCATATACTGACCGAAGGCATTGTACCGCCGAGTTGACGTTTTTTTATTCGTAAATTCTGCTACTTTCATCCTATAGTATTCGTCCGAATTGCAGTAAGTGCATGAAATGGTAAATTTGTGGTAATATACCAGAGGCAAGGGAAAAAATCCAGAAAGGAATTTCGGATCTAACGTTTCAGGATCGTGGCCGGGGCCGGTTAAGAGACTTTACCCTGTCCCGCTGTTGCATTAGGACTTTACTATCTATTTCAGGAGATCCACCGTTCCACTTCTTCTAAGAATTCTTCCGCCTGCGGCAGCAACTGTTCGACGTCCTCCGGCGTCGCCTTCTTTTGCCCTTCACAAGCACATGCAGGTCGAAGTTCAAAAGCCCTTCGGAGGGCAGCGATAAACCTGGCATCAATGTCCCCTTTATCTGAGAACTCCCGTTCAAAAAGAGCTATCGCAGTGCTCTGCATGGGCGCTGCTATCCCTCGCGCCAGAAGCAGCCCGAGGACGGGATATAAGAAAGCGTAGTACAGGCTGTTCATCACGAAGTTTACCTCCGCATCCTGGACCAGGAGCGTTTTTGCCTCTTCCAGTGATTCCTTGGCCTGTTTCAGCCTGTCGCGCACAAGTCTCTGTTGTCCTTCATTCATGAACATTGTACTCATCTGTCCTCTGAACTGTGAACTCTGAACTCTATCTCGTCCACGTCGTCGTCCGGCCGAGCAGCGAGATGCCGATGAAGCCCCGCAAGTCCAGTTGATTCGGCGAGACCAGCGTCATCTTACCACTGTACGTCTTGCCGTTCTTCGGGTCATAAACTTTTCCTTCCGCCCACTTGTTAACGCCCTTATATATGAAATCGTGAACGATCTCAAGGCCGAGAATCGGCTTTGCCTTGAGGGAGAGATTGGGGTTATGGTGATCAAGCTTCGGGGTCCCGGGAACTCCGGCCTTTGAATCTTCCGGATAGTTGGGCACTTTGAGCCAGACGATCTTGCCGCAGTATTTTTCTGCGCATTTGAATATCTCGATTTTTGCGTCTTTTTCACCGTTATTCCAGACACCGAGAATGTCGTCGCCGCTTGCGGCATAGGCGGGCATCGCGGCCAGTAGTATGATGATGAAAACTGCGCTTATGACATTCTTCATTGGGTCCCCCTGTGATAGCGTGATAATTCTTTTACAAAGAGACAAACTTGATGCACTCGTAAAAAGTCGTCATTCCTCTATGTTAAAAGTCAAGTCTTCTTTTGGTGGCAGACGGACTCTTTCTGGATTTGTTTTATGGCAGAGCTCAATCTTCAAAACCAATCTTCTATAAGCAGACACTTCTTCGCATGGAGGAAGGCTGCATTTCTTAGATTATGTTTTAAAGGCGTGGGTTCGCAGTCTAGCTAAAGCAGACACGATCCTGAGATCCGCTGCAGGAATGACATAGCGTTACCCACAGATAAACAAGTTATTGAGATTGACCTCCATAAAACAATCCGGCTTTTTATTGTACTACCGCCAGTACGTACTCATGCTGGTTCTTCAAGACGTACCGGATGCGATTTAGAAGCTTTCGCGCTATATGAACGATGGCCTTTGTATTAGTCATATGCTTACTAAGCTTATCGAATGCCATTATCAGCGTCGGGTCTTTACGGGCAGCGACCCAAGCACTTTCAATCAATATGCCCCGTAGCGAAGGATTGCGTCTGTTGGTGATGCCGGTGGTGTTGTTCTTTTCACCGCTGGAGTTCGTGTTGGGGATAAGGCCGACATAGCTCGCCAGCTTATCGAGCGACGAAAAACGACTCATGCTGTTCAGTTCCGTTAGGAGTGTCATGGCAGTCAGCGTGCTGATCCCCGGCACGGTCCTTAACAGCAAGACGTTGACCCGGTAGTCATCAGTGCGGGAAAGGGCCAGAATGTTCCGGTTCAACTCGGCAAGTATCCGGCGGATATGGTTCAGTTCGTCGAGATACGCCTTGAGAGAATAATTCCCGCTGGCCCTCTCCATGCGGATTTCATCGATCCAGTTGATGAATTTTCTGGACCAGCGGCTTTCAGCAAGTTCCTCGGGTATATGAATGCCGTAAAAAGCGAGCAGGGACTTTATCTGGTTTTTGCAACGGGTCTGCTTCTTGACCATACTGCGACGGGTCCTAAGCAAACTGCGGTCCTCGACAGCGGTCCGTGAAGGGACATATATCCCGTCAAGTTGGTTGCTTCTGAGACAATGGGCAAGTTTGCGGCAATCGACCCGGTCGGTTTTGCCTGCTCGCTCCTTGTCCTTCGTGGGGACGTCGGCCGGATTTGTAACGATGCAGTCAACACCCAGTTCACTCAGACGATCATGCGTCCAGAAGCCTGAGAAACCCGCCTCGTAGACAGCATGATACGTCGCGCCAGGGAAATTGCGCTTCAGATAATCGACAAGTATGCCGACATCCGGCGGTTGGGTAAAGGTCTTATGTTCAAACTTATCTGTCAAGATGCAGATGCTCCAACTTTTCTTATGAACGTCCATGCCGATGTAAAGATGTTGACCTGTGAAATCGAGTTTGCTAATGTTGTTCATGGCAAGTCTCCTTTCGGTTTTATTTGTGTCCGTCTAGACTCAAATATACCTTAAGGTAGACTTGCCTTTTAATCATAAA
>CAVYLT010000032.1:0-7451 GCA_963769335.1 Nitrospirota bacterium | reverse complement strand
ATGTGTTAGGCACGCCGCCAGCGTTCGTTCTGAGCCAGGATCAAACTCTCCAAAAAAAATCTGATCCTTATGCAATGTTACTCAAGGTAACTTGACTGTTTGTTACTCAAAACCGCCGTTCCAAAAGTTTCCGAAAAAACCGTTTGGAACTTAATGCACCTATTTAGTTTTCAAAGACCATGTGTTGTTCGCAGAATAGTGATAATATCTAAATCTACTTATTTTGTCAAGAACTTTATTTGACAATTATAAAAAATTACTTTGTACTTAATGCTCGTTTGGTATTTTTGCAGAACTTCGAGGTTTTGCCCGAGGCTTACCGACGAACGAGGGCGCAATTTATCAGAATACGTTTCGCATGTCAAGACTTTTTTCTCATGGAAAAGCTTTTTCTATTTCTTTGCACTGACCCGTACAAACCGCTTCTTCCCGACCTTTATTATATAATCTCCAGGGGAAAGATCTTTGTCAATATCCTTCTCTGGATGCTGATCAACCTCAACGGCCCCCTGCTCGATGAGTCTGCGGGCCTCTGAATTGCTCTTCGCCACGCTCGCCAGCGCCATGATCTTCACAAGCTTCATCTTCTCGGCTTCCCAGGCTATTTCGGCAAGCGGCATATCATCAGGAAGCCGATGGCTGCTGAACACTTTTTCGAATTCTTCACGCGCCTTCGCACCTTCCCCTGGTGCGCAAAATCGGTCCACCAGCTCCGCAGCAAGTCGTTTCTTCGCTTCCATCGGATGAAGCGCACCAGATTTTATCTCAGACTTAATTCGCGTCAGTGCATCCAGAGACACGGAACTCGCGAGCTCGTAATATCGATACATGAGATCATCACTAACGGACATCACCTTGCCGAAGATCTCTTTCGCGGACTCGTTGATGCCAATATAGTTCCCGAGGCTTTTGCTCATCTTGTTCACGCCATCCAAGCCTTCGAGGAGCGGCATCATGACGATGGACTGCGGCACCTGGCCGTATTCCTTCTGGAGCTCGCGGCCGACCAGCAGATTGAACTTCTGATCAGTTCCTCCAAGCTCCACGTCCGACTTGAGGGCTACGGAATCATATCCTTGGATCAACGGATACAGGAATTCGTGAATACTGATCGGGAGCTGAGAGTCATAGCGTTTTTTAAAGTCCTCACGTTCAAGCATGCGGGCAACGGTGTACTTGGCGGCCAGTTGGATCAAATCCGCTGAAGATATCTTCGACATCCACTCGCTATTGAAGACAATCTTGGTCTTGCCGGGATCGAGGATCTTGAAGATTTGCTGCTGGTACGATTTTGCGTTTTCCACGACCTCTTCGCGTGTCAAGTGTTTGCGTGTTTCCGACTTTCCCGTGGGATCGCCGATCATGCCGGTGAAATCGCCTATCAGGAAAATGACCTCGTGCCCAAGTTCCTGGAACTGGTGAATCTTATTCAGGAGTACAGTGTGCCCCAGGTGAATGTCCGGCGCCGTGGGGTCGAAACCCGCCTTCACCCGGAGCGGCTTACCGCCCGCAACGGACTTCTCCAGTTTCTTCAGAAGATCGTCCTCAACGATGATCTCCACGGCCCCGCGTTTAATGATATCAAGCTGTTCTTTTGCTGCGAGCATTTCTCCGGTCCTTTAAATTCTATTCTGCGGAACTGAATGATAATGCAATTACCGTCGCCAAAAATCGGATTTTCCCATGTGCTCTCCGGCCTGCATAAGAAGCGTGATAAGTCTATTTCACGCTTCCCGCGAGGTCGAGTACGGCATCCACTAAAAGTGGGTGAGAACCGACAGGCTTAGTCAGCGCTATTTCGATTTCGGGGTGCCGGTATCGAATTTCATCGACTAACTGCGGAATATCAGCCGTGACGTGCGTTCCCAGCTGAATGAAGAACGGAACAATCACGACTTTGTTTGCATGCTGCTGGACGCAAAGTGCCATGGATTCTCTGAGGCTGGGCGTCGCATGTTGAAGGAAAGCTTCCGCAACGATGCTGAAATGTCCGCGACGACGAACCTCGGCCGTGATCCGATGAACAGTTGCGTCAGAACCCTCGGCCCTGCTCCCATGAAACAAGATAATGACTGCCGTCTTCACAGAGGCTCCACATAATATATTCCGGTGCAGTATCTATCATAGCCTACAGCAAAAGTCAATTTAATATTGACAATATAGCAATTACAAAGAAGACTTCTTAACAACTGCGAAGGAGTTAACTTTTTTAGGGTGTCGGGCCCTCGAAAAAAGGAAAAAGGCGGACACAACTATCCGCCTTTCCTAATTTTTATTTAACTTTTTATTTTTTCTTTGCAGTTTTCTTTTTAGCAGCCTTTTTCTTGGCAGTTTTCTTTGTTCCACAACACCTGGTTCCGCATGCCATCGTCAATCACCCCCCTCCGGTTATTCGCGTGTTTGCAGCTAAGCTCGACAAACATCCAAACAGTTCCAAAGACGGGAGCCAAGCAGTCCGCTCTCTTCTCTTGAATTAAATTAACCAAAGCGAGCAGCAATTAATCGCCTATGTGATGTAGTATAAAGAGTATCCTTTTTTCATTCAAGAAAAAGGTGTCTATCGTCTCTCATCACGGAATTTATGCCAAACGTAATGACATCAAATAATCACAGGAAAAATTATTTCGGACACAGGATGTCGGAGGATAAAGCCATGAAAGTTTTCATGCGATCAGCTGCTACAGAGGATTTTTTTTGCCTCTTCCACATCTTTCCGAACTTGCGCCACGAGTGCATTTGCATCGGGGAACTTTCTTTCCCCGCGAAGTCTCTTTATAAACGAAACTTCCAATTGCCTGCCGTAGAGATCACCGTCGAAGTTAAACAAAAAAACCTCGATCGAAACGGCACCGGCATCAAATGTCGGCCGCACACCTATGGAAGCGACTCCATCCAACAACCACTGGTCATCTACCGATACCCGCACTGCATAGACACCATACCCGGGAAGCAGCTCGTTGGCGGTATGCAGGTTCGCCGTGGGAAACCCGAGCGTGTGCCCCCGATGCGACCCGTGGATTACTTCGCCTTCCAACACATAGTCACGTCCCAGAAGTTTAGCTGCTTCGTCAACATTGCCGCTGGAGATGAGTTCTCGGATCGCAGAACTGCTGACAACGGTGCCATTTACTTGTATTGCTGCAACCACACCCACTTCAAAGCCATAGGTACGGCCCATTTTTTTCAGCGACTCAATGCTTCCCTCCCGTCCTTTTCCGAATGCATAATCATAACCAACATATACTTCCTGAACTCCCAACTGGTCGTGCAAAACGGTGCGGGCGAAATCTTCTGGATGTTGCTCAGCAAAAACTCGGGTGAAATTTGCACAGATCACCATGTCGATACCGGAAGCGGCAAGGAGCTTCATTTTCCCATGAAACGTATTCAGTAACCTGGGGGATCGTTCAGGGGCGAGCACTTTGAGCGGATGGGGCTCGAACGTGAAAGCGATGCTGGTGCCGCCGATCATGCGGGCATGCTCAACAACTTTTTTAAAAATAGCCTGGTGACCAAGATGTACGCCGTCAAAATTCCCGAGAGTAAGCACAGGCTTCGGAAAACGTTCCGTAATATTTTTGAGGCCGCGAATAATTCTCATATGCGCAGGGATAATCTCACACTGACACAAAATTGTCAACTTCCCGTTCACAGGAACGGCCACAAAATCCCAACTTCTGGTTGTATATGGTTTTTCACTATGGTATAATGCCCAAACTTTTTCTCTGCGATACCGGTGGAATTAATTATTATGCTCAATTTTATTGGAGCGACGCAGACATCGGATACGTTACTGTCTGTGTTGAAAAATAACCAAGGGGGCGATTTGAAAACAGAAACAAGCTTGAAACCTCTTACCATAAAAGGGAAGCGCTTAAAACTTCCAATTATTCAAGGCGGTATGGGTGTTGGTGTATCGCTCCATCCCCTTGCGAAAGCGGTAGCTGCGGAGGGGGGTCTCGGCATTGTCTCCAGCGCATGTTTAGACAGGCTCGTGTCAAAAAGGATAGGTCGGAAAATCAATACATATGAGGCGGTAAAAGAGGAGCTCGCCCTTTCAAAAATAAAGAATGGATTTGTTGGCATCAACATCATGGCTGCCCTCATGAGGGATTTCACCGATTCGGTAAAAGGCGCTCTAGACGCGGGTTCCGATGCGATTATTTCCGGCGCCGGTCTTCCGCTCAACCTTCCTGCCATCCAACCACCTAAAGACACGGCTTTGATTCCCATTGTCTCATCGGCCCGGGCACTCGAGATCATTTGTAAGAAATGGGAGAAACTAGGCTATCGTCCCGACGCAGTTGTGCTCGAAGGTCCTCTCGCAGGCGGACACCTGGGATTTCGGATCGATCAGGTTGACCTGGAGGCGAACAAATTAGAGAACTTACTGCCGCCTGTTAAAGACATGGCAATAAAATTCGGCGACTTTCCCGTCATTGTCGCTGGTGGCATTTATACTCATGACGACATCGTGAATTTCATGGACAGAGGAGCCGATGGCGTCCAAATGGGCACTCGTTTTCTCGCCACAGAGGAAAGCAGCGCTAACGAGGCATATAAAGATGCCGTCGTCGGGGCACGTGAAGAAGACATCGTCGTCGCGCATCGTCCAGGCTCTCCCTGTGGCTTGCCGTTCCGCGTCATCAAACAATCCCCAATGTATGTGTCCGCGCTCAGCCAGCGCAGGAAACCGAAATGCGATAAAGGATATGTACTCATGAAAGATGCCGACGGCAAATATGCTATCTGTCCTGCCAAAGAAGACAATAAAGACTATTTTTGCATTTGTAACGGGCTCCTGAGTTCCAGCGGTTATAATGCGAAGGAGGAAGAAGCGCTCTATACTGTCGGTACGAATGCCTCGCGGATCGATAAAATTCTTTCTGTCAAGGTTCTTATGAAAGAATTAGCGGGCATCGACGAATAGTTCAGCACGCAGTCTTACCTCAATATACCTTCCTGTAGGGAAGCGTATTTTTGTAATTCTCAACAGAAAACCTTTCAGTAGTATTCTCTGCGGCCATGAAAACAAACGGAGGGTTCTAACCAGAACTAACCTTTTTTTACCCAAGTGATGCGGTTCGTTCGAGAGATGCCATAGAACGAACGTCGGCGTTTTTGTAAGTGCTTATTTCCCCCAAAATAAGAGGAGAAAAAACGGATGGGCCAGCTCGACAAGTTGATTGATAGAATCCAGCCAACACAGGAACTTCTCCTCGAATCTCAGAAAGAGCCTATGATGCGATCGTCGAGCGGCCTTAAGGTCATGGTGAACCAACAGCTTACGTCCCCTCAGATCACAGCGCTGCTTGCCGAAATAGCACCTCCCGGCCAAAAACAAAATATCGCACAAAAAAAACCAACTACCTTTGAATATGCACTCGGGGACAAACGGTACACCGTGTCCTTTTTAACACAGGGCGAGCAGGTACGCGGTATCATTGAGCAGGCGGAAGCAGCAGAATCAAAGCCGCAGACCGGGGCTGATGAAACCGAAATTCATGATGTTCCAGATATGGATGATGAGGATCTGGATGCAGTTGAAGTTATATCGGATCAACCACAGGAAACATTGAGGCCTGCATCGCATACCGTTTCCGGCGAGCCGGAGATCAATGGATTACTCCGCAAGATGTTCCAGATGGGCGCGTCGGATCTACACCTCACCGCCAACCACAAGCCACTCATCCGCTTAAATGGAGATATGCAGGAACTTCCTCATAACGCGGTGATTTCGCCCGACCGCCTCAAAAAACTCATTTATTCGATCATGCCTCCCCACAATGCAGCCCAGTTCGAGGAACAGAGCGATACTGACTACGCCCATGAGATAGCCGGCTTGGCGCGTTTCAGAGTAAACGTCTTCATGGACCGGTTCGGGATTGGCGGCGTTTTCCGTCAGATCCCTATGGAGATTGTGACTGCCGAGAAGCTCGGACTCTCCAAAGAAATACTTGACCTCTGTTTTCTGAGCAAAGGCTTGGTGCTTGTTACCGGCCCGACCGGTTCCGGCAAGTCCACAACTCTTTGCGCAATTATTGATTACATCAACCGGCACCGGAAAGACCACATCATCACAATCGAAGACCCCATCGAATTTGTACACCAGAGAAAAAACTGCCTCATCAACCAGCGCGAAGTTCATGTCCATACAAAGTCCTTCTCGAATGCCCTCAGAGCTGCACTGCGCGAGGACCCCGATATTGTCCTGGTCGGCGAGATGCGCGACCTCGAGACCATCGCCATTGCCATTGAAACGGCTGAAACAGGTCACCTCGTATTCGGGACACTTCATACGACGACGGCGGCCTCAACCGTAGACAGAATCATCGACCAGTTTCCCGCCGACCGTCAGTCCCAGATCCGGACCATGCTCGCCAGTTCGCTGAAGGGGGTACTCTCCCAGACTCTTTGCAAGAAGATCGCTAAGGGCAGAGTAGCGGCCATGGAGGTCCTTTTTGTGAATAGCGCCGTTTCAAACCTCATTCGCGAGGGAAAGATCTTCCAGATCCCTTCCATCATGCAAACGGCGAAGGGACAGGGGATGGTGGTACTGAACGATGCGCTGTTCAAACTTGTCATCGAGAAACAGGTTGCCCCTGAAGAAGCGTACATTAAAGCAATCGACAAGAGTGGATTCATGTCCATGCTCAAAGCCAAAGGGATTTCCTTGAATCTCACGGGCGGCATGGAATAGCAGGAGAAGGGTATGAGCGAAAATACTGCATTTGCAGTCCCGAAAGACCGCCTGAGTGTTATTATCCGGCTGGACAAAGGGATGACCGTGAGTGGAGAAATTTTCCTCGAATATGTCTCGGACACCGTTTCTCTGCACCAGAAAGTGACCGCATTTCTCGAAAACGACAACGCCTTCTTCCCGTTAAAGATCAACAGCGGGAGTACGGAGTTTATCAACAAAACGCACGTACGATATGTTGAAATAATTTTTCCGGCGGCCCCGGATGCCAATTATTTTTCATTCCGGCCCATGCAGTCCATCCCCGTGAATGCGCTGTTTGGCGACGGAGATGCCGTGAACGGTTAATTTTATCCAATATCATCAAAAATTAACTGGAATTCTACCGTGAAATTCGCTAGCAATGGTGCCATGATTTCTATCATTTGTGGATGGGCTCTAACTGATGTCCGCAACCGTAAAATATGACGCCATTCCCGAACATTAGCAGTACAAACTATTTCAGTTTTCAAACTATTGGGTAATACTGATCTGGCTTGTTGTGGAGTCCAATTATTTTTAAGTAATCTTACATAATTATCTTCAGCATCAAACATAGCACCAATCCAGCAATTAAAAGCAGAATCAGTTTTACTATATTCAAAATTATCATCAACAGAATACTCGCCGGGTTCAATGTCTATCCAAGGAGGAATAATAAAAGTTACACCGCCAGAATAATTACAATATCGTGTAGATTCTTGACTATAAC
>CAVYLT010000031.1:0-18427 GCA_963769335.1 Nitrospirota bacterium | reverse complement strand
TATCTGGAACGAACCCTGGATGATTTGTCGGGGCTGTTCCCGGCTGTTGCTTCTGTTGCGGTCGTCCCTGTCGGCATTACTGCGTACCGAAAAGGGCTTTATCCGCTCCGAAAATTTACTGCGCGCGAGGCCCGTGCTGTGCTTACCACTACGGAGCGGTTCGGGAAAGAATGCAAAAAACAGTTCGGTTCTCGTTTCGTATTCGCTTCCGACGAATTTTATATCCAGGCAGGAGAGACCTTTCCCCCTGCGTCTTTTTACGAAGAATTCTCGCAAATTGAAAACGGCGTGGGCATGGTGGCGACGTTTCTCCGGGAGGCATCACGTACAAGGCTGCCGCTGCGAGTCGAACCCGTAAAAATAACCATTGCGACCGGTGTTTCATTCGATAAAACTCTTAAGAAAGTTTTATTGCGTCTTCAGAAGGTTCGCGGTGTTCAGGTAGAGCAGGTAACCATAAAAAATAAATTTTTCGGACCGTCCGTTACTGTCGCCGGGCTCTTAACAGGAAGCGACCTTCTGAAGTCTTTGAAGCACCGACGGACGGGCGACATTCTTGTTATTCCTTCCGTCATGATGAAAGAAGACGAAAATATATTTCTTGATAATATGACGCTCAGGCAACTTGAAGCACGACTCGATATCAAAATCATACCGGTAACGACTTTTCGGGACCTGGTTCACGTGATACGCAGCGGAAAGAAGGGGTGAACATGATCTCAGGCAAAACGAAGCTTTATGGAATTTTCGGATATCCCGTTGAACACACGTTTTCACCGGGCATGCATAACGCCGCTTTCCAGAAATTGAAGATGGATGCGTGCTATGTCCCCTTTGCTGTAAGTCCGGATAATCTCGGTGAAGCTGCGAAGGCGCTCATTCCCCTCGGGCTCTGCGGTTTAAATGTCACCGTGCCGCACAAGGAAGCGATCATAGCTCATCTCGATACGTTATCGGAGGAGGCGAGGCTGATCGGAGCAGTCAACACGATCGAGATCAAGGAGGGAAGACTGATCGGCCACAATACCGATGGCCGGGGTTTCCTCAGATCTCTTCGGGACAATGCAGGGTTTAATCCGAAAGGAAAGCGGATTTTCATTATCGGCTCGGGAGGCGCGGCCCGTGCCGTGGGGTTTAGCCTCGCACTGGCTGGAACAAAGAAAATCATTGTCACCGATCTCGATGCAGGGAAGGCCGATGCATTGGTGACTGATATCACAGACAAAACCGGCAGTTTTGTAGAATATATAAAAAGTGAATCTGTCGCCGATGCTGCCGCTGAAGCCGACTGCGTTATCAACGCTACACCGCTGGGGCTGAAAAGAACAGATCCGTTGCCGCTTGCTCGGGAATATATCCGGAAGAAACATCTCGTCTGTGATCTCGTCTACAATCCTGCTGAAACCGGATTTCTGAATGCAGCAAAGGCGCGTGGAGCGAAGAGACTGCCCGGGATCGGAATGCTGCTGTATCAGGGCGTTATTGCCTTTGAGATATGGACAGGAAAGAAGGCCCCTATTTCAACAATGCAAAAAGCCCTTTCACGGCAGATCACCGCACGACGGACTATTCGTGGGAAATAGGTCGACACATCTTGACATACCTGTTGCATTAAAGTAATATTGAAGAGCTTTCTTCTTTAAATTAAGGAGTTTCTATGGCGATGTCAGGCAGACTCGGCTCCATGCTCGTTTCGTCGGGTCTCATTACGGATGACCAGCTCAAAAAAGCACTCTCGACGCAAAAATCCGAGGGGGGCAGGCTCGGATCCATTCTGGTTAAGCTCGGGTTCGTTCAGGAAGACAAGCTTATGACCTTCCTGAGCAAGCAGTACGGTGTTCCGTACGTCGATTTGAGCAAGTTCGAGATCAATCCCGCCGTTATTAAACATATCCCGCCCGATGTCGCTCAAAAATACCGCATCATGCCGATCAATCGCGCGGGCGCAACGATCACGATCGCCATGGTTGATCCTTCCAATATATTTGCCATTGATGATATTAAATTCATGACGGGCTACAACGTCGAAGCAGTGGTCGCTACTGAAGGCGCCATCGTCGAGGCCATTAAGAAGTATTACGGCGGCGCGAAATCTCTGGTCGCCTCCAAGGCGGGGACGGGAGCAGTTGCTGCTTCCAAGGAGGAGAAGAAACTTTCCCTGGACGCCAAGGACTACGCCATGGATGAAGAGGTGTCGGAAGACAGCTTTGTCGACGACATCGACACCGGCGGAGAAGTGGACGTAGATGATTTCGACAGCCTCGTTCACGGAGCCGTGGATGAGCTTGAAGTCGTTGAAGACACGGAACTTGACAAATTGTCGGCCGATGTTGAAGCGCCTATCGTCAAGCTCGTCAACGGCATCCTGCTCAGGGCGGCAAAAACAGGCGTGAGCGATATTCATATCGAGCCCTACGAGAAAAAGTTCAGGGTGCGGTACCGTCTCGACGGCGTGCTGAAGACAGTCATGGGGCTGCCGCTGAAAATCAAGAATGCGATCATTTCCCGCATCAAGATCATGTCAAACCTCGATATTGCCGAACGAAGGCTGCCGCAGGACGGCAGAATAAAATTGAAAATGAGTAAAAGCAAAACCATGGACTTCCGGGTTTCCGTCCTCCCCACCTTGTTTGGTGAAAAGATCGTGATGCGACTGCTCGACAAATCGAATCTGCAGCTCGATATGACCAAGCTCGGATTCGACGAAGACCAGCTGCTCGATTTTAAAGAAGCCCTGGGGCGGCCCTTCGGCATGGTCCTGGTGACAGGGCCTACGGGAAGCGGAAAAACAACGACCCTCTACTCTGCCTTGAGCGAGCTCAACACCGATTCGGAAAACCTCATGACTGCGGAAGACCCGGTCGAGTTCAACCTGATGGGAATCAACCAGGTGCAGATGAAGGACGAAATAGGCCTTAACTTTGCCGCCGCACTCCGCTCGTTCCTTCGTCAGGATCCCGATATCATCATGGTGGGTGAGACCCGCGACTACGAAACAGCTGAAATCGGTGTGAAAGCCGCCCTGACCGGCCACCTTGTGCTTACGACCCTCCATACCAACGACGCACCGAGCACGATCAACCGCATGCTGAACATGGGTGTCGAGCCATTCCTGGTTTCGTCGGCCGTGATCCTGATTGTCGCTCAGCGTCTTGTTCGCCGGGCCTGCGCCAATTGCAAGAAACCGGAAAAAATACCGGTCCAGGTCTTCGTCGATGCGGGATTCTCGCCGGAAGAGGCCGCATCCGTCGTCAGCCATAAAGGGACGGGGTGCGAAGTCTGCAACCAGACGGGTTATAAGGGCAGGGTGGCACTTTATGAAGTAATGCCCATCAAAGATGAAATCAAGGAATTGATCCTTCAGGGCGCATCAGTGTTCGACATCAAAAAACAGGCTATTACCGGGGGGATGAAAACCCTCCGGAGGAGCGGGCTGTTGAAAGTAAAAGCTGGCCTGACTTCACTGGAAGAAGTTGTGGAAAATACGTTCCCTGATAATCAGTCCTGATACCCGGAGCTGCGTCTCATGTCAAACAGAAAGAGGTTCCTCCATGGCCAATCTGCATGATCTGCTGAAGTACATGATTGAAAAGGGCGCATCGGACCTTCACATTACGACCGGCATCGCCCCGTCTATCCGGATTGACGGGAAAATGAAGCCGATACCCGGCCTCGAACCTCTTTCCGGGACGCAGACAAAGGACCTTTGCTACAGTATTCTGACGGACGCCCAGAAACATAAGTTCGAGGAAAACAGCGAACTTGATCTTTCTTTTGGTATCAAGAACCTGTCGCGATTTCGCGCGAATATCTTTGTTCAGCGCGGCGCTGTTGCAGCGGCAATAAGGACCATTCCTTTTAAAATAAAAACCTTCCAAGAGCTCGGCCTGCCTGAAGTCGTTTCGGACCTCTGCAATAAACCGCGGGGCCTTGTTCTCGTAACCGGGCCTACCGGAAGCGGCAAATCCACAACCCTTGCTTCGATGGTCAATAAAATTAATAGCGAGAGGCAGGAGCATATCATCACGATCGAGGACCCGATCGAATACCTGCATCCGCATAAAAAATGTCTTGTGAATCAGCGCGAGGTGAATGCCGATACGAAGTCATTTAAGGACGCCTTGAAGTACATTCTGCGCCAGGACCCCGACGTCGTGCTCGTGGGCGAAATGCGAGATCTTGAGACCATAGAAGCGGCCCTGACCATTGCGGAAACAGGACACCTGACCTTTGCGACGCTCCATACGAATTCTGCAGTGCAGACCATGAACCGGATTATCGACGTGTTCCCGCCCCACCAGCAGTCACAGGTCAGGGCCCAATTGTCGTTTGTCCTGGAAGGAGTAATTTCTCAACAGCTCATACCGAAGATCGGAGGCGGACGTGTCCTCGCTCTCGAAGTCATGATACCGAACTCCGCCATACGAAATCTTATTCGCGAAGATAAGGTCCACCAGATTTACTCAATTATGCAGACAGGCCAGTCGAAATTCGGCATGCAGACCCTGAACCAATCGCTGTATGAACTCTATGTAAAAAAATTAATTTCTTATGAGGATTGCATCGGGAGGTCCTCCGTTGTCGATGAACTCGTGCAGATGCTCGGTAGATCAGGACTTGCAGGTTCACAAACGGTCTCAAAAGAATATCGATGATAATGTCAGCTGGCCACGGTAATCTTGGGGTACGCGACCGAGGTGAATTGACCGCTCGATACGATGCGCAACCACCGGGAGCGTGAATTATAAGGAGTGAAAAATGGCAGCAAGTGTTTTTGTGTGGGAAGGCAAAACACGGCAGGGGACGGTCCAAAAGGGAGAGCTTGCAGCAAACAGCAAGGAAGAAGTCATCGCCCTCCTCAGGAAGCAGAATATCCTGCCGATCAATGTAGCAGCAAAGCCCAAGGAAATCAAACTGAGCTTTGGAGCGCCTAAGATCACCGATAAGGACATCGTGATCCTTACCCGACAGTTGGCAACGATGATCGATGCCGGTTTGCCGCTCGTCCAGTGTCTCGATATCCTCGGAAGCCAGACCGAAAATAAAGCGCTCGGCAAGATCGTCGGACAGGTCAGGTCTGACGTGGAAAGCGGATCAACGTTTGCCGATGCACTCAAAAAACACACGAAAGTGTTTGACAACCTGTATGTGAATATGGTTGCCGCAGGGGAGGCCGGCGGTATTCTCGACACCATCCTCCAGAGACTCGCGTCATATATGGAAAAGTTCGCAAAAATCAAAGGGCAAATCAAATCTGCCATGATTTACCCTTCGGTGATCCTCTTTGTGGCCGTGTCAGTTGTTGCCCTCTTGATGGTCGTTGTAGTCCCTATGTTGGCGAATATGTTTGCCGATATGGGACAGGCACTGCCTTTGCCGACCCGTATTGTGATTGCCGTCAGCAACTTCCTCAAAGGATGGGGAGGGCTGATCACACTGTGTGTGGCAATCGGTTTTTTTGTCGGACTCAAACAATTCAGGAAAACCGAAAATGGTTTGAGGATAACCGACGGAATAGCGCTGAAAATGCCGATCGTCGGGTCGTTGATACAGAGAGTTTCCGTTGCGAAATTTACGCGCACGCTCGGTACGCTGATGACCAGCGGTGTCCCCATTCTGGAAGGTCTATTGATAGTTTCACGTACGGCCGGAAATAAGGTCGTGGAGGAAGCAATCATTGCCACGAGGCAAAGTGTGAGTGAAGGTAAAACACTTGCCGATCCATTGGGTAAATCCAAAGTTTTTCCTCAGATGGTTGTCCAGATGATTGCTGTCGGCGAAGCAACGGGCGCCTTGGATAACATGCTGAACAAAATTGCCGATTTTTATGACGATGAAGTGGATGCGGCCGTTGCTACACTTACTTCCATGCTCGAACCGATGCTGATGATCTTTTTGGGCGTAACCGTCGGATTTGTAATCGTTGCCATGTACATGCCGATATTCCAGATGGGATCAGTGGCCGGCGGCTGATATTTACGGTAACGTGAGAGAAGAGTTTTCAAGAGAAGCATATTCTACGCGCATAACGTGGCTCATCTGGAGCAGGGTGATTCTTACGACCTTTCTGGTCGGGACCCTCATTTTTTTCCAGCAGCGATATAGAATTTATCCTTTCCCTCCCGCTGTTTTATATTATGTTCTCTTTTCGGTTTATTTCCTATCCATCCTCTACCGATATTTACTCAATACTTTAACAAACCTGTCTTTTCTTGGATATCTTCAGACTTCCATAGACATCCTGCTCGTTACGATCCTCGTTTATCTCACCGGCGGCATCGACAGCGGTTTCTCCGTGCTCTATCATCTGACCATCATATCGGCCAGTATTATCCTCTACCGTCGCGGAGGATATCTTGCGGCTTCTTTTGCAAGCATTCTGTACGGGACCATGCTGGACATGCAATACTACAATGCCCTTTTTTTTATTCGAAACCTGAACTTTACAGCAGCACAAGTCCTCTATCAGGTTTTTATCAACATCCTTTCATTTTATATTGTAGCACTTTTGAGCGGCTACCTTGCCGAGCGCCTGCGCAAAACTCACCAGGAACTCCGCGATAAGAGCATGGATTTCGATGATCTTCGGGTCCTGCAGGAACATATTTTGAAAAGTGTCGGCAATGGCATTCTTACCATGGATTTAAACGGCAATATTACTTCCTGGAACCCGGCTGCCGAGCAAATAAGCGGTTACAGCTATGATGAAATAAAAAAGAAGTGGCAGGACGTTTTTGGAAGCAGTATTAAGGAGCTCTTCGGCCATACCGATTCACTCAAGGAACGCCCCTATCGCTTTGACGGGCAACTCATCAAGAAAGACGGCAATCTCGCCAACCTCGGGATGATAGCTTCTCTCCTCAAGGACGAAGCTAATGCCGTACGAGGAATCATCCTGACCTTCCAGGATATTACGAAAATTATCGAAATGGAGGACCATATCAGGAGACAGGAACGGCTGGTCTCAGTCGGCAGCCTCGCTGCCGGTATTGCCCATGAGATACGGAATCCTCTTGCAGCCCTCAGCGGTTCCATTCAAGTCCTTCAGGGCGAGCTCAAATTGAAAGATGATAACAAGCGCCTCATGGATATTGTCGTGAATGAAACCGACAGGCTTAATACCATTATTACGGAATTCCTAGACTATGCCCGTCCCGCGGGTACGCAGTCGGATCAAATCGAACTCCATTCTCTGTTGGATGAAACAATCACCCTTTTACGAAACAGTAAAAATTTTCATGAAAAAATTTCTATTCACCGAGACATCGACCCTCATCTTGTTCTCAAGGGAGATTCTCAACGCCTGCGCCAGGTTTTCTGGAATCTTTTAATCAATTCCTGCCAGGCGATGCCGCAGGGCGGCATATTAACGATCACTGCCGAGCCTTTTTCACACACGGAGGATGATGCGGCTTGGTGCCAGATTATGATATCCGATACCGGGGTGGGTATTAACGACAGGGACCTTGGTAAAATTTTCAACCCCTTTTTTACGACAAAAACCGGCGGGACGGGGCTGGGTTTGGCAATTGCGCACCGGATCATCGATGATCATCGCGGCGGGATTGCCGTCGACAGCGAGCCTGGAAAGGGAACGCAGTTTACCATCAGACTGCCCATGCCTGATGACGTACCCTATCCAGCTGCCGCAACAGCGGAGCGTAACCAGCAGGATCACGGGGGGCGGAAGCGACATGAGTAAAATTCTAGTCGTTGATGACGAGCAGAGCATGAGGGATTTTCTCGCAATCATGCTGAAAAAAGAGGGCCACGAAGTTGTAACGGCCGAGAACGGCGCGAGTGCGCTGAAAGCAGTGCAGTCGGAGATCTTTGATCTCGTGATCAGCGACGTAAAAATGTCGGGCATGGACGGCATCGATGTACTCAAAACAACAAAAGAGATCTCTCCGGAAACCGTCGTCATCATGATCACCGCTTTTGCAACTGCTGAAACGGCCATAGAGGCAATGAAGCTCGGAGCCTACGATTATGTCATTAAGCCCTTCAAGGTGGATGAGCTGAAGCTCATCATCAATAATTCGCTTGAGAAACGCCACTTAAGGAAGGAAAATATCCTTCTCAAACGGGAAATAGAGTCCCGCGCCGGCTTTGAAAATTTTATAGGGAAGAGTTTGCCCATGCAGAAGGTGTTTTCTCTCATTCGCCAACTTTCCGAGACGAGCAGTACCGTCCTGATCACCGGGGAGAGCGGGACCGGGAAAGAGCTTGTTGCCCGGGCGATCCATTACAATAGCTCGCGAAGAAACGGCCCCTTTGTCACGGTCAATTGCGGTGCGCTGCCCGAGACGCTGCTCGAAAGCGAACTGTTCGGATACATGAAGGGCGCATTTACCGGCGCCGCGTCGAACAAACAGGGACTTTTTGAAGCCGCTCACTGCGGCGCTATTTTTCTCGATGAAATAAGCGCAACCACCCCGGCGCTGCAGGTCAAGCTGTTGCGAGTGCTTCAGGAACGCGAATTTATGCGCGTCGGCGGAACTACGGGCATCAAAGTCGACGTCCATATTATCGCCGCCAGCAACAAAGATCTGCTTACAGAGGCCGCGAAGGGAATGTTCCGTGAAGATCTCTATTATCGGCTCAATGTGATTCCTATTCACCTTCCTCCTCTCCGCGAAAGAAAAGAAGATATTCCGCCGCTGATCGATTTCTTTCTGAGAAAATATGCCAAAAAAGACGGGGCAGCACTACGGCATAAGAAAATCGATCCCAAGGCATTAAAGGTATTGATGCACTATCAATGGCCGGGTAACGTGCGAGAATTGGAAAATATGATCGAGCGTCTTACGATTATGACTTCCGGAGAAACGATCTGCCTTGAACATATGCCCGACGGGATGAACAACAAACGCCCCTGTTCCGAACTCGTTGCACTGGACATTCCCGAGGAAGGCCTGAATCTGGAGTCCCTGCTGGAGGAAACTGAAAAAACACTTTTGTACAAGGCTCTTGAAAAAACCGGCGGAGTGAAAACCGAAGCAGCCAGGCTGCTCGGCCTTTCCTTCAGGTCCTTTCGCCACCGGCTTCAGAAATACGATGCACCCTGATGCGCATTTCCCGAGTTTTTGATTGCAAATCCTCACTAATTTCGCTACAATTCAACCCTTATGGCATACGACAATATCAGAGAGTTCATATCGCTTCTTGAGACCGAGGGTGAACTGGCCAGGATCAAGACAGAGGTCAACGCAGATCTTGAGATTGCGGAGATCACCGATCGGGTATCGAAAGAAAAGGGAGCTTCAAACAAAGCGCTCCTGTTCGAACAGGTAAAAGGCCGTTCTTTTCCTGTTTTGACCAATGCATTCGGATCGATGAGACGCATGTGCCTTGCCCTCGGCGTGAAAGACTTAGATGAAATCGGCGGTCGGATCAAGGAGATCGTCGATCCCACAAACCTGTTCCCCGGCCCGGGCGCCGGGATCATGGACAAGATCCAGATGCTCCCGAAGCTGACGGAGCTGTCGTCGTTCTTCCCGAAGACTGTGAAGAAGGCGCCCTGCCAGGAGGTCGTTCTCGCCGGTGACCAGGTGGATCTTTCCAAGATTCCTGTGCTGAAGTGCTGGCCTGCAGACGGCGGGCGGTTCATCACCCTTCCCATGGTCTGTACCGTTGATCCGGTTACGGGCATAACCAACGTCGGCATGTATCGTATGCAGGTCTACGACCGCCAGACAACCGGTATGCACTGGCACAAACACAAGGATGGCGCACGCCATTACGAGCACTATGAGTCTGTCGGGAAGCGAATGGAAGTTGCCGTCGCCATAGGCGGCGACCCCTCGATCATTTATGCTTCAACGGCGCCTTTGCCACCGGTGATCGGCGAGTACCTTTTTGCAGGGTTCTTAAGGAGGAAACAGCTTGAGGTCGTTCAGTGTAAGACCGTCAACGTCCGCGTCCCTGCGGAAGCCGAGTTCGTCCTCGAAGGGTTTGTCGATCCCCTGGAGCGAAGAGTGGAGGGACCTTTCGGCGACCACACCGGTTACTATTCCGAGGCAGATGAATATCCGGTCTTTCACGTTACCGCAATCACCCATCGTAAGGATGCCATCTACCCGGCAACCCTGGTCGGACGGCCGCCGCAGGAAGACGCCTATCTCGGCAAAGCTACGGAACGCATTTTTTTGCCGCTTCTCCAGATGGTGGCGCCCGATATCCTCGACATGGACATGCCCATCGAGGGCGTTTTTCACAATAACGTCATTGTTAAGATCAAGAAACGCTATCCCGGCCACGGGAAAAAAGTCCTCCATACGATCTGGGGTACCGGGATGCTCATGCTTTCCAAGTTCGTGATCGTCTGCGATGAAGACGTCAATATTCACGATTACTCCGAAGTGACCTGGAAAGTCATGAATCACGTGGATCCGCAGCGCGACGTGATAATTACCGACGGCCCTCTCGACATCCTCGATCATTCCTGTCCGCAGATAGGTTTCGGCGGGAAAATGGGCATTGATGCGACCCGTAAAGGCCGAGGCGAGGGCTTCCAGAGGCCCTGGCCCGATGAAATTAAAATGGACCATGAGGTTCAAAAGAAAGTCGAAGCGCGGTGGAAGGAATATGGGTTTTAAGCGGTATCCGAAAAATGTCGATTGGGAAATCGTAAACCGCACGTGAAAATTATGGCGAAAAAAACAATGATTGACGCGGCTACCGAGTTCACCTGCAGGATCTGCATTTTCCAGTCTTTAATCTCTCATTGATAACTTATCTATGTGGCTATTTGACATACTGCTGATTTCATCTCTGATCATCGTGAACGGTTTCTTTGCGGCGTCCGAAATATCTCTTATCTCGCTCAGGAAGAGTCGCGTTCGTCACCTTGTAAAAAACGGCAATCCTACTGCGCTGAGAGTCCAGAGGCTCCAGGAGGAGCCGGAGCGGTTCCTCGGGACGGTCCAGATCGGCGTGACCCTGGTAGGCACGCTCGCCGCTGCGATCGGCGGCGTGATCGCAGTCGTTCACGTCAAACCGTTTTTACATTCGCTGCCGATTGCATTTATTCAGAAAGCGGCCGAGCCGCTCGCGATGGCCATCATGGTGGGCCTGATCACGTATGTAACGATCGTGATCGGAGAGTTGGTCCCCAAGTCGCTCGCTATTCGTCATTCGGAACGGATCGCTTTTTTTACCTCTGTCCCTATTGATTATCTTTCGCGGGCGCTCTCCTTTGTGCTTCGGGTCCTGGCGATTTCGAGCAATGTGGTGCTCCGCTTATTCAAGCTGGAACAGGGCCAGGAGTCCAATCTGATATCCGAAGACGAAGTGAAGTACCTGATCCGGGAAGGACGCAAGAGCGGCGTATTCGAATCATCGGAAGAAGACTTGATTCACAGCGTGTTCCGGTTTACCGACACCGTTGTCAAGGAGGTGATGGTACCGCGGACCGAGATCGTGGCCGTGGAAACGGGAAGCTCTCTCGACGTCATTCTTCGTACCATGAACGAAAAAGGGTTCTCCCGGTTGCCCGTATACAGCGAAACGATCGATAACATCATCGGCGTTGTTTACCTTAAGGACATACTTGCCCTCCACATGGGAAACCGGGAGTTTCAGCTCGAGGACGTGCTGAGGAAACCGTACTTCGTACCCCCTAATAAAAACGTGAGCGTTTTGCTCAGGGAAATGCGGGAAAAGCGCATTCATTTGGCACTCGTCGGCGATGAGTACGGCGGAACCGACGGTCTCGTGGCCATGGAGGATCTCATCGAAGAAATCGTCGGTGACATCCGTGACGAACAGGAAAAAGTACTGCGAGAAATCCATGAGGTTGCGGCCAACCGCTATGTTGTCGATGGCAGGACGGACATCGGGCAAGTGAATAAGAAACTCAGCGTCAAGATTCCCGAAGACGAATTTGAGACAATCGGCGGTTTTGTTCTGGGTTTATTCGGGCGGTTGCCCGCCGAAGGCGACCAGATCAAGTATCAGGATCTGCTGTTTACCGTTCTCCGGCTTCACAAGAACCGGATATCCCGGATCCGCGTCCTCAAGTACGCTCCGGCAAATCATGAAAGAGGTGAAGATGGCGACACCACTGGTACTCAAGACTGAGTTAGCGGGACTGCGACCGCCCAAACGAGGAAAAGTCCGGGACATTTATGATTTAGGCGACACACTCCTCATCGTTGCAACGGACAGGATTTCCGCCTTTGATGTCGTGCTTCCGAATGCAGTTCCGGAAAAGGGCAGGGTCCTGACGCAGATCTCGAAATACTGGTTTTCACAGACGGAGGCGATCGTCAAGAACCACCTGATCTCCACTGAAGTCAAGGACTTCCCCGCGGAGTGCAGGCCCCATGCGCCGCTCCTTGAGGGCAGAAGCATGCTGGTCAGGAAATCGCAGCCGCTGCCGGTAGAGTGCATCGTTCGGGGTTATCTCACGGGGTCGGGGCTCAAGGAGTACAAGGCAACGGGCGCCGTGAGCGGTATAAAGCTCCCGCAGGGATTAATCGAGGCCTCACGCCTTCCGGAGCCTCTTTTTACACCGTCCACAAAAGCAGAAGCCGGCGACCACGACGAGAACATTGATTTCAACACGGTCAGAAAGCTGGTCGGGAATGACGTTGCCGGTAAAATTAAGGCCTACGCTCTCGCGGTGTATAATAAGGCATGCACTATTGCAGAAGCGAAAGGCATCATCATTGCCGATACAAAGCTCGAATTCGGGATCTACGGCAACGAGGTCATCCTGATCGATGAGGTGCTCACCCCCGACTCGTCCCGCTTCTGGCCGAAAAGCGGCTACCGGGAAGGGGTCGTGCAAAAAAGCTATGACAAACAGTTCGTCAGAGACTACCTGCTCTCGCTTTCCTGGAACCAGAAGCCGCCGGCGCCGACTCTCCCTGATGAGGTTGTCCGCAAAACGAGCGAAAAGTACCTCGAAGTTCTCACCATGCTGAGCGGGAAGTGATAGGCTTCGGACGGAAGGATGCACAAACGGCAGGGAGTCCCCATGGTGAGAGGATGGGCCGAGCCTCCGCATTTGAACGTCGGTGAGACAGATGCCCTCTTTCTATCGATCTAAATGAGAAAAAGAACGCTATTTCTTTCCCTCCTGTTCGCGCTGGCAGCGGCTCCGGCGTTTGCCGGTGGCTTCGAAGGTCCTCTTATTGTTAAGAATGGACAACCGCTCTATGCTGCACTGAATAGCCCCTCCCTTGTTTCTGCTGAGCCGGAAAGCTTCCTGAACCTTAATTTCTCTTATTCGAGCACATATCTGGTTGAAGCCAGTTCGGCCTGGTTTACCGGACTCGATCTGGAAACAGCCATGCTGGATATTCAAGACAAGCGAACGGTTGGCGATGGGCTGGAGATCGGTTTTGATCTTCCGGTCATCCGGTACGGCAGCGGTTTTTTCGACAATGAAATTGAGTCGTACCACAGCCTGATAGGCATGCCCAACGCATATGGCAGAAAGAATCGGCCGCAAAACAACTTTCTCTTAAGCGTCACGCACGACGGCAAGGCAGTCGTTCATGGAACTGCCAATGAGACGACTCTGGGCGACCTTATGCTCGAGACCAAGAAAAATATTTTTCATGACGATTCATCTTCGGTGAGCCTTCAGGCATTTATCAACCTGCCCACGGGGGACCCGCAGCGCAGCTCTGGCAGCGGCCGGACCAATGGAGGAATTGCCGTCCTCGTAAATGAGCGGTTGCGGAGCGATGTCATGTTATATGTGAATGCCGGTTTAGGACTCCTTCACGAACTGACGGCAATCGAGTATGTTGAACTCAAAAACTATTATTACGGCGGTGCCGGTTTGGAATGGATATTTTCGCCCAAGGTCCTTCTCAATGTGCAGACGACGATCCAGAGTTCGCCTTTCCCGAAAATGAAGATAAATGCCATGGACAACCCTTCGATGTTAGGGAGTTTTGGAGGCAGGTACCTGCTTGGAGAGAAGTCTACTCTCGGTCTTTCCGTGACCGAAGACATTGATGTGGCCGGTGCTCCGGACATCATGATGGGCTTCGATTATCGACACCGGTTCTGATGAAGTCCATCACGTTCTCCGGTTTTTCTTGACGCATCAGTCCATAATCAGTATAATCCGCATCGGGTCGACTAACCTGCGAAAAAAAGATCGAGCAGCCAAAGACCGCAGCGTAATTCGCAGAAAAATACAGACGGGAAATCGTCGTCTCTTGCGCTCGTTCGTAAAGACAAAGGGGATTTGCATGGAAGATTACAACGAACTGATCCAACAGCGGTTTAAAAAGCTCGCTGAGATCAGCGCAATGGGAACAAAACCGTATGCGGGCAGGTTTGACGTATCAGCGTCGACGCAGGCACTTATCGATACCTACGGCAACTCGACGAAAGAAGAGCTGGAAGCAAAGCGGGTCGAGGTCATTGTTGCCGGCAGGATCGTCGCCATGCGAAGCTTCGGCAAAGCCGGTTTCGGCCATATCCAGGACGGTTCGGGACGGATCCAGGTTTATTTCCAGAAGAATACGCTCGGCGAGGACCGGTACGCGCTTTTTAAGAAGATCGATATCGGCGATTTTATCGGCGTTAAGGGTTTTCTCTTCCGCACTAAAACGAATGAACTGACGATTGAGATGGAGGAGTTCACCCTTCTCTCGAAATCACTCCGGCCCCTTCCGGAAAAGTGGCACGGCCTCACGGATGTGGAGCTGCGGTACCGCCAGCGGTACGTGGACCTCATCGTCAATCCGGAGGTGAAAAGCGTTTTTATCCTCCGCACGAAGATCGTACAGGCAATCAGGAGCTTCCTGAACGCGCGGGGCTACCTTGAAGTGGAGACGCCCATGATGCAGTCCATTCCCGGCGGGGCCACGGCCAAACCGTTCAAGACCCATCATAACGCCCTGGATATGGATCTTTACCTGCGCATCGCGCCGGAACTGTACCTGAAACGGCTCCTTGTAGGCGGGTTCGAACGGGTCTACGAGATCAACCGGAATTTCCGGAATGAGGGCATTTCCACGCGTCACAATCCCGAGTTCACGATGCTCGAATTCTACACCGCCTACGCCGATTACCAATACCTCCTGGATCTGACCGAGCAGATGATCAGCACCGTGGCACAAGAGGTGCTCGGCACTACGGAAGTCGAATATGAAGGCCACAAAATCAGTCTTGCGCCGCCGTGGAAGCGAATCACCTACATCGATTCCCTGCGTCAGGCGGGTGTACCGGACGACGTCCTCACGAATACGGTGAAGGCAACTGAGTACGTGAGGAAACTCGGAGCAAATCTAAAAGGCGGCGAGCCCCTTGGAAAAATACTGAACGAGATCTTCGAATCCCTCGTAGAGCCAAAGCTGATCCAACCCACGTTTATTACGGACTATCCTACGGATATATCGCCGCTCTCTAAAAAGCGCGACGACAATCCCGACTATGTTGAACGGTTCGAACTGTTCGTCCTGGGCAGGGAACTCGCGAATGCCTTCTCGGAGCTGAATGACCCTGTTGACCAGAAGGAACGGTTACAAAAGCAGGTAGCGGAGCGCGAAGCGGGAGATGAAGAAGCCCACCAGATGGACGATGACTTCATACGCGCACTGGAATACGGCATGCCGCCTGCGGCCGGTGAGGGCATCGGTATCGACCGTTTTGTTATGCTCCTCACGGGCTCCAGTTCGATTCGTGACGTTATCCTCTTTCCACAGATGAAAAAAGAGAAGTAACGATAGCAAAAATAACCTCGGGCTTCGCACACTGGACTTTGCCGCACGGATGAGGTCCAAGTCCTATGGTCTTAAAACCGTGTAAGATTCAGCTGTGTTAATTCGTGGTTGCAAATCAAAGAGCATGAAACTTCCTTACGAAATATTCATCAGTCTTCGCTATTTAAAAACGAAAAAGCGGTACGGCACGGTATCGCTCAATACGTTCATTTCGATTGCGGGGGTTGTCATCGGGGTTGCGACGTCCATCATCACCCTCGCGGTGATGACGGGATTCCAGGGGTATTTTCGCGACAAGATACTCTCCGCCTTGCCGCACATCGTAGTGATGGAATTTACCGGCACCGGCGTCAAGGACCAGCAATCTCTTCAGGACAAGGTCGAAAAAGTACCGCATGTCCTCGCTACGACGCCGTTTATATACGGCCAATCCATGCTCACGACCCAGGACCGGATGCAGGGCGTGGTCGTCCGCGGGATCGATCCGGTCAAGGAAGCAAAGGTCACTGACCTTGCCAAGAACATGACGGCAGGGGCACTCAGAGACCTTGAGAACGGCGGTAAACTGCCGGGCATCATCATCGGTGAAGATCTGGCGCGCAAGCTCGGCGTGTCGGTTGGAGACACCGTTACGATGGTCAATCCCCTGGGCGAGGAAACGCCGATGGGGCTTATTCCAAAAATGAAGAAGTTCACGGTGGTCGGTCTTTTTGATGCCGGCATGTACGACTACAATGTCACGTTCGTGTATATCGCGCTCCCGGATGCCCAGAAATTTTTTGATTTACAGGGTCGTATCAGCGGAATCCAGGTTCGTATTGATGACGTCTACGCTGCTGGTACGATTTCGTCGGCCATTCAAAAGGCGGCCGGTTATCCCTATATTACCCGCAATTGGATGGAACAGAACAAGAACTTTTTTTCGGCCCTGCTGCTCGAAAAAATAGGGATGTCGCTCATTCTTTTTGTTATTATTATCGTGGCATCATTTAATATCATCGGTACGCTTACGATGATCGTCATGGAAAAAAACCGGGAAATTGCTATCCTGAAATCCATGGGTTCTTCCTCGCGGAGCATTGTAAAAATATTTATGTTTGCAGGTCTTGCCATCGGCATTGTCGGAACAGTGATCGGCTCTCTTATCGGTTATAGTGCAGTCGCGGTGATTACAAAAACAGACGTCATTACGCTGCCGAAGGATGTCTACCAGGTCAGCCATTTGCCACTTATCATATCAGGCTACGATATTCTTCTTGTTTCCCTGACAGCGCTCGGGATCAGCTTTCTCGCCACCCTGTACCCATCGTGGCAAGCTGCAAAACAGGACCCGGTGGAAGTGCTCAGATATGAATAGTGCTGAAGTTATGTGCCGGTAAATTCCATTCACTGAGGAGGTCGGTATGGCTCAAAAAGGTGGAAAATTGAAGCGGTTCTTTTTTTTATTGGTTTTAATTGCACTGTTAGTTGTTGTTTTTGTCCTCCTGGGAGGCGGCAACATTCTGAAATCTACCGGGATATGGATCGGCGGTGTCGGGAAAAAAGCAGAAAATGTGAAACAAACGATTGAACAAAAAGCAACGACAATAGAGAAAACCGTCGAGAAACTGAAGGAAAGCGAAAAGCCGGGAGAAAAGAAATAATACAGCATGGCCTACATATTCACGACCTCCGGAAAACGTTCCTGAGCGGACCTCAGGAACTTCGCGTGCTTGACGGGATCGATATTGAAATCCAAAAAGGGGAAATGCTCGCTATTGTGGGTGCATCGGGAGTGGGGAAGAGCACCTTTCTCCATATTTTGGGGGGACTCGATCGTCCTACGTCGGGAAAGGTTTTCTATGGAGAGGTAGACATTTTTTCGCTGGCATCGGTGGAACTCGCCCGGTTCAGGAATGAGCGCGTCGGTTTTATTTTTCAGTTTCATCACCTGCTGCCGGAGTTTTCAGCACTCGAAAACGTCATGATCCCCGCACTCATCAGGAGAACCGACCCGAAGGCCGCTGCCGAAACAGCATCCGAGGTCCTGTCTGACGTGGGGCTTGGCAGCAGGTTGCATCACCGTCCCGGCGAGCTTTCCGGCGGGGAACAGCAGCGCGTAGCAGTGGCACGGGCGCTTGTGCTTAAACCGGACGTGGTATTAGCCGATGAACCCACGGGAAACCTGGATGCACATACAGGGGAGGCGATCCACGACCTCCTTCTTTCCCTGAACAAACAGAGAGGGATCACCTTCGTCATTGTAACGCACAATGATAAGCTTGCTATCCGCGCAGACCGGGTGCTCAGGATGGCAGACGGCAAGCTTGTCCAGGCCCACGCTTACTGATACGGCTTTCGCTCCAGACCGTTCCGGTCCCGATCATACCGCACCAACTGCTCACAAATCACGGTGTAGCCAGTTGCTTCATAATTAAATGTTACCGGAAGATAGTTAGTAGTATGGATTCGGTTTTTACGGTTTGAAGATCTTTTTAAGTTTAACCTCCAGGGCTTTTCTCAGTTCAAAAGGGTTCAGTGTCTTATACTGTTCTTTGAGTTTGTTCTTTGCTTCATCGGAGATATCGGGTGACTCCAAGACTCTCCGGTAAGGAGTTTTGGGCTTATCATAGCGTTTCACGATCTTCGAGGCAACCCGTTTCTTTTCCAGCAACTTCACTGAAGGACAGAAGAAGTTCAGAAACAGCCTCCACTCGGTAGTATAGAGCTCATTCATGAGAGGAACGACATCGGCG
>CAVYLT010000030.1:0-15221 GCA_963769335.1 Nitrospirota bacterium | reverse complement strand
GAGACTTTATGATTAAAAGGCAAGTCTACCTTAAGGTATATTTGAGTCTAGACGGACACAAATAAAACCGAAAGGAGACTTGCCATGAACAACATTAGCAAACTCGATTTCACAGGTCAACATCTTTACATCGGCATGGACGTTCATAAGAAAAGTTGGAGCATCTGCATCTTGACAGATAAGTTTGAACATAAGACCTTTACCCAACCGCCGGATGTCGGCATACTTGTCGATTATCTGAAGCGCAATTTCCCTGGCGCGACGTATCATGCTGTCTACGAGGCGGGTTTCTCAGGCTTCTGGACGCATGATCGTCTGAGTGAACTGGGTGTTGACTGCATCGTTACAAATCCGGCCGACGTCCCCACGAAGGACAAGGAGCGAGCAGGCAAAACCGACCGGGTCGATTGCCGCAAACTTGCCCATTGTCTCAGAAGCAACCAACTTGACGGGATATATGTCCCTTCACGGACCGCTGTCGAGGACCGCAGTTTGCTTAGGACCCGTCGCAGTATGGTCAAGAAGCAGACCCGTTGCAAAAACCAGATAAAGTCCCTGCTCGCTTTTTACGGCATTCATATACCCGAGGAACTTGCTGAAAGCCGCTGGTCCAGAAAATTCATCAACTGGATCGATGAAATCCGCATGGAGAGGGCCAGCGGGAATTATTCTCTCAAGGCGTATCTCGACGAACTGAACCATATCCGCCGGATACTTGCCGAGTTGAACCGGAACATTCTGGCCCTTTCCCGCACTGATGACTACCGGGTCAACGTCTTGCTGTTAAGGACCGTGCCGGGGATCAGCACGCTGACTGCCATGACACTCCTAACGGAACTGAACAGCATGAGTCGTTTTTCGTCGCTCGATAAGCTGGCGAGCTATGTCGGCCTTATCCCCAACACGAACTCCAGCGGTGAAAAGAACAACACCACCGGCATCACCAACAGACGCAATCCTTCGCTACGGGGCATATTGATTGAAAGTGCTTGGGTCGCTGCCCGTAAAGACCCGACGCTGATAATGGCATTCGATAAGCTTAGTAAGCATATGACTAATACAAAGGCCATCGTTCATATAGCGCGAAAGCTTCTAAATCGCATCCGGTACGTCTTGAAGAACCAGCATGAGTACGTACTGGCGGTAGTACAATAAAAAGCCGGATTGTTTTATGGAGGTCAATCTCAATAACTTGTTTATCTGTGGGTAACGCTATGTCATTCCTGCAGCGGATCTCAGGATCGTGTCTGCTTTAGCTAGACTGCGAACCCACGCCTTTAAAACATAATCTAAGAAATGCAGCCTTCCTCCATGCGAAGAAGTGTCTGCTTATAGAAGATTGGTTTTGAAGATTGAGCTCTGCCATAAAACAAATCCAGAAAGAGTCCGTCTGCCACCAAAAGAAGACTTGACTTTTAACATAGAGGAATGACGGCAAAAACGGATTCGCAATCGCTTCACCCCAGCGTGAAAAACACCGTCGCGCCCTTCCCTACCTCACCTTCGGCCCAGATCGTTCCTCCGTGGCGGCGGATGATGCGTTCGACGATGGCAAGGCCGATTCCCGTTCCCTCAAACTCCTGCTCCGTGTGCAGCCTCTGGAACGGCAAAAACATCTTATTCGCGTAAGTCTGGTCGAACCCGGCTCCGTTGTCCCTGACGAAGTACACAATTTCGGATTTAATTCCGCATTCCGCATTCCGCAATCCGCAATCGATACTGCCGAATTCAATCCGGGCGTTTGCTGTTTTCGAAGTGAATTTCCAGGCGTTTTCGACCAGGTTCATGAGCGCGACCCTGATCAGGTTCGGGTCCACGGAAGCGCGAAGACCTTCGGCTACAACGACCTCAAGGTTCCTGCCGGGATCTGTTTCCCGAAGGTTGGTCGCGATCGTGTAAACTGCTTTGCTGAGGTCATAGTCCATCCGGTCCATGTCCTGCTTTGAGATCCGCGAAAGGCGCAGCAGGTCCTCGATGAGATCGGTCATTTTCTCCGAAGCGTTGGTTATACGCGTCAAATAATTTTTCGGTTGGTCTTCCAGCTTGCTGCCGTAATCCTCGATGAGGATTTTGGAGAAACCGGCCATGGTGCGAAGCGGTGCCCGCAGATCGTGGGAAACCGAGTAGATGAAAGCTTCGAGCTCCTTGTTGATCGTTTCCAGTTCGTCGGTCCGCAGGCGCAGCGCTTCCTCCGCCTTCTTGCGTTCGGTGATGTCGGCGACCGTGCCGACGAGGCTCACGGCCCGCCTCCCCGCGCCTTCACCCTCGAACGTGGCAACGCCGTGCGCTTCGATCCACCGCAGTGCGCCGTCCGGGCGATTGATCCGATACTCCGCTGCATAGGGTTGCGGATCAACGGGGTTCAAGGCCGACTCCACCTTGGCCCATAGACCGGCCAGGTCGTCGGGGTGGATGATCTGCGCGAGGATCTCGTCATTCGGTCGAGCATAACCACTGACGCCGAAGATCGCCTTGTACCCGTCGTCCCACTCAGCGACGCGCGTGATCGGGTAATATTGCCACCATCCCAGGCGCGCCGCGTCCAGCGCAACCTGACGCTGTCGGGAGAGCGCTTTTATGTCGGCTTCGGCCTTTTTACGATCGGTGATATCGAAGGTGAAGCTCAGGACCCGCTCTACCCGTCCGTCCTTCAGCATGGGGACGAACGTGATGACGAGGTCATACTGACCCGTAGGCATGGTGAGCGAGGTCTCAACCGTTTGCGATGTGCCTGTCTCATAAGTGCGAATGAGCACGGGCCAAAATGCGTGCCGCGTTTCCTCATCGTACATTTCATCGACTGTGCGTCCGATAAAAGCTTCCAGCGGCTTTCCCAGCCGGCGGAGGCCCGCGGCATTGACGAACTCGTATCTTCGTTCTGCATCGTAGATGGCGATGGCGTCGGGCATGTTGTCCATTGCCAAACGGAACAGTTCCTCGCTCTTGCGAAGCTCTTCCTCCGCCCGTTTGCGCTCGGTAGCGTCGTACGCATAGACGCGGACGACATCGAACTGGGGAGCGAAATGAATGGTCTCTCCAAAGACCCGGTCCTTGATGGTTACTTCACGGTAAAGGATCGTCGTTTCTATTTTGCCGGAACTCTTGAGGATGTCGTCGAAATCCGCAGGCAGGAAAACGCCCGCATCTCCGCCGTTCATACCGAGGCTTTCCAGGATCCCGGGGACCGTAGGGTTGAAGTAGATAATGTTACCCGCGGAATCGGTCTCGAGGACCGGGTTCGGATTCAATTGGGGGAACGAAGCAAGGTGTTTCGTGACCTCCTCTGCTTTTTTCCGTTCGCTGATGTCATGACAGATCTTCGAGACGCCCGTCACCCTGCCCTGCGCGTCCCTGATCGGCGAGTAGGTGAGCGAGACGGGAATGATCGTTCCGTCTTTGCGCATGCGTTCTGTCTCGAAATGCTCGATGTGCTGTCCCGCCACGATCTTATCAAGATTTTCCGGGACCTCATCCGAATGCCCGGGAGCAATGAGAAAGGATATATTTCTTCCTACCGCTTCCTGGGCCGTATACCCGAAGATCTTTTCCGCTCCGGTATTCCAGGTCTGGATCCTGCCGTCCAAATCTTTGCTGATGATCGCTTCGTCGGCGCTCTCGACGATTGCCGACAGCCGGCCCTTGAGCTCTTCGTCCCGCTTGCGTTCGGTAATGTCCGTATAGGTGACGACCACGCCCTCGATGCGGCTGTCCGAGGTCCGGTAGGGCTGTGTTGCGCGGATGTACCAGACGCCGTCGACCGCGATCTCTTTCCGGATCGGCACCAGATTATCGAGCACCGACTGGGCGTCAGGGATGAGGTCCGCCCCGAGGTTTTCCTGCGACAGGTCGATGATCGGCCTTCCTATGTCGGACGGAATGACCTTCAGGAGTTTCGACATGGCAGGGGTGAAACGCTTGACGTGAAACCGCTGGTCGAGAAAGATCGTGGGAATGTTGGTGCTGGTGAGGAAATTATTCAGGTCGTTGTTCGTTGCGTCCTGTTCCTCGATCTTGACCTGGAGCTGCGTATTGACCGTGAGCAGCTCTTCGTTCAGGGACTGGAGCTCCTCGCGCGACGTTTCGAGCTCTTCGTTTGCAGCCTGGAGCTCCTCGTTCGAGGACTGGAGCTCTTCGTTCAGGCCCTTGAGCTGTTCGATATTGGTTTGCAGGTCGGCGCGGGTCGCAGAAAGCTCGCTTTCGAGCTGGCGTACCACGGTCTCGTCCACGGCCGCAGTGTCAGCTAAAGGGGCAGCCTCTGCTTTAGAAAGGCTGAGCGTCTCCTGGAAAACGATGAGATAGATGTTCTCGCGCAATTTCGAGATACGGAGGGTGACGGTCCTGTCTAATGGTGCTTTCTCTTTCGAAGCTTTTCGGGAAGAAGAGATTTTTTTTCTTCCCTTTTTCTCGGGAACGGTCCGGGGGGGCTTTTCGTCAGGAGCAGGAAAACTCGCCCTGATGGTGACCGGCTTTCCTTCCTGCGAAGCCCGGTAGATCGCTCCCCGGACCCTGCTGCGGAGGCTCTCCGAAAGGAGGAGCAGCAGGTTTTGCGTAGGCAATCCTCTTGGCTGGATCAGGTATTTGTTCGTGGGGCCGTTGTGGTACAGGATGTCGTAATTCTGGTTGATCGCAATCGCCGCAGGCGCGTATTCCTCGAGCAGGGAATTCTGTATAACGTCGGTGATAGTGGGCTGGTTCGCAGCAGCCAGGGCCTGGCGCGACAACCCCGGTACTGCACGTTCCGAAGCAAAAGGAACGGAAAGGGAAAGCCGGGTCGAGGCAGACCGTTCAAGCTTACGATAGACGCGGCATTTTTTATTGCCCAGGCTTTTGAAGAGCGCGCTGTTCCTGCCCACGGATTCTGCGTTGCCGAGGAACAGATACCCGCTGTCCTTGAGTGCGTAATGGAAGAGAGCGATGGACTTCTCCTGGGCGTCGGGTTCGAGATAGATCAGGAAGTTCCTGCAGATGACGAGGTCGAGCCGGGAAAAAGGCGGGTCCGTCATCAGGTCCTGCTTGGCGAAAACCACGCATTCCCGGATCTCCTTGCTGATAGCGACGGAAAGGCCGTCCTCGGAGCGGATAAAATACTTCCGCATGAGGTCTGCCGGTACGTCGGCGGCAATACTGCCGGGATAGGTCCCTTCCCGCGCTTTTTCGAGCGCACGGTCGTTCACGTCCGTGGCAAAAACCTGTATTTCCCGTTTTTTGCCTGCGAGAGCAAACTCGTGATGGAGCAGCATTGCGATGGAGTAGGCTTCCTCGCCGCTGGCGCAGGCAGGGGTCCAGACACGGATCGGGGTGTCGTCGCTGCCCGCCACAAGGTGGCGTATCACTTCTATCTTGAGCGCTCTCCATGCAAGCTGGTCCCGGAAGAAAGATGTAACGCCGATCATGAGGTCGCTGGCAAGCGCAGCGGCTTCCTGTTCCTTGTCCGTTACGACCTGGATATAGTCCTGGACCGAGGTCACGCCGCTCAAATACATCCTTCTCCGGATCCTGCGGTTCACGACGCTCTGTTTGTAATGGTTGAACCGGTAGCCGGTCTTCTGGTGGATCAGACGGTAAAAGGTCTCAAATTGAGCGGTGGAGACCACGTCGTCGCGGCCTGTACGGACCGCGTCAGCAGAGGCAAGCTTTACGATTTCCCGGGCGATGTCTTCGGGCCTTAATACTTCATCCACCTGGCCCGTGCTGATCGCCGCAAGCGGCATGCCCGGTAACTCCGCTGTGGAAGGGTCCTGCACAAAGACGGTGCCGCCTTGGCTTCTGATCGCCTGGATCCCCCGCGCGCCGTCCGTACCCGCGCCGGAAAGGATGACGGCAATTGCACGGTCTTCCGCTTCCTCGGCCAGGGAGATAAAAAATTCATCGATGGGAAGATGGACATGCTCCTGCGTCGGTTCGGCTGTGTGAAAAAAACCTTTTTGCATTCTGATTTCTTTTCCCGGAGGACAGAGAAAGAGCTTGCCCGGGAGTACTTCCATCCCGTCCGTTATTTCGAGGACCTTGAGATGGGGAGTTCCCTTCGCGAGCAGTTCGGGGAGAAGGCTGCGGTGCGTAGGAGAGAGATGCTGCAGGAAGACGACAGCGAAGCCGAACTCTTTCGGCAGGGCCGCAAGAAAGCACTTGAGAGCATACAGGCCGCCCGCAGAAGCGCCTATGCCGATAATGGGCACGGCGGCGTTTGGACCGCTTTGTCCAGGCGTCTTTTTCTGTTCCATATCGTCCTGTTATCCCGGGATTTGAAGGAATGCAAGAATATGTAAATAATTTATCACAGCAACAATGCAAAGTAAACCGAATTCAAAGCATGGCAAGCGGTGAAAATGTTTTTTTAGTTTCACGCCGGCCAAGTTTCTTTATCCCGGTGCGCCAGCGGCGTAACTGTGGTATAGTACAATATGCGTGAATTACGATTGGGAACGCACCACGGACAAGGACTTTTCCTCCTGTTTATCCTGCTCCTCTGCATTTCCTGGTCCGGCTGCAACAAGCCGCAAAACTCACCGGCGGTCAACTTCGAAGAACACCCCCTCTACCGGCAGTATCAATTCTCAAACGATGAAAAAACGATCGAGATCGGAGTGCCGACTCCCTGGGCAACAGTCAGTCATCTTGTCGAAATCATGAAGCGGGACGAGATCCTGAAGGAAGATCTTCGCACGATGGGGTATACCGTGAAATTTTATCCCTTCCTCAAAGGCGAAGAAATAAACTACTTCCTGAAAAAGGGCGTGCTCGAAGGGACCATCATGGGCGATGTGCCGACGCTCAAAATGGCCGCCGAAGGGAACATCACCGTCTTCTCCCTCTTCCACAAGGGGAGCGTGTCCCTCGTTTCACGGGACTTTTACCGGGTGAAAGACCTGAAACACAAGCGCATCGCCTTCCCCGCGGGCTCCATAGCGCACTTATACCTGCTTGAACTGCTGAAAACGAACGGCATGTCTCTTGCCGACATCCGGCCCGTGCCGATGGACACCCGGGACATGTTCGAGGCCATCGAACAGGGGAAGCTCGACGCTCTTACCTCCTTCGAGCCTATGCCGACCGTCTACACCAGGATCGACCCGACGCTCCACATCATACACCGGTCCTTTTCCACCTACGGTTTTTTCAGCATGCGGAAGGGGTATGCCGCACGCCACCCACGCGCAATCAAGGCGCTCATCGCGGCGCAGTTCCGGGCCGTCGCCTGGCTGCAGGAATCGGACCGCAACGTCGACCGTGCCAGCCGCTGGGCGGCCGCGGAGTCCGCGAAGGTCATGCCCCTGCCGCTCGGCAACTACATCACCGCACTGGACCGTCTCTGCTCCGAGGACCTGCTGAACGATGTCGACGCCTACGAAACAACGATGCACCGGGAAATACTGGCTGACGACGGCCAGCTGCAAAAGGAATTTGAACTCCTGAGCCGCGAAGGGCTTATTCCCCGGGAAAGGACGTGGAAGGACGTCAGATCGAACATCGATACAGAGCTCTTGTTTCAGGTATTGAAAAACACGAGACCCGCGGCATCCAGGATTCTTCCATGAAGATCGTACACGGTCTGAAATTCAAATTCGCCGGAGGCGTGCTCATTGTGGTGACCGCCGTCACCATAGTGCTCGGCCTGGTCAGCTATGAGTATGAAAAGCGGGCGATCGAGGACCGGCTCTACTCCCAGCTGAATGCGATTGCGGACTTGAAAAAGGAAATGGTCGTCGGCTATCTGAACGAGAGAAAAGACGACTTGAAAATTCTGTCCGCGGGCTTTGTGAAAAAGTACATCGCCGTGCTGCTCGATCCGTCGAGCAGCGCCCTGGCCCGGAAAACCGCTTACCAATATATTTCTGCAAGACTCAGCTCCTTCCGACGGATCTATGTGGGATACCGGAGATTGGAAATCGTTTCCCTGAACGGGACCGTGCTGGTGTCCTCGGAAGACCGGCACACCGGGCCAGGCGTCCCCTCTTCCTCCGGGGCACCGGCATCGGTGCCGCGCAACGCAAAAGCTTTCCTGTGGGGAAGCTCCCTCGTTCTGCAGAACGACATCGGAAGCGGGTACATCGACGTCGCCACGGGGCTGCGCGATGAAAAGGGCATCGTGCGGGTGGTGGTCGTCGGCTGCATCAGTCTGGCGGACACGCTGTTTCCCAGCTTCACCGACTACACCGGCCTTGGCCGGACCGGCGAAACGCTGCTCGTCAAACGGAACGGCGGCACGGTCACCTATATCAGCCCGGTGAGGTACCCGCCCCTTCCGATCAACGGCTACGTCGCTTTGAGCGGTGAATACCGGAAGCTTTCCCTGATCGCCACTGCCGGCAATGAAGGCATCGACCAGGGGATCGACCACCGGGGGAACGTCGTTGTCGGCGCATACCGGTATATTCCCGAACTGGGATGGGGCGTGGTGACGAAGATCGACCGCGACGAAGCCTTCAGTGAAATCCTGGCCATCCGGCGGCGCACCTTCCTGATAGGGTTCATTACGCTCGCGATCATGCTCGGCATCGCCTATGTCATGGGACGGAAGCTCACCGCGCCCATATCCAAACTCATAAGCAATACCAAGGCCATTACCGCCGGCCAGTTCTCGGGCCTGGAAAAATCGGGAAGAACCGACGAGATCGGAGAGCTGGAAGAGAACTTTAACGATATGGTCGTTGCCCTGGAGGCGGCGCGGCGCCAGGCGGGCATGAAGCAGAAAGACCTGGAAGCAAAGGTGATCGAGCGTACGGCGCACCTCGCCGAGGCCAACGCCGCGTTGTCCAGGGCACTGCTCGATATCCGGCGGGAGACCGAGGAAAAAAAATCATTGCAGGCCCAGCTTTTGCACTCACAGAAGATGGAGGCCGTCGGCACTCTCGCGGGCGGCATTGCCCACGACTTCAACAATATCCTGACGGCCATCATCGGCTACGGCAACGTGATGCGCATGAAGCTGAAAGACAGCGATCCGCACCGCGAGTACCTGGACCATATTCTTGCTGCCGCCGAACGCGCCGCGGGCCTGACCCACAGCCTGCTGGCATTCAGCAGAAAACAGATCATCAACCCGCAACCGGTGGCGCTGAACGAGATCATCACCCGGATCCAGAAGCTGCTCGCGCGCCTCATCGGAGAAGACATCGAACTGCGGATCGACCTGTGCCACGGCGGTCCTATTGTCCTTGCCGATTCGGGCCAGCTGGAACAGGTGCTGATGAACCTCGCGACGAACGCGAGGGACGCCATGCCTTCAGGGGGGGCCTTCACGATTGCAACGGAGATCGCGGACCTCGACGATCAGTACGCTTCTCTCCACGGTTATGGAAAAGCCGGGAAATATGCCGTCGTGTCCGTGAGCGACACGGGAATGGGCATGGACGAGCAGACACGGGTGCGGATTTTCGAGCCCTTCTTTACCACGAAGGAAACGGGAAAAGGGACCGGTCTCGGCCTCTCGATCGTGTACGGCATCGTGAAAGCGCAGAACGGCTACATCAACTGCTACAGCGAACCGGGGAAAGGCACGACCTTCAAGATTTACCTGCCGCTCACCTCCGGCCAGGCCGGAAGAGGAGATGCCGCGGAATTGCGGCACCCGCAGGGAGGCAAGGAAACCATCCTGGTCGCCGAAGACAGCGAGGAAGTACGAAAACTGACTGCGAATATCCTCACCGAATTCGGCTACACGGTCATCGAGGCCGTCGACGGCAATGACGCCGTGGACAAATTCGTAAAGAACCGGGCCGCCGTAGACCTGCTTTTGTTCGACGTCATCATGCCGCACAAGAACGGCAAGGACGCCTTCGATGAAATACGCAGGCTCCAGCCCCGTATCAAGGCGATCTTCACCAGCGGTTATACGGCCGATATCATACGCCAGCGGGGATTTCTTGAAGACGGCCTGACCGTGCTCACCAAGCCGCTTTCGCCCAGGGACCTGTTGATGAAAATCCGTGAAGTGCTGGATTCCCGCCCCGATACAACAAAAACATAAAGGAGTTCTTTTCGGGGATTTCGAAGGTCCGATACAGCGAAGCGGGGTCCAGTGCCGCCTCGTCATAAAGAAAGGGACATCCCGGCTGTGGTCGGCACGCCCGTTCGATCATCAGGACCTCATCATTGACCCGAGCGCGGACCGCAGGTTGTCGAAGCTGTAGGGCTTGGAGAGAAGGGTCTTGAAACCGAGGGTTGCATAGTTCGACACGACGGCGTTGTCGGAATAGCCGCTCGAAATGATCGCAGTCACGCCGGGATCGATCTCGCGGAGCCTTCTGATCGTCTCTTCACCACCCCGTCCTCCGCGTACCGTGGCGTCCAAAATCACAACGCTGAACGGCAAACCGGCAGTCAGTGCAGCGCAGTACTTTTCAATCGCCGAGTCGCCATCACCCGCGAATTCCACATCCTGCCCGAGCGCCTCAAGCATCTCCCCCACCGATTCGCGCACGACCTCATCGTCGTCCATGACCAGGACCCGTCCTTTTCTGAGCGCAACGGACGCTTCCGCCCGCGCCTGTGGTCGGACGACGGAGCCGCTTGCAGGCAGCCAGATGGTGAACGCGCTTCCGCGGTCCACAACTGACGCGACTTCGAGCATCCCGCCGTGGTTCTTCATGACGGAGTAAGACGTTGCCAGGCCCAGGCCGCTCCCTGTTTGTTTGGTGGTGAAATAAGGTTCGAAGATCCTCGGCAGGTGTTCCTCCGGGATGCCGACGCCGGTGTCAATGATCCGGACCTCGACCCATTTACCCGGTCCGGGGACGCTCGCTAAGGCTGCCCCGCTCCGGTCTACATTTTGCGCCGAGATCGTCACGAAGCCGCCCGCGGGCATTGCCTGATCGGCATTGAGGACGATGTTCTGGATTACCTGCCAGATCTGGCCCTCGTCAGCTTCCACGGTCCAGAGCTCGTCGGGAAGCGCAAACCGGCAGTCGGACCGAGAACCGCTCAAGGCAAAGCGGGTCGCGTTTTCTATAACGGGCCTCAGGTACATCGTTTTCTTCACGGGTTGCCCGCCTTTAGAGAACGTCAAAAGCTGGGTGGTGAGGTTCACGGACACCTGGAGCGCCTTCTCCGCCTTGTCGAGCATCAGGACGGCCTTGTCGCGCTGGTCAATCTTCAGCTTGGCCACCGTGAGGAATCCGAAAACCCCCTGCAGAAGATTGTTAAAATCGTGGGCAATGCCGCCTGCCAGCACTCCAATCGCATCGAGTTTGTGCGCCCTGAGCTGCTCGGCTTCTGCGCGTTTTCTCTCCGAGATGTCACGGGCCGCGGCAATGACCACGCGGCGGCCCCCATAGGTTGCCGGCATGAGGCGAATCTCCTGGGGAAAGGTAGTGCCGTCGGAGCGCACACCCCAGAAGTCGATGCGTTGGGGTTCGCCGTCATAAGCCTGCCGGATAGCCCTCGCCATGGCAACGGGGTCGTACATTCCCGGCACGGAAAACCATTTCGGGGTCTTGTTCAGAAAAAATTCGCCCGGATACCCGTACATGGTCTCCGCCCCCCTGTTCACATCCAGAAACCGCCCCTCTTCGTCCTGAATGTAAATGGCGTCGGTTATGCTGTTGAACAGATTGCGGTAGCTTGCTTCGGACTGGCGCAGGCGCTCTTCCGCCTGTCGCCGTTCCGTGATGTTGTGAATTATCGAAAACAGCAGGACCCGGTCTTCGGTCTGGATCGGGGAGGAATGGACCTCAACAGTGCGTACATCGCCGTTGGCAAGGCGATGGGAAAAAACAAAATAATTACAGCGCTCCATGAGGGCCTGCTGCCGTATCGAACGGACCTCCTCCGGCGACAGCATGTTGATGTTCTGGACGTTCATCCGCTTGAGCCGGTCGGCCGGATAGCCGTAGAAGCGCTCGGCGGCCGCATTGGCATCGACGATTTCACCGCTCTCGGGGTCGACGAGCAGCATGACGGCATTGTGTTTCTGGAAAAGCAGGCGGAAGCGCTCCGCGCTCTTACGCACTTCCCCGAGCAGCTTCAGGTTCTCGAACCGCAGTGCTATGGACGCGGTGATGGACCGGTGGTGGTTGAACGAATAGGACGTCAGGGTCATCAGGTAAATGATGATCAGGACGCCGACGGTATTCTCGATTTCCCCGCCTTCCAGGAAGCAGCGGACGGCATAGAACAGCAGGGCCGGCGCCATCCAGGCCGACGGGCCCAAGCGCAGGGAGGAGTGGGACACCGTCGTGGCCGCCGACAGGCTGGCAATCACCAGGACGAACAGGGATATGAGCTCAAGGTTGTGCGCGGGAAAGATGATGAATGCGGAGAGCCCCCAGATGACGCCCGATGCAAGGGCGAGCAGGATATAGGCGTTTTTCCAGTAATTGCCGTCAAAGAGCTGGTCTCGCACCCTTGCGTATTGATAGTAGAAAACGATCCTGCTGGCGACGATCGCCAGGACCATCCCTATCCACGCGATGATGTGCGAGCGGGGCGCCGCACTACGCGCCGCGTAAGCGAGAACGAGAGCCACGATGAGAGAGGCAAGCTGCATCGTCGGAAGGTCCTTGAGTGCAAGGTGGACCTGCTCACGCAAAATGCCGGCCTGTACGTCTTTTTCTGGTGCGGATTCCTTATCCATCTGGATTTCCCCGGACTTATGGACGGCTCGGTTTTGCTCTGATCCCCAAGCCACACTTTTTTTATAATACCATATAAGATGTTCGTGGTCTTTATTTTTTTCAGACAAAGGAATACGAAAGGATTGCGTCGCAAAAGAGTGGAAACAGGGCGAGGCCTGCATTGCTCAATGGTCTGAACAGGCGAGGCAAAACAAACGCTCTCAACAATAAACGTATTGTAAAAAAGGGCCGGCATGCAATGGAACATGCCGACCCTGGGAGGATAGACGGCGACCTCTCAAAATCGCCGGTTACCCGTGTGCATATCCCTTCCTCCGAGGGAAGAAGGGGGTGGGACCTCAGACCGCCGCGTCGCCGTGCTCGCCGGTCCTGACCCGCACGACGTCGGCGAGGGTCGTCACGAATATTTTTCCATCGCCGATCTGGCCGGTCTTGGTTTTCTCCAGGATCGCCGAAAGGACCTGCTCCAAAAAGTTGTCGGCAACAATCACCTCGATTTTAACCTTGGGAAGGAACGAGATTTCCATCTCGGTATCGTGGTAGATCTCGACGTGACCCTTCTGCCTGCCGAATCCTCTGGTCTCAGGGGTCACCGTCATGCCATGAATGCCGATGTTGATCAAGGCGTTCTTGACCTCATCGAGCTTGAACGGTTTTATGATCGCTTCAATCTTTACCATGATGTCCCCTATCTGCGTGTCTTTGTGATGCTGAAGTCGGGGTAGGCTGTAACAGCCACTTCGCTCTGGTCGAGGCCTTCAAACTCCACTTCCTCAGATACACGCATCGGGATGATCCTGTCCAGTACTTTGAAAAATACGAACATCATGGCGAAGACGAAAACGAAATTCACGATAACACCGATGCCTTGGGCCATGATTTGCGATGTTCCGCCGTAGAACAGCCCCTTGACAGTGCCGGAAACATTGTTCAGTCCATCGCCGTAGGAGCCGTCGCTAAAGAGCCCGAGGGCGATCATGCCCCAGGCACCGCATACGCCGTGGACCGACACCGCACCCACAGGATCGTCCACTTTCAGCTTTTGTTCGACAAAGAAGACGCTCACGCAGCAGAGCACACCAGCAACAAGCCCTATCGCGATTGCTCCGACAGGACTCACGAATGCGCAGGAAGCCGAGATGGCAACGAGACCGCCGAGGAGTCCGTTGGCGATCAGGGAAAGATCAGGCTTGCCGTACACGAACCACACGTAGCACATAGCTGCGAAAGCGGCGGCAACGCCTCCAAGCATTGTGTTTACTACGATGACGCCGAGCCGGATACCACCGTCAGCCATGGCAGGGCCCGCATTGAACCCGAACCACCCGAAGAAAAGGACCAGACACCCTGCCACGGCCATCGGCATATGATGACCGGGTATTGCCGTTGGAGTTCCATTGGCCCGGTATTTCCCCATGCGCGGACCGAGCACAATCGCACCCACAAGCCCGGCAACGCCGCCGACCATGTGAACAACCGATGAACCGGCAAAATCCAGGACCCCATGGCCCAAACCGAAGTTCCTGCCGAGCTGGGCCAGCCATCCTCCGCCCCACACCCAGCCGGCGTACAGCGGATACAGGAACATGGCAAAGAAGAACCCATAAACAACGAAGGACTTGAAGGTCCAGCGCTCAGCCATTGCACCGGTCGGTATGGTGGCCGCAATATTCAGGTAAACGACCTGCGACAGAAAGAGCACGATGACCGAAGTATCAGAGGCACCGGAGAGAAAAAAGCCCCTGCCGCCTGTCTGGAGCGCATGGCCGCAGATCCAGTAGCCGAGCACGCCGAGGACGAATACCATCAGGGTCATTGCCATGGTATGGCCCGCGTTCTTTGCTCTCGTAAACCCGGTCTCCATCATGCCGAAACCTGCCTGCATGAAAATAACAAGGAATGCGCAGATCAGTGTCCACACGACAGTAATTATTGAGCTGTTCATAATGTATCCTTCGCTGCCTATATCTTGATCTTGTCCCCGAACTGGATGATCATTCCGCCGCCGATAATCACCATCAATCCTATCCATGTAGCAGTGGGGATGGTTTCCTTGAACACAAAGCGTCCGAACAATATGCTGATAATCGCAAAAATCGCGACGTACACGCCGAGCAATTTTGAAAAATCCCATTTCACCATGTTGACCACCACGCCGTAGCAGCCCAGCATGGCGAAACCGATCAGAATGATGATGAGGCCGCTTCCGCGAAGTCCCTTGCGGACCACCGCGTCTCCGCCGACTTCCAGAACTGCCGCCGCAATAAAAATAAGCCAGGCAAGATAGGTCATCTATATTGCCGCCATTCCGGTTTCGTTGGTCCGTATCCGTATGGCATTGGCCATGTCGTGAACGAATATCTTGCCGTCTCCCACCTCGCCGGTCAACGCGGCTTCACGTATGGCCTTGATGATCTTGTCCGCATCCTCGTCTTTTACGACGACTTCCACCCTCGTTTTGCTCAGCAAGTTTACTTTATATGATATGCCGCGAACGTGATTAACCCAGCTTTTTTGATCACCATACCCCTCGACTTGAGAGAGCGTAACGCCGGGATGGCCCGCTTTGTCCAAAGCAGCGCAAACATCTGATGCCTTCTCCGGACGTATAATCGCTTCGATCCTTTTCATGTGAATCTCCTTTTCCTC
>CAVYLT010000029.1:0-26704 GCA_963769335.1 Nitrospirota bacterium | reverse complement strand
GAGTAAAGCACTGGCGTAGTGACGCAGAAGTCTCCTTCCTGTTCTATTTCCAGCGCCTTCTAGTCAGACCGTACGTGAGGTTTTCCCTCATACGGCTTTCCTGCACTCTTCGACCAAGGGTATGTGACCTAACGGCATGGGGCCGCTTTCGGTTGGAAATATCGTCTCTGGTAGTCGTTGAACAAGCCCCATCGCTGATAGATATCCTCCCTACTCCACCGCCTCCACCCGTAGCCTTTCCGTTTCTGCCTTTTCAAGACAAACTTGCGCACCTTCTTTTCGATTTCGTATCTGACCTTCTTGAAAGCGCTGCTGCTGTTGCCGATCCGAAAGTAATTCACCCAGCCTCGAAGGACTACATTGACCGACTGATTACCTCGTGCAGCGGCTTGCTCCAGTTTGCCCTGAGCACTGCCTTGATTCTCTCCCCGATTTCCTTGCGTTTCTTCTGTTTGGGCGTCTTGCTCACATAGGACTTACCGTGGCGGTTCGTGTTCACCCGGAAGTCAAAACCGAGAAGCCGAAACAGCCTTCTTCCTTGAGGTTCACGACCTTGGTCTTTTCCTGGTTCATCTGCACATCCAGCTTGTCCAGTTCTTCTTTGAGCCGCTTTTGCACGGCTGCGAGAAGCCAATCTTCTCCGGGGTGTCCGTGAACAAGGATGACCATGTCGTCCGCACTTCGGACGAAGTCGATATTGTCGTAGCCTTTGCGCCGGGTTGTTTCCCGTGCCCGTTCCATCATCTCATCCACGACGTTCAGGTACAGGTTGGACAGAAGGGGCGATATAATCCCGCCCTGCGGCACTCCCTTGTTCCCGTTGGCCTTGAGGATGAGCTTGAGCAGGTGCATGACTTCGTCATCCTGCACCCGTTGGGCGACTTTTCCGAGCAGAATGTGATGACGGATGTTGTCAAAATATCCGCTCAGGTCTACGTCCACGACCCGCGTGAATCCGCGCAGTATCCCCGCTGTTACTCGATCGACTGCCTGATGAGCGCTCCGTTTCGGCCGATACCCGTATGAGCAATCCTTGAAGTCCGCTTCAAATATCGGTTCGAGTATGAGTTTCAGTGCTCCTTGGACCACCCGGTCTTTGATCGTCGGTATGCCGAGCGTCCGGGTTTTCCCGTTTCCTTTGGGAATCTCTACCCGTCGGTTCGGCACTGGCCGATAGATCCGGGCGTGAAGCTCCTGCCGTATCCCTTCTAGAAATTCTACGACCCCTTCCGCTTCGATGTCTTTGAAACTCTTTCCATCGATGCCGGGTGCGCCGTCGTTGGCCTTTGCCAGTCGATACGCTTCTCGCAGGATTTCCAGTTTGCAGATATGGCAGTAAAGCCCCCAGAACTTCCAGTGCTTCTCAGCCTTCGCCTTGATGTATATCTTTCTCCTCAGCTCTTGCAGACTGACGGAAGTGTTTGTCATGCTTCCCTGCCTCACGTTTCGTTGAAAGATACAAGTACAGCAGAGCCCCTTTGCTCCGGTGAGGTTATGTTGTCCTCTCCATCATCGCTACTACGGACTCGTCCGCCACCCTCTTGCCTTTCGGCCCACTTCGTCTCGCGACTTATAGGGCTTACCTTGCTCCTGCCGTTTCCGTCAGGGGCGAAGAGGGTTTCCCCAGTTTACCGCACGCCTGTCTTTCCGTGTCGTCGCTGCTACCCCGCCACCGTCCTCTTACGATTCAGCCAGGGTCAGTAAGAGAATGCTGCCTTCGCCTATATTGAAGAGGCTCGGCCGATGGAGCTGACTTTTACGAGGCTACATCTACGTTCACTTTCGTTGCGACCCGGAAAGTTGCTCACCCCGCTTAAACGAGGCTTTGTCGATGGGCTTCAGAAAGCAACGTTACCATCACCCCCTGCCATCCAAGCTACATGGCTTTGGCTTTTTGCCATGGCGGGACTTGCACCCGCAAGTGCGTGCGACCCTTTTCTGGGCACGCTCAACATGAAAGATTTGACCCCAAATGACTTTTTAAATCGCTTTCGACATTTCAAGGAGGTAACTCGCCATGACAGAACAATTGGAAGTGGCTGTCGAACTGACAAACCAGAAAGTACAGTTTAACGGCGTCTCGATGTCCAATCCCGACATGCCGATCACGTTCGACTACAAGCCGCCGATCGGCGACGGGCAGGGCTACACGGGCCTCGAGCTGCTGCTCATGAGTTTTGCCGGTTGCAGCGGCACGTCGATTGTGTATTTGCTCAGAAAGATGGGCAAGAACATATCGAAGTTTAACGTTCGAGCAAAGGGCATGAAGCGCGACCAGCCGCCTTTGAAATTCCGGAAGATATTCCTGGAGTTTATCATCCATTCCAGGGACACCGAGGACGCGAACGTTCAAAAGGCGATCCAGTTGTCCGAGGAATCGGTCTGCCCCGTGTGGCAGATGGTAAAGAACAACGTCGAGGTTGAAACGGGATTCAGGATCATCGCAAACTGAAGACCGGCATCCGGCACGGCGCGCGCATACTTTCTTCCGTTGTCAAAAAAAGGGATGGCTATGCCATCCCTTTTGCATTTCACTGCTCTCAACATCACGTGAGCCGAGGCTACATGTGATGATCATGGCCCATGGGCATGTCCATGTTCATGGCGCCCTCAAGTGTGAGCGGGATTGTCTTTTCTCCGGACTTTTGAAAAACCAGCGTCAGGTTGAACTGGGAGTCTTTTTTCATGGTCTTGGGCATGTTTTCAATCATGACGTGGCTGCCGCCCATCTTAAATTCAAGGTTGCTCTTGGACTGCACCTCCACCATGTCAACTGCCGCCATGCGCTGGCCCTGCATCACATGGAACGTCGCCGTCGCCCCGGGAATGTCCGTCTTCACCCCCCGAAGAACGTCCCCGCCGCCCTGGTTGGCTATATCCATGGTCACCATGGCCTCACCTATGATCGCCGGCGACAAAACAGCCTTGGCATTAGAGATCGTTATCTGCGGCGGTCCGCTGTGACATGCCGCCAAGATTGCCATTGAAAAAAACAAGATCAGTGAACCAAAAAAGAACTTTCCCGGTTTTTTCATCGCCCTCATGATACCCCTCCTTGTGATTTTCTAACTCGGCTCTTTGAGAAATTACTCCAAAGAGAACGAAAAAGCAAGCAGAGTTCGCGACCGGCTGTCTGAGCGGCCGTTCGCCGTGCGGCAAATGGTGAGAAACAATATCGAGGCTGAAAGGGATGCCAAATCATCAGTCACTGAAGAGCGAAAAGAGCTGAAGCGGTCGGGCAAAACCTGGCTCGGACACACTGTCTTCCTCGTGTTCCTACTTTCCGTAAACATGTACCGTGTATTGGTTCCATATGTGAAGGATGCTGAAGTATTCAAGGTCCGCAAAGTACAGTTCATGCAGCCCCTTCTTCCTGGCAATGTCGCCGATGGACGCATCATCCCAGGCCGCGCTGAGCGGCGGGTAAAAAAGCACCAAATGTTTAATGTCTCCTTCGCCGCTGGTGGGAACAACCCTGGTGTCGTGCATATCAAGCGTCAGCGGCCGCCACGTGTGGGTATAGATAAGGCCCACACTGCATCCTGACACCAGCAGGGTCATGGCCGAGGCAAGCAGCAGGAGCGTGATGTTCTTCATGGCCTGCCTCCGTCAATCGCCGTAAACGATCGTCGTCGTTTCGGTATAGACCCCGAAGAACACGTTCAGGAACTCCCGGTCCATGTGGTTCACGACGCCGAGCCCGCCTTCTTTGGCCGCCGCGGCAGTGCTTGCATCACCCCATGCAGCAAGCCAGAGAACTGAATGCATCGACGCCTTGCCCGTCTTCAGTCCCAGGACTGTCTTGTCGAGGTTCGTATCATAGGGCGTCAGCACATGGGTGTAGACACAGCCGGTCACTAAAAACATCGCGATGAGAGCCGCTGCAAAAAGTTTAACTCTTTTCATAATCCACCTCCCGGTTATCGGACGATGAAGTCTGGGAGAAGTATAGCACAGTTTCTTAAGGGGAAGGGTCAGCGGGAATTCATATACTGCGAGATTACGAAGGCCATGCGCTCCTGGACCGCCTCGATGCTTCCGAGCAATTTGAACTGCACTCGTGCGCGGTGGAGGTTGTGTCCGGGATAGTTGGTCCTGAAATAAGTATCGCCTCTGAGATAGTCGGCAAGAAAACGAACTCCCAGCTCATACGTGATGACCTTTACCGACAGCGGCAGGACATCGATCTCTTGCTTCGTGAGAAACGAGGCTGCCTCGCGCAGATAGCCGCTCGCAACCGCTTCGTAGAGCGTCTGATCGATCCTGACCGCATGGAGGTCAACTGCGTCCTCTCCGCCGGGATTGGCTGCAGACCGCACGCAGTCGCCGAAATCGAAGTGCACGATCCCCGGTTTCACCGTGTCCAGATCGAGCATGCATAAGGCCTCGCGCGTGTCCAAGCGGATCATTACATTGTTCACCTTGGGATCGTTGTGAACGACCCGGATGGGGATTTTTTGTGCGGCGATAAGATCGGTCAGCGCCGGGGCAAGTGACCGTCGCTGCAAAACGAACTCCTGTTCAGCCACGGTCTCCGCTGCCCGATTGTTGGTATCGGCCTTGAGCGCATCGTCGAATTCGGCCAGATACTTCGGGGTATGGTGGAAACCGGGAAGCGTGTCATGCAGTTTATCTGCCGAAAGGTCCGCGACGAGGGCCTGGAACCGTCCCAGCCCGCGGCCTACTTCATAAGCATGTTTAACGTCTGCGACTGTGTCGAAGACCGTGCCGGATTCGATAAAATGGAACATCCTCCAGTAAGCGCCTGAATCGTCGAGAAGGTATGTCTTACCGCTTCGTGCAGGAACAAGCGCGGGTGTCTCCCGGGAGGGGTCCGCAAGCCCCTCAGCGCGCAGCTTTTTTGCGATATGCTCCGTCACGATCTCCACATTTTTCATCACCCGTTCGGGATGGGTAAATACCGATGCGTTGATGCGCTGCAGGATGTACTTGTGCGCAGCTCCGCGATCATTAAACTCGCAGAGATACGTGTCATTGATCAGGCCTGTGCCGAAGCGTTCGGCCTTTTGTAATTTCCCGGGAACGGAAAATTGAGAGATGATGGAAGTGAGCATAATTTCTTAAAGACTTATTCGTCGACGCACTCAGGATGAGCAATAATCATCCATAGGAAGACCGGGGTATCACTACTTCCTTGCCGCAATCAAAAACACCGGGAATTCCATCTTCCCCTTTCCTGCGACGTCCTTGATCATCGTCGCTGCTGTTGAATCAACGATATCGTGAAAGCCGGCCTCCTCAAGCAGCGTCTTCAGTTTCATACGGTCGAAGCCGAGGTGAAACACTCCGGTATTATCTCCGTGGAACGAGCCGTCCTCTTCGTCGAGATCGGCAAAACACAGCCTGCCTCCCGGGACGAGGAGTTCATGCCATTCACGGAAGAGCGCGGAAATATCCGGCACGTGATGCAGCGTCATACTGCTTACGATGAGGTGATACGCACCTTCGACGCGATCGCCTTTTTCGAAATCGACGAGTTGTGTCCGCACATTCGTCAGGTCCGCGGCCCGGACCTTTCCACGGAGAACCGCGAGCATGCCCTCGGAACTGTCAATGCCCGTGATGGTTTTTACCAGCGGCTGGAGCCGGAGCGTCACGAGCCCGGTCCCGCACCCGAAATCGAGCGCGTTCATCTCGCGTGACGGGGTTGCTGTCCTGATGATTGCGTCGGCCACATCGTTCGCGAGTTTGACGCGACCCGGATTGGCGTCCCACTGCGCTGCTTCCTGATCAAAATCTTTTCGTTCGTTTGTTTTCATGATCCACCTTGGCTCTGCGGTTCGAAATGCCATCATCCAACTATGCCATTATAGCATGATGCCCCGGGTGGCACAAAATAAAACCACTGCTTATTCTTGTGTAACGGTCCGGGCAGTCATGTTATAATGGGTGCGGGAAGGGGAGCGGCAGGTAGAATTTTCACTTCTCGTGGGAACCAGGCATGATATTCAGGGACCGCATACAGGCAGGAGAGAAACTCGCGCTGGCGTTAAAGGAACGGGACCTCATCGACCCCATCGTCCTTGCTCTTCCCCGGGGGGGCGTCCCGGTGGGAAAGGCCGTAGCGCACATGCTTGGCTGTCCGCTTGACGTGATCCCGCTCATGAAGATCCCGGTCCCCTGGAGCCCGGAGGCGAACTACGGCGTTGTGGCAATGGATGGGACCATAGCATTGAACTCGCCGCTGGTAAACCGGCTGGAGTTGTCGGAACGGGAGCTTGAGGTCGCCACATTCATGATGCTGCAGGAAGCTCAGAGACGGGAACGGCTGTACCGGCAGGGGAAACACTTTCCGCAGCTGGAAAACAGGACGGTGATCCTTGTCGATGACGGGCTTGCTTCGGGCTACAGCATGGTGGCGGCCGTCAGTGTTGTAAAGAAACGGCGGCCCCATTCCATCATCGTCGGCGCCCCGGTGGCATCGGACGTGGCTTTTCGCATGCTTGCCGGGGACAGGGGAATTACTTCCCTTGTCACTCTCGTGCATGATGCGGAACCGTTCTTTTCACTCTCGGCGTATTACAGGGAATTCGATTCACTCTCCGATGATGACGTCCTCCGTGACCTGGGGTAAAGCGCCAGGGATAACGAAGGGCGCTCTATATTAGCGTAAAAAATTCCTGATACTCTGAACCGTTTGCCATCACGAAAAAAACATTCGCCGACCTGCCGATTCGCTTGATAGGCACCAATCCGTCGTTTCGTTTCACCTGACCGGTAAAATTAAAAATTTTTTCGCCCTTCCTGGCGGTAATCTTTACCCGGTCTCCAACAAGTAGTCTAAGCGTTGCCCCGCCCAAACGAAGGCCGTGGGGAGAGAAATCAAGCGTATAGACCTGCGTCTCCGAATCGTTGATCGTAACCTGGAACTCACGGGTCGGCCGATTTCTAGAGCGCTTGTTAGGACCGTAGATCGCCATATTCGTCTCCTCGGAAAAGGATTCTTCGATAATGATCCTTGCTGTTGACGAGTCCTTTGCGCGGGCTGCATGATGAACTAATATTTTTCGTCGCGAAAGACGCTCATGGCAAACAGTGTAGCTATATTCTTTTGGCGTGTCAATTTAATTGTGGTGCGGCGAACTGGATATTTTCGGCCACGTGCAGGCCTTTACCCGGACTGCTGCAAGGAAGTCCTCTATCGGCTGTAAGAATGAAGAACGACACACTTGCCCCCTCCAAAGAAACTTTAGGGACCGACTTGGCGTAGAAAGGGAACAGCGCAGTTTGGGGCTTTGTCCTGCCCCGGCTGTTATTTCGGGCTTTTCGTACTTATGGCAACACCGCGTACGTAGTAGCAATTCTCCCAAAGGTTATTTTTCCGGTAGACGATCGTGTCAACAAGCGCATCATAAGCCGGCCCTGCTTCCTGCATCGCGCGGTCAAAGGCGTCTTTTAAACTGGGCTCGTTGCCGAACCAGCCTACGCCGAGCCATGAGAATACGCAGCTTTCACCGCCAACTCTCTTACCGATTGCCTTGGCCGGCACATTAGACTGCTTCACGCTCACGACCGTAAAATCACCCAGCCGATACGTACAACCCGCCATAAAAACTACAACTACGGATAAGGCAATATAGAATCTTGTCATAGCGAAGTCCCTCCCCGAAGATTAATAAAATTCCCTCTCTTAAAAGCAATTAAAACATGAATCGAACGAATTTGTCAAGAACCGGTGATTTTGACGGTTGAAAGGTAAAATCTGCAGCGAAGACACGGCATCTTTGCACTCAAGTCATTCTCCTTCCAAGCAGGCCGTCTTTTTATCAAATGCAGCTGTGATATGGCCGGTTTGATCGCATCGGACGTCACAATCCGGCGCGGTCGTAATAGACATTGAGGAATTCATCCCATCTGAACTGGTTGATAAAATCCCCGCCATTTCCCGTATTGGTTAGAGGGTCGAAGTTCTTATAATTCGGGTCGTACGTAGAGGTCTGACGCGACGGGAAAAAAACGATGGAAATACCATGCGCATTCGGCCTGTCGGAGCCGTGGTATTCCGCAATCGTCGCTGCTGAAGTTACCGCAGCGATATCGGTACCCTGACCAAGCCTGCTGTCCAGATCAACCAGATCAACATACACATTGGGCTGGATGTACCGGTCTATGGGCTGTACGGTATCCCGCGCAGCTTTGATCAGGGTCACGGCATCCCCCGCTGTTGCCGGATCGCTCAGAAGGCCCATCAGGTTTCCGGCAAGCCGGTCTACTTCCCCTGCCAGCAAAGGCAAATAGCTGGTGCGAATGGCGGATACGGTATATCGCCGGTCGTACGCTGCAGGTTGAGAAGGATAAAAACTATTCTCGTAAAAGTCTCTGTAGGACCGGACCGCGAGACGGGCAAAATCCTCAATGCTCATTTCGGGGGAGGCAATGAGGCCCGCAAGCAGCGAATAGTAGTCCCAACCGTGGGCCTCGGATTCCTCCTCCGAGCTGATAATGATGGGCGCTACCTCCCTGAACTCGTACAGCGTCTCGATCGTGCCCATGGTGCAGGCATCGATGCCGAGCAGGTCGATGGCAAGGCCGGAGGCCAGAATCGCCTTCTTTATTTGATGATTCGGCAGAAAATTCCGGTCTCCGTTGTCCTGGTCATTGAACATGGAGCGACTGATCTTCGGCGCGGGACTTGATGGCCCGTCGCCCTGGTCCCATCCGTTCCCATGATCCCAGAGGACGAGAATGGTCCTGTCTGCCGGATACACACCCTTTGCCCAGGAAAGAAAATCAGTCAGCGTCTGCGATTTGGCCATGTCGAGTTCGCCGAGATCGGCAAGAAGTTCCCACCCGCCATTTTTCATGCGGTAGCGCTTCGTAGTGATGCCCTGCGGAAGGTCGACCTGGATGATGACATTGACGTTGTCCGAGGCGCCCGCCGACGCCATGGCGGAAATATTTTGCATGGCCGCGCTTCCCAGGTCGTTGTCTCCGTCCATGTAAACGAGAAGCGTCCACGTTGGGGATCGGGAGCCCGAGCAGGAAAGGACGCTCACGGAAAGCAGCACGAGGAGGCCTGCTGAGAGCCACTGTGTTTCAAAATATTTCATATTTAGAATCAAAACAGGGAGGGGGAATGTCCCCCTCCCCGTTTTTCCTCAATACACGATCATGCTTTTGTCGCTTTTTTTGCCTTTTTGTACACGACACCAAACCAAACAAACAATGCGCACAACGCCATAACGACCGCCCGGACCGTGAATGATGCGGCGACCATGAAATAACTCAGTCCGATGGCGGGCAACAGCGCTGTCCTGGTAACTGTTTTAGCCCATTCATGCCTGCTGATAAACGCGGCTATGGGCGGGCTGGTCCGGTAATAGGTCCTGACAAACCACCTCCCCGCAGCATTGGTCTCGAGATACCGGTCGCGAAACGCCCGCAGCAGTGCCACGTGCTGTTCGAAGGGCGATCCATAAGCTGCCGTGGCGATAAAACATTTTAACCGGTTATTGTCGGACGTGGTTGTCGTATCCGGCCCGGCAGAGTTCCCGGCGGCGCTGTCGTTCTGCTTGGGAGTCGAGCCGGCAAAGTAGGCATACATTTCATTGGACGGCGCGCCGATATATTTTCGGCCGTTGAGGGTCTTGTAGGGTGCAACCCTCATGAAAATCGCCGGCACTCCCTGCATGCCCCACTGCTGGTCTATGTAACCGCTGGTGGTATTTGTACCGGGAAAGTCAGCGTAGGCCGGATAGAGATCCACAACCGCCTGAGAAGTCGGGCCGTAGAACACCCTGAAGCCCTCCGTACTCGGGTCGAGCGGAGACGCCGTAAACTGGAAGTAGGCGGTCCCAAAGTCGGCACCTGGCCCCGCGGACGAAAACAACGTAGTCGGCCCGTTGTTCACCGTAGGATCAGTCCCCAGGATCATTTCCATGAAATCCAGGACTCCGTCATTGTCAGTGTCAACCAGCAATCGTATTGCTTTGCCGTCTGAGACCGCGCTGGAGGTGTTATACGAGTACTTGATTCCGAAGGTGCCTGCGGCATTCTCAACGCCGATGGTAGCTGAACTGCCGGTCCCTCTGGCGATGTCGACCGATACCATGTCTCTATACTGGAACGTAATCGACAGGTCCGCCTCGGACAGAATGGCCTGGAAATGGAGTTTCCCGTTATCCTGGCCGAAATAGAAATCAACGTTTTCCCAGGACACGACAAAGAGTCTGTTTGGCGCGGTTCCGATGGTTTTCGCGTAAATTCGCCCGCCTTTCGATGCATACACATAAAGGTCATCCCAGAAGGGTGCGATGTAATTGTTGGGTATGGCAGCAGTGGGAATGTCCGCGTTACTATATGTGGTCAGATTCGGACCGAAGGTCAGATATCCGTTGGTGCTGATTCCGATGTTCGTGAAGGCGTTGCCGAAAAAATTATAGGTGAACCCTATGGGCACTACGCCTCCGCTGTCATCGCCGCTGATGTGGGTGTCGTTTGCCGGGTCCGCAATGTCGATCCAGCTGAAGGTGGCGGACGAGAACAGATACGCGGAGCCGTCGATATTGTAGGTCGTCACGGCAAGATCGTCGATATACCAGCCTTTAAAGTTGTTGGCAATATTATCTAAGGTGTCAAAAAAGAACCTGAGCTGAACGGTCTTCCCGGCATAGGCGGAGACATCTACTGACTTCTGGATCCACGTATTCATTGCATCGCCCGACAACTGGGTCAGCGACGTAAAATTGATGCCGTCGGTGGAAATCTGAACAAACCGCTGGTCCCAGACGGTCCCGGCTGATTCCGTCTGGTAATAGTACCAGAACGAAACAAAAGCCGACTTCGCCGATGCAGGGATCGTTATCTCCGGGCTGGTGAGAGAACCTGAATTTCTAACGCCGGTATCATAGTTACAGGCCGCATTCCCGTAGTACCAGCTCACCGCTCCGCTGTGCGCATTCGGGCAAGGATCGCCGGCCCCGGCCTGATGCCATAAGCCCGTCGCAGTCCACCCGTTCGCGCCGTTTTCCATGTTATCCTGAAACACAACGGTGTTTGCAGCGTATGAGACCCCGGCAGACAAAAGAATAAAAGCCAAAATTGCCGTTACCTTTTTCAGCATGACGCTACCTCCCCATGGCATTCGACAATAAAGTATATTTCCAAAAATCTTTCCAGAAACATTGAAAATAACTTTTCAATATCTCTCAAAAGATTTGTGGACACACAGGTATGGATTGCAGCGGCAATATGGCGCGAGCCGCTGGTATCAGTATTGTAAAAATCCGGGTGCGGGGGCATGGTCCCCGCACCCGAAGCATATCAGCAATGCTGACCGCATCAAGGATTAATGAATATTTCCATTCGTATCGATCTGGTCAAAGGCAGTATCAATCGAGTTGCCGGCAACGTCGGTAATGGACGAAGACAGCGTTACCATCACCTGGTTGACCACAACATCATCGCCTGCCACCACCGACTCCAATGTGAAATCAGTTGTGGCCGAATTAATCGCGCCTGCCCCGATGCCTGTCCCGACTGCGTACGTGGCAGCCGAGATGCCGTCCTGGCTCGCTGCAGGGCTGGCGCCCACGGCAACAACCTGCGTATCCGGAGCTGTAGCGGTTGTGCGGCAGACATTCGTCGCATCCGCATAAATGCCGACAGGCGGATCGGTTACCGCTGCCCTGGTTGCAATCCGTATGTCTCCAGCCACCGCTGCTGCCGTTGCAAGGGTGCCATTCGCGTTACCCGCAGAGACGCAGAGACCGCCATGACCAGTAGGTATGCGGTATGCGTCGGTTGCCGCTCCAATAGTTGAGTTCAACACGCCGTCAGCGCCGGTACGTATCACACTCCTGACGATATTTGCCGCGGTCAGATTACCGGAGAGTGTGAGGGTGGCCTGTAAATTCTGAGAGTCATAGCGTACTGCCGTGACCGTCATTGTCGTTCCGGTAACGCCGCTGATCGTCCAGTTGCCCGGAGTGACGATGGTGGATTCTCTCATCGGTTCGTTGAAGGAGACCACGAGAGTTTTGTTATTATCTGCTATGTCCGCCAAAAACGTCGACGGCGCAGTGGTTGCGGTTATACGCGACGCAATCACGTCGGCGGCAGTCACCACGTTGCTGTCCCCGCTTTCCGTGGCGTCGGAGTTGACTGCACGGACGACGTAATTATACTTCAGCTGGATTTCGCCGTTCTCCACGAAATCGAGCGCACTTGCTTCGGTGAACGTCGATCCTGCACCACTGCCGATCAACGTGTACGGAGCCACTTCGGTCACCGCAGTCGTACCGGGCCACACTTGGACCATCTGGCGGTATACATTGTATGCTTTCGCGCCGGATACCGGGGCCCAGTCGAGGGTGGGTATCTGTGTGCCTGGGCCGGTGATTGCGTTGATCGATGCGCTGTTGTAGATAGAGAGGTCGGCGATCGCTGCGGCCGTCGGGGCGCCGTTGGTCGTGAAGCGTGTGGAAATGGATGGTGAGGACGTGAGCGCGTTGCCGTATACATCCACCAGCTTGTCCACCGAGCCCGCTGCTGCGCCGAGATCGACTTCATAGATCGAAGAGGGGGCAAGGTTCGGGATCGTGACCGTGAGCGACTTGCGGTCCGCGCTCCAGGCAAGGCTGTGCGCGATATTGCCCGCCTTGTTGCCCTTGAAATTGACCTGGATGTCGTCGTACAACCCGGTGGTCGTGGTCGTGAATACCTGGTTGCTGCTCAGCAGGTCGGCGTAGGGGGTATCTTTCATCGCCTCGCTGAACGTGAAAACCACTGCCCCCGACGGATTGGCGGCAAGGGAAAGGTCCGTATTGCGCTCCGGCGTCACGGTGGTAACGACCGGGGCCACGTTGTCCGTGGGGATGACGAACATGGCCGCAACGGTAAAGGCATTGGTCGAGGTGGGAGCAACACCCGACTGGATGTTCATGACCTTGGTCTGGCCGTCCGCGGGCGCCGTGATGAAATACGAACCTGTGCCGGTGCTGTATAACCCGTCTGTGCTCTGTGCCGTCGCCGCGAACGTCTGGAGCGACTCAACATTGGTGAACTGGAATGCTCCGTTGGCGTCGGTGGTTGCCGTCATGATGACGTTGCCGTTGTTGCCCGTACCGCCGGTCGTGCCGCCGCCGGAGATGTTCGAACCCTGTGATATGAGTTTCACGGTGTAGCCTGCGCCGACCGGCTCCAAGGTTTTCTGGAATGCGACTACGCCGCTGATGTTGGCTGCCAGTTTACCGATCGTGAAATCGGCATGCGCGACAAGGCCGGTGACCGGAGTGTCGTGGTTGGAGCCGCTGCCGCCGCCGGGGTTGCCGCCGCTGGTGTCGTCAAGCGACGTGTAGCTGACAGAGACGCTGTCGAAATGAGCGAAGCTTGCATAACGGAATGCCGTTCCGGTCGGGGCGCTTGCCATGTTGACCGGGCTCGTAACGTTCCGCATATCGATCGTTACGCGGTAGACACCGGTGACCGTTCCATTCAGAGCGTCCTTGTCCGCGGGAACATTGTAGATGACGAATTCGCCTGTAGCAGATGTAACTGCCTGGGTGACGCCGACATCAACGATTGCGCCCACGATCGGCTGCTGGGTGACTGCATCGAAAAGATGCCCCTGGATTGTCCCGGTCGGCTGGAAGGCACCGGTGTTCGGTGCGGTCACGGAGTTCGAATCGGATCCCTGGCTACAGCCGATGACGTTAAATGCAAGAACAATCACCAGCATGATAAAGAATAAGGCTTTGATATTGCTTCTCATGTTTTTTCTCCTTCCCAGTTAGTTTAAATAAATGCATTTCAGAAGCCCCGCTTGTGTATTGCAATTGTTCTCTACTGTTCCGACATCACCTCCTCCTTTCTGGGCATGGACTCCTTGCTGGAAATTCTATTTCTCTGAAATCCGGAAATGCTCCTGCAGAATCATGCAGCCCTGTGATCCATTTTTTGCATTCCATCACTCTTTTGATTCCACTTTTGGTTATTATTCATTCATTGATTGGTCATGAAAAACCAAAAACTCCCTACAACGTCTTAAAATTCCAAGACAAAATGGAGCGGTTATATTCGGTCTGCTCTTATAGCACTAAAGGGGAAATTGACCCATTGTGAAGACTTTTTTTGCCGGGACCGGCAAGACTTCTGCTCACTATTTAAAGCTATCGTTGCGTCGCAAAAAATTTAAGCAAAACAGAAAAAGAAAAAAGTGGATAAGATAATGATTCTATGAATGTTAATTGTTATAGTATAGCATAAAAAATAAAGTACAATACCCGGAATGGGGTATTTTTAGGGTATGACAATGTTTTAGAAGACACTAACACCTCCGCAAGTTATCAAGAGTTGAAACAACTTACCAACGCCGCACACTGAAAAATAGGCATATCTGTCGAAAAGCGCCTCGGCAAGACTTAACAACAACGCTTTCCGGTCACGCAGTAACGGCCTTCCTGCAGCTTGTTGCCGATTTTGTGGCTCGGGCGGGGGTTTTCACTGTTTGAATTACAACATTATGAAGGGAACAGTCAGGCGAGGTACGACAACTTAATTGTTTATTGACACCAGCGGCCGATCAATTACATCTCACACACGATGTTTGCAAGCTCCTTCGAGAAAGTCTCAAAATTGACCGAATAATCGATGGGGCATTCAATGAGCACCACGGTCTTAAGGGAGAGCGCTTTTCGCAGCATCTCCGATAAATCGTCCCCCTCCTTCACCTTCATACCAACTGCCCCGTAGCTTTCAGCATATTTCACGAAGTCCGGATTTCTGTAGTCGAGGCCGAAGTTCTGGAATCCCTTGGCCTGCTGTTCCCATTTGATGAACCCGAAAGCATCGTCATTCAGAAGCAGAATGACGACGGGGATGGCATATCGCAGCGCTGTTTCGAGTTCCCGTGAATTCATCATGAACCCGCCGTCACCCACCACCGCGAGCACGTTCCGGTCGGGTCTCACCATCTTGGCCGCAATGGCTGCAGGAAGCCCCGCTCCCATAGTCGCCAGGGCATTGTCGAGTAAGAACGTGTTGGGTCTGTATGTCCGATAGAGCCGCGAGAACCACAGCTTATAGATCCCGTTGTCCAGGGTCAGAATGTCCTCATGCGACAACACTTCCCGCACATGCCCTACCACTTCGAGGGGGGTCAAGGGATACCGCTTCTTGAACTGGAGCGTCAGTTTTCGGTCAAGGAACTCCCTGACCGCCTTGAACGCCTCGCCGTTCTTTCTCCCTGCGATCAGTTCCCCGAGTTGGCGGAGCGAGCAGGAAATATCACCGATGACCTCGATGTCCGGATCGTAGTAGGCATCGACTTCCGCCTCGGTAAAGTCGATATTGATGATCTTTTTGTCGAGGTCACGGTTCCATATATAAGGAGGATATTCGACGATATTGTAGCCGATCGTAATGATGACGTCGGCCAGGTCGATCCCGCAGTTGACGTAATCGCGGCGGTGTATGCCTGTGGCAAAAAGGCTGTATTCCGACGCGTCGCTCACGACGCCCTTGCCCATCTGCGTATGGACCGCGTAGATGCCCGTCTTCTCGATAAACTGCATAAGTTGGCGCGTGATCAGGTTACGGTTCGCGCCTGAGGACAGAATGATGAGCGGATTTTTTGATGTATTGATCAAGTCTGCGGCCCGCAGAAGGGCTTTGGCGTCGGGGGCGGGCCTGCGCACCAAGCCCCGTTTCTGCACCGGAGCATCGGTCTTGCTCTCCGCGATATCCTCGGGAAGTTCCAGGTGAACTGCGCCCGGGCGCTCGGCCTGGGCGAGTTTGAAGGCATTCCGGACGATCGTCGGGACCGCGCCCGGGTCCACGATCGAGATTGCATCCTTCGTAATCGGCCGCATCATGCTTATAATATCGAGGAGCTGGAACCGGGCCTGCCGGTTCCCGCGAAGGGCTTTTTGGCCTGAAATGGAGATGAGCGGCGCACCGATCAATTGCGCATGGGCCACGCCGGTCACCAGATTCGTCGCACCGGGACCGAGGGTCGAGAAGCACACGCCGGCTTTTCCCGTCAGCCGGCCGTAAGTGGCGGCCATGAACGCGGCTGTCTGTTCGTGACGCGTGACAATGAGCTTGATCTTCGATGTGCGCAACGATTCGAGAAAGTCGAGGTTCTCCTCGCCCGGCAAGCCGAAGATATACTCCACACCCTCTTCCTCAAGCTGCCTCACGAACAGGTCCGATGCTTTCATGAAATCTCCCTATAAAAAACGACGGACGATGGACGTCCGTTCGCTTCGCTCACTCGGACGACGGACGAACAATCGCTTTTCTTCGTCCATCGTCTCTCGGTTTTTCGTTACTCCCGCACCAGGACCGTCTTGATATTCACGAATTCCTTCAAACCGAAATGCGAAAGCTCCCTGCCGATGCCGGACTTCTTCACGCCGCCGAAGGGCAGCCGCGGGTCCGATTTGACCATATCGTTGATCGCCACGGTCCCGGTCTCGATCCGCGCTGCAAGCCGTTCTGCCCGTTCGATATTTCTGCTCCAGATCGAAGCGCCGAGCCCGAATTCGGTGTTGTTCGCCACTTTGATCGCCTCGTCCTCGCTCTTCACCGTGATGATCGGAGCGATCGGTCCAAACACCTCTTCGGTCATGATCTTCATGCTGTCCGTGGGGTTCACCACCGCACAGGGCGAAAAGAAGTATCCCTTCTTGAAGGAAGCCTGATCCGTCTGCAGCACCTTTGCGCCTTTCGTCTTGGCGTCTCTGAGCTGCTCGTTCAGGGACTGGAGAATGTCCTTCCTGGACAGCGGGCCCACGTCCGTGGTCTCGTTCATGGGGTCGCCGACCTTGAGTTCCCTGAGCCGCGCCATGAAGTGCTTCGTGAATTCGTCAACCACCTTGTCCATGATGATGAAGCGCTTCGCCGCGATGCAGCTCTGGCCTGCATTGATCATGCGCCCGTTGGCCGCGGTCCGTGCCGACTTCTCGATATCCGCGTCGTCAAGCACGATATAGGGGTCCGAGCCGCCGAGCTCAAGCACCACTTTCTTGATCCTGGCCCCCGCATGGGCGCCGACCTCTTCACCTGCCTTGTTGCTGCCCGTGAGCGACACCGCGTCCACCTTGTCCTCGTCGATGAGTCTCAACGTTTCCGTTGAATTGATCAGCAGGGTCTTGAAGACGCTCTCCGGAAAGCCCGCCTTTTTGAAGGAATCTTCGATGGCAAGCGCCGTCATCGGGACGTTCGACGCATGCTTCAGGACAACCACGTTCCCGGCTGCGATCGACGGCACGCCGAACCGGAAGGCCTGCCAGAACGGGAAGTTCCAGGGCATGATTGCGAGCACGACGCCCAACGGCTGGAACATGACATAGCTCTTTTTCGCCTCCGTCTTGATCTCCTCGGGTTTCAGGAACGACTCCGCGTTTTCGGCATAATAATCCGCGAGCCAGGCGCACTTCTCGACCTCGGCGAGCGATTCTTTAATGGGCTTGCCCATTTCCGCGGTAATGAGTTCAGCGTAGTTTCGTTTCTCGGTTCTGAGCACGTCAGCCAGGTTCTTCAGGTATTTCACGCGTTCGGACACCGGTATGTCGCGCCATTTCAGGAATGCATTGCGGGAGGCGTTGATCTGCCAATCCACTTCCTGCTTGCTCATGAGAGCGAATTCTTTTATTACCTGTTCGGTGTAAGGATTAATCGACTGTATCTTCACCGGTTTTCTTACGGCTGATTTTAAAGCTGATCCTGTTTTCATTTTACTCACCCCCTGGGAGGACACGGTGCGTTTCTTTTCGGGGCGTATTGTTCCTTTTTTCGTTGCTGCCCTACTACGTGCTTTCGTAATCGCCATCATCGTCCTCCAATAATAGTTCAAAGTGATCTGGAACAATGTCTCGTTCATCCTGAAACTTCAATTCAAAATCTCATCCCTTCCTCTTCTCCATCGGCTCATAGGTGCACCCTATCTTGCCGCAGTAGTTGCCGACGTACTCCGACGACGGCCGGTAGAGCGCCGGTTTCCCCTGGGCGTCGCCGAACTTCTCCTCGATGATATGCGCGGTCCAGCCGGCGATCCGGGCCACGGCAAAGACCGGCGTCATCAGGTCCTGCGGGATGCCCATCATGTGGTAGACCGAAGCGCTGTAAAAGTCAACATTCGGTTTGATCGTTGTCTTCCCGCGTTTTTTGAATTCTGCCACTGCAGTCTCCTCGATCTGCATGGAGAGGCGGTACCACTGCTCCTGTCCCAGCTTTTCCCCGAGCTCTTTGCCCATCTCCTTCAGGAATTTTGCGCGCGGATCGGTGGTCTTGTACACGGCATGTCCCATACCCATGATCTTTTGTCCGCTGTCGAGCTGCTTCTTCACCCACCCGGACACGTCCTTTTCATGCTGCAGTTCCATGAGCATCTTCATGACCTTGGCATTGGCGCCCCCATGCAGACTCCCGGAAAGGGCGCCCACTCCTGCTGCAACCCCGGCGTACATGTGCGCCTGCGTCGAAACCACCTCGCGGCAGGCGAAGGTCGAAGCATTGAACGAGTGGTCCGCATGGAGCACCAGCGCGGTATCGAGGTCTTTCGCCGTCTCATGATCCGGCTTGATCCCGCTCAGTTGCCAAAGAAAATTCGCGGCATGGGAAAGCCTGTCATCGGACGGGAGCGGTTCCAGTCCCAATCGTATCCTCTGCCACGCTGCGATGACTTCGGCAACCCGTGCGATAAGCCGAATGGCCTTAGATATGTTTGCATCCCTCGTCTCCAGCGCGAGCTCCGGATCGGCCATTGCCAGGAGCGGTATCGACGCCTGGAGCACGTCCATGGGCTGCGCTTCAGGGGGCAGTTGCTTCATGTTTTCAATCACGAAGCCCGGCACGCGTCTCGCTTCGACAAGTCGCCGTGAAAAATCCTCGAGTTGTTCGGGCGTGGGCAGGCTGTCGTGGAGCAGGAGATACGTGGTTTCTTCGAACGTAGAATATCGTGCAAGGTCTTCTATCTGGTAGCCGCGATAGATAAGAACGCCGTTCGCACCGTCCACGTCGGAGATCTTCGTATCCGCTATCGTCACACCCCTTAAGCCGGTGTTCTTTGTTTTTGCTTCCTCAGTTTTATCTTGTTTGATTTCTCTTATTTGAGCTTTTGCCACCATAACCGACACCGTCCTTTTTTAAAACCTTTCCATATTCATCCTTGTTCTTCTGTGGCTGATGTAGTTCTCGCCCAGGAGCTTACTAGGCTGCTGCCATCAGTTCATTCTTAACGAAATTCAGCGTCCCGCCCGCAAGCAAATGTTTTCGCTGGCGGTCGGACACGTCCAGGACCGCAATGATCGTTTCTCCGTCCGTTTCGATCGGAATCTCCCTGTCTCCCCGTTCCAGCCGTCGTTTTATATCGGGAAACACAACTTTCGTGCCTCTGTTCAGCCTTTCGTAGTCGGCAGGATCTTTGAACGTGAGCGGAAGAATGCCGAAGTTGCAGAGGTTGGACTTGTGGATCCGGGCAAAGCTCTTGACGATCTTTGCGCGTACGCCGAGATAGCGCGGCGCCAGGGCCGCGTGCTCGCGGCTCGATCCCTGGCCGTAGTTCTCGCCGCCCACGACGACAACCGTGCCCCGGGCCCGGCACTCTTTCGCGAAGCCGGGATCGACCTGGGAAAACACGAACTCGGACAGCGCTTCGATGTTCGAACGGAACGGCAGCACGCGGTTTCCCGCCGGCATGATCCCGTCCGTCGACATGTTGTCTCCCACCTTCAGCACGACCTCGGCTGCGAGCGTGTCCGGCAGCGGACCGAGCTCCGGCAGCGGCTTGATATTCGGCCCGCGGACGATATCCGTCTTTTTGAGTTCGTCCGAGGGGAAGACAAGCGACTTCTCATCGATCATATACTGTTTCGGGTCTTCAATCCCGGGATATGCCATCTCCTTTGCCAGATCGCGGGGATCGGTTATTACGCCCTTAATGGCTGCCGCAGTCGCGGTCTCAGGCGAGCAGAGATAGATCTTGTCGTCCTTGGTCCCGCTTCTTCCCGGGAAGTTCCGCGGGAACGTGCGAAGGCTCACTTCGCCTGTACCCGGCGCCTGGCCCATGCCGATGCATCCCTGGCACCCGGGTTCATGCACCCGTGCGCCCGACGTGAGAAAGGAGAGAAGCCCTCCTGCCTGGTAAACGTTTTCGAGCACCTGGCGGCTGCCGGGGTTAACGTGGAACGACGTGTCGGGATGTACGCGCCTGTTTTCGAGCATTTTTGCGGCGATCATCAGGTCGCGAAAGGACGAGTTCACACTGCTGCCTACGATTGCCTGGTCGACCTTGAGCCCTGCGATCTCCCGGACAGGCACCACGTTTCCCGGCGACGTCGGTTTGGCGATCAGGGGCTCAAGCTTCGAAAGGTCGATCTCGGCGTATTCATCGTACAGGGCGCCCTCATCGGCAGACAGCGGGACCCAGGCATCGCCCCGTCCCTGGGAAATCATATACTCCCGAGTCCGTTCATCGGACGGAAAGATCGAAGTCGTCGCGCCCGTCTCGGTGCCCATGTTGCCGATCGTCTCCCGGTCCGTGGCTGAAAGGGTTTTGACGCCCGGTCCGTAGTATTCGATGATCTTGCCGACACAGCCCTTGACGTCGTAGCGCCTGAGCATTTCCAGGATCACGTCTTTTGCGCTCACCCAATCAGGGAGCTTGCCAATGAGCTTCACGCCGAGCACTTTGGGGCACGGGAGAAAATAGGGATAACCGGCCATTGCCAGGGCCACGTCCAGCCCGCCTGCGCCGATGCCGAGCATCGAAATGCCGGCGGCCCCCGGGGTATGACTGTCCGCCCCGAGGAGGGTCTTGCCCGGGACGCCGAAGCGCTCCATATGCACCTGGTGGGAAACGCCGTTGCCGGGCCTGCTGAAATGGACGCCGTACCGGGCCGCTGCGGTCTGAAGGAACTTGTGATCGTCCGCGTTCTTATTGTCCGTCTGGAGGAGGTTGTGGTCCACATACTGCGCGGCGAGCTCGGCCTTCACCGCACCGATGCCAAGAGACTCGAACTCCAGCATCGCGAGCGTGCCGGTCGCGTCCTGCAGCAGGGTATGGTCGATCGTGATACCGATCTCCCCGCCCGGAACCAGCACTCCCTCCTTCAGGTGGGCATTCAAAATCTTGTGGGTTAGATTTCTTTTCATCCCGGGAAACCTGCTTTCTCGACAACTACCCCTAATAGGGATTGAATTTATCCGTTTTTTCAAGCGCATGAAATGGAGGTTTAAAACTTTCATGTTCGCTTGGTGAATCTCTCTAAAACAATTTTACCACCGTCTGCGCCTCTTTGGAAGGCAAGGGCAGGAAGAAGCCGATGACAGATCGGGCAGCCTTCGCTCGAAGCTGCCGATTTTCTTGAAGAGCGGAAGTCCGGTCTTAAGTATCGCCTTGTCCTGCGCGTTCCGAAGTCCCGGCGAGGGCCTACTCCGGGTTCGGCCCGACCGTGATCTGGATGAAATCGGCCGGACGGATCCATTTCGCAAAAGCGTCGCGCACTTCGTCTGCCGTTGTTTGGAGAAACTTCCCCGCTGCCCGGACAGACTCGTCGAGCGGCAGATCGTCGAGTGACCTCGACAGCAGTGTTCCTGCAATGCCGTCCATGCTCTCTTCTCCGAGCGGGACCTGCCTCACGAGGAGCGTCTTGGCGCGCTGCAGTTCCTCCGGGGAGACCGGTGTCGTCTGCATCTCGCGCAGGTTGCGTTCTACCAGGGCCCGGGCCTTGGATGTGTTTTGCGGGTCGCAGGCATAGACCACGCCGAAGAGCGCCCTGTTCTTTCTCGCCTCGATAAACGATTCGACCGAGTAAACAATGCCGGCCTTTTCGCGGAGGTCACGGTACAGCCGGGTGGCGTAGAACGCGCCGGAGAGCACGTGGTTGCCGAGCTGAAGTTTGTAGTAATCCGGATGCAGACGCGTCAAGCCCACGGTTTCGGCAAGCGTCACCTGGTCCTGGACCCTGCTCGCGTCCGGGATCACGGACACCGAAGGTTTGTTAGGCGGCACGGGCGGAAGGTCCGTGAGGGGTTTCTTGCCTTCTGCCTTCCATGAGCCAAAGTATTTTTGGACGGCTGCCCGCGCCCGCCCCGGCGTTACCTGGCCGATGATGACGATAGTCGTCATGTCGGGACGGAATGCCTTCGCATAATAGGCCTTCACGTCGGCGAGCGAGAGCCCTGCCACGGTCTCCGGCGTCGCGTCGCGGAGTATGGGATCCCCCTTGGGATAGAGCGCTTCACGCAACGCCCGCTTCGAGAGATAGCTGGGACTCTGGAACTGCCCCCGGAGGGAACTTGCTGTTTCCTGCCGTACGACTGCGAACGCAGATTCAGGCAGCGCGGGGTGGAGCAGGTTGTCGGCGAGAAGCTCCATGCCGCGTTCGAAGCGGTCCGACAGGACCCGAAGCGAAAAGGACGTGCCTGCCGTAATATCCGCAGCAATGTCGTCCTGGGCCTTCTGAAAACCTAGCCGGTCAAAGGAGAACGTCCCGTACGAGAACAGGCCCCCCAGTACGTCCGAAACGCCTTCTTTGCCGTCGGGTTCTTCAAGGTCGTCGTTGTTCTTAACCTGTCCGACAACGCTTACCGTAGGGCTGACGCTCTCCTGCTGAATGATCAGACGTATCCCGTTCGGGAGCACGGTAACAACAGGTTTTACCTTTGAGACGGGAAGAACCGGCACGGCCTCCGCTTTTTTGGCCCAGGCCGGCAGCTCAACCGGTTTTGTTTCGGTCGGCCTGAAAGACTCCTTGCCTCCGAAGCCCTTCGACGCTACAGGCTTACCCGAGGGCCGCGGCGTGAGCACGGCCGTGATTGCCGTATCGTTGGCGAGGTACTGCCTGGCAACGCGGTTCACCTCTTCCACAGTCACCTTCCTGATCGCATTGATATCGTCGTCAGGGGAATTCCTGCCTTCTACCGCCACGGACTCGGACCAGGCCTCGGCCAGACCGGAGACTGAATTCTTCTGGAATTCTGCCTCGGCAATTTCATGCCGTTTCGCGGCCTCGACCACATCAGCCGGAACACCGTTTTTTACATAACCGGCGATGATATTCTTTAGCACGCCGACGAGCGCCCCTCCATCGCCTCCCTGGGGAAAAGCGGCAAGCGCATAACCGTATGCTGCTTTGGGCAGCGCGTCTCCGTCAAAAGTCGTAAACAGCGCCTTCCCTTCGGGGACCAGCGCATAGAGATTGCCCCTTTTACTGTCGAGCGCGTCGGCCAGGATTGTTCCGGCGGCGAAATCCGGGCTGTCATACCCCGGCAAACGGTAGGCCACGGCCGCCAAGCCATAGGGGAGGTCCGTCTCTAAGGAGATGGAAGCCGCCTTGAGCGGTTGAAGAGTGATTGACGGCCTGGCAGGCAACGGGCGCTTCGGGATCGGCTCAAAGAGTTCCTTCACCTTTGCCAGTGTTTTTTGCGGGTCAACATCGCCTACGATAATAAGAATAGCATTGTTCGGGGCGTACCAGGTTTCATGAAACTGTTTCAGCATGCCGCCCGTCGTTTTTTGGAACGAGGGACGAGTGCCGAGCGCGTCATGAGCATAGGGTGTCCCCGCGAACATTGCCGCCAGAAGCTGCATGGAAAAAAGGTAATCCGGGCTCGATACATCCTGCGCCACCTCCTGTTCAATGGCTCCCCGTTCCTGCTCCCACAGATCCTGCGAGTCGAAAACATCACGCATGCGCGTTGCTTCCACGTTCAAGGCCACGTCGAGATCGTCCTTCGGCACGGTGAAAAAGTACTGCGTCACCGTCTGCTGCGTATCTGCGTTAAAATCCCCGCCCATCAGCGCCATGATGTTTGACAGTTGGGCCGCGGAAAGCCCCGGGCTCCCGCGAAACATCATATGCTCCTGAGCGTGCGCCATGCCCGGAAACCCTTCCGGTGCTTCGTTGGAGCCGACGAGATAGTTCACCTCCGTGGTCACCACCGGCGCTAGTTGGTTTTCCACGATAATGATGCGCAGGCCGTTTTCCAGCGTCGCGCGCAGCACGGCTCCGTTAGCGGCATAGGATGTTGAAACAACGGCTAGCAGAAATAATGCACTGAGCAAAAAGAGGAGGGGTGACTTGCAAGTCTTCATCATGATCTCCTGTGGAAAGACAAGGTATTTATGACTGAGTAACGCGTCTGTTAAATTGTAGCGCAGATGAACTGAATGTCAACAACGGGGACGGAGTGGCTAAGGGCAAATAAAAAGTGTGCCGCGATTTCATGTCTGTATCACTTCGGGAGGAGAGTAATTTGAGCGGCCTCGATGACAGGCTTCCCCTTCTTCGTGGTAATCACCCTGCCCTTCACGAGCACGTGCTCACCCCTGGGCTGTACAGGGGAAAGAGAATTCGGTATCCGTCCGGTTACGTAGATACATCCCGTTTCATCTTCCAACACCCAGTCGCTTCGGGTGATGAACGGCGAAACACATTTGCCTGTCCAACCACGGAACACGCCTTCCAGCACGATCTCCTTTTCGGTGAAAAGAGTTGGATTTTCCTGGATCGCCTTGACTGTTACACCACTGCCTGAACGTGCAGGCTGCGGCGCTGGAGCAGGGTCGTTGCTTTGTTCCACGGGTTGCTTCGCACCCATTGCGAACAGCGGCGTGGCCGGCATAATGACGAGCATCATCACAGCAGTTGCCTGGATGATGCTCATGGCAATGCCTTGAGCGTTGCCAATGTTGCCAATAAGGTCACTTATGTTCGCTCCGGCCCCCTCCTTCAAAAGGAGAGGGCCGGAAGGCGGTGATGTGATCATATTGTTCTTCAAAGCCCGATTACCTCATGTTCCCAGTTCTCACTTCCCCAACCCGAATAGCAGTCGAGACCCTTTTTTATAACGAAGGATATACTCGCTGCTCTTGTCGACCGACGGCGGATTGCTCCCCAGGGGGAACGAAGAAGTTAATGCTTTCGTGATCGAAAAAGGAACCCACCAGTCGGAGTAGTTATTCAGATCTGCCACGCTCGTAAGGGCCTGTCCCTGCCAGGGACTCGAAAGATCCAAAGTTATCGGGGAAGGATATGACAAGTTCACTCCGATGCCTGCGAGATTCGCTTCATGCCAGTTACTGTCTCCAAAATTTACCGGATCATACATGTAGAGGCGCGCAAGTGCTCTCGTACAGGTGGGCCCGCTGGCATAATCGTTGACTAAGAAGTAATAATCTCCTGCCAGCACCTGGTCGTTGGCAAGATAATATTCCTCCGACTTGCCGGAAACGCTGGAATCTTGCGAGAAGAATCCATTGGGGCTTGTCTGTCCCATATAGGGGGCATGCAGGCTGCCGTGACCGGTCGTACTAAAATCGACGTCAGGCTCCCACACATAGAGGTCTAGATCGGCATCGCAATCCTGACCACTAAAATAATTGGTCCAGGTAATCTTGATGCCGAAGTTGCCCGGTTTGTAGACAGCTGTACCTCCGCCGGAGCCGGCCAGAAGGTAATTGATATACGATCCCCACGTGCCGCTTGCCGATGTTCGTGATGTGAGATTGCACTTGAGTTGACTATACTGAGCAAGCTCCGCTGAATTGGTTTCATTCGCCTGCGGTATGTAGATCGCCAGACCATGGGAGTTCGCCACGGTGCTCGTTGTGGTTTTACTGTCGATCACAACACTGCCCATCAAGGTCATGATATCCCCGCTCAGCGTTTTTGCCGTTCCCGATGTCCCGGAGGAAAGATTTGTGTTCAGGCTCTTGCAAAATTCATAGAGATCATGGTTCGCGGTATATTCATAATTCTGGGTATTATTCTGCGCGTATTGTATTGCTGCCGTTGCCGTAGTCTCGTTCGTCAGCGCCTTGGCGAGTGCGACGACCTTAGCGTCCAGCGCGTCGATCTGCGACATGTCGATAGCCGATTTTGTGGTGCCTTCCCGCGTGTCGGGGACATAGAAAGCGTTATATTTGTCCACGATCGTCGTAGCCAAAGTACGCCCCGTCATCGAGGGGTTCGCGGCAAGCGCGCCCAGGATCGCATCATAGGGATCTCCGGTGCCCGGCTCGGTCTGCTCGGAGAGGACCATATAGTCGGTCAAACCCCGAAACTCATAGGCGACCTCGTACATCGCCATGAGGCAGGCGTCGAAATTGATGACGTCGAAATGGACGTTGGAATCCGCAACGCCTTTTGCCAGATCGGGAAGACTCATAAAGTTACCGCTTGTGTCATCCAGGACCGCTCCTTTCAGCGGGCTCCGCAGCTTGTTCGTTTTCCAGCCGCCGCCATGGTCCCAGATAACCAGGGCATAGTGCTGTGCCGGATAGTTCGTTTTGGCCCAGTTGATGAAATCCGTCAAGGCCGCAGGCGTAGCCATATCTACATACCCGATGCCCGTACCGGCATTCAGATTCACGGCGTTTGGATTGTTGTCGTTCTCGACATAGATTCTCCCGGCAACAGCCTGGGTAATGCCGGAAGCGGCCGAATATTGCGGGCTGAATTCGGCCTGCACCACGATTGCCAGAGAACCCGACGAGCCGACCTTTTCCATGTCGTTCAAGTTATACAGGCCCGCATCGGACAAATTGTTGTTCGCACCCATATAGACCATGTAGGTCCACTGACGGCCGCCTGAACTGGAGGAAGATGATGATGACGAAGAAGAAAACCGCCTCCTCCACCAGGACGCAATGCCCGCAGAGATGATCAGTATTCCGATGAGCAGAAGACATAATTTACCATTTTTCATCACGACCTCCTCTTAGTCACGCACGAAA
>CAVYLT010000028.1:0-4724 GCA_963769335.1 Nitrospirota bacterium | reverse complement strand
GACGATGAGCAGTTTGTCGGCCATAGGATCGAGAAACGCCCCGAGTTCGGTTTTCGACTGGGTAATGCGAGCTATCATGCCGTCCAGCGCATCGGTCACACAAGCAGTCACAAAAACGCCGAGGGCGCTCCGGTAATAGCCATAGATCATCAGATTAATAAAAAAAGGGATGAGTATTATGCGTATAAGGGTAATATAATTCGGAAGGTTCATCAGCACCCCGTTGTATTACGGCACGCCAACAACAATATTAAACATGTTTATTTGTGTTGTCAACCTTTTTCTTTTTGTTACCATTTGTTTTTGTTCCATAAGGGGGAAACGGACATGGGGAAGAGGAGACTGGGGGAAACTGCATGGAGCCGGCGAGTGGGATTGAACCACCGACCTGCTGATTACGAATCAGCTGCTCTACCACTGAGCTACGCCGGCATATCGAAGCGCGGTCATGTAAACTACAAGACGGTAGGTTATACCCTATTAACGCTTTCGGTGTCAAGAAAATCTTTTCCCATGAAGCCCGTAAGCGCGAGAAAGCGGCGGGAATGGGGCATCCGGAAACATGCGCAATGCCGTTAACCGACGCCGCACGATGGGTCAGTGAACACTGCTGCCGCTCCTCGGCGACGCTCTCAGACGCTCTTTCCCAACACGGGCAAGCCGGAGCTGCGCCGGCCAACACAGGGTATGCTTAGTACGAGGTTGATGGAAAGCTCATTTGATTCCGAACCGCTTCATTCTTCGACGGAACGCGTCTCGCGGCATTTTTAAAAGCTGTGCAGCCTTGGTCTGGTTGCCTCCAGCCATATCGAGCGCTTTTCGCACCAAGGCATTTTCCACATCTTCGATCGAAAGTCCCGTATCGGGGATAACAAATCCTTCAAGTGAAACCGGCGTACTTGACGTCGCCGAAGCGGCGGGTCTCCCCTCCAAAATGTCGCGGGACAAATGTTCGGGAAGTATCTCGTTGTTGATGTCAAGGATCATCGCCCGTTCGATGACATTCTTCAGTTCTCTCACGTTCCCCGGCCAGTAATGAGAAAGGAGGATTTGCTCGGCCTCTTTTGAGATCCCTCGAACGTTCTTATGACACTCCTGGTTGAAATACTCGATAAAGTGGCGCGCCAGCAGCAGGATATCCTGTCCCCGTTCCCTGAGGGGCGGCAAATAAATAGGCACGACCTGCAGCCGGTAATACAGGTCTTTCCTGAACTGGCCTTCGTTCATGGCTTTTACCAGTTCCTGGTTCGTTGCCGAGACGACCCGAACGTCGACCTTGATGTCTTTCACTCCGCCGACCCGTTTAAACGTCTTTTCCTCAAGCATGCGGAGCAGTTTGGCCTGCATGGCCATGTCCATATCACCGATTTCATCGAGGAAGACCGTACCGTTGTCGGCAAGCTCGAAGAGACCTTTTTTGGACGCCTTGGCATCGGTAAATGCGCCCTTCTCGTGTCCCATCAGTTCGCTTTCAAGGAGCGTGACGGGAAGTGCGGCGCAGTTGATCGCCATGAACGGCTTGTCCGCCCGGGCGCTGCTGTAGTGCAGCGCTTTTGCCACCAGTTCCTTCCCCGTACCGCTCTCTCCCTGGATCAGGACGGTTGTCGCATCGCTCTTGGCGATTTTGCGGATGAGGTCCTTCATTTTTTCCATTTCATCGCTTTCGCCGATGATGGTGTCAACCGTGCCGCTGACCTCCTGCCGGAGCTGCTTCACCTGCGTCCGAAGCGAACCCGCCTCCAATGCCTTCTTGATCACGAAAGTGATTTCTTCGAGATTGAACGGTTTGCTGATATAATCATAGGCGCCGTGTTTCATTGCCTTTACCGCGGTCTCGACCATGCCGTAGGCAGTGATCATAATGACCATGAGCCCGCGCTCGTGGACATTCAGTTTTTCGAGGAGCTCTAATCCCGACATTTCCGGAAGACGGTTGTCGAGCAGGACCAGGTCGGGCATATCCTCGGCCATCAGCTCCAGCCCCTTTTCGGCTGAATCGGCGGTCGTTACGTCATAGCCTTCCTTTACCAGGTGCTGCTCCAGAGTCCAACGGATTAATTTTTCGTCATCAATAACAAGAATTTTCTGCGTCATGGTGCAGTGCCCCTCTTATGCGTTGTCGTTCTGCGGGTACGGGAAGATGATGGTAAAGCTGGCTCCCTTTCCGGAAGAGCTCATCACGCTGATTTCACCGCCGTGCTGCTCAACGATCCTTTGGGTAATCGAAAGTCCGAGGCCCGTCCCCTGCTGTCGTGTTGTAAAAAAGGGATTGAATATCCTGCTCAGGTTCTCGGCCGATATCCCCTTTCCGGTATCGGCAAAAAAGATTTCCACTGATCCGGAGTTTTCTCCCTCCGGTTTCATCGATTTCGTCTCGGCAATGAACTTCCCGCCCTCCGGCATCGCCTGAATTGCATTCAGCGCAATATTGATCAGCGCCTGCTGCATCAGGTCCGGGTCGAGCGTCAGCCAGGGCAGTCCTGCCGACAGTTTCCGTTCAACGGTAATAGAGTTTTTGGCAAACTGCGGGACGAGAAAATCGAGCAATTTACTGATCAGCTCGTTAATATCCACGAGCGTCATCTTCGGTTCCGGCGGCCTCGCAAAGGACAGCAGGTTCCGCACAGCCTTGTCCATGCGCTCCACTTGAGAGAGCACTTCATCCAGCACCGCCCGCTTCTGGTCGCCGATCGCCTGGTCTTTCTTCAACACCTGGATCACGCCTGCGATGCCGGCCAGCGGGTTCTTGATCTCATGGGCGATGCCGGCAGCCATCTCCCCGATGGAGGCGAGCCGGTCCGCTCGTTTCATCTGCTCATAGTGGTAGCGCTCCACCCTCCTGCGCGCCCGCTCCAGCTTTGTCAGCAGTGAATTAAAAGCCTCGCCGAGCCTGCCGATGTCATCCGAGCTCTTTACCTCGACCCGGGCCTCGAGCCCGCGTTCAGCCCGTTCCATGGTGGCGATCAGCTCCTGAATCGGCGTGGAAACAAAGTGGGTCAGGAAAAGCGAAAGGGACACGGCCAGAATTGCGGTGATTCCCACGGCCCAAAGAAACATGGTTTTGCTGTACTCGTCCAGCTTTTTCTGAGCAAGGGTCATGGTCACATCAACGGCAAGCACGCCGTTCAGCTTGGCTTTGTCGCCGTGGCAGTGAAAGCAACGCACTTCGTTCGCAATGGGGAACAGCACGGTGAATGCGCCATCGTCTCTGCGCTTGACCGGCTTCATGAATTCCTGGTTTAAAAACCATTTTTCAACAATGGGATCCACCTTTCTCCCCATCTTCCACCGCTTGGATGATTTCAGGATGACGCCGTTCGGGCTGAATATCTTCACTTCCTGGATGTTGTGGTACGCGCCTACGGCTTCGAGAATACTCTGCACTTCCTTGCTCTTGCCGGATATCATGGCGTTGGCAAGGCTCCGCTCAATCGTGTTTGAAATAATGAGTGCGTTGTCTTCGAGGGAATGTTCGATCTGGGCACGCTGATATCCGATATTGATCCACGTACCGATGCCGATGGTCACCGCCAGGATGACGGAAACAGCGATGATAATCTTGGTCTTGAGGCTTGAAACGATCCTCATCCGACAATCACCTTCCCGATGAGGTCGCGTATATCTCCGACGCCCTGTTCGATCATGAAACGTTCCATTCCTTCGAGCACGTCGAGCGTGGCCCGGGGGTTTATGAAATTCGCCGTGCCCACGGCTACGGCCGAAGCACCGGCTAGGATGAATTCAAGCGCATCCTCACCGGTCACGATCCCGCCCATGCCGATGATCGGCAGAGAGACCGCCATCGCCGCCTGCCATACCAAACGGACCGCTACCGGCCTGATCGCCGGGCCCGACAGGCCGCCGGTGCAGTTCGCGAGCCGCGGTCTCCTGCACCGGACATCGATCGCCATGCCGAGCAGCGTATTAATGAGCGAAAGGCCGTCGCATCCCGCATCGCGGGCAGCCTTGGCAAACTCCGTCACGTCGGTCACATTCGGCGAAAGCTTCGCGATGATCGGCAATTTCGTGGCCCTGCGGATTGCGGAGAGCAGTTCAAACGTCGCTTTGCGGTCCGTGCCGAACGCCATGCCTCCGGCCTTCACATTCGGGCAGGAGATGTTCACTTCAATGCCTGAGATTCCCTGCACGCCTTCAAGGCGTTCGGCGACCTGGACGTACTCGTCCATGCTATAGCCGAACATGTTTACGATCACGGCAGTGTCGAACCTTCTCAGGTAGGGAAGTTTTTCGTTCAGGAACACGTCCACACCGGGATTTTCGAGCCCGATGGCATTCAGCATGCCTGAAGGCGTTTCCCAGATGCGCGGCGGCGGGTTGCCCTTGATCGGTTTAAGCGAGATGCCCTTCACGATCACGCCGCCCAGTTTGTTCAGATCAACGAATTCAGCAAATTCCTCGCCGTAACCAAAGGTTCCGGACGCCGTGAGCACAGGATTCTTGAGCTTGATCCCGGCGAAGTCGACTGAAAGGTCGGGTTTTGTTTTTATTTTGGCTGGCATGCTGTGACCTTCTTCGTCAACTCCGAACTTTGAACTTTGAACTCTGAACTCTGAAGTCCACCGGCACCTGCTCGCTCCAGTCGATCTCTAGCGCATCGAATACCGGCCCCTCCTTGCATGCTCGCTTGTACCCGCCCCCCTTCATGGGGATCGAGCAGCCCATGCAGGCTCCGAGGCCGCAGGCCATGCGTTCTTCCATCGACA
>CAVYLT010000027.1:0-8025 GCA_963769335.1 Nitrospirota bacterium | reverse complement strand
GTTCGTCACCTGTTCCCGCACCTTCTCGTCCATTTCGCGGATGAGTTTCTCGCTGGCGAAAATCCTGCCGGGTACCCGCATCTCCCCCTGCTGCGGTATCTCCCAGAGAAAATCGTTAATTCTATGCAGGGATTTGGGATCCATAGTTTTTCGTCATTTCGAGCGTCGCAGCGAACCGTCGCCCTTCCCCCATCCGTTAAACGTCCACCACGCACTGGGCTACGTACCTGTCATTATCTTTATCCACTTTCAGCATATGGTACGTAGCGCCTTTCACTTCCACATTTGGTTCATGGCGTACACGGTCCAGCTTTTCACCCCACGCCGTACCGCTCAACAATGCTCCTTCGATCTTCACTTCAAACCTGGAGAAAACCACTCGCTCGATATCGGACAGCGACAAAAGGGCGTTCAACCATTCTACCAGAAGAAGTTCCCTGTCGGGGGCAGAAGCAGTGATCTGTTTCTGTTCAAGCGGTTTTACTGCTTCAATCTTGACCATCACGGAGTACAGGGCCGCGGCCGCGCTCTCAAAGGCTTCTTCCGGAGTGCTGCCGAACCCTCGTATCCCAATATCCGACTCATGTTCGAACGTTTCATACTGCACTGCCAAATTCATTCCTCACGCTTATAACAGACCATCGTCTTGCGATCTCTTGCCGGCCAGTCGCCCTGCGCCGCTCTACTCCCAGATGCCGGCAATCTTTGTCCCGCACTGGTTGCAGGTCCCATCGATCATGCGTTTTTCCTGGACTGTGAAGCCGATACGTTTCACGATCGTCTGTTTACAGCCGGGGCAGATCGTGTCTTCCCCCTGTCCCGGAACGTTTCCCTCGTAAACATGCAGGAGCCCGGCATCAAGCCCGATCTTACGTGCTCGTGCGAGTGTTGCCAATGGGGTAACGGGCTCGTCGATGAGCTTGTACGTGGGATGGAACCGGGACACATGCCACGGGATTTCCTTGCCCACTGATTTGATGAACTGCGCGATTGCGGTCAGCTGCTCATCCGAGTCGTTATGCCCGGGAATGACCAGTGTCGTAATCTCAATCCAGATGCCGAACTCTTTATAGAGCCTGATGGCGTCCAGAACGGGCTGGAGCCGGGCGCCGCAAACATGCTTGTAGAACTCGTCACTGAAACCCTTGAGGTCGATGTTCGCCGCGTGAAGATAGGGCCGGACCACCTTCAGGGCCTCGGGCGTAATATAGCCGTTCGTCACGAACACGTTCTTGAGTCCGGCCTCGGCAGCGAGCCGGGCGGTATCATAGGCCAGTTCGAAGTAGATTGTCGGCTCGGTGTACGTATAGGATATGCTGGCACAACGCTGCGTCTGGGCCGCCTCGACGATATCGGCGGGCGAAAGGCTCTCGCCCATGATCACGCCGCCCCGGTCATGGGGCAGCTGTGAAATATCGGCGTTCTGGCAGTGCTTGCAGCGGAAATTGCATCCCGGCGTTGCGATGGAATAGGAACGGCTGCCCGGCAGGAAATGGAAAAGCGGTTTTTTCTCGATCGGATCGATGTTCTGCGCGATCACCTTGTCGTAGACAAGACTGTACAGAATGCCGTCGCGGTTCTCACGAACGGCACAGATGCCGCGTTTGCCCGGGGCGATGAGGCAACGGTGGCTGCAAAGGCTGCACTGCACCTTCTTGTCGTCCCGCGGTTCCTGAAACAGTGCCTGTTTCACGGCAACTCCTTGCCCATCGCCTGATGACAAGCGAAACGGGTCTCGGCAATCCGAACAACGGCAGGAGGCTCATCGAAAAAAGACATCCTTCTTTATGGCACTCAGAGCGATCCGGAGTGGTTCATTTTCTCGCTTTTCAGTTTGTGGTCCTTGGCCTCTGCTTCGATCCTGGTTTTACAGGAGGCACAAATGGCATCGGGAGAAGGATTGCCGCATATGAGACACCGTCTGTCCGGTCCCGGCTTTATTCCCTCCGCCTGAAAGATCATCTCGAGGAATTGCCCTTCCGTAACATGACCATTCATTTGAAGGTTCTCTCCGAAGATGGTCTTCGGCAGCGTGGTGATGCCGATTTTTTTCACCAGGTCGGGATAGTCGCTTGCGACAATGATCTCGCTGGAAATAAAGCTGCTCGTGAGGGCCAGCCCGATGGCCGTTTCAGCGACGGGACGGCATTGCAAGCAATCGCTCTCCACGAATACGCGTATCTGTACGTCGTTGGAAAGATGCTCGAGCGCGCGTACGATATTTTCAGGGAACCATAGGCTTCCCTCGGAAAGCGCCTTGATCGTTGAGAGCAGCACCTCGAGGAGACTGTCCTCAAGATACCCGGCAAAGGCGACCCACTGGCCATCGCCGCCCTGGACCACGATGGTGGGGGCCAGTTTGATGCCGAAGAGCTTCACCTTGTCCCTGTCCATTACCGTATCATACGTTTCCAGGGCGATCTTGTCACAGCGCTTCTTTATGGCGCGGCCGAGTTCCATCATGTCCGGGCAGGACTCGCAACCCCTGTCAGTCGAAAATACAATCAGTCTGACCGGTTTTTTGAGCACCGCAGTCATTTTTTGAATCAATGCCGACGAGCGATCAGAAAGCATTCTTTTCCCCTTCCCATTGCCAAGGTGGTGTAATCGTATGGTTTTATTATAACAGATTTTTTCTCTGAAGGACCGGAATACCTGCTTGGAAGGCCGATGCAAGAGAAAGTACTTGAACAATACAAGGTGTCTTGCTATAATTACACCACTTGTAAACTGCGTGTAAAATGCGGCAACGAGACAGTACGGCACTACGGGGAGGAAGAAGATTATGAAAAGCTCAAGGTTGATTATTGTATTGCTGGTGCTTGCCTGCCTGATGATTCCTTTCAGCGTTTTTGGACAAAAGGTAGGCGGCGGCGACCTGACGTTCACGCCCAAAAACGCCTCACCAGTCGTTTTCAGCCATGACAAACATGTGAATGGACAGGGCTTGAAATGCACGGGATGCCATTACCAGATTTTCCAGATGGCGCAGGGTTCGTATAAGATGGACATGAGCAAGATCACCAAAGGGGACTTCTGCGGCAAATGTCACAACGGGCAGAAGGGCTTCGACGTTAAGGACCAAAAGAACTGCACTCGCTGTCATAAATAATATCCGGCAATAGATAAAAATCCGAACAGCGGGAACAGTTCTTTTCCATCACGGATGCATGGTAACCTCAGGGGCGGTGTCCCCGAAAGCCGTCACGGGAAGACATTCGCCACGGCAGACAGTACTGCTTGCTGTCAGAAAGGCGTCTGCTGCGGTTTCTGCAACAACTGCAGCCTCAAAATAAACCTGAAAGAATATCATGAGGATGAACGATACAACCGTGTGGTCACGCGGCCTTCGACAATATTCCCGTATCACGATCCGGCAGGAACACAATTCACTTTTCCGCATAATCGTTCAACGCTCTGTTTTTCTCACCCCTAGCCGTCAGCCTTTATACTATATTTTTTTAATTTATATCTCAGCACGCGCTCGCTGATACCGAGCCGCTCCGCGGCCCGCGTCTGAATTCCTCCGGTCTCTTTCAACGCATCGATAATGAGGCCGCGCTCCATCGTATCCAACGTCTCATTCAACGAGCCGCTCAAGCGGGCCATCGGGGTCTTTCCCTCCTCCGTGACCGCCTGGACATGGATCGGGAGGTCTTTCGCCGTGATAAGTCCTCTCTTTGCAAGTACAACGGCCCGTTCGATGATATTTTCAAGTTCGCGAACATTGCCGGGATAGTTATATCGCATAAGAAGGTCCCGCGCATCCGCAGACATACCGACAATCTGTTTTTTATTTTCCTCGCCGTACTTTTTAATGAAAAAATCCATGAGCCCGGGGATGTCTTCTTTTCGCTCTTGAAGCGGGGGAATGACTACGGAAACGACATTGAGGCGGTAATAAAGATCTTCTCTGAACGAACCTTCCCTGATCGCTTTTTCGATGTCCTTGTTGGTAGCGGCGATCAGACGGACGTCGGTCTTGATCGTCTGGTTGCCGCCAACGCGTTCGAACTCGCGTTCCTGGAGCACGCGGAGAAGTTTCACCTGCATACCCGGCGTCAGTTCGCCGATCTCGTCGAGGAAAAGCGTCCCCTTGTCGGCCGCTTCGAACCTGCCGATCCTGCGCACGGTCGCACCGGTGAAGGCCCCTTTCTCGTGGCCGAAAAGTTCGCTCTCGAGCAGTGTCTCCGGCAAAGCGGCGCAATTTACCTTGATAAGCGGATAATTTGCCCGGGGGCTGTGATAGTGAATCGCCTTGGCGAGCAGTTCTTTGCCGGTTCCGCTCTTACCGCGGATGAGCACTGTGGCATTACTTCCGGCAACCCTGCCGGCAAGGCTCAATACCTCTTCCATCGCGCTGCTGGTGCTTACAATCTCGTCAAACTTGTATCGTTCCCGCAGGCGTTCTTTCAGCTCCGAGTTTTCGCGGATAAGGTTTTGCCGTTCCGATACCCGTCCGATGAGAACGACGAGTTGATCAAGATCGAGCGGCTTCGGAAGATAATCGTAAGCGCCGGCCTTGATGGCTTTCACCGCGGTTTCAATGGTTCCGAAAGCGGTCATAATGATCACCGCCAGGTCAGGATTAATTCTTCGCACTTCGTCGGATGTTTTGAGCGCGTCCACGCCGGGGATGTTGCAATCGGTGAGGAACACATCGAACCGGTCGCGCCTGATCGCTTCGACGGCATCCGGGACCGTGCCGACCGCAACGACATCGTACCCTTGCTTCACCAGGTAGTCTTCAATCCTGCGGCGTTCCGTTTCCTCATCATCCATAATCAGTATTCGAGCTTCCTGCATGCTGCAAAACCTCTTCTCCGGCATTCATCACTACTCAAGAGGAATAAAGCCGATTCATGACAACGTGATCGGTGTACGATGTGCCGCAATCCTGTTTTCGGAGGACCGATCTGTCCGGTTTCGGCGCGTTTCTTAATCAGTTCTTTTTGCTCAGTCTGTCGAACAAGTCGATCACAATGCCTTCCCGCAATCCCCAGTCGCTTACGACCAGCGTGGCAAAACCGAACCGATGCATGATCTCCTGAGCTATGATCGACCCCGCGAGGATGATATCCTCCCTGCCCGGGTCCAGTCCCCGAACCCTCTTTCTTTCTTCCCGTTTCAGTGACGCCAGCTTCAGAATAATAGCATCGATGAATTCACGGGTCAGCGCCTTCCGGTTGATTTTTTCCGGGTCATAGCGGTCGAGTCCCAGATCAATAGCAGCAAGCGTCGTAATCGCACCGGCGGTGCCGATACAAACACTATTGCGGGCGGGCTGCAGCACCCTTGCGCCGGCCTCAAGCTCTTCACGGACGAAACGTCTGAGACCGGTCAGGTCCTCCTGTGAAGGAGGATCGTGCTTTATAAACCGATCCGTAAGATATACTGCTCCGAGCGGCAAACTCACCGTAACGGTTTTTTCCCCGTGATGCGTTACCATGAGTTCCGTGCTGCCCCCGCCGATGTCCATGACGATCGCGGCTTCGAGGGCGTTGCTGCGGCTTCCTTCGGGCCCCGCGAGCGATTGCTCGACGCCCAGGAGCGTAAGCCGTGCCTCTTCTTCGCCGCTTACGACCCGAACAACCAGTCCCGTCTGTTGCCGGACTTGATCGATAAAGACGGAAGCATTTTCCGCTTTTCTGAGTGCGCTGGTACCGATGGCAGAGGTGCAGCATGCTCCCTGTTTCTCGATACTTTTTTGAAACTCGCCAAGGGCGTCGAATGACCGTTTCATGGCTTCGGGACATAATGTGCCGCGCCGGTCAAGGTCCTGTCCAAGACGAGTAATTCTACGGTCGGAAGTCAGCTCTTGGAAAGAACCGGGACCAGCATCAGCGATAAGCAGTCGAAAGGTATTCGTACCGATGTCGATCCCCGCGAGGATCATGAGAAGAGGAGTTCCTTGAGCCTTTCATTATACGCTTTGATGCGCATGGCAAGCAGTTTTGTTATGACGGTAAGCATCCGGGCGCCCATGCGCGGTTCCAGGTCAAGAAGCGCCTGAAAGTCTTTTCGCGTAATGAGCAGAAGATCAACGGGGGTTTCAGCACGCGCGTTCACCAGTCTGACATCTTCCTGCACGAGAGCAAGCTCTCCGAAAAATTCACCCGGCCCGAGGAGCAGGAGCCCCATTTCTTCTCCTTCCCCTGCCATCATCGTGATCTTGACGGTGCCGTTTTTCACGATATAGAGCGCTTCCGCAGGCATTTTCTCCGCAAAAATTGCGGCATTCTGCTTGATCTGACGCTCCTGGAACAGTCCCATGACGAGATCCAAATCGTCTTTGCTGCTCCCTCTAAAGAGCACGGTCTTCTGTAACAGCTCAAAATTATCCATTACGATCCATTTCGTTACGATATAAATCCGACAGGAAATTGTAGCTTACGAGCTATTATAGGTTGACAAATTTTATTTGTCAAGAATGATTGAAACTGCGCGGGAGGAGGCCCCGGGGAGGAAGCAAGAATACACGTCGTCAGGAGCTTTTCTGTTTTCCGAGTTCTATTGCAGCGTTTATGATGATACGGGCGACTTCATCTTTTGTCACGGTCGGGAGTTCGGTTCTTTTTCCGGTCCGATCTATGATCGTTACGGCATTGGTATCGGTGCCGAAACCCGATCCGCTCCGGAGGACATCGTTTACAACGATCATATCGAGATTTTTATCATTCAATTTCCGCATTGCATTCTGCTCCACATCGTCCGTTTCAGCAGCGAACCCGACGAGCATTCGCTCTCCCTTATTCGCTCCGAGCTCTTTCAGAATATCCACGGTACGCTGAAGCTGCAGCGACGTTGACGCTTCGTCTTTTTTTATCTTCCGGCTGGAGGTCTGGAGGGGAGTAAAATCGGATACTGCGGCTGCCATGATAACGATCGTACTGTGGGGTGCTTGCTCTTTGACTGCAGCGTGCATGTCAGCTGCACTGACGACGGGAATAAACCGCACGTCCAGCGGCGGGCGAAGCTGGGTAGGCCCCGAAATGAGTACGACGTCAGCGCCCCGCTCCTTTGCGGCAACGGCAAGTGCATAGCCCATTTTCCCGGTCGATGGATTGCTGATAAAACGGACGGCGTCGATGGGCTCACGCGTCGGCCCTGCGGTGACGAGTACGGTGCGGCCTGCAAGGTCTTTCGGCACGAACAGTGACGCAAGCTCCCGAATGATCCTGTCCGTTTCCGCGAGCCGGCCCTCGCCGATAACTCCGCATGCGAGGCTGCCGCATTCAGGTTCTATGAACTTGACCCCCAGCCGGCTCAGCGTATCGATATTCCTTCGCAGGACCGGGTTACGATACATCCTTTCGTTCATGGCAGGAGCGATCATCAAGGGACATTTACTGGCCATGAGGGCGGTCGTCAACGAGTCGTCGGCTATACCGGCGGCGAGCTTTCCAATGATGTTGGCCGTAGCAGGCGCGATGAGGGCGAGGTCCAGTCCATTGGTGATTTCGATGTGACCGATCGCGGGCCGGCCCTCGTGCGCAAATTCTTCGCAGAGCACCGGAAGACCGCTCAGCGTCTCGAACGTGAGACGTGAAACGAAGGACGCGGCATTCTTCGTCATTGCCACGCGGACTTCGGCCCCCCGGTCCTTCAGCCTGCGCACGAGTTCAACGGCCTTGTATGCGGCGATACTGCCGGTTACGCCGAGCAGTATGCGCCGGCCGAGCAAGCGGTCGCGCTGTTCCACCTGTTCTACTCCTCGGGCTCCGGCTCCGACTCACCGGATTCCTCCGCATCCATATCAGGTTCTTCGGCTCCCGGTTCCTCTTCGGACGGCTCCTCAGCCCCTTCTTCGTCTTGCGTCTCCGACAGGTAAGCACTGAGTTCCTTGCGTATCTCTTCTTCTTTGGCGGAAAGCTGCTCTTCCAGCTTCGCACGCTCTTCTTCTTTGCGGAACGCTTCTTTTGCTTTCACGGCATCTTCACCCACAAGGATCTTAAAGCTGTGCGCGACTGCTTCTTCGAGAGCGACTGTCGCGTCTTTGATCGACCGCGAATTCACCTGCGGGGC
>CAVYLT010000026.1:0-25249 GCA_963769335.1 Nitrospirota bacterium | reverse complement strand
TCCATGATTGCGATATCGTCAACTACGGCAGGGAGATGCTGGCCCGCCTCTGCTACCCCGTAGCGAGTCCCAATCTGGACTATGTGTTCTGCAAGGGGTTTTACAGCAGGGTAACGAACAAAATGCACGGCCGGGTCACTCGTCTCCTGGTAACGCCCCTCGTCCGGTCCCTCCAGCAGCTCATCGGGCAGCACCTGTTCCTTATGTTCCTCGACAGCTTCCGCTATCCTCTCTCCGGCGAGTTTTGCATGACCACCGACGTGGCGCGGGTGAACAGGATCCCCTGGGACTGGGGCCTCGAGGTCGGTTCCCTTGCAGAGGTCTACCGCAACTATTCTCCGCGCCGCGTCTGCCAGGTGGACATCGCAGCGACCTATGAACACAAACACCAGGAGCTTTCGGCTGAAGACCCGGAAAAAGGCCTGATGAAAATGACCATTGATATCTGCAAATCCATTTTCAGGACCCTTGCTTCGGAAGGCGTCGTGTTCTCCGAAGGGTTGTTCAAATCTCTTTCCGTGGCCTATCTGAGGCTCGCCGAGGATACGCTCATGAAGTACGAGGCAGATGCCTCCATCAACGGGCTGGATTTCGACCGGCATGAGGAAGCGAAGGCGGTGGAGGCCTTTGCGCGGGCCATAACGCAGGCGTCGAAATTTTTCATGGAAAACCCCATGGGCACGCCGCTCATCCCGAACTGGAACCGGGTGACTTCGGCCATCCCGGATATTCTGGAAATGCTGAAAACAGCAGTAGATGAGGATAATAAGTAGGCCGCAACCGGCGCGGCTGCCGGGCCCGCTCTTCCTCCGGGACATGCCCTCATAAAACGCCGCGAAGACGGCCGCCTAATTTTTTCTTGACAAAACGACTTAATGGAATATACTACAGCACCGTATCGCGGTTTTTCTGTAAAACCCGGTTTTTGACAGAACGGAATTTTTTGTTAGATGGAAACGGAACAGTATCTTCTTTCAGGTATTCTCTTCTTCGCAATCAGCGCAGGCACAACACTCGTACCAGCAAAAAAAATCAGAACAACGGCCTATCTGCTCTCCCTGCTCGGATCTCTCAGCTTTCTCTTTCTCGGATTTTCCCTTACGGTCTCCGCCCCCGCAACATTTCATGCGACCTCGGTGACGTCGCTGTTGGAGTTTGCCCTGCGCGGTGACGCGCTTTCCGGTTTCTTTGTCATTGTCATCTCTCTTGTCACGTTTGCCACCTCTTTCTACTCCATCGGCTTTTCGCGCGATCTGGCGCGGGCCGGCCTCATGGGATTTTTTTACAACATCCTGATCCTGAGTCTCTACGCCGTCGTGCTGTCGGCAAACATCTTCACGTTCCTGGTCTCCTGGGAAACGATGGCGATCGCCTCCTATCTGCTCGTGACGACGGAGCGGACGGACAAAGCGTCCCGCGCCGGACTGTTCTATGCCGTGATGACCCATATCGGGACGGCATTCATCATCGTGCTGTTCTTCATCCTCTACCGTGCGACGGGGAAAATGGATTTTGAGGGCATGAAGGAAGGCCTCTCCGGATTGCCGGTCGGCGTCAAGTCCGTTGTCTTCGTCTGTGCGCTCATCGGGTTCGGCACCAAGGCAGGCATAATCCCGCTCCACACCTGGATCCCGCGCGCTTATTCGGTCGCTCCTCCGCACGTGGCGGCCTTGATGTCGGGCCTCATGGTAAAAATGGGCATCTACGGCATAATCCGCATCTGCATGGACGTCATGGGCCAGGGGCCCGAATGGTGGGGGATCACGGTCATCGCCGTCGGCGCGGTGTCTGCCCTGCTCGGCATCCTGTATGGGATCATCGAGAACGAGCTGAAAGTATTTCTCGCCTATTCCAGCGTCGAGAACATCGGGATCATTCTGCTGGGAGTGGGCGCGTCCATGATGTTCAAGAGCAACGGACTGCACACCCTGTCCGCAATCGCGCTCACGGCGGCGCTGTTCCATGTGCTGAACCACGCATTCTTCAAGGGCGCGCTGTTCCTCGGGGCGGGGTCGGTCATCCGCGGCACGGGCACGGGCAACATGGAAAAAATGGGGGGACTGCTCAAGCGCATGCCCTTCACGGGGCTGTTCTTTCTCGCCGGGTCGCTCTCGATCTGTGCGCTGCCGCCGATGAGCGGTTTCGTGAGCGAGTGGCTCACCTACCAGTCGCTGTTGCTCGGCTTCCAGGCGCCGTCGATCACGGCGAAGATCGTTTCACCGCTGGGCGGTGCGGCCCTCGCCCTCACCGGCGCCATTGCCGCCGCCGGGTTCGTGAAGGCCTTCGGCATTTCCTTCCTCGGCACGCCGAGGACTGCAGAGGCGCGGGAGGCCCGCGAAGCGTCGCGTTCCATGTTGATCGGAACGGCGCTGCTCGCCGTGCCCTGCCTTCTTCTCGGCCTCTTCCCCGGGTCGGCCCTGTCAATCCTGCTTCCTGCGGTTTTTGCCATCACCGGCGCGACCGCGGCGCTGGAGCAGCACGGCATATTGAGCATCGGGCAAACGTCAGCGTCGCTGTCGCCCGCTTTTCTGCTCGCCACGATGACGGTCCTGCTGGCCACAGCACTGGTCTTTATCCGGGCCATCGGAGGGAAGAGGCGGACGGTGTATGCCGATTCCTGGGCCTGCGGCATACGCGGTCTTTCACCGCGCATGCAATATACCGCCACGGCATTTACCAAGCCGCTCCGCATTATCTATAAACGCATCTATCTCCCGAGCCGCGATCTTAAAGTCCGGTATCTCGTAAAACCGTTTTTCGTCCAGGCGATCCGATACGGAGGCGAGATCACGCCGTTCTTTGAGCGGTACCTCTACGAACCGATAACCCGGTCCATCAACACGGTCGCGGGCAGGGTCAAGCTGCTGCAGTCGGGGAGCCTTCAGCTCTATTTGGGATATATTTTGATCACGCTGATCGTGCTGTTGATTTTCGGAACGTAAGAAGGCAGGGTCAAGGGACATGGGTCAGGGGCCAGGTAAGACATAAAGCAAACCATGGAATATTTTCAATTTCTCATAATCATCCTGTTCTCTCCCCTCGTGAACGGAGTGATCAAGAAACTCAAGGCGAACATGCAGGGCCGCGTCGGCCCGGGCGTGCTGCAGCCCTACTATGATCTCCAGCGCCTGTTTAAAAAGGACATGGTCGTCTCAACTGTTACGTCCTGGGTTTTCAAAGCGACCCCCTATGTCGTTTTTACGGCAACCATCGCTGCAGCCGTGATCGTGCCGGTGGTGTCCACGGCATCGCCGTACACCATGATGGGCGATGTGATAGCGCTCATTTATCTTTTCGCCCTGGCGCGGTTTTTCATGGCCCTCGCCGGGCTCGACGCGGGGACCGGCTTCGGCGGAGAGGGGAGCAGCCGCGAAATGACCGTCGCGATCCTGGTCGAACCCATGATGATGCTCGCGCTCTTTACGGCGGCCATCTCCGCGGGTTCAACGAACATTGCACGCATTGCCGCCGCTTCCAGCACCGTTTATACGCCGTCGCACCTGCTCGCTCTGTCGGCGTTCGTGGTGGCGATCGTTGCGGAAACAGGCAGGGTGCCGGTCGACAACCCCGATACGCACCTGGAGCTGACGATGATCCATGAAGGCATGGTCCTGGAGTATTCAGGACGGTATCTGGCCCTTATGGAATGGGCGCATTATATCAAGCAAATGGTGCTGTTCACGCTCGCGGCGGACATCTTTTTCCCCTTCGGCATGATGCAGGCCGCCGGGAGCGCTTCCCTCGCCACGGCATCGGCCATCTATGCCGCTAAAATGATTGCCCTGGCACTCCTCATGGCGCTTGTAGAGTCGACGAGGGCGAAAGTGCGGTTTTTTCAGCTTCCTTCGATCCTCGGCGGCGCTTTTGTTCTGGCGTTTTTGTCCCTGGTGACGCATATCATGCTGGGGAAGTGACGACACGCCGCAGGCGTGGTTAATGGGAAAGGGAGCGCAGTGATATGAAATCCTGGATAGAAGCGTTTTCCATAATCGACTTTATCTCCGTCGGCATCCTCCTGACGGCAGTGACCCTGAATGCCTTCAAGAGCATAGAGTCCTACGTGAAGGCCTACGTGATCAATTCCTGGCTCCTGGCGAGCCTGGTCGCCGTTGTTGCGGTCCTCTCAGGGGAGACGCACCTGTACATCGCGGCCCTGCTGACCCTGGCTACAAAGGGCATCATCATCCCTCTTTTTCTCCGCAGGATCATCCGCGAGATGCGCGTGACCCATGAGGTCCAACCCTACGTCAGCAACTCGCTGTCGCTTGCGATATCGGGCATCCTGGTCGCCGTGGTGTACGCGTCTCTCAAAGACGGCATTTTCGTCACCGGATTTTCGAGGAACGTGCTCCAAATATCCATCGCCGTGATCCTTATCAGCCTGTTTCTCATGATTACCAGAAAGAAGGCGTTGACGATCGTGATCGCACTGTTGTTCATGGAGAACGGCCTCTTCCTTGCGGGGTTCTCGCTGACCTTCGGCATGCCGACGATGATCGAACTCGGCGTACTGTTCGACATGCTCATGGGCGTCCTCATTCTGGGCATATTCGCCATCCAGATCAAGAGGGCCTTTGCCTCGGCGGACCTGGACAAGCTGACGGTGCTGAAAGGATAGTTCGGAGTTCAAAGTTCAGAGTCCGAAAGAAAAGGAAAAAGTGATTGCACTGATCATCATACCGATCGTTACCGCGGTCATCTGCTACAACATCTGGAACCCGCGCCTTGCGGGCTACGTGAGTCTCGCAGGCACGATTGCTCTTGTGGCAGCTGCGTTTCCGGTCATTACCGCGTCTTTGGCCGGGCCGGTTTCAGCGTGGAACGACGCATTCTCCATGGATGCCCTTTCGGGTTACATCATGGCGCTCGTGCTCTTTCTGAGCCTTGCATCGGCAATGTACTCCATCAGCTATCTCGAACACGAGTTCGAGGCCGGGCTTATGAACCCCCGCGGGGTGAGGACCTATTATGGACTGTTTCACCTCTTCATCTTTACGATGCTGCTCGTGACCATGGCGAACAACCTCGCCATCATGTGGATGGGGATCGAGGCCACGACGATCGTTTCGGCGCTGCTCATCGGCCTCGGTTTCCATAAACGACCGCTCGCCGTAGAGGCGGCCTGGAAGTATATTATCCTCTGCACCGTCGGGATCACCTTTGCACTCCTGGGGACCTTCATAGCCTACTACGCTTCCACGTCGGTTATGGGGACCGAAGGAGCGCTGAACTGGACCGAACTGCGGGGCGTCGCGCATAAGCTGAACCCCGAGACCATGAAACTCGCTTTCCTCTTCGTGCTTGTCGGATACGGAACGAAGGCAGGCCTTGCGCCGATGCACAACTGGCTTCCCGACGCCCACAGCCAGGCGCCGAGCCCCATCAGCGCGCTGCTTTCGGGCATCCTCCTGAACACGGCGTTCTACGGCATCATTCGTTTTGTCTCGATCGTCGAACCATCGACGGGCAGCGGATTCACCGGCAACCTGCTCATCGTCTTCGGCCTCATTTCCGTCGGCATATCGTCCATCTTTATTCTGGTGCAGGACAACTTCAAACGGCTTCTCGCCTACAGCAGCATCGAACACATGGGCATCATATCCCTGGGCTTCGGTATCGGTGGTCCCGTCGGCATTTACGGCGCGCTCCTTCACATTTTGAACCATGCGATTTCAAAACCCCTCATGTTCTTCGCCTCGGGCAAGATCCAAGCGCGCTTCGGCTCCACGAACATTGCGAACGTGCGCGGTGTGCTCACCTCCATGCCGCTCCTGGGCACGCTTACTTTTATCGGTGCGCTTTCCCTGTCGGGTACGCCGCCGTTCAATATTTTCGTGAGCGAATTTACGGTGCTTAAAGCGGGGGTGGACCGCGGGCTGTGGCCGGCGGTGATTCTGTTCCTGCTTTTCGTGGTTACCGTATTCTACGGGGTCCTTTCCGGCTTCGGCAAAATGCTGTTCGGCAATCCCGATGACGCGGTCAGTCCGGATGCCGTACATCAGCCCCAAGGCCTGACTTTCGGCGGGGTGCTGTCCAACGCCGTTATGATCGCGATGGCCTTGTCGGTCGTTGTACTCGGTTTCAAAGTGCCCGGGTTCATCGACACGACGATCAAAACCTGTGTGCAGGTCCTCGGAGCAAAGTGATGGAAAAGGTCCTTAAACATGCGATTAAAACGACAGAGCGCCTGAATGAGTCGTACATCGAGGTAAAGAGCGATAATTTCAGGAGCATCTGCCACTATCTGTTCGAGGACCTCCATGCGCCCCTGCGGGCCATGTTTGCAACCGACGAACGGGAGAAGGACGGCGTTTTCAGGATCTACGCGGTCTTTTCCGCGCCCGGCGCAGACCGCTTTTTTATCATTGTCCTTTCCGTACCGCCCGCCGAGCCCCGCTTTCCGTCAATCACGAGCCGTGTCCCGGCCGCACACTGGTACGAACGCGAAATCATGGATATGTTCGGTCTGATCCCCGAGGGGCACCCTGATCAGCGCAGACTGGTCTTTCACGAGGCGTTCCCGGCAGACTCTCATCCGCTCCGCAAAGACTGGTCGATTTCCGGATCCGACCTCAAGGAATGGGAAGAGGGGACCATGATCAAAGTTCCTCACCCGTTCATGGAGGTCGAGGGTGAAGGAATCGTAGAAATCCCCGTGGGTCCGGTGCACGCCGGGATCATCGAACCGGGACACTTCCGGTTCAGCGCCGTCGGGGAGACCATCTTCTTTCTCGAACCCCGCCTGTCCTATACCCACAAGGGGACGGAAAAACAGTTCGAAAAAATGGGGTTCGTCGAAGGCGTGAAGCTTGCCGAGAGGGTCTCAGGCACTTCTTCGTTTGCGCACGGCGTTGCCTATTGCATGGCGGTCGAGCGGATGATGGACATGGAGATCACCGAGAAAGCGGCTGCAGTCAGAACGCTTGTGCTCGAACTGGAACGGCTCTACAATCACATCGGCGATATCGGCAATATGTGCGCGGGTACGGCCTTCGGCGTGGGCTACATGAACGGCGCCGTCATCAAGGAACGGCTTATGCAGCTCAATGAACGGCTCACGGGCAGCAGATATCTGCGCGGCCTTACCGTTGTCGGCGGCGTGAGGGCGGACGTGTTCGCCCAGGCAGACGATATTCTGAAGACCGTTGACCAGGCAACGAAGGATTATAAAGACCTGAGGGAACTTTTGCTCACTTCGGTTTCTCATGTTGAACGGCTCGAAAATACGGGCAGGTTGTCGAAGGATATTGCGCGCAAACTCGGCGTTACCGGCGTTGCCGCACGCGCTTCCGGCCTGCCCGACGACCTGCGGAAGTCGCATCCCCACGTCTTGTATGATCGGCTGATCTTTGAAGCACATACCCTTGAAAAGGGCGATGTCCTTGCCCGCACGATGGTCAGATCGGAAGAAATAGAATGCTCGATCTCGATGGTCCAGGCGCTTATCGAAAGCGGTTACCAGGGCGGCCTGACCGTGCCGGTCAAGCCTGTCGCTGCATATGCATCCGCCCTGGGCTATGCTGAATCGCCGCGCGGCTCGTTGTTTTACTGGGTCATGGCGAACAAGGACGGCAAACCGCTTCGCGTCAAGCCCCGTTCTCCTTCGTTCTGTAACTGGCCTGCCGTGCCGTTTGCCGTACACGGGAACATCGTGCCGGATTTCCCGCTGTGCAACAAGAGCTTCAATCTTTCGTACTCCGGGACGGACTTGTAGCGGGAGAGAGTAGATAGTTTGGAGCTTATTGCAGCCGCAGGCTGCAGCCTGCGTAACGAGAGACTATATCATGCTGAAAGAGATTCTGAAAAACATAATCACCAAAAAACCGGCCATCCCGTTTCCCGTGGGGTTCAACGTGACGCCGGAACAGGCGTCGAAGATGGTTGACTTTCAAAAAAAGATTGATACAATCTTCGGTAGGTCGCTTCGCATCAGACAGGTGGATGCAGGTTCATGCAATGCGTGCGAATGGGAGTGCACGGCACTTACCAACCCGATCTACGACATCCAGCGGTTCGGCATTGATTTCGTTGCATCGCCGCGGCATGCCGATGTTCTGCTCGTCACCGGTCCCGTATCCCGGCAGATGGCGCCGGCCCTTAAGCGGACCTATGGCGCGATACCGGAGCCGCGGCTCGTCGTGGCCTGCGGCGATTGCGCGCGGGACGGCGGTATTTACAAGGACAGCTATGCAGTCACGAACGGAGCGGCAAATGTAATCCCCGTTGATTGTTTCATCCCCGGATGCCCGCCGACACCGGTTTCGATCGTCTTAGGTCTTTCACAGCTCATTGAAAAGTACACGAAGTGAACGGGGGCCCGGCATCACGCAGTGTTAACCCCGCGGCCGCTGCAGCCCCCCGACTGACGGGTGATTTGAGCCGCCTTCGCGAAGGGCTCGTCTTTCACGGATGTCTGCTGCTGCGGGATACCGCATTGCTTCAAAGGGCCTCCCCGTTCTGCCGGCGGGGCTTCACAAGAACTGATTTATTTCAGGTTAAGATGTAGGGATCTACAGGGAGGTAAGGGAATGGTTCTTTCACCTGTCAGCATCGTATCCTCATCTTTTGCGGCGCTTTTGCTCCTGCTCGCGCTGACGCCGGTCCTGCGCCTGAACCAACGCCTCCTCATCAACGTCGGTTTTTCCCTCGCGAGTGTCGCGTCTCTTCTCGCTGCCGTCGCAGGGGTCTGGACGGTCGCCAGTACTGCCGTATATCAGGTGGTCCTGCCCGTCGGCCTGCCCGACCTTCCTTTCCATCTGCGGCTCGATTTGCTCTCCGGATTTTTTCTCACGGTCATCAGTTTGCTTTCGTTTTTTGTGTCTATTTATTCCATCGGCTACGTGAAAGGCTTTCTGGGCCACCGGCCCGTGACAAGCCTCGTGGTCTTTTACACGCTTTTTATTTCCGGAATGTTCCTGGTAGTCCTCGCCGATGACGCCTTCTTCTTCATGATCGCCTGGGAAATGATGGCGGCTGCCTCGTACTTTCTTGTGCTCTTCGAAGACGAAAAAATCGAAAACAGGAGGGCGGCATTCCTCTATCTCGTCGTTGCCCATGTGGGCGCCATCGCCATACTGCTCTCCTTCGGCATCATGGCAGGGCTCACGACGGGGTTCTCGGGTTTTCAAAATTACACCTTCGACGCCATGCGCGCGGCACCGCTGCCGGCAGGGCTGGCAGCTGCGGCCTTTCTCCTTGCATTCTTCGGATTTTCCGCGAAGGCCGGCGTGATCCCGCTCCACATCTGGCTGCCCGAGGCCCATCCTGTGGCGCCGTCCAATGTCTCGGCCCTCATGAGCGGCGTGATGCTTAAGACCGCCATTTACGGGATCGTGCGCGTCGTCTTCGACCTGATCCATAATTTCCCCTGGTGGTGGGGCGCGCTTGTCCTTGTCTTCGGCCTGGTGTCGGCCGTCATGGGGGTCCTCTATGCGTTGATGCAGCACGACCTGAAAAGGCTGCTCGCATACCATTCCGTGGAGAACATCGGCATCATCCTCATCGGCATCGGTCTGGCCATGATCTTCACTTCCTTTCACATGTCCCTCCTGGCCTCCCTCGCGCTCATCGCCGGCTTGTATCACACGTTGAACCACGCGATGTTCAAGGGGCTCCTTTTCATGGGCGCCGGCGCCGTGCTCCACGCTACGCATGAGCGCAACATGGAAGAGATGGGCGGCCTTATCCGCTTCATGCCCTGGACGGCCGTCCTGTTCCTGATCGGCTGCATTTCGATATCGGCGCTGCCGCCCTTTAACGGGTTTGTATCGGAATGGCTCACTTACCAGGCTTTTCTGCTCTCTCCGGCGCTGCCCAGCCCGCTCCTGAACCTGCTGATCCCGCTGGGCGCCGCGCTCCTCGCCCTCACGAGCGCGCTTGCAGCGGCCTGTTTCGTAAAAGCCTTCGGCGTTACGTTCCTGGGACACCCCCGCGGACACCACCACGGCAACGTTCACGAGGCCGGCTGGTCCATGCGGATCGGCATGCTGCTCGGCGCGCTGACGTGCCTGGGGCTCGGCATCCTGCCTACCTACGTGATCACCTGGATGGACCCCATCGCCGAGAAACTGGTCGGCGGCACCATTGCCGCGTCCGCCTCGGGCGTCGGCTGGATGTGGCTCACGCCGATTGCCGCAGAACGGGCCTCCTATGCCGCGCCGATAGCGTTCGCAGGCATCCTGGCCGTCGTGATCGTGACGTATCTGCTCCTCCATAGCCGTCCCGGCGCCATTCATCGCGCGCCGCTCTGGGACTGCGGATTCGAAAAGGTTACGCCCCGAATGCAGTACACCGCCACGTCGTTTTCCATGCCCTTGCGCAGGATCTTCGGATTTCTGTTCAGCATCAAGGAACACGTACGGCAGCTCCCGCCGGAAACGCATCCGGCATTTCCCGAACGGATGCACTACCATCTGCGGGTGGGCGACCGGTTCTGGATGCTGCTCTACCAGCCTGTTGTTGACGCCAGTTTCTGGCTGTCGCGAAGGATCGGGCGCATGCAGCACGGCCGTATTCAGGTTTATCTCATTTACTCCTTTGTGACGATCCTCGTTCTGCTGATATTCTCAAAATGAGAAAGGCACATCATCACGGCCACAGAGGGAGAATGGGAATGCAGGTGAAAAACCGATTTTCGAATATCATGGGTGCACGAGCTTCTTCGGTGACCAAGATTTTATTTTAAGGAGACGTCCTTGACGATCCATCCGCTCCTCATAGAAATTCTCCAAATCGGTGTGCTTCTCTTTGCCGCCCCGCTCTTTGCGGGATGGGTGAAGATGGTAAAATGCTGGTTCCAGGGCCGGACCTCGCCGAGCCTGTTCCAGCCGTACCGCGACATCCGGAAACTCCTGGCCAAGGACGTGACGCTTGCCGAGAACGCATCGTGGATATTCAGGTTTACGCCTTATCTGGTCTTCGGGGTCTCGGTGATGGCAGGCGGCATCATTCCCTTCCTGTGCACCGACCTGCCGCTGTCCGCCACTGCCGATGTCATCGCGCTCGTGGCGCTCTTTGCCATCGCACGTTTTTTCACGGCCCTTGCGGGCATGGACATCGGCACCGCATTCGGCGGCATGGGGTCGAGCCGGGAGATGACCATCGCGTCCCTGGCCGAGCCTGCCATGCTGATGGCCGTGTTCGCCGTTTCCCTGGTGAGCAAATCCACGTCCCTGTCGCACATGACCCTCGTCATTGCCCAGGGGCATTCGCTGCTCCGGCCTTCGCTGGTTTTCGCGCTGCTTGCGTTCATCCTGATCGCTTTGGCCGAGACGGGCCGCGTTCCCGTGGACAACCCGGCCACACACCTCGAACTTACGATGATCCACGAGGCCATGATCCTCGAATATTCCGGGAGGCACCTCGCGCTGATCGAGTGGGCGAGCATGATGAAACTCTTTCTCTTTACTACCCTGGGGATTGCGTCGTTCTTCCCCTGGGGGATCGCACAGTCTGACGACCTGCTTTCCGTGCTTCTCGCGCTGCCGGTCCTGCTGTTCAAGCTGGGGATCGTCGGAGTCGGGCTGGTATTGATCGAAACCGGTCTGGCGAAGATGCGGATCTTCCGGGTCACCGAATTCCTCGGGAGCGCGTTTCTGTTTGCCACGCTCGGGATGCTGTCGTATTTCATGCTGGAGTAGGGAAATGAAAAGGCAGCAAGCGGCAGGGAGCTGAATTTCCCTGCGACTTGACCCTTGCTGCTTGAACCGAGGTATAAACATGAACATGCAGCTTGCGTCGCAAATCAACAGTCTTCTCGCGGCACTTATCCTCCTTACGGCGTTTGCCCTCGTCGTTCAGCGGAGAATGAACGCGCTTTTGCACCTGTTCGCCTGGCAGGGGTTCCTGCTCGCCGTGAGTACGGCTATCGTCGGGTATGTCGGCGGGGTCCACGACCTGTACATTTCGTCCGTTCTGACGCTTTCGATGAAGGTCGTCCTTCTTCCTTATATTTTGCATAAGCTCATCGTAAAATTGAAGATCCACCGTGAAGTGGAAACGATCGTGAATATTCCCGCCACCATGCTGATGGGAATCGTGCTCGTGATTTTTTCCTATCATCTGACGGCCCCTATCAGGGAACTTTCCACCCTGGTAACGCGCTCGACCCTGGCAGTGGCCCTTGCCACGGTCATGCTCGGTTTCCTCATGATGATCACGCGTAAACACGCGGTCAGCCAGATCATCGGGTTCCTTGCCATGGAAAACGGACTCCTGTTCGCGGCCACGAGCGCCACCTACGGCATGCCGCTCGTGGTCGAGCTGGGCGTGGCCCTCGACCTGCTGATCGCGGCGTTCATATTCGGCATGTTTTTCTTCCACATCAGGACGACCTTCGACTCCCTTGATGTGGACCAGATGGCGAGGTTGAAGGAAGAGGATTAAAAAAGAGGATTAAGAAAGCAATTGTCTCCCAAAGATGCAAAGAACGTTGAAAAACAATCAAAAGGGGAACCGTTTTTAAACTCTGCGCACTCTGTGCCTCCGCGAGACACTGATATATCGAAATGAGGTTCTCATGGAACTGATCGTCCTGTTGGTCGTCCCTATCGCCGCGTCCCTGGTCCTGGCCTTCGTCGGCGACAGGAAAATTGCGCCCGAAGTGAACATCCTCGGCTCGGGAGCTACCTTCATTGCCAGTGTCAAACTCGCGCTCGAAGTCTATGAGCGCGGGCCGATCCTGGCAGGGAACTCTTTCTTCTTCGTCGATGCGTTCAGCGTCTACCTGACGGTCCTCACGGCATTCGTTTCCATGACCACGTCCATTTTCAGCAGGCGTTACATGCGGCGCGAGCGGGAGCACGGCACCATAGGCCACAAGAGAATGCGCTTCTACCACTCCATGTTCCAACTCTTTATCTTCGCCATGCTGCTCTGCCTGCTCACGAACAACGTGGGCATTCTCTGGATCTCCATGGAACTCGCGACGCTGTCCACGGTGCTGCTCGTGTCCCTTTACCGCACGCCGGCGGCGATCGAAGCAGCGTGGAAATATTTTATCCTCTGCGGCGTCGGCATCGCCCTCGCGCTGTTCGGTACGGTGCTCCTGTATTTTGCCGCGGAAAAAGTACTCGGTCAGGGCGGCGCGGCACTGCACTGGACCAACCTCGCCAAGGTGAGCGACCGCTTGGAGCCTACCATCCTGTCCCTGGCCTTTGTGTTCCTTATGGTGGGGTACGGCACCAAGGTGGGCCTGGTGCCGATCCACAACTGGCTTCCGGACGCGCACAGCGAAGGTCCCACCCCGATATCGGCGGTGCTCTCGGGACTCCTGTTGAACATCGCCTTGTATGCGCTCGTCCGGTGCAAGGTCCTCGTGGACGGCTCGACCGGGACGCACCATTCGGGCTATATCATGATGGCCTTCGGCATCATCTCGATCATCGTCGCCTCCTTTTCACTCCTGCGGCAGAAGGACATCAAGCGACTCTTCGCCTATTCGTCCATTGAGCACATGGGGATAGCCACCTTTGCCTTCGGACTGGGCGGGCCGGTTGCCACGTTCGGGGCCCTGCTGCACATGCTGGTCCACAGCCTGACCAAATCCTCCATATTCTTCACCGTGGGCCATGCTTCCCAGATGCACCGGACGCAGGAGATGGAAAAGATCAAAGGCCTCATTCGCGGAAACCCCCTCGTGGGATGGGGGCTGGCACTCGGGGTCATGGCAATCGTGGGCATGCCTCCCTTCGGCGTTTTCACGAGCGAATTCCTGATCCTCACCGCCACGATCAAGGACGCGCCGTGGTTCGCGCCCTTTCTTTTGCTCGGCCTCGGGGTGTCTTTTGCCGCGCTGTTCAGGAGGATGCAGCCCATGGTCTCAGGTGAGCTGCCGCCGTACCAGCACCGGCTGAAGGCCGCGCACGTACCGGTGATTCTTCATATGATGATCGTACTCGTCCTGGGATTGTATATACCGCCGTTTCTTGCCGGGTGGTTCCGGACGGCAGTGGGGCTATTAAAATGAGTAAACTGGAACAAATCGTGAGAACGGCCCTCGGGGCTGATGTGATGCGGGACGATGCTCTGCTTCCTGCTCCCCTGGTGATGCTTGCCGTCCCCCGGGCGCGGTTTGCAGAAGCGGCTGGGGCGCTGAAGAAGGAATACGCCCTGCTTGCCGCAGAGTGGGCGACCGATGAAACACTTTTTGAAAGAGGTTTCGGGATCTATGCCTGCTACCGGAAAGAGACGGAGTATCTTATTGTCAAAACATATGCTCCGGCAGATGATCCGACTTTTCCCAGCCTGACGAGAAAATTTGTCCCTGCATACCGGTTCGAGCGCCAGATGAATAGTCTTATGGGAGTGACGCCGGCCGGCCATCCGGACACGCGTCCCTGGATCAAGCACGAAGACTGGCCGAAAGACGCCTGGCCGCTCAGAAAGACCTTTGACGCTTCCACGGCCATGCCGAGAGTGTACGGCGAATATCGCTGGATACGGGCGGAAGGCGAGGGCGTTTACGAGATCCCCGTGGGGCCGGTGCACGCCGGCATCATCGAGCCCGGCCATTTCCGCTTCCAGGCAGTGGGAGAAGACATCATCAACCTGGAAGCGAGACTGGGATATGTACACAAGGGGATCGAAAAACGCTTCGAATCCCTGACATGGCAGGACGGGTTCCGGTTGGCGGGCCGGGTGTCCGGCGATACGACAATCGCCCATAGCCTGGCTTATTGCCGCGCCGTGGAGGCGATCAGCGGGAGTACGCCGCCGGAGCGCGCACACTGGCTCCGCGCCTTGTTCCTTGAACGGGAGCGGATCGCGAACCACCTCGGCGATCTGGGAGCGATCTGCAACGACGTTGCTTTCGCGATCCTCCTGTATCAATTCCACCGGCTTAAAGAAACGATGGTCCGGACGAACCTCGAACTTTTCGGCCACCGGTTCCTGATGGACAGGATTGTGCCCGGCGGCACGGCGGTCGACATTGATGCCGAAGGCGTCACGACGATCCTTGCAGAAATGGACCGGCTGGCGAAAGAATTTGAGCGGCTCGTGGCCATCTACGATGAAAGCGCTTCCGTCGAGGACCGGGTGCGCGACACGGGCATCCTGAGCCCGGAGAAGGCGCGGGACCTCGGCATGGTCGGGTTCGCGGCCCGAGCCAGCGGCCTGAATCTGGACTGCCGCATTCATCAGCCCTTTCCTCCCTATGACCGCATCATCGCAAAGGTGCCGGTGCTTATTTCGGGAGATGTCCATGCACGGGCGTGGGTCAGGGTGGAGGAGATCAGGGATTCCATCCGTATCATCCGCGAGATACTGGACACGCTCCCTGCCGGACCTGTTTCCGCGCCAATCGAAGCTCCGCTGCCGGACCGGTCCGGCTTCGCCGCCGTCGAAGGATGGCGAGGGGAAATTCTCTACTGGGTCCAGTCCGGACCGAAAGGTGAAGTGAACCGCTGCATGGTCCGGGACCCGTCGAGCCTGAACTGGATCGGGCTGGAACAATGCATTCACGGAAACATCGTCCCTGATTTCCCGGTGTGCAATAAGAGCTTTAATCAGTCCTATTCGGGACACGACGTATGACGCGGGAGATGAGACCACGGGCGCTACGCGCAGGCTGATGAATACGGTCGGTGTTTTTCGGCAAAAGCCTGCTGAAAAATATTACCAGGTGATTGCAACAGGAGCCTTATGATCAGAATCCTCAAACAAATATTCCATACCGGCATCGTTACCGAGCCGCTGCCCACGAGTGCCGACCCGGGGATCGAAAAGATCGGCGTGCAACTCGAAGAGGTCATCAGGCGGCGCTTTCAGGGCAGTCTCGCCATTCGCCAGGTAGACGCAGGGTCGTGCAATGCCTGCGAGCTCGAAATCCACGCAATCAACAATCCGATCTACAACTGCGAACGCTTCGGCATTCATTTTACCGCTTCGCCCCGCTTCGCGGACATGCTGCTGGTCACCGGACCGGTTTCGCGCAACATGGAGATTGCGCTCAAAAGGACCTACAATGCAACACCTCCTCCGAAGTTGGTGGTCGCTGTCGGAGATTGCGGCCGCACCGGCGGCATATTCGGCGAGAGCTACGCTTCATTGGGCGGCATCAATAAGGTGATACCGGTCGATGCATACATCCCCGGCTGTCCTCCCACTCCGACGGCCCTTCTGCAAGGTATTCTCAAAACCATCGGAAAATAACGAAGACCCTTCCGTGCATTGCATTCTGCCCCGACCTGCCGGAGTCACTGAAACCTGAGACAATCGCCGTCACAAAAAGGACGCCGAAGTCAAGCCGGTCCGCTCCCGTGTTACGTACGAAAAACGTGCGGTTCTCTGCCTCCGAAGTCCTTAAAGAGCTATAATTAATCAGTACAGGAATTGAGTGGTCGCATGCTGTCCGCGTAACTGTCCTGATCCTGCCTTTCTTACAGAGGAGCGCACCATGGAGCCAGAGGTAAAGCCGATCCCCGGAAGGCTTGTCGTTTTTCTCATCGGCCAGACCGAGGACAACTTCGCGACTACCGAGGTCGTCGAGATAAAAACGCTGAAAAGCGCGCCGAGTTATCCCGACGTCATCCCGAAACAGAAAATCATCAGGCAGGAAAAACGGCAGATCGACGGGGTCGAGGTCGGTTTTCTGGTCAAGACCTATCTGCCGGACGTGGTTGTGGTCGAAGCGTCCCTGGACATGGACGACATCCTCGGCGACGTTACGCTGGACGTCAAACGATCGCTCATCAGCGAATGCAGGGGTGTCCTGAGAGAGTTCACCTGCGACCGGGAATATGATGAGGAATACAGCGTTTACTGCATCTCCGGCTACACCGGCGACCCGGAAGTGTATTTGTCCATGTACGGCGAACGGATTGCCGAGTTCCTCAAAAATGAGCGTATGCCTCTCGATGAGGAAGAGGTGCAGGCCACGCTGTCGTCGTACCTGAAGTACGGCAAGGACGATATTACCATTGTGGACTGGGACGGCGCGTTCATATTCGATTCAGACGGCGATTTTGGAAGCAACATTGAGCTTTTCGAAATCGCCAACCTTCAGCTCCTGAAATCGCGCATCCTCGCCGCCGACCTCGACGAGCGGCTGGAAAAGACCCTTCGGCTCGGCGCCACGAAGAAACGGCTCCCCATCATCTGGTCAGGCGAGGTGAGGAAGATCGTAAAGGAAATCATCGAGACGCGGACCCAGTCCATCCTTGAGTCGGAAGCCGTGGAACGGAACATCAAACTGATCGGCGACTGGTACTCGGCAAAGCTCTATTCGCTCATATCCAAAAAATTCCATCTCGACAGCTGGAAAGCGAACATCAAGGAAAAGCTGGATACCCTCGAAGACGTCTACACCATGGCAACGGAAAATTTCGCCGTATCCTACCGTGCGACCCTCGAGTTCATCATCCTGGCGGGCTGGTTCGTGCTGCTGCTCCTCTACGTAGGGGAGTTCCTGTTTACCCGGAAATAGCCCTTGCCCTCGTGGACTCTCTGCTTTACATCCGGTCTTTCTTTTGTTACTATACCCGCCTCATCCCGACCCGCAAAGGAATATCATGACATCAGAGCATATCCGGATTATCGCATCAGAACTGTCTTTGACGGAAAAACAGGTAGTGGCCTGCGCCGCTCTCCTTGATGAAGGCGCAACGGTCCCCTTCATCTCGCGCTACCGCAAGGAGGCGACCGGTTCTCTCGACGAAGTGGCGGTGACCGTTGTCAGAGACCGGCTCGCGCAGCTCCGGGAACTGGACAAACGGCGGGAGGCCGTCCTCAAATCACTGGAGGAAACGGGAAAACTGACCGACGAACTGAAAGCGAGAGTCCTGTCAGCCCCGACCGTGACCGCACTCGAAGATATTTATCTGCCTTTCCGGCCCAAGCGGCGGACCAAGGCAATGATCGCCCGGGCGAAGGGGCTCGAACCGTTGGCACTGCGGCTTTTCTCTCAGGAAGAGGGGGTGGACCCGGCAACTGAAGCGGCCGCGTTCGTCGATCTGGAAAAAAGCGTCGAGTCCGCCGTCGATGCCCTTGCCGGAGCGCGGGACATCATTGCCGAATGGGTCAACGAAGACCGGAACGCACGGCAAAAGATGCGCGAGTTCTATTCCGCCAAAAGCCTGTTCAAGACCAAAATCCTGACCGGGAAGGAAGAAGAGGGGATCAAGTATAAGGACTATTTCGACTGGCAGGAGCCCCTTGCATCGGCGCCTTCGCACCGCATCCTGGCAATGCGGCGGGGAGAGAAAGAAGGGTTTCTGATTTTTCGCGCCACACCGCCCGAGGAAGAGGCGCTCGCGCTTCTTGAAACTCTTTTCGTGAAAGGCGAAAACGCCGCGTCGGAGCAGGTCAGGCTCGCGGTCCACGACAGTTACAAACGACTCCTCTCGCTCTCCATGGAAACGGAGATGCGGGTCGCGACCAAGGAACGGGCGGATGCAGAGGCCATCCACGTGTTCGTTGAAAACCTCCGCCAGCTCCTGCTTGCGCCCCCTCTCGGGCAGAAGAACGTACTCGCCATTGACCCCGGGTTCCGCACCGGCTGCAAAGTCGTGTGCGTGGACCAGCAGGGCAAGCTCCTTCAGAACGACACCGTCTATCCCCATTTTTCCGAAAAGAGAGTGGACGAGGCAGGAAGGAAGATCATCGAGCTCTGCAAAAAATACAATATCGAAGCCATTGCCGTCGGAAACGGCACTGCCGGCCGCGAAACAGAGGCGTTTGTGAAACAGCTCGGCCTGCCGGCTTCGATCCAGGTCCTTATGGTGAGCGAAAACGGGGCGTCGGTCTATTCGGCCTCCGACACGGCGCGTGAGGAATTCCCCGATTACGACTTGACCGTGCGCGGGGCGGTTTCGATCGGAAGGAGATTGATGGACCCGCTGGCAGAGCTCGTCAAGATCGACCCCAAGTCCATCGGGGTGGGCCAGTACCAGCACGATGTCGATCAGCCGGCGCTCAAGCGAAGCCTGGATGACACGGTCGTGAGCTGTGTGAACGCCGTAGGAGTCGAGGTCAACACGTCGAGTAAGCAGCTTTTGACCTATGTGTCCGGCCTAGGACCGCAGCTTGCATCGAACATCGTAGAGTACCGCAATGCGAACGGCGCTTTCCGTTCACGGGAGGAACTGAAAAAAGTACCGAAGCTCGGGCCGAAGACCTTTGAGCAGGCGGCGGGCTTCCTGCGCATCCGGGGTGCGGAAAATCCACTCGATGCAAGTGCCGTCCATCCGGAGAGCTATCACATCGTCGACGCCATGGCAAAGGACCTGAACTGTTCGGTCCCTGATCTTATGCGGAATGACGATCTGCGCAAAAAGATCGACCTCAATGCCTATGTGTCCGAGACCGTCGGACTGCCCACGCTCAGGGACATCATGGCGGAACTCGCCAAGCCCGGACGCGACCCGCGCGAGCAGTTCGAGGCCTTCAGTTTTACCGAAGGCGTCGAGAAGATCGAGGACGTGCAACCGGGCATGAAGCTTCCCGGCATCGTCACGAACATCACCGCCTTCGGCGCCTTTATCGACATCGGTGTGCATCAGGACGGCCTGGCACACATCAGCCAGCTTTCGGACCGTTTTATAAAAGACCCGAACGAGGCGGTGAAGGTCCACCAGAAGGTGACGGCCACGGTGCTTGAAGTGGATGTGAAGAGGAAGAGGATTTCGCTGTCGCTCAAGAGGAACCCGGAAAAGCAGGGGACGCAAAAACAAGGCGGCCTGCCGAAACAGCAGCCGAAGCCCCAGGCGGATTTAAATGCGCTTAAAAATGCATTTGGCAGGAACAGGACGTAGGGGTAACGGGCCGCGCGGCTGAGGAGCGGGGCGGCCTTTGCCATCTTCATGTTTGTTATGATTTTTAATATATTCTTTCACAACTCCAGTGGTTACTTGATCTGCAACACTTGCAATATGGTATCCTCACGCCCAAAGAGTATTATCTTCCATATGTATCGCTCAGTAATTGAGCCGCGCGCCTTATGCGCGTCTTGAACTACCGGTCACTTTTTTTGTGATGTTTCATTGCAGTCTTGACGAACTGTCCAAATTTCCTGTCCTTTCTACGCTTTTCAACGTAGGAGAGCTCATTGTATTCAGATTCTTTCATCAGCTTCAAGAAGCTCTGGTAGCGATCCGCTTGTAATGTGCCATTTTCAATTGCAGCCAGGAGCGCGCAGCCGACTTCCTGAGTATGGGTGCAATTTGCAAACCGGCAGGTTTTTGAAAGGCTCCAAATATCGGAGAAGCTTTCCTCAAGCCCTGAGCTGACGCCGATATTCCCCAGTTCTCTCATGCCAGGAGTGTCGATCAGCATCGCCCCATGATCAAGGACGATCAGTTGGCGTTGCGCCGTCGTGTGTCTGCCCTTTCCGTCGCTTATACGGACTGTGTTTGTTTCAAATAAATCACGGCCTATGATATGGTTCAGGAGTGTCGTTTTGCCTACTCCGGAAGACCCAACCAGACAATACGTTTTGCCCGGCTGCAGTAATTCTCGCACGTGATCCACTCCGAAGCCGGTCACGTTGCTGAGCGGAAGGACTTTGCATTTGATATTGGCCCGACGCACCTCTGATATTCTTTGCTCCAACTTCTCCGGGCTGACGAGGTCGCTTTTTGTCAGGAGGAGTATCGGATCAATATGCCCTTCGTTTACCATGACGAGGTAGCGCTCCAGCCTGCGCAGATTGAAATCGAAATCGCAGGATTGGACGATTAAGGCGGAATCAATGTTGACCGCGATCATTTGGTAGTCGATTTTTTTACCAGGCTTTTTCCGCCGCAAAACCGATTTGCGTGGGAGCAGGCCGTGAATGATGGCAAAGGTATCATCGTTGTGGTACTGGACAAGCGCCCAATCGCCGACCGAAGGAAGGTCGATGCTCGATTCAACTGAGTAAATAAAACTTCCTGCTAATTCAGCAAGAACTTCGCTGTTGTTATCTCTTACGAGGTAGCTGTCCTTATGGACCGCGGTCACGCGAGCCACGGTGCAGTCTGGTCTCAGCGCCTCCGATCTTTTGTCTTCAAACCATTGATCAAATCCGAGCGTTCTAAGTTCCATATTAAGTTAAATGGTCATATCCGTTTTGACTGCTGGTTGATGGGGAACTTCCCAGGTCCGTACTCTTTACCTTTTGTAGCGCCCGCATAAAATTCTGCTCACATAAGTGGAGTGCACGCCAAGGTGATCTGTCCCGCTTACGCTTGTCGTCCAGTATACTCCGGCCGAATATTTTTTCAAGTTTTGGTCTGTTGGCGTAACGCTGGCTCTTGGGGATCTCGGGAATGTCTTTATGCCTTCTGAGGTGATCGGCCAGGCTGTCAACAAAGTCATCTTCACCGAGAAGTGCCTGGCCCTTAACTTCATTCCAGATGGTTTCCTTGCCGATCCCCCATTTCACAAATTGGCGATATTCTTTCTCTGCCCTGCCTCTTTCTCGGCTGAATTGTCCGAGCACCCAGTCCGTGGTAAGACAGGGGTGGGCCGTTTCTTTCCCCCCAGTGGCCCGGTAGCTTAACCATCTCCAGTCTTCGGGCTTTTCTACCATCCGCGCGCGGACTGGATTAAGGACCACATAGCGGCAGACTTCAAGAAGGTGTGTGTCCTTTTGAATAAGGATGGCCTTGTATCTACCCTGAAAAAGGTGGTCGGTTTTATTATAGCGCTTGTTTCGTGCCTGCGTATAAACACCGTTTAACTGCCGCATGCCGAGGGAAAGGTTTCCATCCGGCGTTTCTACCATAAGATGGTAATGATTGTCCATGAGGCAGTAGGCGTGACAAAGCCAGTGATGCCGGTTTCACTCTCCTACGCTGTTTAGACAATTCTTGGGCTTTTTTATCACCGATGATATTTTTCTTTAAAGTTATTCGTTGTTTCTGCCGATAAGTTAGATGAAAGCGCACGAAGCTCTTTTTGCTTAAGTAAAAGATGACGGCCCGAAGCATTCGATATGTCTGAAATTTATCGTTTTTTGTCAAAAAAGGCATCCTCTTCGATTGACAACTGAACATAAGGATGCTTTAATTCAATCATCATTACCTCTTTAAAATCAAACAAATTGGAGGTTGTACATGTATATCGTGTTTCTCGTAACCGTGACCGCGGGCCTTATCAGCACTGCGGCTTACTTTTCGGTCTTCGGCATTGCCAGCATGTTTGCCTACAATTATATTCCAGCCATGATTATGGGCATAACGCTCGAATCGAGCAAGATCGGCGTTGCCGTCTACCTGTTCCGCTATTGGACGCTCATGAGCCGTTTGTTCAAGAGCATCCTGGTCGTATTCCTGGTCTCGCTCATGTTCATAACGTCCGTCGGTATTTTCGGCTTCCTGAGCCAGGGCTATCAGAAAACATCGGAGGATTTCAACCTCCTGTCCCTGGAACTGAAAAACCTCGAGGACGATTATAAGGTCAAAACGGCCCGTTTGGAGGACATCAACTCCCAGATCGACCTGCTTCCTTCCCAATCGGTAACGAACAAGATCCGCCTGTCCCGCGAGTTCAGCGATGAACAGGCCGAGATCCGGGACCGGCTGGCGGTGATCGGGCCGAAGGTCGAAGCACTGAAGGTCAAGCGCCTTGCTTTTGAGTCCCATATCGGGCCGATCGCCTACGTGGCCCGCATGCTGAACAAGCCGCAGGACACGGTCGTCTTCTTTGCGATCCTGATGCTCGTGTTTGTTGCCGATCCTCTGGCCATTACGCTCACGATCGCCAGCAACATGGTGCTCATTCGCTACTGGGAGCACGCCCGTCCCCAAGCCTCCAACCAGGCGTTCAAAACGCCGATGGTATTCAACAACATCCTGGGCAGGGTGCGGACCATGGCCAGGGAGTCCTATGAGCAGACCTTCAAGAAGAAGCGGGTCCGCAAAAAAGCCGCCAAGACCAAGACGAGCAGGAAAAAGAAGTAGGACGGGGAAGGCGGAAAATTCATGAAGAAGCTTATCGTTGCTCTGCTCATTGTCGTGGCGGGGCACCTGCCACACCTGCCGCTGACCTGGCTGGCAGTTGGTTGGCTGGGCCTGATCGGCACGGCCATGGCCACCATGCTACGCTTGCTCCCTGATGAATTCGGTCGGTCCAACCCGCACCTCGTTGGTCACCTACTGCTTCCCATTGGTTGGAATGATCCTGGGACTGATTTTCCTAAGCGAGCCGCTCAAGATGGCATTTGGGCGCTGCCCTGATCATCAGCGGTGTCTGGATGGTTAATAACCCGCCGCAGTTCATGCTGCGCTGGATTCACAAGCTTGTACCGGAGAAAAACCTATGACAGACGAATTTCGCGCCGGTTTTGTCACCGTGGTCGGGCGGCCGAATGTCGGCAAAAGCACGCTGGTTAATTGCCTACTGGGCAGAAAGTAGCCGCCGTATCACCCCGCCCGCAAACCACCCCCGCAAGCAATTGGGCATCCTGACCAATGAGCAAGCCCAGGTGATCTTTATGGACACACCTGGCCTGCACAAACCTGTGCACAAGCTGGGCGAGTACATGAACGCCATTGCGGCTCTCACCCTGCAGGATGCCGACCTGATCCTGTGGCTGGTGGCCGTGGATGAAGACCCGACCGAGGAGGACCGCCTGGTGGCCGAAAAACTGGCCGCCGCCCTGGAAAGAGGAGTTAAGGGCGACCTCCATGATGTGATTTTAGTCGGAGCAGACGATTGGCACGCAACCATTGCAGCTACTCCTCTGGCCATCTGGTCTCTGGAAAATCAGACCCGAACATTACCTTTGCTAATTCTTCCCAAGTCGGTCCAGGCCGGGGATAGAAACGGCTGGGTGGAAGAGAGCGATCTACACAGATATGGTGCTTCTGCCATCCTTGGCACATTTAAGGCGGCAAATATCAGCACCATAACCATCCACGGGACAGGAGATCAAGTAAGAATTCTGGTTGAAGCAGCCCACAAAGACGGTCTGAAAGCTTACATCACAGCAACTCTTGAGATTCCCGTTATCTCCGATCCGGAGGCGAACGGAGATATAGAAGAATTGCCGCAGGCCAGGAAAGCCATGCTTGCACAGGCAGGCCTCGACCTGACCGTGACTGACGAAACCAAGATAGATAAGAGCTTGCTGCAGGTGGCAGATCCCGATATAGGCGGCAATGCCACACATTATTGTCCTGCAAACCAAGAGGCAAGGGACAATCTCTACAATCTTATCGAGACGCTGGTAGACGACTACAAGGCCGATGGAGTTGTGCTTTATAATTTTGGCTTCCAGGATGAGAACTATTGCTACTGCAATGTCTGCAAGGAGAAGTTCTACCAGGATACCGGCATTGATCTTAGCAAAGTCAATATCAATAGCTACAATCAGGAGAGATGGACGCTGTGGAAGCAGGATCAGCTCATGATGATTGTAAATTATGCCGAAATATAACCTCGGATTTGGGTCCTGTGAAGCTTGGCGTGGCTTTTGATAATCCCTTCGATCAGAGTCGGGGCTACAACTATGCAAAGATGGCAAAGGTCGACAGACTTCCGTGATCTCTCCCTCTCCGCAGAGGAGCAAAGTGGACGGACTCGAGGTACTGCGCAACATAAAAGCCGACGAAAGACTGAGGTCCATTCAGGTGGTAGTCCTCACCTCTTCCCGGGAAGAACGGGACCTGGTGGAAAGTTACAAGCTGGGAGTCAATGCCTATGTGGTAAAACCGGTCGATTTCGGCGAATTCATGAATGCGGTCGAGAAACTGGGTGTGTTCTGGGCTATCATCAATGAACCCCCGCCGGTGAGAAGCAAGAGAGGGCGAAGACGAATGAAGGGGCGTTTGCGGATTCTTCATCTGGAGGACAACCCGAACGATGCCGAACTTGTCGGGGCGACGCTTGCCGACGCCGGAATCGACGCAGAAATACGGCTGGTCGCCACCCGTGACGATTTCACGACGGCGCTGGGAAAGGGAGGTATCGACCTCATTCTTGCCGATCTGGCGCTCCCCGCCTTTGACGGGATGACCGCCCTGGCAATCATCCGGGAGATCACCCCGACCTTCCCTTCATCTTCGTATCCGGAAAACTGGGTGAAGAAGCGGCCATCGAATCCCTGAAAAGCGGCGCAACGGATTATGTGCTGAAGAACCGGTTATCCCGGCTGGCCCCGGCGGTGATCCCGGGCGATGAGCGAAGCAGAAGAGCGGGCCGAACGGCACAAGGCGGAAGAGGAGCTGGAAAAGGCCAACAACGAGATACGCGAGACGGCGGAGCGCTATCAGAACCTCTTCACCAGCATCCGCGACGTCATTGTCGTGACCGATCATGACCGGACGAA
>CAVYLT010000025.1:0-53084 GCA_963769335.1 Nitrospirota bacterium | reverse complement strand
GCCAAGGGCCGCGTCAAGCCGCATGATTGATGTATGACCCAGGATCGCCGTTAAAATATTGTTAAAGTCATGCGCAATCCCGCCGGCAAGCACGCCGATGGACTCCATCTTCTGGGATTGGAAGAGATGTTCCTGCAGTTTCTTTCTTTCGGTAATGTCCCGGTAAAAAGATTGAATATAGGGTTCTTCGCCGATGACGATGGATTTGGAGCTGACTTCGAGATGAAGCAACGTACCGTCTTTCTTCTTATGGGCTGTGTCGAATACCAGGGACTCGCCTGCCAGGATTCGGTCCATCCGTTCAGTCGTCTTTTCCCTGTTAGCCTCGACCTCAAAAACGCTTATATGCGTGCCGACTAAAGCCCCCCTGGTAAATCCGTGCATTTCACAGGCCTTGTCATTTGCATTCACAATGATTCCGTTATGGTCAAGGACGATGATTCCGTCGGTCGCGTTTTCAAAGAGCGACCGGTGCCATTGTTCGGACTTGTTAAGTTCCTTGGTTCGTTCGGCGACCAGGTCTTCGAGCTGGAGGGAGTAGTTTTCGAGATGTTTCTTTTTCTCTTCGAGGTCGTATTGAAGAGAAAGCATTCTCGTATGAAGTCGATAATTTATATGTCGCCAGGTAAGGCCGCTGGTAAAGATGGCAAGCAAAAAGATGTTGTTGTTTAAGAAAATACGAACATTCGTTATTTTGTCAAAGATAAGTAAAGGTGCTAAGTATATAAAGTATATTAACGAGGTAAGGATCAATGATTGTTTAAGAGTAACTGGCAGGAGTCCGAATACAAAAACAAAAACAAGAATCAGACCAACATAATAAGGCGATTGATGCCCTCCGAAAGAAAGCACCATTCCTTCGACCATAGTCGATACAATCACTGTTGCCGCAATAATATGGCCGAAAATAAAAGCCTCATTTTTTTTAACTTTGACTGTGAAAAAAAGAACTGTGAATAATAGAGTTGCTATTAATCTATACATAAGAAATCTTAGAAAAAATTCCGGTACAACTAGGAAATCTAAGATGCTTAATGAGAGAATTGCTACGCTACCAAGGATAAAAATAAAACTGCTCATTGACTGGACCATCCCAAGCAATTCTTCTTCAATATATTCAGCTTTATGTACGGATTCGGTCATCATGAGCGTATATTATAACACAGATGGCACAGCTTATTTATGCTTATCCTGATAATTTTTTTTACGCAAAATATTTGTTGCGGTTTCTTGCCCTACATAAGCAGTGCCGGATATTCCTGTACCTATTGTTGTCCAATGTCCCGTTAGACATAATCCCTTAATAAAAGGAGGCCTTCTTAAGGAAGTGATAATTGTTTGTGAGGGTAGCGCTGCCCAACCAAACGATGCTCCTTTATAGTTCAGCGTATACCGACTTAATGTATGAGGTGTAGCTGCCTCTTGAAAGGTTATATTTTTTGAAAAATTTGGTACAGCATAGTTTTGAACTATTTCGATAAATTTTTGTGACAAATAAGACTTATTCTTCATCCAATATGCCTCGTTTTTAAAAGGAGCAGGCATACTTACGAGCATAGTAGATTTGTTAAGTGCTATTCGAAATATGCATCCTCCGAGAAGATCATAGTCGCCTTTTTTAACGGCATGATACGCTCTATCAATATCATAGTGAGAAAAAAAAGAGAAGGTTGTTCCCGGGTTAGGAAAATCGCTTGAATATTGTATTCCTAAGTAAACCAAAAAATTGGATAATGAAGGTGTCATTTTTTTCAGCATTTCATAAAAATCTTTTTCAATTAGTTGCCTGCCCAGTAACTTCAAAAAAGTTTGCCGAGCGTCACAATCTGAAACGACATATTTTGAAGCAATGAAAGAATGGTCTGCCATCACCCCTTTTACAGTATTATCTTTAACAATTATTTTTGTTACTAACGTGGAAAGACGCATTTCACCGCCGAATTCTTTGAATCGTTGTGAAAGAGCGTCTGGAATAGCTTGCATACCTGCTTGCGGGTAGTATCCTCCATCAAACAGAAATTCTGAATAAAGCTTCGCGCCAATGAACGCTGACAGCATTGATGCGGGCAAGCCCCCGATACCAAGGAAGGGAAAAGATAAAATAGCCTTCAGTTTATAATCAGTGAAATATTCATCTAATGTTTCTTTAAATGTAAAACTTCTTAGCTTGGAAAAAGAATGAGGATCGCTATTCAGCAACAAATGAAAAAATTTATGTATGTTATCCTTCTCTCGGGGAAACGCGGCTTGAAACTGCTCTAATGTTTTTTCAAAATCATTCCAGAAGGAGATATTATAATCAGGCGTTACAATTGTGTCTGTAGGATCGGGCCTGATGATAGACAAGTTTTTATCTATTTCGAGGTCTTCAAATATTTTTCTTGCAACACCCCCTTTTCTAAAAGAACCAAAACAATGGGGGGCTGCATCAAAAGTAAATCCTTGCCTTTTAAAGGATGTGCAATACCCTCCGGGCTTATGGTGTTGCTCAACAACAAGCACCTTCATCCCTGCCTTTGCCAGGTAGCACCCGCAGACGAGACCACCAATGCCGGCGCCTATTATTATAACGTCATAAGAATCTCGCGATGTTGTGTTCATTTTAATAGTTTACATACAAGGTCGACAGCCTCTTTTACTGTCGTTATTTTAGGGACATCCTCGTCCCTGACCGAGATTTTAAATTTTTTTTCGATAGCCACCGTGATCTCAATGGCCTTAATTGAGTCCACCTCTAAGTCTTGGAAAAAATTTTTTTCAAGACCTATTTCTTCCTCCTCAAAACCTGAAACATCGGCAATTATTGATACTATTGCCTTTTGAATATCAGCTTGCTTATCTTCCGTCATTCGACCTCACTCCTTCTCATCAGCGTATTTTTTTATAACAAGACAAGCATTATTGCCGCCGAAAGCATAGGAATTGTTGAGCGCGATATTGACCTCATGTTTCCTCGCTCGGTTCGGGACGCAATCAATATCGCATTCCGGATCCGGTGTTTCATAATTGATGGTCGGGGGAATAGTGTTATATTTTACGGCGAGAGCGCATGCGATTGCCTCAATTGCCGACGCCGCACCCATTGTGTGCCCGAGCATGGATTTTATAGAACTGATCGGAATCATTTTGTACCGGGCTCCGAACACCTTTTTTATTGCCGCACATTCATTCCGGTCATTTGCCACCGTGCCGGTCCCATGAGCGCTAATATAGTCAACCTCTTCAATCTCGACCCGTGCCGACCGCATTGCGCTTTTCATGCAGACTGTAATCCCATCAACAGACGAAGTCGTCATATGAAAACCGTCACAACTCAATCCATAACCTAGGATTTCGGCATAGACCGGCGCATGCCGCGCTCGTGCCTGCTGTAGGGATTCGAGAACAAGCACTCCTGCTCCTTCAGCTACCATCATCCCTCTTCTGTTTTTATCAAAGGGTTGACATTTTTCAGGAGCCACCGCAGAGAACTGATTGAATCCGGTAAAAGATATCCGTGAAAAAGGATCAGAGGCACCGGCGAGAACGACGTCAGCCCTATTCATCCGGATTAAATCATACCCATACCCAATGGCATAATTCCCTGCTGAGCAAGCCGTCGAAAAGAGGAAATTAGGACCATCAAATCCCATTTCTTTCGATATCACTGCGGCTGCTGATTGAACAGGAAGCTGATATAGCAAGTCCTTGTTTAATTCGGTATTGCTGACCAGAGCATCGTTCACCTTTTCGATGACTTGAACCGGCCCTGATGTTATCCCCATACAGGTGCCCGTCCTCGCGGAAATAAAATCTTTATCGGTCAGCCTCGCATCTTGAACGGCAAGTTTTGCGGCTACGAGCGCCATCTGTGATGCTCTACTGAGACGACTGACCTTACCTTCGGGAATAAAATTCTCAGGCTGAAAGTCAACTTCTCCTCCTTTGTGGGTAAAATGAGCGGTCGTATCAACAGAAGTCACTGCTCTGATCCCGGACTTTCCCTGAAGCAGACTCTCCCAGAAAGTATCCTTTCCTATGCCGATAGAAGATACGACTCCCAGGCCGGTTATGACAACTCGCCTATTCATTATCGTCTTTCACGCTAAACACCAGTTCCGCTTCCGATATTTTTTTTTCACCGATAAACGCCTCTCCTGAAACGTAGGCGCCGTTCGGCAGCTTCTTGACATTTTCAACCTTTATCGTCAACTGGTCGCCCGGCACCGCGGGGTGGAGAAACCGCGCTTTGACGGACCCGAAGTAATACAGCGGTTTTTTTTCTCCGGTCTCATTTTTATTGCTTGTTGCAAAGAGGATGATCGCGGTCTGCGCCATGGCTTCGATTATGAGGGCGCCGGGCATGACGGCTTTCTCCGGGAAATGGCCGAGAAATACCATATCATTGCCGGAGATGTTTTTTACGGCTATTGCGGATTTTCCAGGGTCGATTTCCAGGACCCTGTCGATCATGAGGAAGGGAAAGCGCTGGGGGATGAGTTGCTTGATCTCTTCAAAAGTTAGATGCATTCTGCACCTTTTCCCGACACAGAGGAGAGAGTTGTCAGCACGGAGCATAAACAGCATTCTGCGTTTTGCTCCCTGCACTATCCGCTATGCGTATTTTTGCAGGACGACGGCCGTATTCTGGCCGTAGGGGTCTGCTGAAGTTATCAGCACATTTCGAACCTGTTTCTGCCGCGCCGTGTTCGGCACATAATCGAGATCGCATTTGCGGTCTCTTTCCTGATAATTTACGGTGGGAGGGATAAAGCCGTTCCGGATTGCGCCCACTGCCGCGGCAAGAGAAAGGGCTCCGGAAGCGGAAAATGATTCTCCCACCATGGACTTTATAGAACTCACGGGGACATTCAAGGCATATTCACCGAAAATTTCTTTAATTACATTTGATTCCATTCGGTCGAGCCCTCTCGTCGAATTGGAACAAGCGCAGATATAATCTATATCTTCCGCATCGAGGGCCGCGTCTTGTAATGCATTGACAACGGCATTCTTTAATCCCTGCCCCGAATGAGTGAAGCTGTTCTCTGCTGAGGGATCAAAGGCATTTCCACAGCCGCCGACTTTGGCGAGAATGGTTGCGCCCCGCGTGAGAGCGTGTTCCTCCTCTTCAAGGACCAGAACAGCAGCGCCCTCCGAAAGGATCACCCCGTTCCTTCTTGCGTCGAAGGGGCAGGAGAGGGGCTGCGAGCCGTCTGCGCCTGATAGACAACCGAGGGTATGGAAGCCCATGAAGGTTTCTTCGCACAGTTCCTCTACGCCGCCGGCGAGCACAATCTCCGCCCTGTTTAATTTTATGAAATCCACAGCATAAGAGACGGCGTCGAGGCTTGCACAGAAGCCCGTGGAAATCGTGGTGTTGAACCCTTTGATCCTGAACCGGATGGACACCTGGCTTGCCGGCGAATTGATAACCGTGTTCGGAAAGTGCGAGGGATTGACGGCGCGCGGCCCTTCGATGAGGCCCGACCGGTCGAACTGCGAGATGCTGTGGAGGCTGCCGAAGGTCGTCCCGATGGAGACCCCCATGGTATGGGTATTCTCCTCGGTGATTTCAACCCCGCTGTCGTCTAGGGAGAGTTTCGCTGCCGAGCATATCAGCCGTGTGCTCCTGTCGAGGTCGCGAAGTCCTTTCTTTCCCAGGAGCGAAAGAGGATCAAAATCGGAGATCTCCCCGGCAACGCTGATGGAAAAGGGGGCGGGATCAAAAAGCGTGATAGGGCGAAAACCCGTCCTGCCCTCCCCGAGGGCCGTCCAATAGGCTTCCCTGCCGATCGCAATCGGAGAGAGAACACCGATGCCGGTAATCGCGACGTTTTTGCTCATACCCACCCTTACATCCCCAATCCCCCGTCGATCTGCAGCGTCTGCCCCGTGATGTACTGCGATCCGTCACTGAGCAAGAAAAGCACGGCACTCGCCACCTCGTCGGGGGTCCCGAATCTCCGGAGCGGGATCGTGTTCCTGAATTTTTCCCTGGATTTTTCGCCGAGCTCCGCCGTCATCTCGGTGTCGACAAAACCGGGGGCGACCGCGTTGACCCTGATGCCGTGCGGCGCCACTTCTCTGGCGAGCGACTTGGTAAAACCGATGACACCCGCTTTTGCCGCCGCGTAATTGACCTGACCCGGGAGAGGGTGCACGCCGCTTACCGAGGAAATGTTAACTATGTTTCCGCTTTTTTGTTTGAGAAATGTGATAATGCAGGCACGGGTCGTGTTGAAAACTCCCGTAAGGTTGGTATCGATTACGTCGGCCCAGTCTTCCTGACTCATCATCATGAGCGACTTGTCCCTGGTTATTCCTGCATTGTTGACGAGGATGTCGAGCTTTCCGAATTCCCGTTTTACGTCTTCAATGAGTGTTTTTGCACCTTCAAAATCCCTTACGTCCAGTTGAACAGGCAGCGCTCTTCTGCCCTTGAGGCGTACTTCGTCGGACAGCGCCTCAGCTGCGGCCCGGTTCCTGCTATACGTAAATGCGCAATCGGCGCCTGCTTCGCAGACGGCAAGGACGATTGCGCGGCCGATGCCCCTTGTTCCGCCTGTTATAATCGCGACTCTATTGAGTATTGAATTCCAGGCCAGGTTTTTCTCCTTGCTGAACGGCTGAACGCATGATTTAGTTCTCTGCTAAAAAAACGGAAGCACGCATGCGAGTGTCGTGCTTAAGTCGTGTTACTAATATCATGTTTTACTTTTCTTTGCAAGGCAAAAACTTCCCCTCTGGAACCGCCGTATCAGTGGATACGATTCGCTCTCAAGAGGGGAAGCTCTCTCTCGTGCTGCTTGTAACTTCTTTTTTGCAAAAAACGTTACTTTCTAGCGGCAGAGTAGAAAATTATAGCGCCCGATTCGACCCGGCTCATGGATGTTGTTTCGAAAGGGATTTCCGCCTGGCGAAGCAACCTGTCGAAGTCGGCTTGAGTGCGCTGTTGGAAACCGTCCCAGTCGACGAGCCAGTGGTAAATCTGCGACCGGTAACGACCCGAATCTTTAAAGGCAGCGATGAGTTTTCCTCCCGGGTTCAGGAGTAAATAAAGGGTACGGAGCAGTTTCACGAGAAAATCGTCGGGAAGATAATCAAAAAAACCGATGCTGTAAACGATGTCCTGCATCCCGAATTCGGCTACTGCGGTCTCGTAGTCAAACAATCTGAGGGCATTGAAGGTGACCAATGCCACGTGATCGAGGAGGCCGGCATTTTCCAGACGATCGCGGCTGAAATTCAGCGCTTCAGGGTCTAAATCAACGCAGGTGAACCTGGCCCCCGATGATTTAATGTCCTGCGCCAATTCGAAAACTTCGCGGCATGAACCGCAGGCCACATCGAGAACCGTGGGAGTGCGTCTGCTCATCAGCTCTGTTTTAAGCAGTCCACGGAGCATTTCGAGCCGCTCTCTTACCCCGATCCCGAGCGTGGTGGCGAGAAGGTACCTGTCTAGATAATACCCTATCCCATCGGACATCGGTGCATTTTTGTACGCCAGTTCGAGCGTTTTATAATCTCCTTGATGGCCCAGCGGCCACGTTCGGCAGCGGTTGATGCAATAGCTTTTGGACAGAAGAGGATTCGTTCTTTCCCGGAATTCAACCTGTGCGGCTTTTATGATATTTGGATCATTTTCCTGCTGCTCAAATTGTGCGCAGGCTTGAAGGATAGAGTCGTTTAACAGCGTGATTTCGTCAAGTAGTATTTCCCGGTCTGCTCCCGGCAGGTTGCATTTTACTTCGAACTCCTTGAGCTGTTGGATGTATATTTTAATTTTTTCATCAAGTGACCCAATATATTGTCTGGGTTGTTCCCTGATTAAGTCGGATTTTTTTTGCACAACATTAGACGGATATGTCGCAGTCTTCGGCATGTTCCCCTCCTCGTAATCTCGAAAGTTTAGCGGTTTGTTTCTTACGAGCCCCCCCCTGCATGGCCCGAGCCATCCTTCATTGTCTGAATCAGTTTCGCTACGCCCCGCAATCAGGCAGCGCGCGAATTGGCGGCAAAAGATGGTTTTTTTGAGCCAGTTCCACATGTTTTGACGGCAGTTTAGTAATTTTGGCACTCCCTTTCTTGAAAATATAAGCCGGAGTGCCGTGGATGGAAGTCTTGATTGGGGCGGAAGCTTTTAAAAAAGCAATTTTAGAACGGCGTGTAGAGATCCGCGCATCAGGCGAGGGGCCTTCACTCACTGATGATTTATTGCAGCGTCGCATCAGAACTCGTCTGCGGATCGGCCGCACAGTCAGTTGCTTGGTGAGGGAATAAGTTATGTCAATGCATAGCGTCATGGAATCACGAAAGTATTATGTCCGTTTGTACAATCCAATTAATTCTGCCTGGCCGAGTATATGGCCCTTCATCGACTTTTCGACACCCGCCTTGTTCGCGGCGCCGGGCTGGAGAGTCGCGTCGAGTGCATAGAGCTTGAAGAAGTACCGGTGTGTCCCGGAGGGCGGGCAGGGGCCGCCGTAGTCGGCCTTGCCGAAGTCGTTCATTCCCTGCGATGCGCCTGATGGAACCGAGTTTTCTTTTATTTCTTTCACATCCGGATTGATATTCCAGACGACCCAGTGCACCCAGATGCCTCGAGGTGCGTCCGGATCGTCGACAACCAAAGTCAGCGACTTGGTGCCTTCCGGAACATGTTCGATGGCAAGAGGGGGATTAATGTCTGCGCCGTCACAAGTGTATTTTGGAGGAATATGGCCGTTGTGTTTGAATGCCGTGCTCGAGAGTGTGAGTGTGCTCATGTTCGCAGCCTCCAGGGTCAAAGAATAAATTCAGGCGGAAACAAAAGGCATATGCAAAAAAGGAAAGGTGTTCTCCGTGAGGTGCACATACGTGCGCCTCCCTGCCAGTGCTTTTTTTACCGCTTATGATAGCACAACTCATAACGATAAAACAACCGCAGCTAACGCGGCATCCAGGCACGCGGTATCAAAATTCTTGCTATTTGAATTCGTTTATAGTACTGTTTCGCAGTGAACGCCCGCGGCTCACCGGGTCGTACCCCGCTTTTTCAGGCTTTCGCCCGATCCAGCTGCTGAAAAAAGGTGTCTTCGAGGGGGAGCTTTTGTGCGACGCGGTAAAACCCGGTTTAATAAGCCATCATGAACTGCAGGATTCCATCGCTGAGTTTATTCTGTTTAGCATCGGAGCCCGCCCCGGCGGCAGGAGCGACCTTTTCAATTCATGAGCGTCTGGGGTAAGGCGGAATGGTTCACATGAACACACTGATCGCCGTACATGTCGGTCTCGTACTCCTGGCCCTGCTCGTATTTGTTGTCGGGTTGTTTCTGCCGAAAACGAAGTCCGTGCTGCGGGTCATGGAGCTGAGCGCAGTTCCAGAGGAAATTTGGGACATAGTGACGAACATCGAGCTGCAGGTACGGTGGAGGACCGACCTGAAAAATGTTGAGATCGTGGAACGAATCCCGGAGCACGAGATGTGGACTGAATATCCGAAAAGCGGGGCGCCATTGACCTTCAAGACGAAAGAAAAACGGCCCTTTGACCGCTATGAAATGGAAATAGCGCGGTCCACTGTGTTCAGCCGCCGGAGAGTCATAGAATTCAAGGCACTGACCATCGACGTTACCAGGGTCACCATCGCGGAATATGCCGAAATACGAAATCCCTTTATGAGGGTGCTGGCCCATCTCTCTTTCGATTTTGGGAGGACGATCGATCGCTATGCTCAGGACCTTGCCGCCGAGGTGACAAGAAAATGGGAACGGATGGAGAGCCAGACATCCTGACCGCAGCGCACTGTTTTACCGCCCGCGACTGAGCGATCCTCCTGCTTCGGCCGGTGACGAATGGGTCGTAAACCGCGCCCTGCACCGGTGCTATCGCACTCGTAAACGCCGGGGTGCAGGCGTGAGGTCGCGTTATTATCTTAGTCCGGACAAGTCGGGATGCCGGAGGGGAATCGCTTGGCTGCATATTTCTGCCAATGAGGTGAATGCATGGAATCAATAAGAAAAACACTGGAAAAAACCCTGCAGTTATACGAAAAGAAGGATTATGAAAACGCTGAGAAAGGGGCCGACGAGATGCTTGCAGGCTATCCCGAATTCAGTCGGGCATTGTTCCTCAAAGGCGTGATTCTCGACGAGACCGGCAAGACCGCCAAAGCAGAAGAGTATTACCGGAAAGTGGCAGGAGTGTCTGTCATGTGGTTTCGGTTGGCGCTTCAGCTCCAGAACTCCGACCCCGAGCGTGCCCTCCGGTATTTTAAAAAAGTGACCGATGTTGACGTAGAAAACAACCAGGTCTGGCTCAGCATGGGGGAAATTTATGAAAAACAGGGCCGTACCGATGAGGCGCAGAAATGCTTCAAGAACATAGCGTTGATGAAAGAAATCGTGACGAAGCTCTTGAGCCCGCTCGGCTTTCTTATCATTATGATCGCCGGCTCCATAGCGATGTTCAGACGCGGCAATTATGCCCTAGCGTCGCTCGTGGTCCTGTCGGGCATCGTTTGCCTGGTCTGGCTGAAGAGGGACGGCGGCCGGGTGCTCGAGATGATGCAAAAAAAGAAAAGGTTTGAATAACAGCGCCGGCTGCTTGAAATTCACACGAATCCTCGCCCTTTTCGGTAACGCGGGTCCCCTAAGACAAAGCTGCACCTGTCTGCAGTAAGATCCCCTCCGAGCTGACGCTTTATTTTCAGAGCTATGGACAAGGAACGATCGCTCCGGAAAATCGCTGCGGAAATAGCCCGGTGCCCCCTCTGCAAAAAAGGAGGCAGCGGTAAACCCGTTCCCGGCGAGGGGAACCCCGACGCTCGGGTCCTGTTCGTGGGCGAGGCGCCGGGGAAAGAAGAGGCCAAGGTCGGGACCCCGTTCGTGGGAAGGGCAGGCAAGTTCCTCCGGCAAACGATGAGCGATATCGGCCTTGCCGGGAGCGATGTCTTTATCGCCAGTCCCGGCCATTATCTTCCGCTCCGCGGCACACCGTTGAAAGAAACGGTGATTCACGGCAGGACGCATTTGTTCAAGCAACTCGCGGTCATCGACCCGGAGATCATTGTCCTCATGGGAAAGACGGCATGCTATGCCGTGCTCGATCAGAGCGTGGAAGTTTCCAAAAAGCACGGTACGATCGTCCTGAAAGACGGCCGCACCTGCCTGATCACGCTTCATCCCGCGTATGCCATGCGTTTCCCTGATGGGGAAAAACAATTCATCAGTGATTTCGCAAAACTGAGGAGAATGATCAAAAAGGCTCATACGTGAGCGCGAGGTTCAAATGCCGATGTTTGTCAGTTGTTTCAGGATACTCCCTCTGGTATAATGGGTATTATTGAACAGGACAAAGAAGTTCGTGAATATGGCTATTCCCAACATTGATTACAGTCTCTGCCAGGGTTGCGGGGGGTGTGCAGAGGCGTTTCCACAATTTTTTGAGATGCGCGACGACCGTGCCTGGGTCGTCAATGCCGATCGTTTTCGGGAAGAGGACAATCCCGGTGTCCTGACGGTCTGTCCCTATTATGCTATTTCCCTTGCATGACTATACGCCGCACGTTGTTGTTTACGAGTTCAGAGTAGCTCGGCATATTTGCCATAATCGCCATTTCCTATGATTCCTTACCCGAACATAAGCCCGGAAATCTTTCGCATCGGCCCCTTTGCCGTCAGGTGGTACGGTCTCATGTACGCTGTCGGCTTCGCCTCGTCTTTTATTCTCGTCAGGCACCAATTAAAGAATCATAGCCTGGAGCCGAGGGTCAAGGGCCGGGGGAAAGGAGAAAAGGCGGTCATTCCCGAGGCGTTTCTCGAATCGCTTTATACCTATTTGGTCTTCGGACTCATACTCGGCGCCCGGCTCGGCTACGTGCTTTTTTACGACCTTGCCAGCTATCTAAAAAACCCGCTTGAGATTTTTGCGGTCTGGCACGGGGGCATGTCCTTTCACGGCGGAGCGGTCGGCACGCTGGCTGCAGGCTACCTCTGCTGCCGGAGATACAAAGTAAATTTCTGGTCCGTGGCCGATCTGGTAGTCGTCACCGCTCCCATCGGACTCGCTGCGGGACGACTGGGAAACTTCATTAACGGCGAGTTATTCGGCCGGGTTACAGACGTGCCCTGGGCCATGGTGTTTCCCGCCGGCGGGCCGCAGCCGCGTCATCCATCGCAACTGTACGAATTTTTTCTTGAAGGCGTGCTTCTTTTCACCATCCTCTGGTGGGCCAAAGACAGAAAGCATGCGCCGGGAATGATGACCGCCCTCATCCTGATCCTTTACGGCCTGTTCCGGTTCATCGTGGAGTTCTTCCGGCAACCCGATGCCCAACTCGGGTTTGTCGCAGGCCCGTTCACTATGGGCCAGATATTAAGCGTCGTCACTTCGCTTGCGGGAATCGCCCTGTTTTTCCTTCGGAGGAACAAGGCCGGAGCGGCAGAAGCTTTGGCCAGGGGGAAAAGCACAGGCAAATAACCGCAAGATCATCCCTTCGATTTTCTGCCAGACGGTTTGTTTCACCACTCTTAGATATTTTACCCTCCATCAGAGACACGGGCAGAAAAGTCACAACCAGTAACGGAAAAGCCAAAAAAGTCCCGCCCCGGTCGTACAGAGGCGGGACTTTTTTGATAACGACTGAAGAACAAAAAAACGACCAGGTTATTACTCAACGACCGATACGCTTTTTAAAGCATTCAACGGCCCGAACGACCTCAAACGTTCGAGTTGCTTTTCGTTCCGTACAAAGAGCGAGCCGGCAAAGGCAAGCGAGTTCAGCGAGATGTCCTCAAAAAACTCTTTTGAGCGCGGGACCACAAGCATCCACTCGCGCGTCATAAGAAGGCAGTAGGGCCGGGATTGGCGCGTCGGTCGGTCCGCAGCAGGGGGAGCCATGCCGACGTTTTTTAACAGGTCGCTGTAATGCCCGAAGGTTTTTTTTGCAACAAGGGCCGGTGAGCTGACGAGCCCGGGGCTCAGCCGTTGAAAAGCGTGGAGAAAAGGAAAGCCGGGAACGGTGCCCCCGGCATATCCCTTGTTTTGAGAAAGCAGCGGTTCGACGGGCACAGCCGGACCTTCGGGGGCCAGCGGAAGGGGCACGAGCTGAAGATGTTTGTGTTGCTGGCTCGCTCCTGCCTCGCGTCCGCCATTGTAGAACCCCAGTCCGTTGAATTCAGACATGCAGATCCAGAAGGCCTCGAAATCACCTGCGGTCAGCAGCATCTCCTGATCCTCAAAGCGCCGTGTGACGATCAAGAGGTGATGATCAACAACATTGAATTTATTCAAGATGGCGACATGGGTGTCTGATATGTCGGCAACCGTAAGGTCTTTCTCAGGCGGGAGAAAAGGATTGACCTGCTTTCCAGAAGTTGCGGCGTCAGTCTGTTTTTCCCGTGCCTCATCCTTTCGTCGGAGACCGGACAGGACCCGGACGAAGAACCGGATGCCGCCATCCTCAATGAACGTGTAATCAGTAGGCGCCGGTAAAAGCGCACCGGAAGCACGCGCCCGTTCAGACGTGGCGACAATGTTTTTCCATAAGGTGTTTCTCGGAAGGGTCATCCTTGTTTTTCCAGGCGCCGGCGTATGCCATGCAGCTTTGGTTTCGAAGGGGATTATAAACCGCGCTTATCCGCGGTTCCAAGTGACTTTGGGATTATACCATAGGTGACGGGGAAGAATCGAATGGAAGCGGTACTCCTCCGCACGCAGTCGCGCCACGTCCGAAAATCACGCGGCCTGATGTTTCAAACGGTAGATTATCCTTCCCCGCGTGAGATCATAGGGCGAGAGCTCGACCGTAACCCGATCGCCGGGCAGAATTTTGATGTAATGGATACGGAGCTTTCCCGACAGATGGGCAAGGACCACGTGGCCACCTTCCACCTCAACGTGAAACATCGCGTTGGGAAGCGCTTCTACCACTTTTCCCTCCACCTCTATTACGTCTTCCTTCGCCATGGTGCCCTGCCGTGTTCTGAAAAGCCTCAGCTTCTAACTGCTCGTACCGCCACCTGAGAGCGTGCCATATGTACTTTAATTATAGCGCGGTTTTTAAAATACAGGGTCATCTGTCACCAGGTTAGCAATGAACCGATGGCAAAAAAACCGGAAAGAAGCAAACTAAGGAAGGTCGAATGGAATCCGGGGTCAGCCGATGTGTGAGGGTTTACTACTATTCCCTGCTTCCTCTGCGATCAACGACATAACTGCTTGCGTTGGATTTCTTGGCCAGTTTTTTGAGTTCCGCCGCAACTTCAGCGACCTTGCCCGTGTGTTGCACATGCGGCTTGTTTGTAGGTACGACAGCGATGGATATTCCCAGAAGAGGAATTCGCTGCTCCACGCCTCTCCGGTCCTTCGCAACGTAGTGACCCTTTGCCTTGTCTTCTTCTCCGAAGAGGTCCGATGCAATAACATTGAATCTGGCGATGATGCTTTTGCATACCGACTCCGCGTTTTCCAGCGGCGTGATGAAAACAAAGTCATCGCCGCCAATGTGCCCCACGAAGCTGTTGTCTCTTGATTCCTTGACCGTATTCAGCATGATCCGCGCGACCATGCGGAGCACTTCGTCGCCCCGGGAAAAGCCGTAGGTATCGTTATAGGGCTTGAAATTATTGATGTCGACGTAGCAGACCGCCATCGGTTTTCCGAGGGCCTGTTCGATCGCAAGCTGGATTGAGGTGTTTCCCGGGAGCTTGGTAAGAGGGTTGTTGTCGAAGATCCGCTGCAAACGCTGGAAGGAAAGCAAAATGCGGCTGAAAAGCTCGGCGTAGTTGACCGGGAGGGAAACAAAGTCGTCCAGCGGGTACTGGTCCCAGGCCGTCGTTTCGATGTCCGGCCCTGAGATGAGCCCCAGCACGGGTACAACGCTGAAATAGCTGTCCTGTTTCAGATCTCTTAAAACCTGCAGATACGCCGGGTCCGGCCTTGAGAAGTCAATCAGCACAATATCGGGAGGGTCTGAATAGATAAACCCCATCACCTGCGAGGGTGCGGGCAGGGACACGACCTGATACCCTTTGCTTTCAAGACGGAGCCCCAGGTGAGCGTGCAGGGTGTGGTCACGGGAAAGCAGTGCTATTCTACGCGTTGGGTTCATCGTTCGCTTGAATTTCGAGGCTGAAATTTTTAACGTCCACCAGCTTGTCCTCGATCTCTCCGATGATGGTTTCCAGCAGCGCCTCGTTCAGTCCGAGCCTTTTCCATGCAACGGGCTGGATCCGGGGCACCAGTTCATCGCCGCTGAAACCGAATCCCGAAGCCTTGATAAGGACGTCGGCGATATGCACCACGGCGGTTTTGGTCTGATGGAGCGCGGATTTTTCCACCTGATGATGGAACTCCACGGGCTCGATCAGTTTCTCCGGCAGGAGCCAGGACCGGGCGAGCCACCCCCCGATCTCCGCGTGATCGGTTTCGAGCAGCTCGCGTTCGGCTTCGAGCAGGGTCACGCCCTTTTCCGCCATGAGCGCCGTGAGCTGGTCGAAGTCTTTTTCAAGTTTGATCTTAATGATCACCTTTCCGATGTCGTGCAGCAGGGCCGCTGTTGAAATCTCTTCGGGGTCGGGAAGCTTGAGTGCCCGTGAGATGCTGTTTGCGGCCACGGCGACGCCCATGGAGTGCTCCCATAAGCCAACCACGTTTTTTTCCATGATATCGAAAATCGAGCTGGTGATGGCGAGGCTTTTGACGACATTTACGCCGAGAAGAATGAGTGCATTCGAAACCGTGGAGACGCGGCCGGGAAACCCGTAAAATGCGGAGTTCACGAGGCGCAGGACCTTTGCCGAGAGCACCTGATCGGCGGAGACGACCCTGGCCATCTCCTGCGCGGAGACTTTGTCATTGTCGGCGAGGGAGCCGAGTTTTGCGATGATGCCGGGAAGCGTCGGCAGCGTCTTGGTGTCCCGGATGATGGCCCGAATAGCGGAACGTTTATCTTCCATCAGGTTCCCCCAGGGAACGATAAATCTGCTTGCGATACATTTCCTTGACCTTCATCATCAAGGCATCGTCCTCAACGCGGCTGAATCTCCTGTTGAGAGCTGCGAGCATTTCTTCGAGCGTGGCTTCCCCTTCTACCTTAACGGGGTGGCCTTCCACTCTCACCGACTGTACGCCCATCTGCTCCAGGCGGGCAATCAGCGATTCCGTAAGCTTGACTCCTTTGCCGCAAATGGTCATGCTCGACGGGTCATCGGAATTCTTTATTTCCTGAGCCAGTACCATGCCCGGAGCTGCCTGAGAAATGGGTATTTTTTGCATACAGTTCTACGTCCTGCTGACCAACTTGAATTCAAAAAAATCTATGGATTGTGTGTCTGAAGAATGTAAAAGCCCGAAAAGACCCAGTCGGGGTTTTCGAGCAATCAGTCACGGGCAGCATATCCGGGCTTCATGCCGACACTTTGTGCGTATCGCACCTGTCGAGTTTTGATAAATACTATACACGAAAAAAAGAGCATTTTGCGAAAATTTTTTTAATGCCGAAGAATTCGTGATAACTGTAAACAATAAGGGGGGACGCCTGCGCGTCTCGGATGTAAAAACATCCAAGACCCGCAGGCGTCGGGGGGGGTGGAGTTGGTGCCATGACTCTGACTGACAACGATGTTAGGTCAGCTCAAAAAGGTAATGGCTGGACAGTGTCTTCAGCAGCTTTCACTATTATGTATATAGCAATATGATTGCCAAAGTGGTTTGTTCTATAATATCTGACGGTTAGCCAACGGAAAGATCAATCGACCCTGTCGTAATCTGTGCGAGTGACGGTTATAATTGTAGCGTTTCGGACCCGGGGGGTGAAATGATGGCGGGATATGAACTAATCTCGAACCGGACGGGTTTTGATCATTCTGCGCTGTTCAAGAGGGGAAGGACTGTAACGTCCTGCGGGAAAAAAACGATTTATGTCAGAAGAGTTGCGCGGTTTAGAGCTGTTCGATGATCGCTGCAGCAAGAAGGGGGAACATGATCTCATGGTGGCCGGTAAGCGCGAACCCCCTGCCGCCGCCCTGCGTGGGCCTGCGCACCACATTCGTGTTCGGCCGGTAGTGCTGGACAAAGTCCATGTTGACGGTGGTAAAATGCTGGAGTTGATGGCCGAGGTTCCGGACGAGGGTCACGGCTTTGAGAAATATTTCCGGAAGCAGGACTGCGGATCCGAGGTTGATGTATACACCTCCCTCAAGTTCCGAGACGAGCGAGCAGAAGGTCACGAAGTCCCGATGTGCAGCCGCCCCGGTGGCCCTGCCGTCAAAGGATGGATGCATGTGAATAATGTCGGTACCGATTGCGACATGGACCGTTACGGGTACATTCAGGCGAATGCCGGCAGCAAGCAGGCTCTTGTCCTTGTATGGAAAAGAACCCGTATGGATCATCTTTCCAACGGCCGCACCGATTCCCTCGTCATCACCTGCGGAGCTGATTGCCTGATTCAACATGCTGCCGGTCTCTTCCGCCATGCCGAAGGCTCCGGAAAGGATTTCCTTGTCCACATCTTCCGACGTCTGGCCGATGAATGCCAGCTCGAAGTCATGAATGATGCCCGCGCCGTTCAGAGCCAGGCTGGTGATGATGCCGCGTTCCATGAGGTCGATGATTACGGGGCTGAGTCCCACCTTGATCGAGTGGGCGCCCATGCCGAGCATCACCGGCCGTTTGTCTTTGCGCGCCTGAACCACGGCCGCGACTACGTCTTTAAAATGTCGTGCCGCAAGAATGTTCGGAAGTGAGGAAAAAAAGTCCTGGAAGCTCCCGCCCTTTTTGTGGGGCCGGGAGAAATCGTTGATCCGTACCTTGCTGGCGCGGCCTTTAAGCGAATAGGATTTGATCTGTGAGAGGTTGATTTTCTTCATGGGGCTTACTTACCGTGGTTGCCGAATAATTCCTCATCCACCATCTGGCAGATCGCGTGACCGAGGGTTATGTGGGTTTCCTGGATCCTCGCCGTGACCTTCGTCGGAACAATGAAAGTGTAGTCAGCCATGGCGGCCATCTTGCCGCCCGTACCGCCCGTCAGGATGACCGTTTTCATGCCGTTTTTTTTTGCCACGTCGATCGCCTTGATCACGTTGGGCGAGTTGCCGCTGGTGCTGATGCCGATGACCACATCACCCTCGTGGCCCAGGGCAGACAGTTGCTTGGAATACACCTGAGAGAAATCGTAGTCATTGCTGATGCTCGTGAGTACGGCTGCATCGGTATTCAATGCGATGGCGGGAAGGGGCGGACGCTCCATGAGAAAACGGTTGACGAATTCCGCAGCGATATGCGAGGCGTCCATGGCGCTCCCACCGTTGCCGAAAAGGATGACTTTCTTCCCCTCGCGGAACGCCTGGGCTATAAGCTGTACGACCTCGATGATCTTGTCGATATTTTCTCTGACGAATTTGACTTTAATCTGGGCGCTTTCGTCAAAGGTCTTTATGATGGCATCTTTCATAAGGGACTCCACGGCAGGAACTGAAGACCAGGCGTTTATTATAGGGAATGGCGGAAAAATGTCAAGGCGAAAAGGCCGAGCAAAACGCTCGAAACAAGCCGAAGAAAGTAGGACCCCGGCACAACAGCAATGCGCCGGGGCTCGCGGAGGGAGAGCCTGCGACCGTTCCCCGGATGCTGTTGCGTGACCAGGAATCGGTTCCAGGTTGACAGGCTATTTTAGGTAAAATATAACATATTTTTATTGGTTTGTCAAATTTTTATGTTTTTAATGGGTAAGGTCTCTACAAATACAATAAACAGGCAATGATAAAGAACCCGTCAATAAAAAATTCTGGGGCGATCGAACGGAATCCGTGAAGTTTAAAGCGTTTTCGATAGGAGATTAAAAAGTAAGCTGTCTTGAACTTACGTAAATCAGGCGCGCAGGAAATCGGCCAAGCTGCCGAATTCATCGAGAGAAAGGGTCTCGGCCCTTCGTCCGAGATCAATGCCGGTTTTTTCCAAAACAAGGTCCATTTTCTCTTTGGCAACATTCAGCTGCTTAAGGGAATTTCTGAGCGTCTTTCTCCGCTGGGAAAACGCCGCCTTGACCACGGTAATGAAAAAGTATTCATCCTTTAGAGGGACTGCGGCATGGTCCCGTATTATAAGCGTCATCACCGCTGAATCCACTTCAGGCCTGGGCGAAAAAGCACCGGGCGGGACTTTAAACTCGATCCTCGGAACAGCGTACAACTGCACAAGCACGGAAAGGAACCCGTACTCCTTTCCGCCGGGCGGGGCGGCAATGCGCTCAGCCACTTCCTTCTGAAGCATGAGCGTAAGGCTGACGAATTTATCACGATGTGCAAGGAGCTGTTGAATAATGGGTGTCGAAATATAATAAGGCAGATTGGCCACGACCTTCCATTTGCCGTTAAGCGCTTCGTAAGAATACTCAAGGGCGTCGGCATGGACGATGTCGATATTCCGGGCCGCGCCGAATTCCTCGTTTAAACGGGGAATGAGCCGGCCGTCGATTTCGAGAGCGAGGACCTTGTTCGCCCGCTCTGCGAGCACCCGTGTAAGATGGCCGAGGCCCGGCCCGATCTCAAGCACCTTGTCTTCAGGGCCGAGCTTTGCGGCATCGGCAATCTTTGACAGGTAATGCGGGTCTCGTAAAAAATTCTGGCCCAACGATTTCTTGGGACGGATGGCGTCGATCATGCGGAATATATTAACACTATCACAGTATTTTACAAACTGAATTTGACTGGGCGTTTCGCTGGCTGAAGAAGTCCGGCTGTGCCAGTGAGGGAGAATACTCTGTGGGAAGAGCAGATTTCGTGCAGTATCAGGATTTGGCGATCGGATTGTGTGAAGTATCTACAACTATGGGACAGACAATTTGTCAATGGAGTTACTGTATGCTGGTTGTATCTTACACACGAACACGCGGAATAATTTTTTTGATCGACATGGACTCTAGCTAATAAAATAGTAGTAGGACATAAATTGAGCAAACCCGACATCTTCAATCCGGATAAAATAAACATATCCATTTTGGCGTATCCGATCAATATAATGAGTGCCCTCTTCTCGCGAAACACGCCCGGGGAACACCATTTTCCCCTCAGGTCTATCAACCAAAACTTCAACCTGGTCCCCTATGGGCAGATACAGCATCGGGCTCCCAATCTTTATACCGCCGAGGGAGAGGTCGATCGTGTATGCTAATTTTGACAAACCAGCGGGTCCACCAATCCTGACCCCAACGGGAAATTCTTTTTCCAATCTAATTCTAAGACCGCTTCTTTTGTCATTACTGTTCTTGGTCATGGGTGCCTCCTCTATTTGCAATGAGCATAAAGGAGAGGATTTGTATGCTAAGGATTAACATTTTTTCTGTTTTAAAACCTTATTTATATATCACATCAGGGAAAAGCTGACAAGTAGAAAGTGGCAATTGAGCGGGGTATTTTTGGGTATGCGAAGAGCGTCCTGTTTCCACATAGGCTAAAGAAGCCGCCGCACTTCCCATCCCTACAATCTCAAACGCTCTTATTCCTGAGGTACGACAATACCTGTTCAACTCGCGTCTGCGGACTGCCCGTGACCTCAAGCACATCCATCTCGAAGTCGAATGAATTCTGCAGGATGACTTCTTTCAGCTTTTCGTCCACACGCCGTCTATATGCCTTGTCCTGCGAAAATGGAAGAACTATCCGATCAGGCTCTTCGATCGGTAAGAATACTACGAGATCAAGCTTCTTTATTGCAGTTTGAGCGCGAGGCAGCCAGTCCTGGAGATCAAACGCTTCCGCGTTGCTATGCGACAGGAGGTAGCCTAGTATGTCGGCCGGACATCGGTCATAGATGATGTTGGGTGCGCTCTCATCTAGATTCCCGATGGATCGCTCCAGCTGCAGCTCGAAGTCTTCGATAGTTGGCAACTCAGCAAACTCGTATCCCTCTTCCTGCAAGACGAGGTAGGGCTCGTCGACGGTTGTATACTGAGGAAGTGCTTCGGACAAAGCCTCAACAAGCGTCGACTTGCCTGAAAAGTGAGTGCCTGAAATAGCGATCCGCATAGAGAGACGGAATCCTCCACGTTAGCGAATTAAGCCTGGTGCCCTAAGCTGACGACGATGTCGAATCGGTATTTTGATGGTAGAAGTTAACAGATTACCCTTGAAACGTGAAATGATTCAATAAACAAGAACCTTAACAGCTTCAGGTTGTATATATTGTTAAGTGATTGGGTAAACAAATCGGTACTTCGCGTCCGGCAACAGCAAAAGTGAAGGCGCAAACATCTGTTATCCGGTTATCGGCTTCAAGTGCAAGGCAACGGCCTTTACACCTGCATCCGCGGGTCGAGTTTGTCCCGTAAATAATCACCCAGGATATTAAAACTGATCACGGTGATACTGATGGCGATGCCGGGAAAAATCACCATCCACGGCGCTGAGTTGATGAAGGACCGGTTCAGGCTGATCATCGAACCCCACGTCGGCGTGGGCGGCTGAACTCCGAGCCCGAGAAAGGACAGCGCCGCTTCGAGCAGGATGAACCCCCCTACACGCAGGCTGCCGGCGACAATGATCAAAGGAAGCGCATTCGGCAGGATATGCCTGTACAATATCCGCGCCGGCGTTGCGCCGAGCGCGCGAGAGGCCTCTACATAGGTCTGCTCCTTAAGTGAGAGCGTAATGCCGCGCACGAGCCGTGCAAAGCCGGCCCACCCGACGAGCGTGATCGCGAGCATGGTGGAGGTCAGCCCCGCCTCCATGACGGCGCTGATGCCGATCGCAAGGAGCAGGCTGGGAAAGGCGAGAAAGATATCAAAAAACTGGGACAGGACCGCGTCAACCCTGCCGCCGAAATATCCGGCAAGCAGTCCGAAAAAAATGCCGATGCAGAGGGATAAACAGGAAGCAAGAATACCAACGCTGAGCGATATACGGGCCCCATACAAAAGTCGAGCGTAAATGTCCCGCCCGATACTGTCCGTTCCGAGGATGTGCGCTCTGTTCGGCGGTTGTCTGAGGCTGTCAAGATCTGCAAAATTCGGATTATAGTGAGTAAGAGCGGGCGCAGCCACGGCAGCAATCACCAGTGCCACGAGAAGGACTGTCGCGATCATTGCAGGCGTGTTCTTCGTCAGGTCTTTAAGGGGGAAATTATTAATCATGGATCCGTTCAGTGGCGCTGCAATTTGACCTCATGTCTTATCCTGCGGACCGCGTAGCCCCGGTACTGAACTTCTATGCTTCACCTTTTACCCGTACCCGCGGATCAAGGAAGTGGTACGAAATGTCAACGATCAGGTTCATTGCTACAAAGATCACGGCGCCGAAGAGAACGACTCCCATGATCACAGGGTAGTCTCTCTTGATAATACCGTCAAGTGCGTAGCGGCCGAGGCCGTCCCATCCGAAAATTGTTTCAGTCAGTACGGCCCCGTTCAAATACGAGCCCAGGTCCAGGCCGATGAGCGTGACGATGGGGATAAGAGAGTTCTTGAGCGCGTGTTTGAGCACGACAACGGTCTCGGAAAGTCCTTTTGCGCGTGCAGCTGCAACAAAGGGTTGAGAAAGCGTTTCGAGCATGGTCGACCGGGTTACGCGAGCGATGTAAGATAAAGAAAACGTTCCGAGGGTCACAGCCGGAAGGATGAGGTAGATGAGGCTGCCGCTGCCCATGCCTGAAGGCGGGAGCCACCGGAGATAAAACGAAAAAAGGAGCATGAGCGCGAGGCCGAGCCAGAAAACCGGGATGGATATGCCTCCGACGGAAATGAGCGTTATGATCCGGTCCCACAGCGTACCGCGTTTTGCAGCCGAAATCACGCCCAGGGCGATTCCGACAAAGGAAGCGAAGAACATTGCGGCAAGGGCAAGTTTGATCGTGTTCGGAAATTTTTGAGCAAGATCATCTGCGATTTTGCGGTTTGTATACATCGAACGCCCGAGCTCGCCGGTACAGATGCGTTTCAAGTACAGGGCATACTGAAAGGGGAGCGGTTTGTCCAAACCCAGTTCAATACGAATACGGGAAATGGTCTCGGAAGTCGCGCGTTCGCCCACCATGCCCACGACCGGATCGCCGGGAAGGTACTTCATCAGGATGAACGTAATCAGGGAGATGCCGAGGAGCGTAGGGATGAATAGGAGCATCCTCTTCAGAATATAGATCGTCATGGATAAGCTGAATCTTACACAAACGCGCAGGAAACCGCAACGCAAAAATACCCGGGAGAACGGCCTCCGGTACTGTTACTTTTGCCGCTTTCTGGAAACGGGCATGTAGTACTGCGTGCCCTGCTTCATGCTCAAGATCTGCTTCAAGAGGTCGTCGAGGTCTTCCCTGCGGTGGACAAAATCGATGTCCGAGGTGTTGATGACCAGGAGCGGGGTATCGCTGTACCGGAAAAAGAACTGGTTGTACGCCTCGTTGACCGCGGCGATATATTCGTGATTAATCTCCTTTTCAAAAGGCCGGGCGCGTAATTTGATGCGCTTGAGCAGCGTGTCCGTGTCCGCTTGAAGAAAGATCACGAGGTCGGGTTTGACTATTTTGGGTTCGAGGATCTTGTAGAATTGCTCATACAGCGTGAGCTCGTTCTCATCAAGATTCAGGTAGGCGAAAATACGGTCCTTGTCGAAAAGGTAATCGCTGATCGTGATCCTCGTGAACAGGTCGGGCTGCGCCATTTCCCGCTGCTGGCTGAACCTGCTGAGCAAAAAGAACATCTGCGTCTGGAACCGGTAACGGGCGGGGTCCTTGTAAAAATCGGAGAGGAAGGGGTTGTCCTCGGCGCGTTCGAGAATAAGGCGTGCATCCAGTTCATCGGCGATCAGTGTCGTGAGGCTTGTCTTGCCCACGCCGATCGGGCCTTCTGTAACGATGTACCTGGCATGGCGGAGAGAGTCGGATTTTTTGTTCATAAAAGATTCGCCGATTCATCACAGATCGTTACCCGGTGGTCGTCACGGAGGACATGCAGGAGCCGTGCAACGGTTGTTTTGAGGACCGGATGTACTGCCTCGGGCGCGATTTCGGTAAGCGGAATGAGAACGAAGGCCCGTGTTGTCAACAGGGGATGCGGTATCGTGAGTTCCTCATCGTTGATCACCTGGTCGCCGTACAGAAGAATGTCGAGATCGAGCGTGCGCGGCCCCCATCGGACCAGTCTGCTGCGACCGAGCGCATCCTCGATCACATGGCAGCGCGCCAGAAGCGCAGCAGGCGACAGTTGTGTTTCAATCTCCGCAACGGCATTCACAAAGTCTTCCTGGTTTGAATAACCGACCGGCTCGGTGCAATAAAAAGAAGATACCTTGATCAGACGAGACGACTTGCCCAGCATCTCGATCGCCCGTTGGCAGGTGCCTAGCTTGTCGCCCATGTTTGAACCCAGGCCGATGTATGCAATGACTGACATAGATTTCAGAATGTACGATTCACAATGGAACTGCGGTGCGTCATGAAGATCAAGGGGAGCGCCGGTCAGCTGCCTAGAAGGTGAAGTGCAGCCCGCTCATTCTCTTCTTGAACTCTTCGAGCACCCGTTGCTCGTCGGTCTTCCCTTTGGATTCGAAGGTTGCTGAAAAGCGAACATACGATCCGGCATCATCCCAGGGCACTGTGCTGATCAGCTTTTCGGTGATCAAAAATTCTGAAAATTCTTCGGCGTTCGAAAAAGGCCTGCCGTTCTTGACGCCCTTCGGCACTTTCACGTAGAGGTAAAAGGTGCCCGCCGGCATTTTTGCCTGAAAACCTATATCGGTAAGGACCGACGACATGGCCCTGAGCCTTCGCTCGTACTTGGCCCTGATCTCATCGGTGATTTCCGGATGGTCGAGAGCATAGACGCCCGCTTTTTGGATGGCCCTGAACTGGCCCGAATCGTAGTTGTCCTTGACGTTTCCGTAGCCCATGACTACCCGCTCGCTACCGGCAACAAAGGCGAGACGCCAGCCGGTCATGTTAAACGCCTTCGAGAGCGAGTGGATTTCGACGCCGACTTCCTTAGCACCCGGCACGGTAAGAAACGAGAGGGGTTTGGCGCCGTAGGTGAGCGCGGCATAAGCCGCATCGTGCACGACGATGATATGGTGCTCCTTTGCAAATCGTACGACCTTTTCAAAAAACTCTTTTGTTGCGCCGGCGCCGGTCGGATTGTTCGGATAATTTATATAGAGGAGCTTCGCCCGCTTTTTGACGTCTGCAGAGAGCGCATCGAGGTCAGGCAGGAAGCCGTTCTCCTCCCGAAGGGGGAGGTTGACCACATCTCCGCCGTACCAGCGGGTGTGGGTCGCCATAATCTCGTATCCCGGCGCCGTCATGAGCGTTATGTCGCCGGGATTGATGAATGCTGCCGGGAACATGGCGAGAACGGGCTTGCTGCCGATGCCGTGCAACACTTCGGTTGCGGGGTCGATTCCGACGACGTTGTAGACCTTCTGCAGGTATCGGGCAGCCGCGTCCTTGAACTCCTGAATACCGTTGTCCGCGTACCCTCGGTTCTCAGGCTTCCCCGCTTCTTTCTGGAGCGTTTGTACCACGCCCGGAAATGCCATTTCATCGGGCTCGCCGACGCCGAAGTCGATGAGCTCGGCTCCCGGATGCGCTGCGAGCGCAGCCCGTTTGGCCCGTTTGATCTTCTCGAACTTGTAGATCTTCTGTTCCTTGCCGAACATCGCCCCGCCGAGACGGCTGGCAAATAGGGATTGAACGTAGGTTTCGGTCTCGGTCATATGAACCACTTCGTGTCCTCCCAGAATAGTAAAATGCGGCCACAGGTCCCTGTGGCTAATTAAGCTTTTGAACCACGTTTTTCAGACTCCCGATCCCTTCGATCCTCACCTCGATCTCATCGCCGGGCTTCATCGGACCGACGCCTGCTGGGGTCCCGGTGATGATGAGGTCGCCGGGATAAAGCGTCATGATGTGCGAGATGAAGCTGACGAGATAATCAATGCGAAAGATAAATTGCGATGTCCGGGAAGACTGCACTCTCCTGCCGTTGAGATAGGACTCGACGAGAAGATCGCCCGGTTCGAGTTCGGTCTCGATCCACGGCCCGACAGGACAGAAGGTATCGAACGATTTGGCCCTCGTCCATTGACCGTCTTGTTTTTGCAAATCCCGGGCGGTTACGTCATTGGCGCAGGTGTAGCCGAGAATGTGCCTGCGCGCCTGTGCCGGCTCAATGCCGCTCGTCCGGTCCCTGATCACGATGCCGAGCTCGGCTTCGTAATCCACCTGCCTGCTCATGGCCGGGTATTTGATCGGATCGGACGGACCGATGACGGCCGTGGGCGGTTTTAAAAAAAGAATGGGGTTTTCAGGCAGGGAAAACCCCATCTCCTGTGCGTGGTTTCGATAGTTGAGGCCGACAGCAACAATTTTGGAAGGACTGCACGGCGCCAGGAGCTTCACCCCGGAAAGCGCATGGGACTTCCGCACGGTCCGGAGGTCGCCGAAGAAATTTCCCGCCAGTTCCTCAATAATTTCGCCCTGAAGGACCCCCTGTGCCGTCCCTGCGTCAGCCTCGAACCGAACGAGCCGCATCCAGCCCTCCGGGATTACTGTTTTTTATCGATCCACTCGATCAACTTCTCTTCAGGGAGATAGCCGGAAAGCACCGTACCGTCATCTCGCACCAGGGTCGGTGTTCCGTTGAAATCGAGCGTTTTGGCCAGCTCCTTGTTCTTCTCGATCTGGTCAGGAGGGCATGTAGGCTCGGGCACCGTCTTGCCGGAGAAGGCATCGTCGAGCATCTCTGCGGACTTCGAGCACTGGATCGCCTGGGCTTTTTTAAACGCGTCCTTGTGCATCGGAAGAGGGTTGAGGATGATGAGAAACGCAATATCTTTGTGCTGAGGCAATATTTGCTTTATGACCTTGTGCAGTTCCCGGCAATAGGGGCAGTCGGGATCGCTGAAGACAATGACCTTCTTCGTGGCGTTCTTGGCGCCCAGCAAAATTGCATGGTCCAGGGGGATCTTGGAAACATCAACCTTCCGGGGCGGCGCCTGCTTGCCGATGGACTCGACGGGCACAATCTGTCCTGCGATGAGAAATTTTTTCGAAAAGTCTAGATAGAGCGATCCGTGTTTGCCTTCGCCGGCCTCCACGTCGATCTGCCATACACCCTTGATCGGGGACTCCTTCACGGCAGTAACGGTGCCCGTGGGGACGACTTTTTTTACGAGGACCTCGGCGTCCTTCTTGTCAAGCTTATGGCATTCTATGCAGGGTTTATCGCCTTTTTTCGGCGGGAAGGCATGGGCAGTGACAGCCAGGACCGGTATGCAGAGAAGGGCAAGTATGATGGTAAAGCTGAGCGATTTTTTCATGTTTTATTTCCTTTCACAGATTATTTTCACCGTACGAAGTTCCGCAACGCTTATTTCAACCCGAGCACGTCCTGCATGTCATAGAGACCGGGTTTTTTGCCTACGACCCACTTTGCGGCACGCACGGCCCCGGCCGCGAAGGTATCACGGCTGTGGGCCCGGTGGGTGATTTCTATCCGTTCGCCTTTGCCTGCGAACATCACGGTATGATCGCCGACAATGTCCCCGCCGCGGAGCGTTTGAATGCCGATCTCTTTTCTCGACCGCTCGCCGATCAAACCTTTGCGCGCATAGACGCCGACTTCATCGAGGTTCCGGTTCACTGCCTGAGCGAGCACCTGCGCCATTCTCATGGCCGTTCCCGAGGGCGCGTCCTTTTTCATACGGTGATGGGCCTCGACGATCTCCATGTCATAGTCCTGGCCGATTGCCCCTGCGATTTCTTCAAGGATCTTGAAGCAGAGGTTCACGCCGATACTCATGTTCGGGGACAGCACGCAGGGGATTTTTTTTACGTACGTGGCCACTTCGTCGAGCTGTTCCCGGGAAAAGCCGGTCGAGCCGATGACCGCTGCCTTGCCGAGATCGGCGCAGGTCCGGATATGCCCAAGGCTGGCCTCCGGCATCGTGAAGTCGATGAGCACATCATTGGCCTGGAGCGCGGCAGCGAGGTCATCGGTCACGAGGGTCAGGACCCCGCTCGCCGGGAGTCCCGCCGCTGCGCACGCGTCCTGCCCGATAAGCTGATGACCTTTCCGTTCGATTGCCGCTGAAAGGCGGATGCCTTCCGAGGTCGAAAGAATATTGATGATCCGCGAACCCATCCTGCCGCCGGCGCCGGTGACGACTGCTTTAATCATAATTCACCTCATATAATGAACACAACGGTACGCTCTGTTGTTGCCCCTGCTACTGCGATGGCGCGGGAACTGGCCAAAACGCAGGTAGTGGCGGAGGCACGGAGAAACAGAACGGGAAATTTCCCTCTGCGACAACTGTATAAATGGTTCCGATCAGACCAGCCCATAGTCCTTCAAAGCTTTTTTGAGCTTGTCTTTGTTCGAATCAGCCATGGGGCACAGAGGCAGACGGAACTCTTCGCTGATCCTGCCCATGAGCGCAAGCGCGGTCTTGACCGGGATCGGGTTGGTCTCGATGAACATCGGGCCATGGAGCGGCTCAAGCTTGTAGTGAAGCTTGAGGGCGTCTTCCGTCCTGCCGGCAAAAAACGCGTCGAACATGGCCGCGCAATCCGAAGGCGCAATATTGGCAGTTACGGAAATGGCGCCAACGCCGCCAAGGGCCAGGAGCGGAAACGTAGTAAAGTCGTCACCGGAGATCACATCGAAATCCCGGCCGCAAAGCCGGATGATCTCGCTTACCTGCTTCAGGTCCCCGGTCGCTTCTTTGATGCCGACGATGTTTTTCTTCTCGCGCAGACGCGCCACCGTCGCAGGGAGCATGTTGACGCTCGTTCTGCCCGGCACGTTGTACAGAATGATCGGAATGTCGACAGAATCAGCCACATTCGTAAAATGCCGGTACAGCCCTTCCTGCGTCGGCTTGTTGTAGTACGGCGTGATGAGCAAAACGCCGTTTGCCCCCGCTTTCTGCGCATACCGCGTGAGTTCCAGCGTCTCGGAGGTCGAATTCGAGCCCGCACCGGCAACGACAGGGACCCGCTTGTTCACGGTTTTGACCGTAAGCTCGATGACGCGGTGGTGCTCCTCATGAGACAGCGTCGCTGACTCCCCGGTCGTCCCACAGGGCACAATCACGTCCGTGCCGCTCTTTATGTGAAACTCGACAAGATCGCCGAGGGCCTTTTCATCAATCTTTCCGTTCTTGAACGGCGTCACGATCGCTACCATTGAACCTTTGAACATTTCATCCTCCTCAAAACGACAATACGATAAGTTCCCAGTCCGGCGCCCCCCGTTTGTACGTGCAAAACGTTTAAAAACGGTGACAAGAGACGCACGCCTAGAGGTACAATAAGCCCTCGCAGATCACTTCAGCTTTCCCCTCGAGGTGAAGATCGGTGAATTCCTCAGCCCTGCGTTCGAATGAAACCATGAGTTTTTCTCCGGCAAAAGTCTGGACCTCAACGGGTGAAAACACAGCACCAAGAGCGCCGGCAATGAGAGCGCCCGCGACTGAACCCGTGCCGCACGCCAGGGTCTCAGCCTCCACTCCCCGCTCATAGGTCCTGATGCGGAGTTTGTGTTTATTCTGGATCTGGACGAAGTTCACGTTTGTGCCCGCGGGCTTGAAAAGATCATGATATCTTGTCGTCCTGCCGACGCGGTCCACATCCTCGTTGTCGATGTCCTTCGACAGATAGACCAGGTGGGGCACACCGGTGTCGATGAAATGGCCCATGCGTATGCCGCTCTCGAGCGGTACGGCAATGTTCATGCGGAGTCCTGCGGCGCCCGTGAGCTGGACCCTGACCGTGTTCGTCTTGACCTGCGCGTGGATGATCCCCGCGAGGGTCTCAAAGGCCATGTCCTTTTTGGCTATTTTTTTGATGAGAGCAAAGCGTGCGGCGCATCGCGAGCCATTGCCGCACATGCCGGCCTCGCTGCCATCGGCGTTGAAAAAACGCCACTTGAAATCGGCCTTCCTGGACGGGACAATCACGATCAAGCCGTCGGCGCCGACCGAGTAATGCCGGTTGCAGACCGTCATTGCCAGGTCCTTCAGGTTCTTTCCCTTCAGGACGTTCCTGCGGTTGTCAATCAAGATAAAATCGTTGCCGCTTCCCTGCATTTTGAAGAATGGTATTTTTTTCATGACACCCTTTTATGAACCGCAGATGAACACGGTTAACACCATTTAAAGAAGCGGGAGCGTAGCGTCCGGCACTGCAACGCCTGGCCCGCCGACCCTGTTTCATCCCGCCAGCCACCGCGGTATCTTCTCGCCTTTGATGAGATCGTTGTAGGTTTCGCGTTCCCGAATGACGAAATATTCGTTGCCCCGGACCAGCACCTCGGCAACGCGGGGACGGGAATTATAGTTTGACGCCATGGAAAAACCATAGGCCCCTCCGCTCATGACGGCCAGGAGATCACCGCGCTGCACCGGCGGCATTTCGCGGTCCTTGGCCAGGAAATCACCGCTCTCGCAGATGGGCCCCACGACATCGAATACCCCTTGCTCCTGTTTCGGCGACGGCTCGACCACGGGCTTGATCTCGTGGTAGGCATCGTAGAGGCTCGGCCGGATGAGGTCGTTCATGCCTGCATCAACTATGAGAAACTTTTTCTCGCCGCTTTCCTTGCGGTAGAGGACGCTCGTCACCAGGATGCCTGCATTCCCGACGATAGCCCGGCCCGGTTCCAGCACCAGCGTGCAGCCGCATTCCTTCAGCAGCGGCTGTACTGCCTGTGCCAGCTCCCGGGGGTGCGGGGGCGTTTCGTCCTTGTACGTGATGCCGAGCCCTCCGCCGATATCGATGTATTTGATGTTCATCCCGGCCGACTTGAGCACCTTGATGAAGGCGACGACTTTTTCCAGCGCGTCGACGAAGGGTTGGACCTCGGTGATCTGCGAGCCGATATGGTGATGCACGCCGACGATCTCCACATGAGGGAGGGACTTCGCCATCTGGTAATATTCGAGCGCCTGCTCAATCGGGATGCCGAACTTGTTTTCCTTCAGTCCCGTCGAAATATAGGCATGCGTTTTGGGATCGATGTTGGGGTTTACCCGCAACGCGATACGCGCCGTGGCCCGCATTTCGCCCGCCGCCGCCTCGAGCGCGTTGAGCTCGTCGCCGGATTCAACATTGAACATGAGTATGCCGATTTTGAGCGCGTACTCGATCTCGTCCTTGCGCTTGCCTACGCCTGCATAGACGATTTTTTGCGGATCGATGCCGGCACGGAGCGCGCGGAACAGCTCGCCGCCGGAAACAATGTCTGCGCCGGCTCCTTCGCGCCCCAGCAGCCGGAGAACGGCGCTGTTCGAGTTTGATTTCAAGGCATAGCAGATCAGGCGCGGCACCCCGGAGAATGCGCTGTCAAAGGCCCGGAAATGCATCGCAAGCGTGTTGCTGCTGTACAGGTAAAAGGGCGTACCAACCCGCTGGCTGACGGATTTTACCGGCACTCCCTCGCAGTACAGTTCCCCGTTTTTATACTGAAAATCATGCATAATGCGTTCTGTCCTGATGACCGACCACGAACCGGCAGAAAATACGTTTCATTGGCTGCGTTTCTTTTCCTTCGGTCTCGTCGTTGTGAATGAATCCCCACCCAGCTTTTCGACCCGGACCTTCAGCTCATGAGAATACTCACTTTCGTTTCCCGACTGGTCCACCGCAGTGAGAACATAGTAATAGACAGTGCCGGGCTTGACCTTGTCGTCAGCGAAGGTCGTTTGCAAAAGCAGCTTGTCCGTCAGCCGTTCATAGTCCTTGCCGTGCTTCACCGAGCGGTAGACATGATATCCGGCGAGGTCCGGTTCCTTGTTTTCATTCCAGGTGAGGAACACCCTGCCGATTCCCGCTACGGCGGTCAGCCCCTTCGGCCTGCCCGGGGGCGTCAGGTCCTTCGGCGTGGCCGTTACCTCCTCGGAATCCAAGCTCTCCTTCCAGGGCTGAGCCGGACTGTTGACAGAACGGACAATATAGTAGTACGTCCTGTTGTTGGCAACGCGGCCGTCATTATAGGACGCCGAGGAGAGCGGCTCCTTGTTCAGCGGCATCTCGTCATAAATGCCGTGTTCCGTGCCGCGGTACACATTGTATCCGACGAAACCTTTATAGGGACTGCCGTCTACCCAGGTCGTCACGGTTTCCCAGGTGATGAGATTAAAGCCGTCTCCGCCCAACGCCTTGATGCCCGGGGGAGGTGCGGGGCTCAAGAGCGGCGTGATCCGGACTTCCTCGGACTGGCTGCTTACTCCGCCGCGAGCACTCACTGCTCTGATCCGGTACCCGTAGATGTAGCCGTATTTTACAAGACCATCGGACCAGAAGACAACGCCGTTCCGGATGGTTGCCGGCGCCGGGTTTGCCGTTTGGATCTCGGCGAACAGCTTGTACCGCGCCTTCTTGCGTCCCCTGCCGAACTCTGCGCGATAAACGCGAAACAGCTGGATCTCGGAAGGCCTCATGCTTACGCCTTCGACGTTTCTGGTCGGGACCGGCCAAGACAAAAACGTCATGGCATCCCGTGTCACGGCCTGGATGTTATGCACCTGCTCGGGTCTTGGGCTGGCAGGTACCAGCGGGTCGGTTTTCAAGGCGCACGCTGCAGCGACCGTCATCAGGGCCAGCGCCAGAAAGGCCGCGCAACACCGCCGCGTAACCGTACTCATCGCATTTTGTTGAGCGTCTGGAGACGTTTTTTCAGGTTCACCGGGGCCGTGCCGCCGTACGACGTTCTTCTGGTCACTGATGATTTGACGGAGATGGCATCGTAAACATCTTCGCTTATCTGCGGCGAAAGCTTCCGGTACTCTATCAGCGACAGGTCGCCGAGACCGCATCCCAACTCAGTCGCGCGCAGCACGGCCCGTCCGACGACTTCGTGCGCCCGGCGAAAGGGAATGTTTTTTCTGACCAGGTAATCGGCAAGGTCGGTGGCTGTAATGAATCCGTCCTCAGCCGCCTGCCGCATCACTTTTTCATGAACGGTCACGCCCTTGAGCATCTCAGCCATGACCGTGATCGTCATCGATACGGTATCTGCGGCATCAAAGAGCGGCTCCTTGTCTTCCTGCAGGTCACGGTTATAGGCAAGCGGCAGCCCCTTCATGAGCGTCAGCAGCGCCATGAGGCTCCCGTAGACCCGGCCGGTCTTGCCGCGCGTAAGCTCGGCCACATCGGGGTTCTTCTTCTGCGGCATGATTGATGAGCCCGTGGTGAAGGCATCGGACAGCGTGATGAACCCGAACTCGGACGACGACCAGATGACGAGTTCTTCGGACAAGCGCGAGAGGTGCATCATAATCTGGGCGCACGCGGAGACGAACTCTATCGCAAAATCCCTGTCCGAGACGGCGTCCATGCTGTTCTCGCTCACGCTGTCGAAGGCGAGCTGCTTTGCCACAAACTTCCGGTCGATGGGAAGCACCGTGCCCGCAAGCGCCCCGGCGCCCAGCGGCATGACGTTGACTCGCCGGAAGCAGTCCTTGAGCCGTCCCCGGTCGCGTTCGAACATCTCGTAATAGGCGAGCAGATGATGGCCCAGAAGGACGGGCTGCGCCCGCTGGAGGTGCGTGTACCCCGGCAGGACGGCGTTCTGATGCAGGTCCGCAAGCATAACGAGAACTTTTTGCAGCGATCTCAGAAGATCGTAGATGCCGGTAATCTCATCGCGCAGATACATGCGGATATCGAGGGCCACCTGGTCGTTTCTGCTGCGGGCCGTGTGGAGCTTGCCGCCCACGGGGCCGATCTTTTCGATCAGCCGGTTCTCGATGTTCATGTGGATGTCTTCGAGCTCGATCTTGAACGAGAACGAACCATCGGCGATTTCCCGAAGGATGCCTTCCAATCCTTTGATGATTCTGTGCGCTTCTGTTTTCGTTATGATGCCGGTCTTCGCCAGCATCGATGCATGGGCAATGCTGCCCGCGATATCATAGGGGTAAAGCCGCCAGTCGTAGGGGATCGAAGCGGTGAACTCTTCAACGAGTTCATTTGTGGCCTCGGTGAACCGGCCGCCCCAGGGCTTTGCCTTCGCAGCGGGCTTTATTGTCCGCTTTTTTGTCTTGGTTTTTTTCATCATGATGAATAACCGTCCTAACACGGGCGCGGGAAGCGCCGGAAGAAAGGCCGCAGCTCAAGGCGCCAAAAGAACGCAAAGAAAACGTTAAACCTTGATTTAAAACCCGGATGCTTTGGCGGTAGATCTTTTCTTTTGTGCCGCGTCAGGATTTTTTTTTGCCAGCGTTGCTCCCGATGCGAAGCCGGAGCGCATTCAGCCGGATGAATCCTTCGGCATCCTTCTGATTGTAGACCCGGTCCGCCTCGAAGGTTGCAAGCTCGGGATTGTAGAGCGATACGGCCGACTTGCGTCCGACGGTGTCGCAGTTGCCCTTGTAAAGTTTCAGCCGCGCCGTTCCGGTCACGTTCTTCTGGGACTCGTCAACCATTGCCTGGAGCATGAGCCGCTCGGGCGCGAACCAGTATCCGTAGTACACAAGCTCTGCATACCGCGGGACCAGGCTGTCGCGGAGATGCATTGCCTCCCGGTCCATGGTGAGGGACTCCACGGCCCGGTGTGCGGCATGGAGAAGCGTGCCGCCCGGCGTCTCGTACACACCGCGGGACTTCATGCCCACGTAGCGGTTTTCGACCAGGTCGACGCGGCCCACGCCGTGGCTGCCTGCGATACGGTTCGCTTCGGCAAGAAGAGCCGCAGGGGACATCGGTTTCCCGTTGATCGCAACAGGATCGCCGGCATTGTAATCAACTTCCACGTACTCGGCCTTATCCGGTGCTTTTTCCACCGGCACGGACATTGTGTACATGTCGCCGGTCGATTCGTTCCACGGGTCTTCGAGGATGCCGCCTTCATAGCTGATGTGCAGCAGGTTGCGGTCCGTTGAATAGGGTTTCGATTTTGTCGCCGTGACCGGGATCTTGTGTTTCTCGGCATAGGCAATCAGTTCCTCGCGGCCTTTCATGGTCCACTCGCGCCAGGGGGCGACAATTTTCACATCCGGCTTGAGAGCAAAATACGTGAGCTCGAAGCGGACCTGGTCGTTGCCCTTGCCTGTCGCGCCGTGGCAGACCGCGTCGGCGCCTTCCTGCCCGGCGATTTCGATCTGGCGTTTTGCAATGAGCGGCCGGGCTATCGAGGTGCCGAGGAGATAGCGGCCTTCATACACCGCATTTGCGCGCAGCAAGGGGAACACAAAGTCTCCGACGAATTCCTCGCGGAGGTCGTCGATGTAGATCTTGCTTGCGCCCGTTTTGATGGCCTTCTCACGGAGCGGTTCGAGCTCCTCGCCCTGGCCGATATCGGCAGTGAACGCGATCACGTCGCACGCATAAGTTTCCTTGAGCCACGTGATGATGACGGACGTGTCCAACCCGCCTGAATAGGCGACGACGATTTTTTTGATGTCCTGCTTCAAATTGAAACTCCCGGAAAACGGGATCCTGGGTCAGGGGGCGGGGTCCTGGAAAGTCCCGCCGCACCCTGAAGTTGGCCCCTTGGCTTGCTATTTTCCTTCCACGATCTTGACCTTCATCTCGATGCGGTCGTTCGGATTGTCGTTCGCGTCGCGCGGCTGGGACACGATTTTATCCACGACTTCGATACCGCTCACGACTTCGCCGAAGACCGTATACTGATGGTCGAGGAAGGGGGAGTCCTTCACGCAGATGAAAAACTGAGAACCCGCGCTGTCCGGGCTCATGGACCGCGCCATCGAAAGGGTGCCGCGCTTGTGCGGGCGGTCGTTGAATTCGGCTTTGATGGTATAGCCCGGACCGCCGGTGCCGTGGCTTCGTTTGTCTGCGTTCTTTGAATTCGGGTCCCCGCCCTGGATCATGAAGCCCGGAATTACGCGGTGAAACGTCGTACCGTCGTAGAAGCCCTTCTTGGCGAGGTCAATAAAATTCTTTACGTGTCCCGGAGCAACATCGGGGAAGAACTTCAATGTTATGTTCCCGAACTTCGTTTCAATGACTGCGCTCGCATCCGACATTTTCTTAATCTCCTGTTTAGTAAATTTTTTCGGCGACCGTTGGGCGGACGATTGCTGAGCGCCGAACAACCCGAGGGACAGCAGTACGAGAACAATAAGGATTTTTTTCATTTACCCTGGCCTCCTGAAGAAAAAAACCAAATTATACTAATGAATAGGCACGATGTACAGTTTTACCAGAAACCCAGGGATATGTCAAACAAAACCAGAGGCTTGCATGGTTCCAGGCCCCTGCAAACACTTCCGGACGGTATATCGGCCGGCAACGGAGAGACGCCAAGAAGAGACGCGCCATTGACGGTTGGGGCGCCCTTTCTGGTATACTTGAGAAAAGGAAGGATTGAGGCGAGGACGCGGCCATGGTTCCGGGGATGGAAGAAAAAAGAGGTTTCATGAGGGTTCCCTTTGTTACGGAGGTTGAAATCAAATCCGATAATCGCACGATCCGATCGACAACAGGCATTGATATCAGCTTGAGCGGGCTGCGCTTGTCGACCGAAGAACCGGCGCCTCCCGTGGGCGCTCCGTGCTCCGTAAAAATCAGCCTCGGCGCGCCGGAACATCGTGTGACCATAGACGCAAAAGGAAGCGTGATCCGCGTCGATGCCGGGTACGTGGCTGTACAATTCTCGGCGCTCGATGTCGACAGCTACCATCATCTCCGCCAGCTCATTATCCATAACGCCGACGACCCGGACCGGGCCGAGCAGGAGTTTTCTTCTCACTGGGGAATCAGGCGGCCCTCTCCGCAGGAGGGGAGGCATTAGAACCGACGGTTGAGCAAAACCTGCCGACGACGGTTCCCTGCTTTCAATTTTAAGAGTTTTCTGGTACTATTTTAAGCATTCACGCAGAGGTGCACGCGGTACGCGTGCGGAAGGAGAAGCAGATGGTACAAAAGGCAAGCAGCAAACTTACGGAACTGCTGAATAAGGCGATCGCACGGGAGATCCAGGTGAGCGTTCAATACATGTGGCAGCACATAATGGCAAAGGGGCTGGAATCTGCCGAGATTGCAGACGTTTTCAAGGACATTGCCGTCGCGGAAATGAAGCACGCCGAAAAGATCTCCGAGCGGCTCTTCTATTTTGATGTCCCTCCCACGACCTCTCCGTCACCCATTGAGGTAGGCGGCGACATCAGGCATATGCTTGAGGCCGACGCCAAGGCCGAGGTAGAGGCCATCGACCTCTACAAGGATATCATCAAGCTGGCTGCGTCCGAAGGCGACTCGACCACGAGGCTGCTGTTCGAGGAGATCCTCGCGGAAGAGGAAGACCACCACGACGCGTTTAAGACCCTTCTGAGCAAATAGATTTTTTTCGACACGAGTTCCCATGTCCCTTCTCCCCTCGGGGAGGAGCGGCTTTCGTTTAATTTAAATCGTATGCAGATACTTACCAGCATCCTCGAAATGCAGTCCCTCGCGGAATCGCTCAGACGGCAGGGAAGCGCCATCGGTTTTGTTCCTACCATGGGATTTTTGCACGAAGGCCACCTTACGCTCATGCGACAGGCGCGGCAGCAATGCGACATTGTTGTTGCAAGCATTTTTGTCAATCCCACCCAGTTCGGGCCGAACGAGGATTTCGAGCGCTATCCCCGCGATGAAGAAGGCGATCGGAATAAGTGTGAAGCCGCGGCAGTCGACATTCTGTTTTTGCCGAAGGCCGCCGAGATGTATCCGGAAAAACCCGTCGTGTTCGTTACGGTGGAGGGGATTTCGGATATTCTTGAAGGAAAAGTCCGGCCCGGCCACTTCCGCGGCGTGTCCACGGTGGTAAACAAACTCTTTAATATCGTGAAGCCTCATAAAGCGTTCTTCGGGCAGAAGGACTACCAGCAGTGCGCGGTGCTCAAGCGGATGGTGAAGGGGCTGAACCTCGATGTGGAGCTCGTCGTACTCCCCACGGTCCGTGAACGGGACGGACTTGCCATGAGCTCCCGGAACAGCTATTTGAACGCCGACGAGCGGCGTGCCGCACCGGTCATCTTCCGGGCGCTTGCGTCTGCCCGCGACCTGTTTCTGGCAGGAACGAGAGAGCCTGAAAACATAAAGAACACGATGCGCGCCGTCATCCAAAGCGAGCCCGGCGTCGCGATCGATTATATCGAACTCCTTGATCCTGAAAGCCTCGCTCCCCTCGAAACCCCGCAAAATACTGCAGCAATCCTTGTTGCCGCCCGCCTGGGCCATACCCGATTGATTGACAATATCGTCATTTTGTAATAAAATGTTGCAGATGCGCGGTGCGGGTTACCCGGTCCGCGCATGGCGGTACGGAGCGTGACCCAAGGTATGGTTGTTCACAAGGATAAAAAACGGCTGCTCGACATCATGGAAGCGGCGCGGACCGTTGTGTCGCAGACGGATCTTGACAAGATCCTCGCCCTCATCCTGAAGAAGGCCATGGAAATTACGAAGACGCGGGCGGGCAGTGTTGCGCTCTACACGGCCAAAACAGGAACCATGCGCATTCACGCCCAGCGGGGTCTGTCAAAAGGCTTCATCGCGAACTACGAGTGGAAGATCCGTCGGGGTGGACTGACCGACCGGATCCTGAAGTCCCGGAGTACTGCCGTCGTAACGAATACCACAAGCAGATCATTTTTTACGAGCAATGCCACAGTCAAGCAGGAGGGCATCAAGTCACTGGTCTGCGCGCCCCTCTTCTTTTCCCAAGAGGTCGTCGGCATTCTGTATGTAGACGATTTTACGCCGAGAAAATTTCATTCCGAAGACCTGCAGGCGCTTGATATTCTGGCATCCTTCGCGGCGATTGCCATTCATAACGCACGCATGCACACCTCGCTCCGGCATCAGGCAAACACCGACAGCCTCACCGGCCTGTTCAATCGCCGCAGCTTCGAGAATGTTCTTGACCGGGAGTTCCAGAGGGCGGAGCGTCACAACCGCGAGTTCTCTCTCGCCCTCGTAGACGTGAATGACTTCAAGAAATTCAACGATACTCACGGGCATCAGGCAGGGGACCAGGCGCTGGCGTCCCTCGGCGAGGCCATCCGGAAGGCCGTCCGGAGTACCGATTTTGCCGCCCGCTACGGCGGGGATGAAATCGTCATCATTCTCCCCGAAACAAAACTGCAAAAGGCTTATTATCTTTTCTCGAAGCGGATCAAGCAGGAAATTGAGGAAGGGTTTAGCAGAATCACGGAGGGTGAGTTTGCGCTGACGGTAACGATCGGTATCGCGTCCTATCCCCGCGACGGCAAGAATGCCAGGGACCTTATCCTGTCGGCTGATCGCGCGCTCCTGAGTGCAAAGAAGATGAAGCGCACGACCAGTATTGGCTGCGCACGACCGGTTGCGGCGTAGTTTTTTATACCATCACCACTTCATACTGCTCCTGGTGCAGGTTGGGGTCGGCTTTGATCACGATCTTTTTCTGGAATTCCTTCTCCAGTTCCTCCACTCCCTGCCGTTCCTCGTCATAAAGCATGTCGGCAACCACGGAATTGACCGTGACGAGCGCCTTTTTTTCCTCAGCGCTCGTGAAGGCCCTCCTGAGTTCACGCAGGACCTCATAACACACAGTTCGGCTCGATTTGATGTAGCCGCGGCCGTCACAATAGGGGCAAGGCTCGCAGAGCGTGCGGCCGAGGCTCTCCCGGATGCGTTTCCTCGTCATCTCGATAAGGCCGATCGGAGAGATGTGGGAGATCGTTGTTTTTGCCTTGTCGTTTGCAAGCGCTTCCTGGAGCGCTGAATAGACCTTCCGGCGGTTGTCCTCCCGTTCCATGTCGATGAAGTCAAGAATGATGATGCCGCCCATGTTCCGGAGGCGGAGCTGATAGGCGATCTCACGAACGGCTTCGAGGTTGGTTTTTAATATCGTGTCCTCCAGTGTGCGCTTGCCGACGTACCTTCCGGTGTTGACATCGATCGCCGCGAGCGCTTCCGTCTGATCCACGATGATATAGCCGCCCGACTTGAGCCATACTTTTCTGCCGAGGGCGCGCGAGATCTCAATTTCGACGCCGTAATGGTCGAAGATGGGATCGTCGCCGTCGTAGGGCTTGACGCGACGTCCGAGCTGAGGTATGTAGGAATCGACGAATTCCCTGACGCGCTGGTATTCGTCGGGGGAGTCGATGACCATCTTGTCCACATCGCGGGTAAACACGTCCCGGATGACGCGGAAGACCAGGTCAAGCTCGTTGTGCAGGAGCGCCGGCGCAGAGGTCCGCTCCTTTTTTTTCTGGATATTGTCCCAGAGTCTGCTGAGAAATTCTATATCAGCGTTGAAATCTTCCTCGCTCCGCCCCTGGCTTGCAGTCCTGATGATGTATCCGGTATTCGGTTTTCTGAGCCGGCTGACAATCTCGCGAAGCCGTTTGCGCTCTTCGCCGTTCTCGATGCGCCGCGACACGCCGATATGGTTCACGCCGGGCATCATGACGAGATAACGGCCGGGGATGCTGATATACGTCGTCACCCGGGCGCCCTTGGTGCTGATCGGCTCCTTGGAAACCTGCACGAGGATTTCCTGGCCTTCCTGCAGGAGGTCTTCAATCTGGTTGGCATGGGCTCGTTTCCGCTTCGGTTCGACCTCAAGCTCGAGGCCTTCGTCTTCCATCAGCGGCGTGTATTCCGATGAGCTGTCGAAGACGTCGCCGACGTAGAGGAACGCCGATTTTTCGAGGCCGATGTCAATGAACGCGGCCTGCATTCCCGGGAGGACTTTCATAATCCTGCCTTTGTAGACATTGCCGGCGATACCGCGGTCTTTTTTCCGATCGATATATATTTCCGTAACGAGGCTGTTTTCGAGGAGGGCCACGCGGGTTTCTTCGCGTCCTGCATTAACGATGATCTCAGATGACATGCGATCTCCTTGGAGTGCTGTAAGGTCTTTTTCTATTTTATTATAAGTTGAGCCGGTTAACAAGGACAAAAAGAGATTTCAGGGGGGGTGACTCAGGACCGAATAAGGGAGCTTTTCCATCATAATGCGTTTCCGAAGGAGGCTGGAAAGCTTTGGCATTAAAATTGCTTTAATAACAACAGAAAGGACATAACCATGAGATACTCACTGAAACGACTTTTCGGCACTGCCATCACAATGGTTAACTTCGGCGTTCGCGTCGTCCGTGGAATCGATTATCTGACTTTGAGCCAATACATCCTTAAGATCAATAAGCAAAGGGATATTGATGCGATTATATATGAAGTTTCGAGGTGTTTGAAGGACATCCTGGGTTATGAGCTTTTTGGTTTTGCTCTGAAACAGGGGAATTCAATGGACCTCTGGATAGATCCCAGGATTTATAGCACCCAATTAAGGAATTTTGTTGTAAATGATTATGACAGCCAAAATATTGACTGTAGTATCCATAACTTCGAGAATCAAAGCCAGGAAAACCGTCACCTTTCTGACACGGTTGATATGAATAACTTGATTTCCTATGTAGTTAGTCAAGGAACTTATTCAGCCAGACTATATATTCTGCCGCAAAAGAAAATACTTCCCCACCACAGGGTAATCATAAACACGATCATCAGTTCCATTAATATCACTTTAGATAAGATATTGAGCATGCAGCAGCTTGAAAACGCTGCGGCCATTGATCCCTTGACTAATTGCTACAACCGGAGGGCCCTTGATGCGTCGCTTGAGAACGATATCTCCTATTCAAAGCGGCACGGAATTGATCTCTCAGTCATCATGCTCGACTTGGACAATTTCAAGGCGATCAATGACGTTCACGGGCATCTGGCAGGAGATGCAGTGCTCAAGGCGATTTCCAGCCTTATCCCTTCGGTAGTGAGGAAATCCGATTATCTTGCACGGTATGGGGGGGAAGAATTCATCCTGGTTTTGCCAGATTCGACCTTATACAACGCCGTGCTGGTAGCGCATAAGATCAGAAAAATGATCGAAAACGAAGAGATTCATTTCGAAGGGAAGCGTATTACCGTGTCCGCGAGTTTCGGCGTGGCAAGCCTTGAGAATAAATCGGAGGGCAGCAGCCTTTTGCGGGAAGCCGATGAGAGGCTGTATCGGGCCAAGTCGCTCGGCAAAAACAACGTTGTCCCCAGTCTTCTTCCCTGTTTTGGCGACAAACATTTCGTATCGCGAAAACGGGAAGTACGTTATGCCGGAGCGGGAACCATGAAATAGCAGGGAAATAATTTCCCTGAAGGAAGAAATTGCCTGCTTATCAGTCGATTTCCATCGGGCTTTTCCACGCGGACCCATCCAATAAAAACATTCCAACCCGCCTGAACTTGAATGCCTGCAGCTGTTCAGTCCCCACGCCAAAAAGCTGTGTAACCACATCCTGAAGCCGCGGTTTGAATTGGTCCCGATCAACGAGGACAATTTCAAGAACTGCGGGAGTTTCCCCGTCGCGTACCGATATTGACTCTATGCTCGGTCGTAACTCCTTCTGTTTACCTTCTTTCACGGCGATCACTGAAGTTTGCGACAAAAAGGATGTTACCCGTTTTTCAACATTTCCGTCAATCAGCTTCGGCACCGTAACCTCATAGGCATATCTGCTGATACAGCCGGAAAGTGAGGGCGCTTTTGAGGAAATCACGCGGGCTTCAAGAATGCCGGTCTCTCCGGGGAGCATGCGGTTGAGGGCCTTCGTGAGATCCTGCGGTTCGATGTAACGGCCGGTTTCTATGTCCAGGTATTCAGCTGTACTTTCGACGCCAACGGGCAGGGCGGGACCGAAGGCGATCTTCGGATGGGGATTGAAACCCTGAGAAAAAATGATCGGCACCCGCGCGCGCGCGGCCGCCCGCTGAAAAAGAGACATAAGATCAAGGTGAGAAAGAAAACGAAGCCGCCCTGTCTTCGCAAATTTCATCCTATAGCGAAACGTCACGCCCTGCTTCAACGGGTTGCTGTTTTGTAAGGGTACCGCTGCGCCGTCTTCGGCCGCTTCGCCGGCTTTCTGAGCGAGGGCTTCTCCGGGGACGGCGGGTTTTCCGAACCCGGCCGTGCCCCCGTCCCTGCAGCCGATACCGCAGCGTTCGCACGACACGCGACAGTTTTCCGTGATCATGGAGTCCCGTGCCTGTTTGTACTCGCGCTGAAGAAATGTTTTCGTTACGCCGCTGTGAATATGATCCCAGGGCAGGGCGTCGCCAGGATCGTAGCTGCGTGAAGCCAGGGCCGCCGGATTCAGGCCGAAGGTCTCGAACGCCTGTTCCCACTTCGCAAAGTTAAAACACTCCGACCATCCGTCGAACCGGCAGCCGAGCCGCACGGCCTCTTCGATGACGTTGCCGATTCTCTCATCCCCGCGTGCAAAAGCTCCCTCGACCAGGCTCGTTTCGGGGTCGTGGGGCTTGAGTGTTATCCCCTTTTTCCGTAATCTTCTTTCCAGATAGGCCTGCTTTGCTTTGATCTCTTCCCGCGTCGCCTGGCCAAACCACTGGAACGGAGTGTGGGGTTTGGGTACAAACGTCGATACCGTTATGTTGATCTGGACGTGCCGCTTTGCGGATCTTTTACCGACTGAAAGGATCTCCTGTGCGAGCTTGATGATGCCGTCAAGGTCTTCGTCGGTCTCTGTCGGGAGCCCGATCATAAAGTAGAGCTTCAGCACACTCCAGCCTGAGCTGAAAATCGTCTCCGCCGCGTCCAAAAGATCAGAATCCGTGACAGGTTTATTAATCACGCGACGCAACCGCTCAGTTCCGGCTTCAGGTGCCAGCGTAAAACCGGATTTGCGAACGCCGGCAACGGCCCGGATCATCTCCGGTGTGAGAGTGCCGATACGAAGAGAGGGGAGCGATACAGAGATGCGGTCATCACGATAGGTCCTTACCAGTTCCTGCAGGAGCGGCTGAATTTCCGAATAGTCGCCGGCGCTGAGAGATGCCAGCGAGAGTTCGTCGTACCCGGTGCAGCGGAGCGACGTCCGCAGGAGGTCCTTGATGCGTTCGGGGCTTCGCTCACGGTAGGGGCGGTAAATGATTCCGGCCTGGCAGAACCTGCACCCGCGGATGCAGCCGCGGGCGACTTCGACGGTCACGCGATCATGGATGGGTTTCATGAGCGGGAGCAGGGGTTGATCGGGGTAGGGCGCGGAATCCAGGTGTTTTATGATACGCCTTCGGACGATCTTCCTGCCCAGTGCCGGAACATAGCAGCCTTCAATGCGGGAAAGCGCTTCAAGAAAAGCGTGTTTGCTCTTGTGCGCCTGCCGCAGTTCGACCAGCTCATGCATGGCGTCTTCTGCTTCACCGATGAAAAAAACATCGATGAAGGCCGAGAGCGGCTCCGGGTTGACCGCGCAGGGGCCCCCGGCAATGATGACGGGTTGCTCTTCTGTTCGCTGTGCGGAACGAAGCGGAAGTTGGGCAAGCTTAAGGCCGGTGAGAACATTTGAATAACACAGCTCATATTGGAGCGTTACGCCGATGACGTCGAACTGTGCAAGCGGCAGGTTGGATTCAAGACTGGTAAGCGGTCTGCCGGAGGCACGAAGACGTTCTTCGTAATCCGTCCAGGGCGAAAATACCCGCTCGCACGCCGTATCGCTTCTGCTGTTCAGAATATGATAGAGAATGCGCAAGCCAAGATGCGACATCCCGACTTCATAGACGTCCGGAAAAAAAAGACAGACCTTCGTTTTCACCTGGGAAAGGTCTTTATGGATGGCGTTAATTTCGCTGTTGATGTACCTGCCCGGCTTGGCGACGAGCGGAAGAAAATCTTCGAGCATGATTACCCCAGGGTCCGGGGTCCGGGGTCCTGGGTCCAGGGTTTCGATTCCTGGACCCTTGCTACGGAACCCTGGCCCCTGATTTTAGTAGAACAGCATAAATCGTCTTGTCTGGATATTCAAGAGCAATCCGATGGCGAGGAAGGTCGTAATGATAGATGTGCCGCCGTAACTGATGAGCGGAAGCGGAACGCCAACGACCGGAACGATGCCCACAGCCATGCCGACATTGATGAACACGTACAGCGAGATCATGCCGACGATGCCTCCTGCCATAAGAACGCCGAGGCGGTCCTTTGCATTTTTTGCCGTGTCCACGCCGATCAGAAGGAAGATCAAATAGAGCAGGATCACCACTCCCGATCCCACCAGTCCCATTTCTTCGGCAATGACGGCGAAAATAAAGTCAGTGTGGCGCTCGGGAAGGAAGGCCATTTGGCTCTGTGTTCCCTTGCGGTAGCCCTTGCCCGTGATCTGGCCCGACCCGACCGCAATTTTGGACTGGTTGGCATGGTATCCGCTTCCGAGGGGATCGGAACTTGGGTCGATAAACGCCCTGATCCTGTTCTGCTGATAGGGTTTGAGCGATCCCCAAATTTTATGGCGGACCGGTGGAACGAAAAAAACAAGAGAGGCGATGACCGCGGCACTGACCAGGACGGCCAGGACCGATCTCAGGTGAATACCGGCAAGGACGACGATGATCGAAGAGGTGAGGAGCAGCATGAGTGCGGTGCCGAGATCGGGCTGCTTGAGCACAAGCACCAGGGGGACCAGGACCATGGCGCCCGGAATGGCCAGGTCTTTGAGACCATACCCGCCTCGGCGAGGGTCCTCGGCAAAGTATCGAGCCAAAGCCAGCGTAAGGGACAGTTTGGCGAATTCGGAAGGCTGAAAGACGAAAGGTCCGATAGCCAGCCAGCGCTGCGCTCCCATGCCGCTTTTCCCGATGACCATGACCAGGAGAAGCAGGAAAACAGACAGGGCATACATGATATAGGCAAAGCGTCCCACGGTGTGGTAATCGATGATCAGGGCAAACAACATGACGATCACGCCCATGGACACCCACACGATCTGTTTATAATAAAGAGATGAAGGCCCGTGGGACGTGTAGGTCGCGCTGTAGACCGCGGCAAGACCGATCAGGGTAATGCCGAATATGAGGGAGATCATGCCCCAGGGCAGATTAGTGAACCATCTTTGGCTCAACATTTTTTAAATACTCCTCAATAACTCTTCGTGCAATGGGTGCGGCTGCGCTGCCGCCGTGACCGCCGTGTTCTACGAGCACGGCCACGGCGATCTTCGGGTTTTCGACCGGAGCATAGGCAATAAACCATGCGTGGTCCCTGGCATTTTCCGCCAGGTGCCGTCCGGCGACCTTCTGCGCGATGACCTGGGAGGTCCCTGATTTGCCTGCGACAGTCGCGAGCGGCGTCTGGGCCGCATGGCCGGTGCCGCCGGGCTCGGCAACGACGCCTGCGAGAGCATGGCGCACCTCTTCGAGCGCGGCGGCATCAAAGGTGATGGAGCGTATTTGGGTGTCAGGAAAGGTCGTGACAACGCCGGTTTCGCGGTTCCGTGACTGTTTGAGCAGCGTAGGCCGGTAAAAATGTCCTCCGTTCGCGACAAGGCTCATCAACTGGCACGCCTGGATGGGGCTCACGAGAACGAATCCCTGGCCGATAGAATTGATGAAGGTGTCCCCGCCGTACCATGCTTCCCCGGTCCGTTTCTTTTTCCATTCCGTCGTAGGAATGAGGCCCGGTTTTTCGTCAGGCAGCAGAATGCCGGTCAGGCTTCCATATCCGAGCTTTTTTGCAAACGCCGCGACCCGGTCCCAGCCGATGCGATCTCCGAGGGTGTAAAAGTAAACGTCGCAGGATTCGACGATCGCCTGATGCAGGGAGATTGCTCCGTGGCCGTCCTTTTTCCAGCACCGGAAAGAGTGCCTGCCGCTCTTGAGGGACCCGTGGCAAACGATTTTTTCATCAGGGGTGATGACGCCGTAGGAAAGTCCCGCGAGCGCAACGATGATTTTAAATGTGGAGCCGGGGGGGTAAACGCTTTGGATGGCCCGGTTGTACAGAGGGTGTGCCGGGTCCTTCATCAGGCGGACCCAGTCCTGTGGAGAAATCCCGCGCGGGAACAGGTTCGGATCATAGTTCGGGTGACTGGCGAGGGCGATTATTTCTCCGTTGTTCGGATCCATCGCAACAACGGCGCCGGCGCGGTCCCCGAGTCCCTCCTCGGCTGCCTTTTGAGCATCCAGATCAAGGGTGAGGTAAAGATCGGTCCCGGGCCGGGGCTCTTCGATTCCCAGGTCCTTTACTTTTCTACCCGCGGCATTCACCTGGATCATGCGTCTGCCCGCTATGCCGCGAAGCATCTTATCATAGATCTTCTCAACGCCGCCCTGCCCGGTCAAAAGACCGATATCCTGCTGGTCCTGTTTCCGCTGTGCCTGGGAAACTTTCCCGATGTAGCCGAGCTGGTGCGAGGCGAGGCCGTCGTAGGGGTAGTGCCTGCGGTGCTCCGGTTCGATGATCGCCCCCGGCAAATCCTCCTGGTGGGCCTCAACAAGCGCGACCTTGTCCCAGGGCGCTTCCTCCAGTATTTTTACGGGATCATATTTTGACCTGACAGCGCTCGCATCCTTCAGTGCCGTGAGGATGGAGGACTTGTCGATTTTCAGGATTGACGACATGCTTTCGATCGTTGCATCAAGGTCGGGCGCGTCTTCCGGGACCAGGGAAACATCGAAGGTAAGGACGTTTTCAACGAGAGGTCTTCCATAGCGGTCGTAAATAATGCCCCGCGGCGGCCTGAGCTTCACCGGCCGTATCCTGTTGCTCTCCGCCTGTTCATAGTAATACGTTCCCTTGACTGCCTGGAGATACCAAAGCCGAATAAAGAGAGCAAGCGTAAACAGGACAATGTAAGCGGCCAGTAAGGGGAGTCTCTTCTGTATATCGATGGGTCCTTCCTGCTGGTACATCTACAGCTCCTTCTGAGTGTCCCGCCGCTTGAGCACAATGAGGACTTTTTTCTTTTTTGCCACATGCAGCATGAGCAGGCCGAGCAGGCCGGTATAAAGGGCCTGGGGAACGATGCGGCCCGCCATAAGGCTGAAGAACGGGACCGCCCCGGACGTCGTCTGGAGGAAGAGAGAAATATAAATCCCTTCCGCTATGCTGAAAGCGACCAGAAAAAGAACGATTGCCGGGCTCTCAATGTCGAGGACCCTCCTGCCAAGCAGGCCCGCTAAAAGCCCGATCATGCCCCGTGAAAGTCCGGTGAGGCCGAGCAGGCTTGCAGAGCCGATGTCCTGGATCAAGCCCAAGGCGATACCCGCAAAGGCGCCTTCAAACGGTCCGGCAACCAGGCCGATGACAAAGACGAGGGCGAGTGCGAGGTCGGGTCTGATGCCACCGAAGGACAGGGGGGCGAGCAGACTGGCCTGTAAGGGGATAATAAGCGGCAGAACAACGAGATAAACCCAGGGTTTCATTTCGCAAGCACCAGCACTTCTTCGAGACGGGAAAAGCGAACTGAAGGCTCCGCTATTACGGACTGGAACGCATTGGCCTCCTGTTTTGTTACTTTCACGACGGTCGCTACGGTAAGCCCCTTCGGATAGATCCCGTCGAGCCCCGAGGTGACCAAAAGGTCGCCCTCCTGGATATCGGCATAATAAGACACATATTTGAGCGCACAGTTGACAAGCTTGCCTTCCAGCAATCCCTCTTCTCGGTTTCGCTGGACCCTGACAGCAAGCGTGCTCCCGGGGTCCGTCAAAAGGAGGACCTTTGCCGTGCCGGAAAGGACGGCCTGTACTTTTCCGACGACACCGGTCGAGGTAATGACGGCCATGTCCTTTCGAATGCCGCTATCCGATCCTTTGTTGATGGTTAGGGTGCTCGAAGCAGGGGAGAGATCCTTGCCGATGACCTCGGCCATGATCGCGGAAAGGGGCTGGAGTTTCCGAAAATCCAGAGAGGCACGCAGTCGTTCATTTTCGATAAGGAGTTCGTTCAAAAGGGAGTTGTCGAGACGCAGGCGCTCAACTTCCTCTTTGAGGTGTTGGTTCTCCTGGTCGGTGCGTACGAGGAAGCCGTACCAGGAACCGACGGACTCCACGGCATTGAAAGAGCCGGTGATGATCCGTTCAAAAAAACCGGATACGGCAAGAACCGGTCTTTCCAGGAAGAGGAACCGGCCGTTCTTCACCTGGACCGTGAGCAGCCAGAAAAGGACGGCGAAGAGAAAGAGGATGGAAATGTATTTTCTGTTTTTTGAAACGAAGCCAGGCATTGCGCTGCTGCTTTCCCTACATCATGACTTTTTTCAGGATTTGCTCATCATCGAGGACCTTGCCGGCGCCGAGGGCGACACACGTAAGGGGGTCCTCGGCGATGATGATGGGAAGCGAAGTCTCTTCGCGGAGGAATACGTCCATGCCTTTGAGCAAAGCGCCGCCGCCCGCGAGGACGATGCCTTTGTCGACGATGTCGGCCGAAAGTTCCGGCGGCGTGTTTTCGAGCGCCTGCTTGATGCCGTTCAGGATCTGGCTGACGGGCTCGGCGAGCGCCTCGCGCACCTCGTCATCATCAAGGATGAGGGTCTTCGGGATGCCGGACACGAGGTCGCGCCCTTTAATTTCCATGGTCTGCCGGTTCGCGTCCACCTTGTATGCAGACCCGAGCTCAAGTTTGATCGTCTCGGCCATCATTTCACCGATGAGAAGGTTATATTTGCGCTTAATGTAGTTGATGATCGCTTCATCCATCTTGTCGCCGCCCACGCGGATGGCCTTACTGTACACCACACCGTTCATGGAGATGACGGCTATGTCCGTCGTACCGCCGCCAATATCGACGATCATGTTTCCCGACGGTTCGGCAATCGGCAGGCCCGTCCCGATCGCAGCGGCCACGGGTTCCTCGATCAGGTAGACGGCGCGGCCGCCCGATGAAATGGCGGCGTCCTTTACGGCGCGCTGCTCCACTTGGGTGATGCCCGACGGCACGCCGATAACGATGCGCGGCCGCATGAAGGACTTCCGGTTATGGACGCGCTGAATGAAGTACTTGAGCATCTCTCCCGTATAGTCGAAATCGGAAATAACGCCGTCCTTGATGGGACGGATTGTTTTAATGTCGCCGGGCGTCCGTCCGAGCATCCGCTTTGCCTCGGAACCGACGGCAAGGACTTTTCCGCTTTTTGCAGATATTGCGACGACCGAAGGCTCATTGCAGACGATGCCCTTCCCTTTGACGTACACCAGGGTGTTGGCCGTGCCGAGGTCGATGGCCATGTCGTTGGAAAACCAGCCCATGATGGAATTGATAAACATTGTATGCAAAAACTCCTTTCAAAAAATGGTCAAGAACCCTGAGAGGCGTGATGCTGCGGACATCCTTGTTACGGCCGCCAGGTCGTCTCTGCGGTCAATCGAAATAAAGCTCGAACGGCATGCGTTCAAAACTGTTTATTGGCGCCCATCCTGTCGTTCCGGCGCACCGGAAGCCGTTTCAAGGGGTCGCTGATCCTGCCCGCGGTCCATCGCAACCGATTTTGCTGCATCCTGAACGACGATGGTCCGTGCCAGGAGGTCTCCAATGCGCATTCCCCGCTCGTCGCCGATGGCAACCAGGCATTCCATACCAACCATCAGGGAGCCCAGCACCCAACCCGCGTAGGGGATCAAAAACAAAATATAAGCAGCGGCAAACGGAACATTTCTGATAATAGATTCACGGTAGGTTACCGGTGATCCGGTATCTTCCGACGAGGCCACCTGAAGTCCGATGAGCTTCTTCCCGATGCTCCTGCGATCGAACAGACCATCGCGGATGAGAATGTATCCCGTGGCGGACAAAAAACCGAGCACATCCGGCAGCCTGGCCAGACCGATGATGAGCAGGATATCAACAAATCCCGCAACAGCTCTGGTTATACGGTCTGCTCTCAGCAAGGAGTCTCCTAAACCTAAGCATACTAACAGAATAACAATGCGATTTCAAGCCAAAAAAGGCAGTGTATTGCCGCATTCAACTGCGGATGTCCTCTCGAGACGTAACAAGAGCGCAGTTTTCCGGAACTGCGGCACATCACGGTCTGTCGTACATATTTGAGTAATTTTCGAAAAGAGGTGCGGGGACTCAACTGCGTCAGAATCTGGAAAAAATGAGCTAAAGCTTTTTTGCGCTGAAAGGTGTATGATTAAAAGTATCATCCAAAGTCAAAAAAGAGCTGACTCGCTGCAGCCTCAAATCGATTTGTCTCTCTATACCCGCAATAAGGGGCAACGACATTCATTAACTCCTGAGAGACAAGGCTAAGGAGGAATTCTATGCTGGAAAAACGCTCGGCAGGGGAGAATGTTGCGGCTTATTGTACCAAATGCAAACTTATCGGTGATCATGTTATCGTCGCCATGGCCGCAGATGGGGAAATGATTGAAAAAGTGAAATGCAGGGCCTGCGGCGGCGCGCATAAATACCGGCCTTCAGCAGATGTCAAGTCGGGCAAATTGGCAAAAAAGAAGGAAGACGCCGTGAGAACAGCGGAATTGCTCTGGGAGTCCTGCCTGGCCGAAGCGCGGGGCAAAGAGCGCGTTTATGAGATGTCCGGCAAGTACCGGATCGGAGATGTCGTGCTCCACAACACCTTTGGGAAGGGCGTTGTCCGGAAGATCTACTATAATAAATGTGACGTACTCTTTAAAGATAAAGAGCGGCTGATGGCATCGGCGAATTGAATTTTTTTTGACGCAGCGGGCATCGATTTCTTCGAGAGGAGCGTGGGGAGCAGTTCGCCCGCGTCCATTGTTCCGTCGCGGCGTTATCGGACGATTGCCTGTCCTGTCTCCAATGATCAAATCAAAAATTCTTATTACCTGCCCGAAGGGCATTCCTCCTTTCCTCAAACAAGAACTGCTTTCCCTTGATTTTCCCATCATCACCGAGCAGCTCGCCGGCGTGGAAACAGAAGGCACGCTCGACGATACGCTGCGACTCAACCTGCATATCCGCACGGGACACCGTGTACTTTTTCTTGTCCGGGAGTTCAAAGCCGGGAATCCGGATGAATTGTATCAGCACCTGTCCGGAATAGGATGGGAGAATTTTATTCCCGATGACGGCTATCTGTGCGTGACCTCAAGCGTCGATACGTCAAGCATACGCGATTCGCGTTTTGCGACGCTGCGGTGCAAGGACGCTGTTGTTGATCGGATCAAGGCGCACCAGGGAAGAAGGCCCGATTCCGGCCCGCAGCGCGACCGGTCGGTGATTCATCTCTATTGGAAGGATGATCTTGTGTCCGTGTATCTTGACACTTCGGGCGAGCCGCTCTCCCGGCGCGGATACCGGAAGATCCCGCTGGGTGCACCCATGCAGGAGACGCTCGCGGCTGCGGTTGCACTGGCAACCGGTTGGGACGGCGGTACGAATTTTATCAACCCCATGTGCGGCAGCGGCACGCTCGCCATTGAGGCCGCCCTCATTGGTCTGAACCGTGCGCCAGGATTCTTGCGCAACAACTTCGGGTTTCTTCACATCAGAGGTTTCAAGGAAACGCTCTGGGACGAGCTGCGCACTGCGGCAAAGCAGAACTCACGGAAACAGTTCTCCGGGAAGATCATCGCTACGGACATTAATCCCGATGCCGTCGAGGCCGCGAGGAAGAATGCAAAGACGGCGGGCGTGGAGCATCTTATCGAATTCGGCGTGTGTAACTTCTCGGATACCGCCGTGCCTGAGGGGGGAGGAGTCGTTGTTTTAAACCCCGAATACGGCGAGCGTATGGGCGAGGTCAACCTGCTTGCCGGAACGTACAACGGCATCGGCGATTATTTCAAACAGAAATGCAAAGGCTATCGCGGATATGTTTTCACCGGCAGTCCACCCCTCGCGAAACAGGTGAGACTGAAACCTACGAAAAGCATCAAACTTCCAGCAGCAGGTGTCAAGTTACCCAGTTAGACAGATCACTACAGAGGAGCAGGAAAGGATAACAAAATCTTTGCCAGGCTGGGGGCCAGCATACACCCACACATACACACCACACAAACAGCCAACAGGGCAAGGGCAGGAAAGGAAAGGAAGGAAGGAAGGAAGGAAGAGAGAAGAGAAAGAAAGAAAGAAAGAAAGAAAGAAAGAAAAAAAAAAAAAAAAAAAAAAAAAAAAAAAAAAAAAAAAAAAAAAAAAAAAAAAAAAAAAAAAAAAAAAAAAAAATAAAAAAATACAAAAATATAAAAATTGAATGGAATCGAATGGAATCGAATGGAATCGAATGGAATCATCATCGAATGGAATCATCATCATCATCATCATCATCATCATCATCATCATCATCATCATCATCGGCCCAGCCGAATGTAATGTAATTTTATTTTCGTATCTATATAGGGGCCAGGGCCATTTTTTTTTT
>CAVYLT010000024.1:0-18354 GCA_963769335.1 Nitrospirota bacterium | reverse complement strand
GAGACTCGCAACGACCACGAGGCTGCCCAATATCGTCGCGATCACCTGGGACTTCACGAGGTCAACAAGCCAGAGACGTATGGTCATGGTATTAAAACCATAGCGTTTTTCAATTTTGAAATTGTTGTACAGGCTGAAAGGAAGGCTGATAACCGTTTCTGCGTAAAGAAGAAAAAGGGCGAAGGCCACGCCTTGAATGAGAAATGAACCAAACAACCCGGCGACCCATCGGTCATAATAACCCAGCAATCCTCCAAAAAGGAATGCCACCATGACCAGGTTCCCAAAGAGGGACTCGATGATGTCCATCCTGCTTTTCTCGATCGTGTAGTCGGTGATCTTCTTGAGGATCTCTGGATCTACGACGCCCTGGAACTCAGGAGGGACGGTGCGGCCATATTTCCTCAAGTACGTAAGATTCAGCACATCCAGTGTATATCGGATTCCGAGGACAATAAGATACGCAGCAAGGAGAAATACATGCATGACACATCATACCGATATTAGGCAGTCCCGTCAAATAGAAGATACAGAGCTGCAAAAGAGGCGGAAAAGATAGGCGTCCCGATGGCAATTCATCGAGACGCCTGAAGAACCGCGCTGTTCATTGCATGTCGGGTCATTGCTGCCCCGCATATCCCGCATACCAGGCTTTCGTGATGACCATGTCCTCTGCGGCAAAACCTGAGTTCCGGGGGGAGGAAGAAGTAAGCCGCATCCGGTGACTCGCCTGGTCTCGGGCACAACAAACATCGCAGTAACTGTTCTAACAATACCAGCAGGCCGGCATATGTCAATCAGCCTTAAGTTGCATTTTCTGGAGCAACAAAAGTTCAGGAATGCGACAGAAGCGCGATCGCCTTGGTCCTGCTCTTGACATTCAGCTTTCGGTATACCCGGTATAAGTGGGTCTTGACCGTTCGCTCGCTGATACTGCTTTTGTCCGCGATCTCCCGGTTGGAAGCTCCCTGAAGCACCATGGTGAGCATTTCCATTTCCCGGTTCGTAAGCGGGGGCAGGCCGGGGATGTGCGACTGGAGCGTTTCAGGCAGACAGCATGGGCTTGGATATCGCCTTTTCCATTATCCGGCGTTCCGCCCATATCTCCCCGCCCTGAACCGCATGGATCGCCCTTGCCATGATCGCCGGCGAATCAGTGGACCGGACGTAGCCCCGTATCCCGATCTTAATGTCCTCGATAATGGTTTCATCAGGAGGGGTTGCTTTCAAAAGGTACAACAGCCTCGTACGGGGTGATTTGGTCTGGACCGACCGGATAAAACGTGACAGCGTATGGCCTTTCAGGATCTCCGGACTGCATACGCTTATGCCGTGTTCTCTTCTCTTCAAACGCCGCTTGAGCGCGATAAGGACGCGCACGTTCCGCAGCGTCATCAGGGGGTATTCGTAAAACAGGCACTTTCCCTGGGCTATAAGATCTGCGACATTTGCCGCGTCCTTGCCGTCATGCTTGTCCCAGCGGCCGTCCAGAAGCTGCCGGTTGTTCTTGACCGCGACGCCTCCCACGAGAACGACCATGTGCCCGCACTTGATCAGATGCTCCGCCAGGGGCTTGTGATAGTTGCCCGTCGGCTCGATACCAAAGACCACCGTGGTCAGGCTGTATTGAACTTTGATTCGCTCGACATACGCGAGCAGCTTCTGGAAGCCTTCAAGCGTGTTGTCAAAGACCAGATTCTTAACCAGCGTTTTTCCGCGTGCCGTGCCAAAAAAAGCATTGTGCTTATCCTTGGCCGCGTCAATGCCTACGATTAAATGCTTTTCCGAACCGCGAATCTCTTTCTTCAGTTGAAGAAACTGCTCAAGTCTGATATCATCTACACAGTTCATAGAAGCCTCCTGTCTCTTGAATTTAGTTCCGTCATAAACTAATTCTTAGCAGGAGGTTTCTATTTTTGGTAGTCTTGTAAAAGATTTTCTTTGTGCTTTACTGGGGAAAGCTAACCTCATGCTCTACCCATATATAACATTGCATCTAGTAGTGCATTTCGCTAAACATCTCCTTAGAAATGAGGCCTATGCCTATTAACATGCTTAGAGATTCCCCTTGGACTATTGCTCCGGAGGTTTGAAGTATGAATTAAGAAGTAATTTCTTAATTCTAAAAAACTCCCGCCAAACTATTATTTCTTCAGCATCTGCAGAAGTCCAAAGACAGTGCATACGGCGCCCGCGGCGAACAAAAACAGAACCTTGCTTGAAACACCGGCGCCCAGCACCCTGCCTGCACGAGATCCGAAGGTCCCGTACTCATTGAATCCCAGTACCAGCAGAACGATCCCGACGACGAGAATGACAATGCCCAAGATGTTGCTCTTCATTGCAAGCCTCTCTTTTTTTACTTTTCCTCGTGCCGGAACTGACAAAGTCTATCGCGGAATGCAGCGGGCGTCAAGGAAGGGTTTGCGGCGCGGAAGTTACCAGTCCCCGCAATAATCGAAAGCCTGCTGCGTTGTCAGGCGCTGGAGGTTCTCGCCACTCTCGGACATGCGGTAAAGACTTGCCAGCGATTCAGCCTCCTCCCAGTCGCAGGAGCTCGAAAAGACGATCTCTTTGCCGGACCAGATCGGAGACGCATCGACCCCGCGCGCAGGCGGCTCGAAGAGGAACAGCTCGCCCGTATCGACATGGAGCTTGCGAAGGTGCGGAGTGCCCGCGTCGCAGCGGTATACGAGCCACGTACCATCCGGCGACCAGGAAGGGTTCGCATGCGCTGCGTCGTCCGTGGTCACCATCCGACGGTTCCCGCCTCCAGGGTCCATGACCCAGATATGGGACGACTCGGTGCCCGGCATGAACTCCACGTAGGCGATCAGATCGCCGCGGGGCGACCACAGGGGGTTCATGTTCTCCGAAGGCCCATTCGTAAGCCTGGTGAATCCCGTGCCGCCCATGTTCACGACGTGCACCTGCTGCAGCCCCTTTTCGTCAGCCCCGGAAAATGTCAGCCTGCTGTCGTCGGGTGACCAGTCCACGCTGCTGATGTTCAAATCTCCGGTCGTGATCTGGGCCGTTTTCCTGGTGGCAAGGTCCATGAGGAATATGTTGTAGCGTTTGTTCGGGTTGTTCTTCGTGCTCACGAAGGAGAGCATGCTCCGGTCCTTGTTGTACCGTGGCGCGGCATTGTCCGCGTACTCCCCCTTCGGCCCCGGGTTCATTGTGAGCCGGGTCTCGTTCTTCCCGTCCGGGTCTATGGCATAGAGGTCGTTGAACATCTCCTTGCCGTCTCCGCTGAACCGGGTAAATACGATGCGACCTTGATCCATGAGAAAACCTCTTTCCTGTTTGAGTGGAATGGTGATTAATGGAGGGACAGATTAACAAGGAATGCGGAAAAAGTCAAACAACATCGGGCGTGAGCGCGGCAATCTGGAGGTTGCCGGGCCTGTTGCCAATGGGCAAAAAAACGGGGAAAGTGAACGGTAAAGACCTAAACTGTTCATTGTGCTGATGAGATTGAGATATAATAGAAAATAGAAAGAAGATGAATTATTCAGCAGGAGGTTGGCTATGGAGACACTTTCTCAGAAATGCGCGGACATCAATACGGTCGGTTCATTCTGCGATTGCATCACCGGGGAGGAATCCGTGGACCCGGCAGCACAGGCATTCTGCAACAGGGCGAAAACCGATAAAAATATCACCGGCGACGATCTGGCAGAGTTAAAAATGGCATTGATGGACCAGGAAGATGAAGCATGTTGCGACTGCTCGTGCTAGGAACAACAACGCTTTAAAATATTGCTTATGCGTAGTGAAGGGAGAGGGCATAGGTTTGCCTTTTTTTCTGCAACATTAACATTCCTCGGATCCCCGTGAAAACGGAGGGTGCCGAGCACTGTATTATTAGCTGATGAACACCGTGGACGCTTTGCGGGTGCCGGTTCTTTTCTTTTTTTCGGTCATCTTCCTCGTCTTCTCGTCCCTGCCCTTTCGTGGGGATAAAGAACATTTCATACTCCAGGGTCTTGTCATTCATGAGCCTCGTCACGTTGCGCCAGGTCACCGGCCCTCGGAAGGGTCTTCGTTTTTGCGTTCCTGCGGGATAGTTTTGCCATTTCCGCTCGCTATTTCCTCAACGGGCAGCTACCGCTGCTCAGTGGAGCCTCTCCGGCGGGAGCCGGGGAATTCCACATCGCGGGATTGAAGCGATCCGGGTCGACACCTGCTTGCCCGTATGGTTATTGTCCCCCAGAAAGTTGATGCCGAGAAACTGTTTGCCTATCGTTGATAGTCACTTGATTCTTATCCCCCGTCTCTATATAATACAAAGTAATTCAATGAGTGAAGTCATCCTGATCGTTTACTGATATTTCAGCACCCCTGAGGAAATAATTACGAAGGATTAAAGAAAACATGGCGTTTACCGGAGATTTAGAACATCTGAATATAGTAGACATTATCCAGTTGGTCCACACAACGCGGAAGTCGGGCATTTTTTTCGTTAAGGGGAGCAAGGGGCAGAGCAAAATTGTTTTCAGAAAAGGATATATTGTCGGTGCAAATCACATCAACAACAAGGTACGCATCGGGTCCGTCCTGGTAAAGATGGGAGCCATAACGATTAACGATCTCAAGCAGGCCCTCGGGACCAAGAAGAATACGTATACGAAAAATGTCCCGCTTCTCGTTACGTTGATACACATGGGCGCGCTGAAGCCCGAGGACGCTCTCCGGGGACTCAGGACCCTGGTCGAGATGACGATCGTTGAGCTGATGAGCTGGACAAAGGGCACCTTTACCTTCGACCCGGAGCCGCTGGTCATCTCTACCGAAGGAGAGCAGAATCTGGAAGTAGATGCCCAGATGGCTTTGATGGATGCGCTTCGCGTCTTCGACGAGCGGGAACGCGACCGTGAAGCTGGGAAAGAGGTTCCCTCCATTGAGGCGCTCTATGCTGATATCCTTCCCGAGGAAAACACCGGTGAACCAGAAGAAGAACCTTCGACAGTTACTGCGGCAGCCGCGACAGTTTCCTCGGCAGTTACGGCGGATGATCTCGGCTTGGCTGACCTCGAGCGGCTTGAGAGGAAGATACCCGGCCCGGTTTCTGAAATGGAGCCTTTTGATCCGGTCGCGATCCATCGTCAGGAAATAATGGATCTGCTCCCGGGTTTTTCTATCGGCGAGCAGGAGGCTTTTGTTGCTTTTCTGAGAAAATTCACGGATCATAAGCCTGCGCCCGGCGCTGCGGCGAAGCAGGCGGGCAAAGCCCTCGTCCTCTATAGCCGTGATACGCTGATCAGTCATTCAGTCATGTCTCTGTGCAACGATGAGGGTGTGCTCGCCTTTGCCACGGACGACGAAAGGGAGCTGGACCGGATGGTAGCGCAATGCCTCCAGTCCGCGAGAATGCCGGTCGTTGTCTTCGACGATCCCGGAAAGTCGTCGGAGGCCGGGTTTTCCCGGGAACAGATCGCAGGCCTGAGGAATCAGGTGAGCAAAAAGTACTCGGCTGTTCCTGTGGTTCAATTCGCCTCTCCTCAGGACGATGATTTCATCCTTCATTCGTATCATGACGGCGTGAGGGCTGTTCTCCCCAAGCCGTCGAAAGTGGAAGGTCGACAGACGTTTATCCAGGATACGATAAAGTTCCTTGACGCGTTCAGGTCCTATATCGGGAGTTTTCAGTACGGAAGCGATGATGCCGATATCTACGGCAAAAAACTGAAAGACGGCATCACGTCGCTTCGCGGGCTCACCAACCCTTCCGATGCGGCGCTCGTGGTTCTCACGGCTGTTTCCGAGATGTTCGAACGCGCGGTAACGCTTGTCGTCCGTGCTTCGGAATTGATCGGTGAACGGGCTATAGGGATCAGTTCCGAAAAAAGCATGGGCCCGGCTCCTGCGGACCGGCTGAAGATTTCGCTTGCAAAGCCTTCAGTTTTCCGGGACGTGGTCGAAAAAGCGCGGTTCTACTACGGAGAGAGCGGCGATGAAACGCTCAGGACATTTTTTAAAGAAATAGGCAAACCGATGAGTCCCGCTATCGTTCTGCTGCCCTTGATAAGCGATCGAAAGGTCGTAGCAGTGATATACGGGGATTTCGGACAGAAAGAGGCGTCTCCTGTGCGGCTCGATATGCTCGAGATCCTTGCTCTACAGGCGGGCATTGCACTGGAATATGCGGTTTTCCGCAGACAGGTGACAAGAGCGGCCAAAAAATCATAGCAGGCCGCTGAAAAATCTTTTTGTCGTCTTTGCGAACCGGTCCGCTCTAGAGACGTGCGAAGTCGGGCTTGATCCGCAGATTAACCCAGATGAATTCAAATACGAGTGAATCCCTCAAAACGGAAAGTACTTAATCCATAGATATCCGGATGTGTCTTCGACTACGATAAAACGCGGAGGTAAAAAGTGGCAATCGACAGTGCTGTTTTAAACCAGATTCTCAACATTGCCTTCGAAAAAAAGGTCTCCGACATCCATTTTGAGGTAGACCTCCCGCCGATGTTCCGGGCACGTGGCCATCTCATCCGCGCCAAGCTCGCGAACTTAACGAAAAAAGATACTGAGTTCGTCGCAAGCGCGGTTATGGAGCAGCACAACCGGAAGCTGCCCGAAGACTTAAAGGAATTTGATACTTCCTATATGCTGGAGAAAGTCGGACGTTTCCGCGTGAGCATCTTCCGTCAGCGCGGCAATCTCGGCGTCGTCATGCGCGTTATACCTCATCAGATAGGCACGTTCGAGGAGTTGAATCTCCCGCAGGTACTCGGCAAGATCGCGCAGGTCCCGAACGGCCTGATCCTCGTCACCGGGCCGACCGGCAACGGCAAATCAACGACCCTTGCTTCCATGATGAGGTTTCTCAATGATAATTTCGATTATAATATCATTACGATCGAGGACCCGATCGAGTTCCTGTTCACTTCGAACAAAAGCTGTATTATCCAGCGGGAGGTGGGCATCGATACGGAAAGTTACACCGTTGCGTTACGGTCCGCAATGCGCATGAACCCGGACGTCATCATGGTCGGAGAACTGCGCGATCTCGAAACCATAGACGCCTGCATGAAGGCCTCCGAGACGGGGCATCTGGTATTGTCCACGCTTCATACCCCTAATACGGCTTCGTCCATCAACCGAATCGTTGGTTATTTCCCGCCCCAGGCGCAGGAGAACACCAGACAAAGGCTGGCGGAGAGCCTTGTCGCAGTCATCTCCCTGAGGCTGGTAAGGGGAAAAAGCAACGAAACCATTCTGCCTGTCCTGGAAGTGATGTATGCAACGGCCTCCATCAAGGCGTGCATCAGGGACAATCATCTCGACGAAATAGAGCAATATATTGAAAAGGGACGCGACGAATACGGCATGCAGACAATGGACCAGCATCTCATTCAGCTCTGCAAAGCGGAACTCATAACGCTCGAGGAGGCAAAGCGCACCTCCCGTTCTAAAGACCTTGAGCGAAAACTGACGTACGGTGAATGAAAAGAGAAAGATTGAACGCTACAGGAAGTTCGATTGCAGCAGAGAGCAGGTACGAATATCTCTAACGGGTTAACGGCTCCAGGATATTGGGCCATGCAGAAAAAATATCAGAAAAATGAGCAGGGCCAAACAGTGAAGACCCCATGATGTTTAGTACGCGTCTCAAGTCCCGCGGTCATTTCCCCGTAATAAAAAGTCTCACGATTCTCCCTAAGACAGTTATCCCGAAAATAATGCCGATAATTATTGCAAGGAAAATGGCGAGAACAAGAGTCAACTTGAAGACGAGAAAAAAGAGCGGGAACAAAACTACGCATAGTATTATCGTCAGGCAACCTGTTGCAAAATCTTTTGCTTCCAACATGAGGATAGTCCCTCCCGTTCTCCCATTTCAGAGGGAGTCTATTGCGAATTATAACAGAAGTGGGCTGATGAAGGAAGGGATGGCGGTGAGCATAACGTATTGGGGACCTGGGGGTCTATAATACAAAAAAGGATCGATTTTCATCAATCCACCGGTGGTCTTATTTTCGTAAGGCTTCTTGCAACTATTGCTGCCACGAACCAGTCGGCAACGCGTCAACTCTCGTGCAGCGAGGGGGGCTGGTAACCCCTGTAAGAGTGGTCCAGACTATTGGCGTGACTAAGTTAATAGCGCCTAACGCCCCATACTGTTTGCCGAAGTGTTGATTTACAGCGGCTCCATGAAATGACGTCACACAATACCGGTTTGGGTAAGTGGCATCTGTCGAGTCTGTTGCCTGCGCATTGACAGTAACATTGGTCGATGGTACAAATACAACAGTTCCGATAACAGTGCTGCTAGTGGGGGTGAAATCTTTTGCAGCAACTACGGATACAGTTATAGCCACCCAAGCTATGGCGACGAACATTATCAGTATCCTTTTTTTAAAAATAATTAGCTCCTCTGCGCCCTGTAATTTTTGAAATTAATTTTACACTTATTTTCTTATCACGTCAAATAAAAGTTGCCGTGTTAATTGACTCAAATTAAATGTTACCAACGGACCTGAGGGTGGGCCTGACGGTCGCCCATGTGAAGGCTCCCTGTCAAGTGCAAAAGCCACCCCATGGCGAGAAAGTGAATTTTTCTCGCCGATGTTTACACAGTCATCGATTCCCCTACCATTGCTGTAGTTTCATTCAGTTTCGGTATCAGTTCTTCACTGTACAGTCACCCATCTGGATTAAGGTCTGGCTGGTGATGTGCGGTTCTCAGTTTGACCCTTTCCCCGCAGCGTGGGGACCAGAAGATATTCGGCTCCTTGCCGTGTCCAAAACGGGTTATCACAGATCGTGTGGTTGTTAGGCAGCCCCAGGATGGCTCACCGCACAGGCAGTAAGATTCCGATAACTCTATAGTATTGGGTGGAGCGGATTACCAATCAAGTCTCGTGGTTCTTCCACACCCTATGCAGGTTCACCGCTCCAGCCATTTTGTGATCATACAAATATCTTCTCCGGCCTGAACAGCACCTCAACCCGCATGACGTAATACGCCGCTCACGCCAGCTTGTGCGCAAGGGCGTTATGTGCGGCCATGAAGTTGGTTTTCTTCAGCTTGCGGTTGTAGTACGTCCTGGCCTATATGCAGCTGCGCCGTGCGTGCTCGGCTGCCTCGGAATAGGCCCATGCGAGATATTTGTTGCCGCAGAGCAGGTCCGGCGCCGCTACGATCTCATGCCCCTCGACATGCGCGTCCTTCAAACGGGCGGCCGGGTCTGCGCAGCCTCTCATCGAATATCCACTTGAGGACTACCGAGACGTCCAGGACGCTCATCTGCGCTCTCGTGCTTCCCGAACAGACTTTACGGTCTCTTTCCGATGTTCCTTTTTCTAGGCATCCATTCGGCTGGACAGCCCTTGTACGTAAGCTGCTCTACGTAGTCGCCGTAGCTCATCCCATCGTCCCAGAGCACGTGAAGGAGGGCCGGAGTTTTTGAATGATAACGACAGAGGTCATGGCAATCTCAGAAGTCTTTCACTTCGCCAGATTCGAACAATACGCACCTTGTTTTTGTCATGTCGATAAACAATGCGAAAGGGCGGGTAAATGATCTCTCGCAGATGTTCGACATTGAACTCACGTACGACACGACCGCTCAGCGGATGCGCGCCTAGCCGCTCAACCGTGCTCATGATCTCAGCAATAAGCCGTTTCCCCACATCAGGCACGCTTTCGCCCGCGTAATAGGCCTGCATATCCTCAAGGTCCTTGATCGCTGACGCAGCAAACGTTATCCGTGCCTGTTCAGCCATGGGATTACTTCAGACCGAGACGTTTTTTCGCCTCGGAGAGCGTGATTTCTCGGCCTTCTTCCAGGTCCATCAGCCCCTTCACTACTCCCTGCATAAAGGCGCGCTCTTCGGTCTCTTCCTCATAGTCCTTGAGTGATCGGACCACGGCCACCCCGCGGCCCCTGCTCGTGAGCAAAATAGGCCGGTGTGTCTCTTGTGCGTGCGAAACCACTTTGCCGGGGTTCACCTTCAGGTCGCTGAGTGGAACAATGTCTTCAGAAAATTTTATACCCATTGACGACCTCATTAATGGTGCTCTTAACAGGTCTGATTATAGCACTTATTTAAAGCCCTGTCTACTATTGCCTTTATCAAAAAGGTGCCGTCAGGACAGGTTTCCATTCTCGTCTGGTTACTTTTTCGCATTCTCGATCCTGCTGATCGAGGTGAAATACATGCCCAAATGGTCAGCGGCCTCGCGCTGTCGGTAACCGCTTCTCAACCGATTCGCGAATTGTCTTATCTCGTTTCGTTTTGCTTCCTGCTGTTTTTTCATTAAATAGCTTTTCAAGAATGACTACGAGAGGAATGTCATAACAAAAAACCCGTACCCTAAGATGTGTTTTATGACCTGCCTCCTCGGTCGTGGCTCTGTATTTGGAGACCGAGTTCCCAATTTAACCCACGTTGCAAGGGGCAGGTCACTTGATTTTCAACTGTCGGCCAATATGTCTAACATTCTGGGTGGTTAAATACATTTTTGTTGCGATTTTCCTGAGAAGCAACCATCATGACGAGATTGGTAGCGGGTCGGATTTGAACCAACGATCTTCGGTTATGGACCCCGGCAAGTTTATCCTCCTGCTTCATTTACTCTCTCCTGCATGTCGACGACTTGCCGCCGCACATGGGATGCCATTTCTTGAACCCGTAGTAAAATGTGATCGCTGCAAAAATATAGGCTGCCGCCAGTATGGCTAGTATAATCAGCAATGTTGTCATAGACCACCTCTCATCAACGCAATCTGAGAAAACCGCGACAAATCTCTATCGACTTCTACTTTAATTATACAGGACGCGTACCGCGACAGGCTGCGAATCTTAGGGGATAAGGATTCGCTCTATAAATCAAAACCCCACAAACCTCACAACTTCTTCGACCCTTCTCCTCGTGCTCCTAAATTTATTCTGCGGGCTATCGGGATCGGGATGGCCCAAGGCGATGCCGATGACGATGGAGAGATTGTCCGGAATGCCGAGTTCCTTGCGGATCAGATCGGGATGGGCTGCGAGGGTGACAGCCACGGCCGAGCCAACGCCGTGCTCCTCTGCGGAAAGCATGATGCTCTGGCTCATAGCGCCGAGATCAAACAGTGACCATGGGGTGAGACAGCGGTCCATGCAGAGGTAGAGGACGATTGGCGCGTTGAAAAACTTGTAATTCATCTGCTGCAGGTCGGGTAATCCCCCGTTAGGCTTGCACGCCTGCTTCAGGACTTCTGTTCTTTCAGCCTTGAGCGTCTCCATACGAGTGCGGCACGCATCAGGCCACTCCTTGGGTATGGTAATGTCCGGGTTCCTGGGCACACAGTTTTTGAGATTCTCGGCGTACTCTTTGCGCAGCCGCTCCAGCGGCTCACCTGCGGCAACAAAGATCTCCCAGGGCTGGGTATTGGCCCATGAGGGTGCATGGAGCGCCGGTTCGAGGATTTTGGCGACCACGTCGCGGGAGATCCGGTCCGGCTTGAAAGCCCGGATGGTGCGGCGGGATTTTAAGGCAGCTTTAACCGTGGACATATTTTACCTCGCAGTTTAAATTTAAGAAGTAGAGAGCAATCTCTATTACTTTTATTTGGCTTCCTCTGCGTTTAACTGCGCAATCTGTGGATAAATCCCTTTCAGCGCTTACCTCTTCTCGGCTGTTTTGCCCTTCGGGAAACAATCTGATGCAATCAATTATAATTCACCATGTTTTCGATGTTCTTTATCTCGGCCTCTGCGCTTTCCCATATCACCGTTATCGAATCCCCGGAAATACTCCTCCAATACTTCCCCGTGGGGGGATACAGGTGTCTCTTGGTCGGCAAATCATACTTCTCAACAAGCGGATCGAGTTCCTGGGTCACATAGATGCGTCCCTTTGGGACGAATTGAAAATCGGGCACGAGGGTCCGTGATCGGCAAAGGAGCGAACCATCCCTGCAAACACCCACAAGGTGCGCGTAGGCCGAGAGCAGGTCGCGCTCGGCCTTTGAGGCTGTCTTGTCTTTTAAGACCGTTGTTTCCGAGGCAAGTCTTTGCAGCAAGGTATCCGGAACCTCACAGCTTTTTCCGGACCGGAGCTCGGCCTTCAGGTCCTGCGCAGCACGGTTCAATTCCGCGAATTTTCCCTTGTCTAATCCCGGTTCCGCTACACATCCGGCAGTGAAAAGCATTATTGTTGACAGCAATGTAATGATGATGTCTTTTGATCTCACGGTATTCGTAAGGCTGACGCCTATTTCCTCCCCATCAACCATTCCAATAAGAACCATGCCGCAACCAGGACGGCGACGAGGAACAGGGTTTTCACGATGTTCAGGAGGAAGTGCTTCTCTCCTTCTTGGGTTTCCTCAGGCCCTGACTGTTTCTGTTCATTCTTTTGCACGATCGCCCTCTTCGGGAAACGACAAAGTTTCTTCTTCGCCTCTCTGCCGCTTTTTCGTCGCTTTCCTTCGCCTTTGCGTCAGCTCATTTTCATCGACTCTTGTCGTCCGCCGAAGCCTCAGTGATATCCCTGCTCTCCGAAGGGTTTGAGCTTCTCCAGCCAGATCGTTTCAAGCTCTTTCAAATCATCTCTATAGTCGTAAGCGGGATCGTCAACAGGCCTGAGTTCATCGAGAACCTCGATGACGAAGCTCTGTTCTCCCATCTCTTTCCAGTCTTTTGCCAGGTCGGGGCTGGGGAGAAACGTTCCCATCTTGAGTTGAAACCGTATGCTGTTGATCGTCCCTGCGGTATTGGCGCTTCCAGTAAGATACAAACGGCCGTTCCTGATATTTTTGACCTGCACGATCCCCATCGGCCGGGGGCTGTTCTTGTATTCCTTGATCATCTCCCTGCGTTTCATTATTTTCTCCGACATATCCCCTACCCCTCGCCCTTCTGTCCCACGAAATGGTCCTTCTTGTCCTTGAACAGGATGTTGAAAGTGGTCAGGGAACCGTAGATGCGGGTAATGTACTGCTGCAGTTCCACCTTCTCCTCGTCGGTCAGCTTCTTGTGGCCGTTGATCTGCGCTTCCATGACCCGCAACCGGTCGCGGACCATCACGATCTTGTGAAAAAAGGCCTCGATCGGGACGGACTTTGATGCCTGGCCCGCGTCCGCCGGCTTCAGCACCAGCTCCCCGCCCTGCCACCGCGCGCCGAGCTCGATCGCCGGCAGCTCCGCCTCGCGCAGCTCGCGCGCTGCGAGCTTCACCATCTCGTAGGCAGCTGCCTCGGCATCGGACAGCGGCTGCAGGTCATCGACATCGACCAGGGTCTGCTTGTCCGGACGCGGGAAAAAGACCTCGCAATCCGGTCCGCCGCCCTTTGCCGTCTCTTCCACGCGGCCGACGCCGAACTGCTCGTGCCGCACCAGATCTCCCTTCAACAGGTCAGCCATGAGGGACCTCCGCAAATAAAGTAAGAAATTGGGAATTAATAAATTACTTCTTCTTTACCATGAGAATAGTACAGACAGCGGGAAATTGCAAGGATGGACTGGAGGAGACGGGGTCAAGGACTGCAGACGCTCATTTATCGATAAGCGTTCGAACGGCCCGGCAGAGACGGGGGGTCTCTTTACCGGGCCGCCGAACTTTTACTCCGTGAAAGCAACGGTGATCGTGGGTGCGGGGAGTGAAAATTCCTGATGTTCGGGCCGATGGGAAATCATTTCACCGCGTTGTGTCGAGCTCTCACGAACGTAACCTTGTTCTTGTACGATCAATACATCTGCTCGCTTTCCGCGATGGTGCCCGCGGTCACCGTGGAGCGGAACAGGCGGTAGACCCAGATCTTGTAGCCGATCACGATCGGCACGAAGACGAGCGCCACGACGGTCATGATCTTCAGGGTGTAGGTGCTCGAAGAGGAATTGAAGATCGTGAGGCTCTGCGCTGCGTCGATGCTCGACGGGATCAGGTTCGGAAAGAGCCCGATCACGCCGGTGGCAACGACCATAACGATAGTCGCGCAGGACGAAGCGAAGGCCATCAAAGAGTTGCCTTTTGCAAGGAAGACCCTGATGCCGAGCAGGGCCGCGACGGCCAGGACCGGCGCGACCAGGAGCAGCGGAGCGTTCAGGTAGTTGTCATACAGCTTCGTAGAAAAGGCCGTGGCAGCCAGAAACAGGACTGCGACAGCAAGCTCGGCAATCCACAACTTGCCTGCCAGCCCCGTGGACCGGTCGCAGAGCGCTCCTTCGGTCTTGACGCAGACGTAGAGACTGCCGTGGGTCAGGAACATCAGGACGAACAGTGCGCCCGTCAGCAGGCCGTAAGGGTTCAGGAGCGACAGGAGCGAACCGTGGTATCCAGTTGCATCCATGGGAAGGCCGCTGAAGATGTTGCCGAAGGCCACCCCCAAAAGCAGCGCCGGAAGGAAACTTCCGAGGAAGATGCCGGCGTCCCAGCCTTTTTTCCAGCCAAGGCTTTCGATCTTGCCCCGGAACTCGAGGGACACGCCGCGGATGATGAGTGCAAAAAGAAGCAGCAAGAGGGCGGAATAGAGATAGCTGAACATGAGGGCGTAGGTCCTGGGGAAGGCCGCAAAGGTGGCGCCACCCGCGGTCAAAAGCCAGACCTCGTTGCCGTCCCAGACCGGGCCCACGGTCCTGATGAGGATCTTCCGATCCTGGTCATTTTTGCCCAGGTACTGGTGCAGCATGCCCGTGCCGAGCACGAACCCGTCGAGCATGAAGTAGACGGCCCACAGGACTGCCCAGAGTATGAACCACGTGACTTGGAATTCCATGTTATGCTCCCTCCTTTGCAGGTTTCAACAGAGTTGACACATCGTTGTCTGGACCCTTCTTTGCGAACTTCGACAGGAGATAGATGTCGATCGCGCCGAGCCCGCCGTAGAGCAGCGTAAAGCCCAGGAGCGACGCGACGACCTGGAGCGTGCTGATGGACTGCGACACCGCATGGGTGGTCTTGAGCACGCCGTAGACGATCCAGGGCTGCCTGCCTACCTCGGCCACGATCCAGCCCAGCTGGCCCGCGATATAGGGCAGCGGCAGGGAGAACAGCATGATCGTCAGGAACAGCGGGTGCATCTCCAGGGTCCCCCGTTGTGCGTAGATGACCGCCATGAGCGCCAGGAAGATCATGGCAAAACCGAGGATGAGCATGATGCGGAAGCTCCAGAACGTGGGGAGTACGGGCGGACGCTCTTCCTTGGGAAAGGCCTTCAGGCCCTTGATCTCCGCATCGGCGTTATGGAACGCGAGATAGCTGAGCAGACTCGGCACGCAGGGGCCTTCGACGGTGTTGCATTCCTTTTCCGTGTCGGGAATGACGAAGAGGTTGAATCCCACGTTCTTCTGCGTGTCCCAGAGCGCTTCCATGGCGGCGAACTTCGTGGGCTGCGTCTGTGCGACTTTTGCCGTGTGGAAATCGCCGATCACGGCCACGGCCAGGGTGGATACCAGCCCGAAGATCGCCGCGATCCTGAAGGAACGCTTGAAGAAGTCGGTCTGGTTCTTTCGGAGGAGATGGTAGGCGGACACGGCCATGACGAAAAAGGCGGCGACCACGTAGCCCGAGGTGAGGGTGTGCCCGAACTTGAGCCACCCGTAGGGGTTGGTCAAGAGCGCCCCGAAGTCGACCATCTCGGCGCGGTTGTTGCGAAGCACGTAGCCCACGGGGTTCTGCATCCAGCCGTTCGCCAGGAGGATCCAGAGCGCCGAGAGGTTGGTCGCGATCGCAACGAGCCAGATCGATACGGCATGCGCCTTTTTCGAGAGCTTGTTCCAGCCGAAGATCCAGAGACCGATGAAGACCGACTCGAGGAAGAACGCCATCGTCGCCTCGATGGCCAGGGGCGCCCCGAAGATGTCGCCCACGTATTTCGCGTACTCGGCCCAGTTCATGCCGAACTGGAATTCCATGGTGATGCCCGTCACCACGCCGAGGGCGAAATTGATCAGAAACAGCTTGCCCCAGAATTTCGTCATCCGGAGATACATCGCGTCGCCGGTCCTTGCGTAGCGCGTTTCCATGTACGCCGTCATGAGGGAGAGCCCCAGCGTGAGCGGCACGAAGATCCAGTGAAACATGCTCGTGAGCGCGAACTGCAGTCTGCTTAGTCCTACCACATCCATAATGATCCTCCTTCTTGTTCCATTTTGACGTTGTAGTAGAGGACCATATTGGTCCTATACTTGCCGAAAAAAAAGGGGTGGGCTCAGTGCCCGCTGATCAGGGCCGCGATCGTCTGCTCCTGCAGCCGCTGGTTCACTTCTTTCCGTAGTTCGACCCAGACCGGGTGGACCGAGCAGGTCGAGCTCTTGCTGCATTTCTTGCTGTTCACGGCGCACACGTTGATGCCCACGGGGCCCTGGATCGCCGTCATAACGTCCAAGAGCGAGATGTCAACGGGCTTCTTCGCGAGCCGGAACCCGCCGTTCATGCCGCGGATCGATTCCACCAGGCCCGCCTTCGCGAGCTTTTGAAAGATCTTGGCCAGAAAGGTTTTCGGGATGTGCATGGTCCGGGATACTTCGGTCACGTTCGCGATCAGGTCGTCTTCCTGCGCCAGGTAGAGGACGCACCGGACCGCGTAATCCGTCTTTCTCGTTACGAGCATGTTCTAGTTCGACGCCTCAGAGATCACGACAATCGTCCTCATGGAGTATAGGACTAACATAGTCCTAATCTATCCAGAGAAAGCCATTCTGTCAACAGTTATTTTTTGCAACTTCGTGGTACGGGGTAAAACAGCGGGTTTGGCTGGCGCATTTCTATTTTCTGCAACAGCGAATACAACGTGGCAAGGCCCGGAAAAGGTCAACTGCCGTCATACTGATTGCAAGCCGTTCAAACACGATATAAAAGCGACGACGCTTCTCGTCGATTCTCTGTCGTTTCTCCTTCGACTTTCGGTCGATCGACGACGCCCTGCGTCAGCCTTTCCGTTTCTTGAAATTGCTTAACGAAACGACCTGTTTGTTGTCGCCGCGCTCCGCGTCCTTTTCGGGCGATGTGATGGTTTCTTTGTTTACATCGTTTCTGAGATACTGCACTCCTGCTTCCGGCGAAAACACGCCCAGCAAATCATCGTGATCAACGTAAACATCATCTTTTCTGGCGCCGAAGGCAAGCACGCAGCTGAGATTTCCTTCGTCATCCCAATGCAAGGTATTATTGGTCTTATCGTTAAAGACAAGAATCAGCCCTTGTGTCCTCTCTTCCTGGGTAAAGCCCCGTTTGCCGATGTTTGTCTTGTCTGAATGTTTCACGAGAAGATAGACGCTTCCGAAATCATTCCAAAGATCATAGAACAGCCGTTGAAGATATTCCACTTGCTTCTTCATGGTAAACCCCGGAAAGACAATTAAGCAGTAGAAAAATTTGAATTAAGATAGTGAACAAATCCAAGGAGGAATTAAAAGTTTAGAATTATGAAATTGCGTCCCTCTTTCTTACTTTTTAATTCTTCACACAACAGGAGAATAGTACAGACGGCGGCAAAAAGCAAGCAGATCGAACTCCGCAGGAAGGGAATTAATGTTCCCTTTGCATCAATTGATGGAAGAGGCTCGATTCCCGCTTGTAGAACCCTTCGGTATGGAATGAATCGGTCAGACTGAACAAATGATAATCCAAATGATGGCAAAACTCGTGCAGGAAAGTGCGCAGGAACGTACGGAAAGCAACAACGCGCCCCTGCCTGGCCGTGCGCATCCAGAGGGTGAGTTTAGCAAGTATTAATAAACATCATAATTATGATCAAATTGGACATCGGTTATTACACAGGCAGCTGATGTATTTCGCCTCCGGCGCATAAAGCGCCACCCCGACATTCACGAATTCACCTGATACAACATCATGTGCGTATCGAAGAACGACGAAGGAATAGGTTGTTTTCATGGCAACACTCGCCTTTTATCCGAATGGATTGATGACCTCAAGACCCGGATAATCGAAGTCGCGGGCATTTCTCGTCACCAGCGCCAGATCGTGATGCAGCGCCGTCGCCGCGAGAAGACTGTCGATCGTGGGGACCGAGCGTCCGACCTCGGCGAGCAGCCTGCCCCACCGGTCCGCGACAGCGAGGTCCACGGGAAGCACCCGCCCCTCGAACCAGCGCGGAAGCTCGTGATCGAGCCAGAGCCGCAGCTTCTCGCGTCTTTTCCTGTCCGCGAGCGCCTCGATGCCCTTGCGGATTTCCCCGAGCGTCAGTACGCTCACAAAAAGAGACTCTGCGGGGAGCAGTTCGAGCCAGGCAAGCGCCGTCTTATGGGGGGCGCGCCGGATGGTTTCGGACACCACGTTTGTATCGAGCAGATAGCTCATGCGATATCAGCCTCGCGCGTAAGCGTCTGCTCGCGCCCGAGCTTGAGGTCCACGCCGAACAGCGGCGACCGCCGCATAAATTCGACAAAGTTCCC
>CAVYLT010000023.1:0-6159 GCA_963769335.1 Nitrospirota bacterium | reverse complement strand
ATTACTTGCCTGGCCGAGGGCTTGAACAACGCAATCACGGCTACGCGCCAAAACGTCCAGTGGGAGCAGATGGGCGCCCTGGTGCTGAATCATCTGGGGCTGGACCAGGTGGAATACCTGGATCTGAAGGAAGAAGTTACAGCACTGATGAATATGAACTAGCTCCCACTTCAAAATTGGTAAGGACTTGCAGAAGCTCGTGAATAGGAACATGTGGCCCGCGAATAACAGAAATGAAGCGAGGCTGTCACCGGATTATGGTGAGGGCCAAGGGCAGCAACGGGTCGGTAGCAGACGACTTCGAGGAACTCGCCCCCCATCGGCATCGGCTCCGAGAACGGACTTCCGTCCGGTCCCTTCATATGCAGATAGATCTTGCCGCCCGGGCGCACGTCGATCTCGCAGACGGGGCACGTGAAGTCGTGCGGACCCCACCACTTCGCGAACTGCTGAGGTTCGGTCCACGCCTTCCAAACGCGCTCGCGAGGAGCGTCGATCACGCGGGTGAGGACGAGATCGGGCTTCTTGGCGCTCATCGGTTCTCCTTGAGGTAGGCGTCGAGGCGCTCGAACGTCCCGCCCCAGCCTTGCTGCATGCTGGCCATGCCTTCAGAGAAGGTCTTGCGCTCGACCTCGTCCGCCTCGTACGGCGACCACTGGATGGTGATCAGGGTCTTGGGCCCGAAGTCGGCAAAGAGCACGGTCGTCATCATCTGCGCCGGCCAGGTCGGCGCCAGCGGATGCCGGCCGAGGCCCCCGTCCTTGTCGGAAAAGGCGTTGATGAACACGAGCTTTCCGGCGCGCGTCGATTTCCTTGAACGTCCACTTGCCCCACATGTCGACGCCGTTGCCGCGCATGCAGTAGTGGTAGACGCCGCCCGGCCGGAAATCGAGCTTCGCGCTCGACCGTCTCGAAGCCCTTCGGCCCGAACCAGGCGGCGAGGCGCTCCGGCTCGGTCCAGCACTGCCACACCTTCTCGCGCGGCGCGTCGACCAGGCGCGAGACCAGGAAGTCTCCCGCGATGTGCGCCGCGAGGCGTGACAGCGTCTGCTTGCCGCCCTCGATGGCGCCGTACTCGCGCACGACCAGGTCGCGCTCGGCGGGCGTGTCGAAGACGCTGCGCATGCGTCAGCTCGGTCTTGTCCCCCTTGGCGACGAAGGTGACGACCGCGCGGAAGTGCACGCCCTTGTTGTCGCCCTCGCGGCCCCCGCCGTTCGTATAGACGATGCGCTCTCCCTCGACGATCTCCTCGTACTTGGCGGCGTTCGGGTAACGCGCGCCGTCAGGTCCGACCATGGTGTGCTTCCACATTCCGCCTTGCTTGAACTCGCGGCGGTCGGTGTCGGTGTTGAAACCATGCGGTCCCCACCATTGGACGATCTCCTTCGGGTCTGCCCATGCCCGCCAGACACGCGCTAGCGGCGCGTCGATGAGGCGGGTGATCACGATCTCGCGATCGGCGTCGGATTGAGTTCTGTCGGCGGCAGTCATGTCAGGGGTTCTCCTTTAGATAGCGCTCCAGGGCGTCCAGGCGCTCGTTCCAGAATTTCCGGTGATCTTCGATCCAGGCCTCGGCCTCTTTCATCCGCTTCTGCTCCAGGCGGCAATGATGTTCCCGCCCCTGCTTCGTTCTGCGACAACAAGCCTGCTTCCTCGAGGATGCGCATATGCTTGCTGATCGCCGGCGCGGAGACCTTGAATGGCTTCGCAAGCTCGGCGACCGTGGCCTCGCCGGTGGACAGGCGGCGCGAGGATGCCGCGGCGGATTGGATGGGCCAGGGCACCGAAGACGAGATCGAGTTGATGCTGGTTATAGTTAACCATCAGGTTAAAGATATCTCATGCGGCACGGATTGGCAAGAGCGTTGGTTCGGGTGGTCGGTCGTCGTGCCTTGACCGCTGATACGTACCGCCCTACCCATACTCCCCAATGTCTGTTCGACGTCAGCGGTGCCAGGCGCGTAGGTTCAAAAAACGATTAGGCAAATTGAAACGTTCTGAGCATAATTATTAGCTGCTCTTAATACATCTACCGATTTTCGAGATGAAACATGCAACCGTGCGTCAGCTAAAGGTGTTCGAGACGGTGGCCCGACACTTGAGCTACTCGCGTGCTGCAGAAGAACTACATCTGACCCAACCAGCGGTATCGTTACAGGTCAAGACGCTCGAAGGATGCGTGGGCTTGGCGCTGTTCGAACAACTCGGCAAGAAGATATACCTTACGCCAGGCGGAAATGAGCTACTCCGCATCAGTCGAGCCATCATTCAACTGTTTCAGGAGGCGGAAGAGACCCTGGCGCAGTTCAAGGGTATCTCAGGAGGGAAGCTGAACGTTGCGGTGATCAGCGCAGGCGACTATTTCTTTCCACGGCTCCTGGTGGAGTTCGCTAGTCGCCACTCAGGCGTGATCCTCAATCTCACTGTCCACAATCGCGAAGAACTGCTTGGGCAGCTCGCGAACAACCTGACCGATTTGGCGATCATGGTGCGTCCGCCGCAAGATTTGGATACAGTTGCCGAATCATTCGCGCCTCACCCCTACGTGATCGTGGCGCCTCCGGACCATCCCCTTGTCGGGAAGAAGAGAATTTCCATGGCTACCTTGATGCGTGAACCCTTTGTGGTCCGGGAAAAGGGGTCGGACACGTGGAATTCCATGGAAGACGGTTTCGGCGAAAAACTGAAACACATCAAAGTCGCGATGCAAATCCAGAGTACTGAAACCATCAAACAAGCGGTCATCGCAGGCATGGGCATCAGCTTTCTTTCGGCCCATACGATCAGCCTGGAACTGAAGGCGCGCAGCTTGGCCGTGCTCGATGTACAAGGCTTTCCCGTGATGCTGAATTGGTACGTCGTTCATCGCAAGAATAAGCGGCTGCCGCCTGTGGCGCTTGCATTCAAGACTTTCTCCTGAGCGACGGCACAGCTCTTATCCAGAATATTTTTCCGCTCACTACGAAATCAGCAGCGCGTACAAAGTAATCACCAAGTGCCCTACGCCCCTATCCTCTGCCGTGTCCGTACCGTCAGAGATAAAACCACACGTCGGTGGACAAGCGCAGACCTCGGGCGCCGCGCCGGCTTTCGGGAGGGGTACAAGCCGGACGCGTTCGGCATCGTTCACATCGGCACTCTCGATAAAGCGTTTGCGTATGGGCAACAGCACGGATTTTGCTGCACTGAATACCCGGTGCCAGATGCCGCGGGCCGATACTGAATCAGCTTCGCCATCGCTACTGATCTTGCTATTCAACATGGCAGTTGCCCTCCCTTATGAACCCATCGCTGAAAGAATATTTATGTCATATATCCAAGACTTCAAATATATCGTAGGCCCAAAAGATGATTAGGGACAGTTAAAGTTACTACCGAGAATCATTAGCTTTGCTTAATATATCGGCCAATATTCGAAATGAAAAATCCGCGACTTCCTCCGATCAGGTAAAAGGCGCTATGGGCTCTGAACGGTTCTGCTTTCAAATCGACATGAACTTCCGCTGTTCGGCATTTCATATCGAACGCGGTGACGGGCGGTTCAGGGTCGGCTCCGGCCCGACAGGTTTTCGAGCAGCCGTCGGTCTGAACCGAGAAGCTGATTGCGCTGCTTGTCGCGCGAATAAAATGTACCCCAATAAAACCCACCCGGAGACACCATGAAAGAAGCCGCTACGCAAAGCTCCGTCGAAGCTCATGCCGGGGCCATCGATCGAGGCGCTTGCGCCCTTTGGTCTGTTGATCCTGCGCGTGGCGATCGGCACGGACTGGATCGTACACGCGCTTCTAAAGACCTTCCGCGGCATGAATACCCATGAGGCGCTCCTCGCCAGGAACGGCATCTCGCCGCTGCTGGCCTGGCCGACGTTCACGGCGGAACTGCTGTTCGGCACGATGATCGTCCTCGGCCTTTGGAGCAGACAGGCGGCGGCCTTCCTGCTGATATTCCTGGCTGTGGTGGTGTGGGTGAAGTGGCCGGTCGGATGGCTGTATTCGTCGCCCGGCGGCGGCTGGGAATACCCTCTGTTTTGGTTGTCTGCCCAACTGGCATTTGTGCTCGGCGGCGACGGCGCCTGGGCATTGCGCTCTGCACCGCTGATACCCCGCTGATACCGAAATGGCGCTGACCCGCAAGTAAAGGAGACCATACGACGAGACGCTGCCGGGCTGGCGCCAGTCCACCGAGGGCGTCACCGAATTCGGCAAGCTTCCCGCGAAAGCGCGGGCCTACATGGCGTTCATCGAAAAAGAGAGCGGCGCGAAGGTGGGCATGATCTCCACCGGCCCCGGCCGCGAGCAGACCATCATCACCCCGGATTTCGCGGCGGAACTGGACAAGCTTCGGGGAAAGGCGAAAGCAGGCTCTTAGCTCATAGCCCTTAGCTGTTAGCTGTTAGCATTCAGCGCAGTGGTGCAGGCTGAAGAGTTTTGTCGCAACCGTGCCGCGCCGCTGGCGCTCGCGAGTTTAATTTCACCTTTCCCACCGCTGCCGCGGTGGGCTAACGAATTCCGCCCGCGTTCGCGGGCTCGTTGCTACAGCCACCGCGGCCGATTTGCCGACCGCCACGCCGCAATTTAAAATCACTGACCCGGAGCCGATCATGCTCGTTTTGCTCGTGCAATTCACCGTCAAGCAGGGCTCGGAAGAGCAGGCGCGACACTTCATCCAGAAAATGCAGGAACACTCCCGGCGCGAGCCGGGCTGCCGGATGTACGTCGGCCACCAATCATCGAGAGATCCACGCCATTTTTGCTTTTACGAGCAGTACGACAGTGCGGAGGCGCTCGACACGCATCGCGAGGCGCCGTACTTCCGCGACTACATCACCCACGGCCTGGAAAAACTGATGGAGGCCGTGACCCGCGAACTGTACCAGCCAGTGGAATAGATCAGCGCGGGAACACACCCACATTTGCCAAAACCGGGCAAATGTGGGCCACCAAGGAATCATCAACGGAGGATGGCAAATGGTGAAACCAATTCCGTATGGAATGCACAGCATCACGCCGCACCTGTTGGTGGACGGAGCGGCCAAGGCAATCGAATTTTACAAAAACGTATTCGGCGCGGAAGTAGTGCGGCCGATCAGCACCACGCCCGACGGCAAGGTCATGCACGCGCACCTGAAGATCGGCGATTCCCACCTGATGATGGCCGACGCATTTCCCAAGGAGTGCATGGGCTCGCCGAAATCGCTGGGCGGAACTCCGGTGGTGCTCACGCTCTACGTGCCTGACGTGGATGCCACCTGGAAGAAGGCGGCAGACGCCGGCGCCAAATCCTTATGCCCGCTCAGCAATATGTTCTGGGGCGACCGATACGGCATGGTCCAGGACCCGTTCGGGCACATTTGGGCGCTGGCGACGCACATCGAGGACCTCACCCAAGCGGAGATCGAGGAGCGCGCGAAGTCGGCATTCGCGCACGCGGGGAAGTAGATAGCTGAGAGCCGAGCCCGAAAGCCCATTAGTGCACTAATTGGTATCCCGCAAAGAAATACGACAATTCGAAGCGGGCGGTGTCGTCGGCGTCGGAGCCGTGGGTGGCATTGCGCTCGATGCTGGATCCCCACTTCTTGCGGATGGTGCCTTCCGCCGCGTTCGCCGGATTGGTGGGACCCATCAGGTCGCGCCACGCTTGAATGGCTTCTTCCTTCTCCAGCGCGATCACCACGATCTGCCCGCTCGACATAAATGTGGTAAGCGAATTAAAGAACGGCTTGCCGGCGTGCACGGCGTAGAAACCTTCCGCTTCCTCTTTCGAGATGTGCAGCATCTTCATCCCGAGAACGCGGAAACCTTTGGATTCGATGGTGGCGAGAATATCGCCGGTGGCGTTCTTGGCGACCGCGTCCGGCTTAACGATGGCAAGAGTACGTTGCAGTGTCTTCATTTTTTCCAGTAGTTAGTAGAACTGGTTTCAAAAGTCGTTCTTGGGAAGGGCACGGCGGAACCTGTCCCGAGCGAAGCCGAGGGAGCCGTGCCGCCGAGGTCGCAAGAATCCTGGGCTTTAGCCCCTGAGGGTTGAACCTCCGACGCCCTGACCGACTTTTGAAACCAGCTCTAGTCAGGAGTCAAAAGTCAGCGTTTCGCAACGAAACGGCGAGCTGCGCCCGGAAATTCGGGGCGCTCACAACTCGCAATTCGCAGCTATGCTC
>CAVYLT010000022.1:0-3717 GCA_963769335.1 Nitrospirota bacterium | reverse complement strand
GAATAATGATGACGGACGAATTTCTAGTCCTTATGGCATTTATTGCAGTTTGACGCCGATTTCAGATCGAAGGCGTTCTTGCCGTTGTGGCAGGAACCGCAGAATTCGCCTTTCGTCAGCTTGCTCATGTCCATCCGGTACTGCCCGTTGGACATCGCGAACGGTTTGTAGTGGCAATTGTTGCACCGTATGCCTTTGAGGTTGACATGAAACTCATGCTGAAAGAGAACGTGTCCCGCGCCTTTGGGTTTGTATTCGATGTTTCCACCTCCGATTTTCGCGGAAACAGTCAGGGGTGAGAGAATAAACAGAAGCAGCAGGCAGCAGGACAGTCCGGAGCGCATCATAGTTCACCTCATTTTTTGTGACATCGCGCGCAGTTCTTGACCGATGTGACGTCGAAGGACTTCATGCCGTTGTGGCAATGCTGGCAGAAGTCACGCTTGTTCAATTTTTCCTTTTTCATCTGATAGCTGCCGTTTCCCTGGGCAAAACTCTGGAAGTGGCATGCCGCGCATTTGATGCCCCTGCTCTTCATGTGATAGTCGTGGCTGAAAATGACGGGCTCACTGTTTGCGGGCTTGAACGTAATATTCCCGCCGTCGTCGGCTATCGCAAGGGCGCCGGTCGTTGTTACCAGCACCAGTACCGCAAGAATGATCGTTTTTATCATAGTGTTTCCGCTACCGGTGGCAACGGACGCAGTTCTTTTGTTCCTTGACGTCGAAGCCCTTCTGCCCGTTGTGGCACTTGCCGCAGAAGTCACCTTTGGTAATCTTGCTCATGTCCATTTTGTACGATCCCTGGGCCATCTGGAAAATCTGGTAATGACACCCCGTGCATTTCAGGCCCTGTCCGTTCACGTGTTTCTCGTGGCTGAAAACGACGGGCGCGGCATTCTTGGGTGTAAAGGTCAGGTCTCCCCCGCCGACTTTCTGGGCAAAAGCACTGAACGGAACGGTCAGACACACTAACACTACTGCCATAGATACGATGATCAGCCTTTTCATATTTCCCCCCCCATGGCTGTCTGTGTAGGGCACAGCCATGCATTATTATTTTAGAGGTCATTATACCAAGACAACTGGCATTCTGCAAGTTTTTTTTGTGAACCAATATCTTTGCAACCTGACGGACCTGAGCGTAAAATCTGTTATAATAAAACATAAGATTACAAAAATTTAGACCGTGACAAGGAGCAGGCATGGTTCCTGATCGCTCATTAACTGCCATAAGAAAAATACCCTCGGAACTCAAGAAACCTGTCAGAGTTATCGTGTTCACGACTGACAGGGGCTGCCCGTCCTGCCCGGACATGGTGGACCTCGGCCGCGAGATCAAGAAGCATTTTAGCAAGGTCGCGCTGGAGATCTATGACGTGGTCATGGACCGGGATAAGTCACAGCAATACGGTATCAAGCTCACCCCTTCCCTGGTCATTCAGGGAGGGGAGGGACAGGCGGTAACCTTTTCCGGGAACATCGACGACGTTGCCCTCGACATGCTCCTTGATACGATCAAGTCGCTTGGGGACGCCAAAATATGGTTTCCGGAAAATATCGTGCACGCTCTGCAGCACCTTACCCATGACGTCAGCGTCCGGGTATTTTTAGAAAGCGATTGTGCCCGTTGCCGTCCCGTTGCCGAGACTGCCATCGGCATGGCGCTGACGAGCACCTTCATTTATGCCGATATCATCGTAGCAAGCGAGTTCCCGGACCTCGTAAAAAAATACGGCATCACTTCATTGCCAAAGACGATTTTTGGCGAAAACCTCCACCTGGACGGTCATGTTCCTGAGGGACAATTCATCGAGATGGTTTTCCAGGCAGAGGGAGTTAAGCCAGGCCCTGATCGACGATGTATCATGTGCGGCAACACTTCGCCCGATATCATCTGCACCCATTGCAAGGCCAGGGTGGAGGCGGAGGCCAGAGAGCACAAACTGAAAAGCGAAAAAACAAAACATTGATAAACGATCTGAATCCCGCGACTTGCAATCCCCCGGCTCCTGCCGGGGGTAATGCGCCGTAGTCCGCCCCCTGCACTCACGCCATTGCACTCGTGAACGCTGGGTGCAGGCGGGAGGTCGCGTTGTTAAAGGGAGCCTCCGGCTCCTGCCGGAGGGGCTCCACTGAAGGCAAAAAACGACGTTTTTTTGACTGAGACTCTTCCGAAGACTACCGGGCCGACAAGGTGACATTCTCGTCCCCTTCAGGCGCAGGGAAGGGAGATTCTGCTGTGAAGAAGGCACTGTTTCAGGAGCCTGGGGAAGGCAAAGAGGTACAGTGTAGCCTGTGCAACCACCGTTGTCACATCGCTCCGGGGAAGCGAGGCATCTGCGCCGTGCGTGAGAACCGGGAGGGAGTGCTCTACAGTCTTGTTTATGACAAGGTGATCGCCCGCAACATCGACCCCATCGAAAAAAAACCGCTCTTTCATTTTCTGCCGGCCAGCCGTTCCTTTTCCATAGCAACGCCGGGGTGTAATTTTCGCTGCAAACATTGCCAGAACGCCGATATCTCGCAGCTCCCGCGAGACCGGTCCGGTGTGATACCGGGCGAAAACATCTCCCCCTCGGCGATCGTCGAAGCTGCCCAGGCCAATCGATGCGCAAGCATTTCCTACACCTACACCGAGCCGACGATCTATTTCGAACTAGCCTATGATACGGCCCGGCTCGCTGTGGAGGCCGGCCTCAAAAACGTGTTCGTGACGAACGGCTATATCACTCCCGAAGCGCTGAAAATGATCCGTCCCTATCTCCACGCGGCGAACATCGACCTCAAGGGCTTCACCGAAGAATTCTATCGCACGGTATGCGGCGCACGGCTGCAACCGGTACTGGATGCCATCAAACTTTATAAAGAGTTTGGCATCTGGATCGAGATCACGACGCTTGTTATTCCGGGCCACAACGATTCCGACGAACAACTGACGGCAATAGCGCAGTTCATCAAATCCGTGGGCGAAGAGATCCCGTGGCACGTGTCCCGGTTTCATCCCACCTATAAACTTATGGACAGGCCCATTACACCGCAGGACACGCTTAAACGCGCGCGCAAAATCGGTCTTGATGCCGGCCTTTTGTATGTCTATGAGGGGAATGTCCCCGGACAGGGCGAGGACACCATCTGCCCCGGCTGTAAAAAGACGATTGTGAAGCGGGTAGGATTCACGGTGCAGGAAAACAGAGTGACTGGCGGCAGATGCGGGCTGTGCGGGACGAAGATCGATGGTGTGTGGGAATAAATAAAAAAGTTCGTAGTTCGGGGTTCAGAGTTTCAGAGTCAGGAGATCGGATGAACTACGAAACTTTTGAGCACGAGGCTGACATCGGCATACGCGGGTTCGGCAGCAGTATCGGAGAGGCGTTCGAGAACGCGGCCCGGGCGATGTATTCCGTCATGGTCAGGATCGAAGCAATAGAACCGCTGGAGCAGAAGGAGATCGTTGTATCGGCGCCCGATGGAGAACTGCTTCTTGTGGAATGGTTGAACGCCCTGTTGTCGTTGTCGGACATCGAGCGGATGGTGTTCTCCAGGTTCGAAGTGAGGATCGAGGGAACATCGCTGACGGCCAGGGCATGGGGTGAAAGGCTGGACCGAATTCGCCATGAACCGAATGTTGAGGTGAAAGGCGCCACGTACCATATGCTGAAAGTAAACAAAAGCGGTGACCGATACGTGGCACAGTGCGTGGTGGATGTATGAGGAA
>CAVYLT010000021.1:0-16617 GCA_963769335.1 Nitrospirota bacterium | reverse complement strand
AGGGCAGAAACACGCAGGGGGTGCGTCTGTTTGATATCGATAAAGAGGACAAGGTCGTGAGCTTCGCGAAAGTGGCTGAGCGCGAGGACGAGAAGGACGCCGTCATTGATAAAGCCGTTACCGAGCCGTCTGGCGGGCTGGATACCGAAATGTCATGAAAAAAGTTCTCATCCTCATCCTGCTGGGGTTCGTCCTCACAGGATGTGATGTTTTCGACAAGACAGCGAGCAACGAATACGAAACCGCAGCAAAGCGCTGGAACGCCGGCGAATACCAGGCCGCAGTCGGGCTCTATTTTGCGCTCGTCAAGAACCACCCTTACAGCGCAAAAGCGGATGATGCGCTTTATTGGGCCGGTGTAACACAGTTTCTCTATCTGGGGGAGACCGAGAAGGCGCTCCAGACCTTGCGGTTGCTGTTGAAGACCTATCCGCACCGCGACATGGCCCCCTATGCCCAGTGGTATATCGCGCAGATTTACGAACTGGGGTACAGTGATTACGATCGTGCTATTGCGGAATACCGCAAGGCAGCGGAATACTCGAACCGCGAGGTGCGGGAGAAGAGTCTTTACAGTCTTGCCGAATGCTTGTTTCGTATCGGCAAAATAGAGGACGCACGGAACACCTGGACACGCCAGGTGACGGAGTTTCCGAAGGGGCCGCAGTCGCGACTTGCGTACTTCAGGCTCGGTACCGCAGCGTTTTCGAAAGGCGAGCTCGACAAATCCGAGCTGTTTTACCGGAAAGCCCTTGAACAGAACGAGGACAAGGAACTGGTAATCAAGGCAAAGTTCGCCCTCGCAGAGTGTCTTGAACTCGGCGACAATCTGAATGAGGCGCTCAAGATCTATAAAGAAATCGAGCCCGTTTATCCGAATCCAGAATCCATCCACATCAAGATTACGGCGCTCGAAAAGAGGATCGTCAAGAAAAGTTATTGACAACAGAAGAGGAGAATGATACTGTAAATGCTTGATTTGCGGTTTGTCCGAGAGAATGCAGAGGCGGTAAAGGCCGGGCTGGCACGGCGGGGCACACGCCTCGACCTGACGGAGTTTCTGGCGCTTGACGCAAAGCGGCGCGACGCCCAGCAGGAGATCGAAACCCTCCGCCGAAAGCGGAATGAAGTATCCGAGGAGATCGGCCGGCTCAAAAAGGCCGGACAGCAGGCGGAGGAGAAGGTAGCTGAAATGCGCGCGGTCGGTGATACCATCGCCGCGCTTGAGAACGGTACCCGCGAGGTCGAGGAGGCCCAGCGGAACATCCTGCTCACGATTCCGAACCTGCCGCATTCCTCGGTTCCCGACGGTAAAGACGAGAACGACAACAAAGAAATCAGACGGTGGTCCCCGCAGGGCGGAGAGCCGCTGAAATTCTCCTTCGAGCCGAAGCCGCACTGGGACCTTGCGGAGTACCTCGACATAATTGATTTCGACCGGGCTGCCAAGATCACGGGAGCCCGTTTTGCTCTTTACAAAGGGATGGGCGCCAGACTGGAACGGGCGTTGATCAACTTCATGCTCGATCTCCACACGACGGAACACGGCTACCGGGAAATGCTGCCGCCGTTCATGGTGAACAAGGCGAGCATGACCGCCACGGGTCAGCTTCCGAAATTCGAGGAAGAGCTTTTTAAGGTGGACAACGGGACGTATTTTCTGATTCCCACGGCGGAAGTTCCGGTGACGAATATTCACCGGGACGAGATCTTGCCTGAAGAAAACCTCCCCATACTCTATACTGCATATACTCCCTGCTTCCGGCGTGAAGCGGGATCGTACGGCAAGGATACACGCGGCCTCATCCGTCAGCACCAGTTCAACAAGGTCGAGCTCGTCAAATTCTCCCGGCCCGACACGTCTTACGACGAGCTTGAAAAGCTTACCGGCCAAGCGGAGGAGGTGCTGAAGCGGCTGGGCCTTGCGTACCGCGTAATCGTTCTCTGTACCGGGGATATCGGTTTTTCATCCGCCAAGACATACGATATTGAAGTATGGCTTCCGGCGCAGAACAAGTATCGTGAGATTTCATCCTGCTCCAACTTCGAGGACTTTCAGGCGCGGCGCGGAAATATCCGCTACCGTGCAAAGGGCGGCAAAAAAACCGAGCTGGTACATACATTGAATGGGTCAGGTCTTGCGGTCGGCCGGACTGTCGTGGCGATCCTGGAGAACTATCAGCAGGCGGACGGGACGGTGATCATTCCGGAGGTCCTCAGGCCGTATATGGGCGGTGCGGAGAAAATTACACCAAAAAGCGTTTAAGCGGAAGACTGAAACCGGAGAGATGGCCGAGCGGTTTAAGGCGGCGGTCTTGAAAACCGTTGAGTGAAAGCTCCGGGGGTTCGAATCCCTCTCTCTCCGCCAGAATAACAGATTGGAGTTCAAAGTACAGAGTTCGTGGGTCGCGAATCGTAAAGAAAAGAAAAACGTTGAACACGAACTTTGCACTTTGAACGGCAGTAAACGGAGAGGTGGCCGAGCGGCTGAAGGCAGCTGCCTGCTAAGCAGTTGTGGGGGTAACTCCACCCCGGGTTCGAATCCCGGCCTCTCCGCCATTTATTAACTGCCCATGCGTACAGCATGGCCGCAGGTTAAACCTGGTCGCATATTACGATTGCATACTGTTATGAGGAGGGCAGCACCATGTTGAAGAAGATGGTTGTGTTTGCAGTTGTTTTTACCTTTGCGGTCTCCACGGGGGCCTGCAAAAAGAAGGAACAGAACCCGACGATGCCTCCGGGACATCCGGCCATGGAAGGTGGCATGCCGGCGCCCGGAATGCCGAATGTGCCCAAAGTTGAGCGGAAGGTCGTTGTTTCGAAGGAAGTAGCGGTGAAGTGGAAGGCAGTGAAACTTGCCATTGAGAACAAAGCTGCAAAAACAACAAAAGAATATACCGTCAAAATCGGATCAGAGCTTGCAATACCGAATACTAAATTGACGGTGAAGGTGCTCGCGTTCCTGCCGGACTTCAAGATGTCGGATAAAGAGTTCTTCTCCGCAACCGATAAGCCCAACCAGCCTGCGGTGCAAGTGGTCGTTGCCGAGAACGGCAAGGAAATCTGGAGCAACTGGTTATTCTCCCTGCAGCCGAGTATCCATCCGTTCCAGAATGAGAGCATCGGCATCATTCTTATTGGCGGCGTAGCAAAATAGCGCCGAAGCCGAAGGTATCTCTCGAAACTTACCCGGTGCATTTTATTTGCGCCCATAGCTCAGCTGGATAGAGCAACGGACTACGAATCCGTAGGCCAGAGGTTCGAATCCTCTTGGGCGCACCATTGTAACGTATTCACCGCGGAAAACGGCGCGCAGAGAAAATCCTACCGGGATAACGGTTGTCTCAACGTCCCGGGCAACAAGAAGTTTTGAGAATGAATTATCCGGGGCGAAAGACCGACGAAGATTTTATGCGTATGGCGCTGGCCGAGGCTGAAAAAGCCTCAACGCTTGGCGAGACGCCGGTAGGAGCAGTGCTCGTCCTCGCTCAGGAAGTAGTTGCCGCGGCGCATAATATGCGCGAGACATGGCAGGACCCCGCAGCCCATGCGGAACTTCTCGTGATTCGGGAGGCCGCGGCGCGACTCGGGAGATGGAGGCTTCAGGATGCCGAAGTCTATGTTACGCTCGAGCCGTGCCTCATGTGTGCCGGCGCTCTCGTGCTTGCACGGGTAGGTCGGCTGGTATACGGATGCAGGGACCCTAAAGCAGGCGCCCTGGGGTCTGTGTATGACGTCGTGCGAGATGAAAGGCTGAACCATACGTACCGGATTACACCGAACGTGCTTGAGGCCGAGTGCGGCGCTCTGCTTACGGGGTTTTTTCAAAAACTGAGAATGAAGTAGTTCGGAGTTCTGAGCGTAAGTCCGGGGAGATGTCCGGAAGCTTGCCCCGGACTTTGTACTGTCGTCAACGGAGAGGTGGCCGAGTGGCTGAAGGCGGCAGTCTCGAAAACTGTTGTGGGGGTAACTCCACCCCGGGTTCAAATCCCGGCCTCTCCGCCATCAATAATATAATAGTTCAGAGTTCAAAGTTCAGAGTACAAAGTAGAGGCAGGCAAGAAGTCAGACGTCACTCTGAACTCCGTACTGTGAACTCTGAACTGTGTAGTTAACGGAGAGGTGGCCGAGCGGCTGAAGGCGCACGCTTGGAAAGCGTGTTTAGGGAAACCTAACGTGGGTTCGAACCCCACCCTCTCCGCCATATTTTAAAGATAGTGCAGAGTGCTAAGTACAAAGTAAAAAACGCAGCGGAACAGAACGAGAGATTTTACCCTGAACTTTGTACTATGAACTTTGAACTCTTTTGTTCGCGCTCATGAGCCCGGGTCCTGCGCAACCACGGTCCCGTGAACCCCGTCAGGTCCGGAAGGAAGCAGCGGTAAACGGGTTTCTGGTGTGCCGCAGGGGCGCCCGGGTTTATGAGCCTTTTCATTTAGGCAGAATTTCCCCTCGAAGTTTCACGAACTTGTTTTCTTCATCCATGTTCATCCGCGATGTTCATTCAGGTTTGATAATAGAGGCGTTATCGTGAGGGTGTTATGAGTTACCAGGTGCTTGCCAGAAAATGGAGGCCCCAGGTTTTCGAAGACGTCGTGGGGCAGGGGCATATTACCCGTACGCTCCAGAATGCAATTACGTCCGGGCGTCTGGCCCATGCCTTCCTGTTTTCCGGTCCGCGAGGCGTCGGAAAAACCACGACGGCCCGCATCCTCGCCAAAGCACTAAACTGCGATCAGGGACCGACGCCGATTCCCTGCGGAAAATGTGACTCCTGCCTTGAGACTGCGGCCGGCACAGCAGTGGATGTCGTCGAGATTGACGGCGCTTCCAACCGCGGCATCGAGCACATCCGAGAGCTGCGCGAGGCCGTCAGGTACGCGCCCGTGGGCGGCAAGTACAAGGTTTACGTAATCGACGAAGTCCACATGCTCACGAATGAGGCGTTCAACGCGTTGTTGAAGACACTTGAAGAGCCGCCTCCTCATGTGATCTTCATTTTTGCCACAACGGAACCGCAGAAAATCCCCGCCACCATCCACTCCCGCTGCCAACGCTACGGTTTCAAGCGCGTTGCGTTGCATGAGATCATCGAAAGACTCCGTACGATAGCCGTTGCCGAGCGTATTACCATCTCCGATTCGGGGCTTGCCATGATTGCGAGGGCTGCGGAAGGCAGTGTGCGCGATTCGCAGAGCCTTCTTGATCAGGCTGTCTCGTACAGCGGCCTGGAGATCAAGGACGAAGACCTTCAGGCAACCCTGGGCTCAGTTGCTCAGACAGCTCTCCTGCAGTTTGCCGCCGGACTGCTGGCCAGGGACACGGCAGGCCTTCTCAAGCACATCGATACTCTCCTGGAGCAGGGTCAGGATATGCGCCAGTTTCTTGCCGGCGTGGTAGAACATCTGCGAAATCTCCTCGTCGTGAAGGTCGCGGCCAGCCCGGACCAGATCATCGAGCTTTCCGCTGCCGACGTCGAAGCGATCAAGCAGCAGGCGGCCGGCGCGGCTACCGAACGTCTCCTCACGCTGTTCGACAGTCTCTCAAAAACACTTGACGACATGCGCTGGTCGCCCCACCAGCGGTTTACGCTCGAAGTCGGCCTCATCAAGGCTTGCAATGTCGTGGAGCTTGAGCCCCTTTCCGAAGTATTGGGCCATGTGAAAGAGCTGGAGGCCAGGCTTGCACGCGGCGGGTCCTTTCAGACATCCCCTGCCGCCCATCACATCAGTGACCGGTCCGCGCCCTACACGAAAGCTTCCGCATCGCCATCCCAGCCGGCTGCCATCGAAGGGGCGGGCGAGCACGCCGACTTGTGGGGCAGGATCATCGTTGCGCTCAAATCAAAGAAACCGGGCCTTGCCTCTGCGCTCGGGCATGGCAGGATCGTGAGCGTCACGGACAGCGAACTCGTGATCGGCGTTGGGGGCAGCAGTTTTCAGGTTGATCTCGTTGATAAACGCGAAAACAGAATGCTGATCGAAGAACTTGCAGCCGGAATCCTGGGCAAGAAACTAGGTGTAAAGGTCCAGCACCTTACGAACGCCCAGAAGCAGGATTCCAGAACGAAGGGCCAGAACAAAACGAAGCCGGAAGAGCAGGACCCCGCAGTCCAGGATGTGCTCCGCGTATTTCCCAAGGGTGAGGTCATAGAGCTCGACCATCCGTCGGAATAACCCGCAGGTTGTCGCGGCGCCGGCCCGGCGGGTATTTATTTTTTTTATAGGTTGGCGGGACCCTCATTTTTGCTTGCAAAAGCCCCAAAATTCTTTTAATATAATCTTCCTTATCCCACGTTTTTAAATTTCTGATTTCAAAGGTTTCTCATGTCAAAAAACATGCTCAGCAACATTATGAAGCAGGCCCAACAGATGCAGGAGCGGGTTAAAAAGCTCCAGGAAGAGGCCGCGGGCAAGACCGTGGAGGCATCCTCAGGCGGCGGTATGGTAACTGTTGTTGCCAATGGCCGGCAGGAAGTGCTTTCCATTAAAATAGACCCCTCGGTGGTCGACCCGAAAGACATCGACATGCTCCAGGACCTTATTACTGCCGCCGTGAACGAGGCGCTCAGAAAGTCGCAGGACCTCATGAAGGAAGAAATGGGCAAGCTTACCGCGGGTATGGGTCTTCCTCCGGGGCTGTTCTAAGAATTTCGAATGGGAAGCTCTGCTTTTGAAATAGAGACCAGGGCGACCGCAGACGCACTTCTGCGTTTTTGGTGTTACGCGTAATGGAGCACAGCACACAGGAAGACAAGGCGACGAAGCAGGAACAGGAGCAGTCGTCCCGGGCTGCCTCGCTTGCGCGGAAACAGGCGAAAGCCGGGACGCAGGTCGCCGATGTCTCCGGCCGGGCCCTTGGCAGGATGGTTGAGGCTTTCATGAAGCTTCCCGGCATCGGAAGAAAAAGCGCCGAGCGTCTTGCCTTTGCCGTGCTCGCCATGCCGCGCGAAGAAGCCGCCGGGATTGCGCAGGCCATTCTGGACCTGAAGAACAACAGCAGATACTGCACGGTCTGCAACAACATCACCGAGGACGATCTGTGCAACATCTGCCGCGACGCTCGGCGGGACAACACCCGCATCTGCGTGGTGGAAGAACCGAGCAACATTCTCATCCTCGAAAAAAGCGGCATCTTTCGGGGGCGCTACCATGCGCTCCTCGGCGCGATCTCGCCGCTCGATGGTATCGGTCCCGAAGACCTCAAGATCGACGGTCTCCTGGAGCGTCTTAAGTCCGGGGAAATCAAAGAAGTCATTGTTGCTACGAACCCTACGGTAAAGGGCGAGACCACGGCCTTGTATCTCTCGAAGTTGATCAAACCGCTGGGCATCAGCGTCAGCCGCATCGCTTACGGCCTGCCCGTAGGCGGGGACATCGAATACGCGGACGAGAACACGGTTCAGCGAGCGCTTGAGGGACGACGGGAAATGTAAGTTCAATGCGGAATGCGGAATGCGGAATGAAAACCGCGCACCCGGCACTCCACGACTTCCGAATATGATTTGTGGAGGAAAAAGATATGGCAGAAATGATTGAGATCAGGTGGCACGGAAGAGGCGGCCAGGGGACCGTCACCGCGGCCAAGGTGCTGGCCGACGCCTGTCTTTCCGGCGGCAGACAAGTGCAGGCCTTTCCGGAATACGGCCCCGAACGCGCGGGCGCGCCGCTTCGTGCTTACAACCGCGTCAGCGAAAAGACGCTCAGGATGCACTGCCCGGTGCTGAACCCCGGTGTCGTAGCGGTGGTGGACGCCACGCTCCTTGACGCGATCAACGTTGCCGAGGGCGCGAAGGACGACGCGGTCTTTATTATAAACACCGGCAAGGACCCCAAAGATGTGCGGGCCAAGCTTAAGGCAAAACCCTCCCAGAAGGTGTTTACCGTGGACGCTTCGAAGATCGCGATCGAGACCATCGGCAGGCCCATGCCGAACTCGTGCATGCTCGGCGCGGTGAACCGCGCCACCGGGATAGTGAGCATGGACGTACTGCTCGATGACGTGAAAGGCAGCTTCGGGAAAAAGTTCGCGCAGAAGATCATCGATGGGAATCTCGCCGCCGTGAAACGCGGGTACGAGGAGGTAAAAGAAGGATGAAACAGATGAACTGGAAAGAGCTGCCGCACGCCGGCACCATCCTGAAGGCCGGCAATGCAAACGAATATAAGACCGGCTCGTGGCGTTCGCTCAAGCCGCGCTGGATCGAAGAGAACTGCATTCAATGTCTCTTTTGCTGGATCTACTGCCCCGACTCTGCAGTCAACGTCAAGGACGAGAAAATGACGGGCTTCGACTACGATCATTGCAAGGGCTGCGGCGTCTGCGCCATGGAGTGCCCGGGCAAAAAGGGCAACAAGGCCATTGTCATGGAAGAGGAGGGCAAATAACATGGGAGCTGCAACGACAAAGACCGTGGCGGTCACCGGCAACCAGGCTGTTGCCGAAGCGCTCCGCCAGTTGAACCCCGATGTGATGCCGGCATATCCTATAACGCCGTCGACCGGCATCATGGAATCGTTCACCAAGTTCGTTTCGGACGGCAAGGTGGACACCGAGACGATCCTCGTGGAGAGCGAGCACAGCGCCATGAGCGCCTGCATCGGCGCAGCTGCGGCGGGCGGCCGGGTGGCTACCGCAACGAGCTCTCAGGGCATGGCCCTCATGTGGGAGATGCTCCATATCGCCTCGGGCTACCGCCTGCCGATCCTGATGGCCCTCGTAAACCGGGCACTGTCCGCGCCGCTCAACATCCACGGCGACCACTCTGACGGCATGGGCATGCGCGACTGCAGCTGGATCCAGCTCTTCTGCGAGAACGCCCAGGAAGCCTATGACAATACCATCATGGCCTATCGCATCGCGGAGCACAAGGACGTGCGGCTTCCGATCGCGGTCAACATGGACGGTTTCATCATCAGCCACTCCATCGAGAGCATGCAGTTTCTTCCCGATGATGAGGTGAAAAAATTCGTCGGCGATTACATCGCGATTGACCCGCTGCTGGACATCGACAACCCGAAGAGCGTCGGCGCCCTGGTGCTTCCCGATTACTATATGGAACACAAGCGGGCCCAGCACGAGGCGATGCTGAACGTGAAAAAGGTTGTGCAGGACGTGTCCGCCGAGTTCGCCAAGGTGACCGGCCGGAAGTACGAGCTGTTCGAGACCTATCGACTGGAGGATGCCGAGGTGGCGATCATTGCACTGAACTCCGCGGCAGGCACCATCAAGGACGAGATTGATCGCTATCGCGAAAAAGGCGTGAAGGCAGGGCTCTTGAAACCCCGCATGTTCCGCCCCTTCCCCTATGAAGAGGTGGGATCAGCGCTCAGGAACGCCAAGGCTATCTGCGTCATGGACCGCGCGGACTCTTACGGCGGCTACGGCCCGCTCTTCATGGAGATCGCCTCGGCAGTGCAGCCGCACCGCGGCCCCCTGCTTTTGAACAAGATTTACGGACTCGGCGGCAGGGACCTGATGCCGCTGGACGTCGACCAGGTTATCGAAGAGACCGCCGAAGTTGCCAAGGCCGGAAAGGTCAAGATGGTGAAAGAGTATATCACGGTAAGAAATTAAAAACCGCTGACCGCTGGGGACGCGGAGAACGCCGAGAATGAGTAAAAAACAAAGCTCATCTCCGCGACTCAATAGTTTTGATCTTAAGGAGAAAAAAATGAGCCCGACACAGGAAAAACCCCTGACCTTAAAATCGCTGTCTCACAAACAGGCCCTTCTTACCGGCGGCCACCGGATGTGTTCCGGGTGCGGCGCGCCGACGATCGTACGCCAGGTCCTTCTGGCCATTGATGAGCCTGTGGTGATCGCGAACGCCACCGGCTGCCTCGAGGTCTCGACCTGCCTCTTCCCGTACACGGCCTGGAAGGTGCCCTGGATGCACAGCGCGTTCGAGAACGCAGCTTCAACGGCTTCCGGCATCGAAACCATGTACCGGTCGCTCCGCAAGCAGGGGAAGCTCAAGAAGGAGATGAAGTTCATTGCCTTCGGCGGCGACGGCGGTACCTATGACATCGGCTTCCAGGCGCTCTCCGGCGCCATGGAACGCGGCCACCAGCTGCTTTATATCTGTTATGACAACGGCGCATACATGAACACGGGAATCCAACGTTCGAGCGCCACGCCTTTCGGCGCCGACACGACCACCCAGCCCGTTGGCTCCAAGGTCCCGGGGAAATCGCAGCGCCGCAAGGATCTGACGCGCATCATGGCCGCGCACAACGTGGCCTATGCAGCCCAGGCGTCGCCCCATAACTGGAAGGACCTCATGACCAAAGTGAAAAAGGCCCTTGCCACGAACGGCCCTGCATACATGGGAGTTGTCTCGCCGTGCAACCGCGGCTGGCGTTCCCAGACGAACGACTCGATCCTCCTCTCCCGGCTTGCCGTGGAGACCTGCTATTGGCCGCTCTATGAAGTAGAGGGCGGTAAATGGACCATCAACTATGATCCCAAGGACAAAAAGAAACCCGTTACCGAATGGCTCAAGCCCCAGGGCAGGTTCAAGCACCTCTTTGCCCCGGGCAACGAAGCGTTGCTCGCGCACTTCCAGGAGCTCGTGGACCAGGACTGGGAAAGCCTCAAGAAGCTCCAGGAGATGTCCCGGAGTTAGGACGTTTTTGCCGCAGGAAAGAAGCTACTAGCCGGGCGATTCGCATGCCCGGCTATTTTATTTACAACAGCAGAGCCAAAAAAAGCTTGAATTCTATCGGTCAGTATGGTTTAATAACCGTCAGTATCATCAGGATGTGCCGATTCTAGAAGGAGATGCTGACATGCTGGGTTCCGATTTGGTAATGTATGAGGAAGAATTTAAGCAGATAGACGCCGAACTCCAGCGCCTGCTTCAGCAGGCGAATGCCAAGGTCGTTTTTCTTGTGGACAAGAACGGCCAGCTGATAGCGGCTACGGGCGAGACGGAAAACCTCGACACCACGTCACTCGCATCGCTTACGGCCGGCAATATAGCGGCTACCGGCGGCATGGCCAAGCTCCTTGGAGAGAAGGAGTTCTCTATTCTCTTCCATGAAGGTGCGCGTGACAATATCCATATTTCCATCATCGGTCAACGCGTGATCCTGGTGGTGATCTTCGACCAGCGTTCATCGCTCGGCCTGGTGCGGCTCCGGGTAAAAAAGAGTGCTGAACTGCTCGGGGGTATTTTCAACCAGCTCCTTCAGAAGGTCGAAACCGAAAAGGGGTCCGGCAAAAGCGCCGATTCTCCCTTTGCAGAAATTACGGACGAAGATATCGATAAACTCTTCGGATAGCCCAGCCTCGTTCTTTCCCTGAATACAGTTAAGGAGAGGAATTACCGTCTCATGTCCTTTATCAACTATTCGTCGAGAGAGATCAATTGCAAAATTGTCTTCTACGGGCCCGGTTTGTGCGGCAAGACGACCAACCTGCACTGGATCTATAAAAAGACGAACCCCGACAGCAAGGGCAAGATGATCTCGCTGGCAACAGAGACGGAACGGACGCTGTTCTTCGACTTTCTGCCCCTCGCCCTCGGCGAGATCCGCGGGTTCAAGACCCGGTTCCACCTCTACACCGTTCCCGGCCAGGTGTTTTACGATGCAAGCCGCAAGCTGATCCTCAAGGGGGTCGACGGCGTCGTGTTCGTCGCCGATTCCCAGGTTGAGCGCATGGAGGCCAACATCGAAAGCATTGAGAATCTCCGCATAAACCTTACCGAGCAGGGATATGAGCTGGACAAGATTCCGTTCATTGTCCAGTATAACAAGCGGGACTTGCCGAATGTCGTGCCGGTTGATGAGATGAAAAAAGCCCTGAACCCGAGAGGCGTTCCGGATTTCGAGGCCGTTGCCACCGATGGCACGGGGGTGTTCGATACGCTTAAGGCCATAGCCAAGCTGGTGATTATGGAACTCAAGAAAGGGCAGGAGGGCGGCAGATAGCAGGATCGTAACGGGGGCCGGGCGAGAAATAACTGGTTGACAGAACAGGCATAATATGGTATTTATACGCGCTCGCTCGCGCTTGATTTATTTCTCTCCAAAGAACCTATCATTCCCGGATAGCTCAGTCGGTAGAGCGGGTGGCTGTTAACCACCATGTCGCAGGTTCGAGTCCTGCTCCGGGAGCCATAACAATACGAATTGGCCAATTTCTAAGAAATTGGCCAATTTTACTTTGCCTTTGTTTATCCGGCACTTCCGTATATCTCGTCGAAGTTTATTCTGATTGAAATATCGCACTTCCTGTACCATAATACCAATAAATATGACCTCTATGAAACAACCTGCTGACCTTAAGGTTTTCATATCAAATCGCGAATCCAGGTGTGATGAGTGCGGCCAGAACCTTGGCCACAAGGCATGGATTACTCTGGATCGAGGCATCGGGGCGCTTTGTTTATCCTGTGCAGGCATGGAACATCTGGTCTATCTCCCGTCCGGGAATACCGCTTTGACAAGGAGAGCTCATAAGAATTCAACCTTAGCAGCGGTAGTTCTTAAATGGAGCCAGAACAGAAAACGATACGAAAGGCAAGGCATCCTGGTCGAGGAGCAGGCGTTAGAGCAAGCGGAACAGGAATGTTTAGCTGATAAGGAAGCTCGAGCACGGAGTAGAGAGCGTGAAGCAGGGCGGCTGGCCGAATATGATCGCGCGTATATAGATCTATTTGCTAAACGCATTCGGGAACTGTTTCCCTTTTGCCCGCCAGGAAGAGAAATAATCATTTCGGAACACACATGCCTTAAATATAGTGGCCGTATCGGCCGTACGGCTTCCGCAAAGGATCTGGAGGAAAAGGCCGTTCTGTTAGCCGTTATCGCTCATATCAGGCATGCTGAAACGCCATACGACAGACTTTTAGCAATAGGGCATGACAGGCGGGAGGCGCGGAGTCGCGTCGAAGGTAAAGTAGACGAAATCATTGCTACCTGGAGCCATCGTAGATAAATTAGGGAGAATAAGTGACCATGCTAAACAGATCCGTCGCAATAATCCGGTTAAAAGAGCCATTCTTTAAATGGCTAAAGACACTTCCTGATCCTCCAGACGTTTCCAAGGACATCATCAATCATGATACTACCGCTTATCTTTTGCCAGCCCTTATTTATGACTCTGAAGAGGCAGAATTGCTTCAACAATTTTACGACTTAATTTTTGAAGAACAGCTTAATGGATGGTGGACGGAACAGGGCAACTGGCCTAAAAAACGCGACTTGACAACTTTCAAAAAATGTTTGATGTAGAATTTCATTCCCTAGTGCTTGATCTAGTCGATGCGCCACTTCAAGATGACTAGTGATTCGTTGATTCCAAAATTCAATGATACTGGGTAAATTATGTGATCTGTCAAACTGCATTAAAAGCGTGAGATATCATCCTGGACAGGTTGTAGTTGCTATTTCCATTAACTCATAATGTTACAACTTGTATTCGTTAACCTCCACGAATCAAGTAGCAAATCGGACGCGTTGATAGTGCTGCCCGCTAGGTCCTCAATCGAAGCTATCCGCCTGGCAAAAGAAAACGCTGGCAAGGTTCGTTTGCTCATCACCGACGTGGTAATGTCCGAGATCTCGCCAAAAGGTTGCGTGCCCTTTCCCCAGACCTCAAGTGCTTGTTCTTGTCCGGCTACACAGCCAACGTGATTGCTCATCAGAACATGCTGGACGAAGATATCCACTTCATGCAGAAACCGTTTACGTTGAACGATCTGGCTGCGAAGGTAAACAAGGCAATGGCACGAAATAAATAACTTGGCTGTAATATTAATTATAATCAGACCCGTTCAAAGTATGAATAATGATAGTCAGTCGTCAACAGTGAAACGGAATACCACCGGAAGGATATGGAAGTGCCTATAGTTATACGAGAAAACATTCAGCGTTAGAATACAAAGATTGTGGCCAATATATATAGAACTAAAGTTGCATTGACAGGCAGGAGATCGGTTGATACACTTGAAATGTAAGCAATTATGCGTATCCCGAGTAAGGTGTTGCTGATCGGCGGAGCTGCCAAAGCATCAGGCGAAGCGAAAAGAGAGCATACACCTGACATTCAGTTTTACACCTCGTTGTGTTCTTGAGACCTGATACAGCATCTCATTTTCTCGATATACTACAGAGTTTTAAATTGTCCCATAAAGACAGAACAGAGGTGGACAATGGAAAACACATCTTTTTTTGACGATGAAGCCAGCGAAAAAGCACGGAACAGATATTATCTGGACCTCTTCCTGAAACTGCTGTGGACCTCGCTGACGCTCTTGGTATTACTCGGTGTGCTGCTTCCCTTGACCATCTTCCTCGGCTGGTGGACATTTATCCTTCCCTGTCTGATCGGGCTTCTAGCCGGCATCTCCATTACCGCAGGGGTTTTGACCTCACTTCAGAATAGGGCTTTGATCACACTTCTGCTGGCCGTGCTGACGCTGCCTGGTTTAGCCGTTTATTTAAGCTTTATGGCCGGGAACAGTCCCGGGGCATTTTACGCCGCAAGCTCAGCGCTGATGCCGTTTGTGGTCTATGCATTGGCCGCTCTCATCGGAGGTCTCATCATTGTGAAAATCTGGCAGAACATGCCGATCAAGGAAAGAAATAAAGAAGAGGAAAAAGAAGCGGCTTCGGTTTTGACACCGGTAAAGAAGGAGCATTCGAGCCATGAAGAGTCTGATCTCGACAAAGCTGCTTAAGATCGTCGCCGTTTGGTCGCTCATCCCCAGTTACATTGCGGCGGGCGGCGCCATCGGATATGGTCTGGATAAATGGCTCACCACCTTTCCTTATATCACCGGGGCCGGCATCCTGATCGCCTTTAGCTTTGCTGTCCGTGACATGATGAGGCTTAAGAAAGAATGGTAATTGGGGGCCGGAGGCGGATCCATGTCAGAGACCATGCGGCACTTGATGCCCTATATCGTCATCTTCAATTTCGCTCTCGTGGCGCTGGTCCTGATCGCGCTGGCCTTCGTAGCGACCCGGCGAAAATTGTCCGAAGTTCCCGATACGATACAGAACGTCGCCGAGTATGCCCTGGAGTGGTTTGTGCAACAGGCCCGGGACATGCGCCCCGACGGAGTGTCGGTGATCGCACCGTTCCTTGCCAGTTTGTTTTTGTTTATATTGTTCAGCAATCTTTTGTCCGTTGTGTCGTTCCCGATCATCAACATCCCGCCGACCTCGTACTATAGCGGGACACTGACACTGGCCCTTATCGCCATACTCGGGATCATGGTCATCAGCGCCGGATTCAAAGGCGTTTCCGGAGCCATGAAACACCTCTTCTGGCCCAATCCGCTCCAGATCATTTCCGAGGTCGGCCATACCCTTTCTCTCTCTCTGCGGTTGTTCGGCAATATCGGCGGTGAATTCATGGTCGCCCTGCTGGTTGCCAAAGCGGCCCCCTACGGGATACCCCTGATTATTCATGCTCTGGGGTTGATACCGGCCTTTATTCAGCCGTTGGTATTCACGCTGCTGACGACGAACTTTCTTGCCGAGGCCATCCATACCGAAGAGAAACGACCTCGAAAGGAAAAGCGCCAGAAGGTTTCGCCGATCGAGCAGCAGGCATCAGAACCGGCCCGGTAAGGAAGTGAGCGGCGTTCAAGAACAAAGTTTTCATCGATCATAGCCGGCGGCATTCTCGAACGGAGTGAACCTAACATCTAGAAAGGGGAATATCAATGCAAGCGATCCTATTGGTTTTTATCCCGACACTGACCATCGTACCAGTCGCCATCGCCGCTGCCCTGGCCATGAGAAAAATCTCTCATGCGGCCATCGAGCTTGGGATTGGGCAAAGTTTCGCCGTAGTAGCAACGGGTCTTGGCGTCGCTCGCGCGCCGGAAGTTCTCTGGATCGGCGGGATCGACGAACCGGCACTCGATACCCATGGTGCTCATGGTGTTCTGGAACAGGTTCCACGTGCCGCCATAAATGTCGGTCGAGCAGATGAAATTGTCGCCGGCGTGACAAATACTCTGAACTGGCGAACAACGACGCCGCCTGACCCGATGCCACCGCCAGAGCAGCCACTCCGCCCTCGAACGCGGCCACGCGCTCCTCCAGCACGGCCTGCGTCGAATTCATGATGCGGGTGCAGATGTTGCCGAGCTCCTTGAGCGCGAACAGGTTGGCGGCGTGCTCAGTCGAATTGAATTGGTAGGAGGTCGTCTGATAGATCGGCACCGCGACCGCCGTGGTGGTCGGGTCCGAGCGGTAGCCCGCGTGCAACACGATGGTTTCGGGATGCTGGCTTTTAGTTGGCATGGTTCCCCCCCAAGCTGACCCCAAGGCCGCTGTTTCTGATAACCATTCGACAGCCTATCCAACGCCGCGCCGGATGGTCAACTCTAGCCCGTCGTGACCCGGGCTTTGATGGCCCTTTTCCGTCCTTTGCCGTGACGCAGCAATTCGTGGGGGCAAACCGAACTCGTCATCGACCGTCGTGATCGGGCGCTGTTGACCCATCTGAGCTATCGGCGGCACAGGATTGTTGCAGCGCAAATCGACCAGAAATTGAGCTTTGAGGGTCATCCGGTGACCGGTTGCAAAATGCCCGACATGCCTGCTGCCTGATCCCCGACAATTCGGTATGCTGCCTCGCTCGCGGGGG
>CAVYLT010000020.1:0-177101 GCA_963769335.1 Nitrospirota bacterium | reverse complement strand
CAGGCCGACGACCTCACTCTCACGGATCGGCACGCCGGCCGCACCGGCCCGCTCCCCGATCGCGGCGACCACGTCCGCCATCGACGTCACGCGGTAATCGGTGAGGTTCATCGAGACCTGCGCGACGCCGTCCTCGAGGAGCAGACCCATGGCCTTGACGCACTTCATGCCGCCGTCGCGCTCGCGGATCGCGACGGCGATGCGCTTCGCGAGGTCGAGGTCGTCGGAGTCCAGATTCACATTGAAGGCGATGAGCGGAAAGCGCGCGCCGATGGCGACGGCTCCGGCCGTCGAGTGCACGCGCGCCTCACCCTCGTCCGGAGTCTTCGACGGCTCGCTGCCGATGACCTCGCGCATCTCCTCGAACCCCCTCCCGCGGAACACCGCCAGGTTCTTGTGCTCGGGGATCCGGGCCGCATCCTCGTAGAGGAACACGGGGATCTGCAGCTCCGCCGCGACGCGGCGCACGAGCAGCTGCGCCGTCTCGACGCAGACCGGCGTGTCCTCGGAGCGCAGCGGGACGAAGGGCACCACGTCGGTGGCGCCGAAGCGCGGGTGGGCGCCCTCGTGCTGCGTTCAGGTCGATGAGCGCGGGCGCCGGCGGCGACCGCGCGGCCAAGGCCGCCTCGGCGACCGGCCGCCTCGTGATCGCCGACGAACGTCACGCACGCGAGCGGTTGTGCGTCGCGTCGCTCTGCGCGGTCGAGCAGACTCGACGCCGGCTCGACGCCCTGCGCATCGGCGGCGGCGATCTGCTCGATCACCTCGGGCCGGCGACCCTCGCTGAAGTTGGGGATGCACTCGATGAGGGTCACGCGGGGCCTCCGTCTGCTGGTGAGGTGGCGGATGCGGCCAGGGCCGAGCCTGCAGCCGCTCGAACGACCTGACGATCGCGCACGACCACCTCGCCGCCGGCGACGACCCCGGTCACGAGATTGACGCCCCAGTGGTAGGGCAGTTCCTGATGGGTCTCCGAGTCGAGGACGAGCAGGTCGCAACCTTCCGGCTCGAGGCTCTCGTACCCGGAAGCAGCACGGCGACGGTGCCCGACTCCTTGAGGGAGGCGATGTCCTCGGCGGTGATGTGGATGAGGTGATCGGCGGAGACGGCGCCGAGCGAAGCGGCCAGCGCCGTCCCCGGTATGCGCCAGCTCCTCGGCGTGGATCTTGAGCCGGTAGCCGAGGGCACGACCGGCCTCGAGCATGCGCCGCGACTGCGCCACCGTGAAGGCGCCCTCGTCGCAGAAGAATGTCGGTGAACTCGGCCTGGCCGGCGAGCGCCGGCAGGATCTCGCCGATCACGAGGTCGAGGTAAGCGTCATCACGACCGGCGTACTCCTCGGGCGTCAGGTGCGCCGCGAGCACGGTGTGGACGCGGTGCACCGGATGCGGCACCTTGGCGGCGCGCAGCTGCTCGAGGTCGTCCGCGAAGCGTGAGGCCGTAGCCGGTCTTGGCCTCGAGCGTCGTGGTCCCGTGCCGCAAGAAGGAGTCGGAGGCGGCGCGTGGCCAAGGCGGCGAAGCCGCTCTTCCGTCGCCGCCCGCGTCGCGCGCACCGTGGCTGTTGATGCCGCCGCCGGCCGCCTGGATCTCCCAGATACGCTGGCGCCCGCCCAGGCGGGCGCCGTACTCCGCCGCGCGCTCGCCCGCCCACGTCAGGTGCGTGTGAGCGTCGACGAAGCCGGGTAACGACGGCGGCGCCCTCCACGTCGATGACGAGCGCGTCGTCCGGGACCTCCAGGGCGGCGGCGATCTCGGACTCCGCGCCGGTCCAGACGACGCGGCCATCCCGCGCGGCGACGGCGCCGTGCGCGATCACGCCGAGGTCGACCGAGGCGCCGGGGCCGGCCGGCGCAGCCTGCCCGGCGGCGACGGCCATGGTCACGACCTCGCTCGCGCCGCGCACGAGCAGGTCACAGCGGACGCGGAGCGGCGTTCCTCCGGTGGTCATCGTCAGGCTCCTTCGCGCACGATGGCGGCGAACCGCCCGGCGGCGACGGCCTCCGCCGCCGCCTCGAGTTCGGGCGCGAGGGACCGGTCGCGCTCGAGCGTGGGCGCGAACTCGCGGATCACGGCCCGCCCGGCGCCGGTGCCCGGGCCGGGCTGCAGCGGCGCCAGCAGGTCGATCGCCTGGGCGGCGCAGACGGCCTCGATGCCGAGCACCTTCTGCGCATTGCCGAGCACGTCGAGCGCCTTGAGCGCCGCGGTCATGCCCATGCTCACGTGGTCCTCCTGGTCCCCGGAACTGGGGATCGAGTCCACGCTCGCCGGATGGCACAGCACCTTGTTCTCGCTCACCAGCGCGGCAGCCGTGTACTGGGCGATCATGTAGCCGTTGTTCAGGCCGCTGTCGGTGGTGAGGAACGGCGGCAGCTCGCTGAGCGAGTGGTCAGCATGCGGAACGTACGCCGCTCACTGATGGAGGCGATCTCCGCCAAGCTCATCGCCGCAAGGTCCAGCGCCAGCGCGAGCGGCTCACCGTGGAAGTTGCCGGCCGAGATGATCTCGCCCAGTCCGGGAAGATGAGCGGGTTGTCCGTGACGGAGTCGACCTCGACGCCGACGACGCGGCGCAGCCAGGCTAGCGCGTCGCGGCAGGCGCCGTGCACCTGCGGGACGCAGCGCAGCGAGTAGGCGTCCTGCACCTTGTCGCAGTTGAGATGGCTGAGCATGATCGCGCTGCCGGCGGTGGCGTGGCGGACGTTGGCCGCCGCATCGACGTATGCGACGGCAACATGGAGGAGGGGTCGCTTCGCTGTGACGCGAACGTATCCATCCGCCCCGTGGGTCAGAAGGAGTTCGGCACCCGCGCGGAGCTTAAGAACATGAACTCCTTCAAGAACGTCGCGAAGGCGATCGAGTACGAGATAAAACGCCAGACCCAGGTGCTTGAGGACGGCGGCAGGGTGATACAGGAGTCCAGGCTGTGGGATGCGAACCTGAACATCACGCAGTCGATGCGCGGCAAGGAAGAGGCGCACGACTACCGCTACTTCCCCGAGCCGGACCTTGTACCTGTGGAGGTGAACAAGGAATGGCTGGACGAACTCCGGGCACAGCTCCCTGAACTCCCGGACGCAAAACGCAAGAGGTTCGTGAGCGAGTACGGCATCCCCGAGTACGACGCGATGGTGCTGACCGAGTCGATCGCGCTTGCGGACTATTATGAGGAGGTCGCGAAACTCTCCGGCCAGCCCAAGGTCGCGTCCAACTGGGTGATGGGCGACGTGATGCGCGAGCTGAAGAACGACGGAAGCTGAGATAGAGGACTGCCCGCTTGAACCTGCACGGCTTGCCGGGATGCTGAAGCTGATAGGCGACGGGACGATATCCGGCAAGATCGCCAAGACCGTCTTCGAGGAGATATACCGTTCCGGCAAGGACGCGGATACGGTAGTTAAGGAAAAGGGCCTGGTCCAGATAACCGACGAGGGCGCTATCGAGAAGGTGATAGACGAGATAATCGCAGCGAACCCCGGCAACGTCGAGGCATACAGGGGCGGCAAGGTTGCGCTCATGGGCTTCTTCGTGGGCCAGGTGATGAAGGCCACCGGCGGCAAGGCGAACCCCGCGAAGGTGAACGAACTCCTGAAGAAGAAACTATGAAGAAGTTAATTTTATTTGCGGTAATACTGCTGGCGCTGACGTCCTGCGGCGGGAAGAAGATCACGCTGGTGAACCTCTACCACACAAAGGACTACCAGTGGCACAAGAACACGCTTTACATAAAGGTACACTGGAACATCGAGAGGCCAGATGCGAATACCGTTGTCGCGGACGGCTACATAGAGCCATTTGAGCCCAAGACACGGCCTTCACAGCATCAAGCTGGAGCTTGTCGGAATGGATGCCGACGGCAAGGTGGTTAACTCCGTGGAGGGTATGCCGAAAGACTACCGCATAGTGTCGCCACTATCCACCTCGCCTTTCAGGTTGACCATGAAGCTGAACGGGAAAGAAGACGACTTCACCATGCGCGGCAGTTACTACCACTTCGTTGCGGGCGGGCGTGAGGACCTGGATACACGAGACTACGACACGATACCATTAAAATCCGACGAACCCTATTAACTAAACCTCCGAGGTACAGATGGAATTCAAGGTAAAAAGCGGCACACTACTAAGCGAGAAATCCGATGCGGCAGTGATATGCATCTTTGAGGGCGAGAAACCCGCTGGGACGCTTTTGGAAGCTGACAAGGCGCTCGGCGGCCTCATATCCTCCGCGATAAAGAACGGCGAATATTCAGGCAGGCCCGGCGAGGTGATGTTCTTCCACCGGCCCACAGCGCTCAAGGGCGGGCCCGCGAAAGATAATAGTCGCAGGTCTGGGCAAAACAGAGAAGTTCACAGGCACTGCACTGATGGGCGCGGCAGGTAGCGCGGCAGGTATGGCCCGGAAGCTCGGCCTGAAAAGCATTACCGCTTCTGCTGAAGGCATAGGCGGGCTGTCACCGCGCGATGCCGCAAGCCTGATGGTGCAGGGCATCGATATGGGCATGTACACCATCGACACGTTCAAGACGCCCGACCCGAAGAAGAAGGTCATCGACAGGGTAACGCTGGTCGTTTCAGCCAATGAAACCGCCGCCGTCAAGGCCGGTGTTGCCGAGGGCAATCTGCTCGCGGACTCCGTCAACTTCGCCAGGGATATGATAAACGCGCCCGCAAACCGGATGACCCCGACCGACATGGCCAAACAGGCCAAGACGGCAGGCAAGGAGTTCGGGTTCAAGGTGAAGGTGCTGGAGGAATCAGACTGCCGCAAGCTCGGCATGGGCGCATTCCTCGGGGTATCGTCCGGCTCAGAGCAGCCTGCCAAGTTCATCGTGATGGAATATAACGGCTCAAAGAAGAAGGACGCGAAACCGACCGTTGTCGTGGGCAAGGGCATCACCTTCGACTCGGGCGGCATATCGATAAAGCCCATCGACGGCATGGAGAAGATGAAGTACGACATGGCTGGCGGAGCGGCAGTCATCGGCATAATGCGCGCGGCCGCCGCCCTGAAGCTTCCCGTGAACCTCGTCGGCCTGGTGCCTGCATCCGAGAACCTGCCCGGGGCAGCGCGCTCAAGCCGGGCGATGTAGTGAAGTCGATGAACGGCAAGACCTCCGAGATAATCTCCACCGACGCCGAGGGCAGGCTGGTGCTCTCCGACGCGCTCTGCTACGCGAGCCGCTACAAACCGGAGGCGGTGATAGACATCGCGACCCTCACCGGCGCGTGCGTCATCGCGCTGGGCGACCTGGCCATTGGCCTGATGACAAACAACGCCGAGCTTGCCGCAAAGGTGAAGACGGCGGCGGACGCCACGCGGCGAGCGCGTATGGGAGCTTCCGATGTGGGACGAGTACCTGGAGCGGATGAAGGGCGACGTGACCGACCTGAAGAACGTCGGCGGCAGACAGGCCGCGACCGTCACCGCCGGAAAATACCTGGAGGAGTTCGTGGACTACCCGTGGGTGCACCTGGACATCGCCGGCACCGCCTGGGAGGAGAGGGGCAAGCCATACCAGCCCAAAGGCGCGCGCGGCACCGGGGTCAGGCTGATAATAGAATACCTGAAAGCTCTGAAATAACGGGTATATGGCCACGATAGGTTTTAATATTCTTGCGAAAGAGGCCTTTTGGGTATATTATAGTGTTAGTTGAGATTTATTGTTGTTGAAGGAGGTTTTAGCAAGTCATGCCTATCTACGAGTACGAATGTCAGTCCTGCGGCCAGCGTTTTGATGTCATGCAGAAATTCACGGACGAACCGGTGAGCGAATGCAAGTTCTGCAAGGGCGGGGTACGCAAGCTTATGGGTACCCCTGCGCTTCAGTTCAAGGGCACCGGCTGGTACGTAACAGACTATGCCGGCAAAAGCCCCAAGCCTGGAGAAGCCAACAAGCCCTCATCAGGGACCACGTCTGAAGCCGCTCCCAAGGCTGCCGATGGCGCCGCCGCCCCGCCTGTGCCTGCGCATCAGGGACCTGCGGCCAGAAGTAGCCCGATGTCCCGCACTCCACCCGTAAAGCCCAAGGTACACATACACGTACCCTATTCCGAGTTTAAAAGGTACGAGGCCTTTCTGCGTGAGAACAGGTCCAGCATCGAGCTGTACCTGAACACCAGCGCAATCGACGGGATAACCGAGGCCGACCTCCACGCGCTAAAGGATTCCCTCGACTGGGAGCATACGCTCTCGATACACGGCCCGTTCATGGACCTCTCTCCCGGTGCGGTCGATTCCAAAGTCGCAGAGGCGTCCCTGTACCGCTACATGCAGGTGCTTTCGTTCTCGGAAATCCTAAAACCCGAACGTCATCGTCTTTCATTCAGGGTACGAACACTGGAAATATGCGGGGAATGTCGAGCTGTGGCTTGCGCAGTGCCTGAAGACCTGGCGGCCTGTAGTGGAGAAGGCGGAGAAGGCCGGGATAAAGATAGCCATCGAGAACATCGTGGACACCGAGCCAGCCCATCTGAAACTGCTCGCGGAGAGGATGGACCACCCGCTTTTCGGCCTCTGCTTTGACGTGGGCCACCGCGAATTATTCTCGCAGCATGAGCATCGGCGAATGGGTTGAAGGCATGCACCCCTACATCTTCGAGCTGCACCTGCACGACAACTGCGGGGTCAACGACGACCACTTCCCCATAGGAGACGGCAAGGTCGATTTCGACGGGCTTTTCAAAAAGCTCGGCGAGCTGGCGATCGACCCCGTATACACCCTCGAAGCGCATTCAAAAGAAGACGCAGTAAAGAGCTGCAGGCCCTCCGCAGATTCATCACCCTATAGAACAAAATTATACTTGAAATTATTTATTGTGGCAGTCGTCGCAGCCGTCACGGCGCGTAAGTTTTGGGCCGACAGCGCCATGCGGGTCGTGGCAGGTCAGGCACATGATCCTCCCGTCGGGCGTAAGCGGGAAATCATCAGGCAGTTTGAAGCGCGGGACGTTGCCAACCTCATGCAGGTGGCCGGGCACTGGCAGCTCATGGCAGAGTGCGCAGATATCCTTCCTGTCAGCCTTGAGGTTATATTTGAAATCAGACGAATGAGGGTCATGGCAACCGGGGCAGTTTCCTGATTTAAACGGCGGGTGCAGGCTGTTCAAGTGCATCCACCTGTCCGCATCCTCCTGGTGGCACATCACGCAGATCTCGTTTTTTGACTTTACCAACTGGTACTGGAAGGAAGAGCCGTGCGGGTCATGGCATACAGTGCACATCCCGGCGCCGACCGGACCGTGCTGGAGCTTTTTACTCTCGTCTATCTTCCTCCTCTCCTCGTGGCATCCGTAGCAGAGGACGTTGTCATTCTCCTGCACCCTGTATTTGTTGGGGGTGCTGTCCGGGTCATGGCATACGGTGCATATACCCACGCTTACCGGGCCGTGGACAAAGAGGTTTTCAGCCAGGCTCCCGTGGCATTTGAGGCAGCTCCGCTCCATACCCGTGCTTATCTCCTCTTTGGTCAGCGCCATCTGATGACATTCCTGACAGTGTTCCTCATTTGCCGCCCGGTGGAATGTATAAGGCGGATAGTTGCCGGTGACGCCGCCCTCGATCTTGGATGACCGGAAAATCGAAATATCCTTTGAATTCCACTGACCGCCGTTCTTGCGCCAGCGGACCTCGATCATATTCACGCCAAGCGAGAGAGTAATCTGCGCATGGAAATAGCGCTCGTGAAACACGGGCTTGAGATGCGTAACCCCGTTTACTATCTCCACCTCGTACTTTTCGCCTTTCCCGACCACCCCTACCAGCGCTATCTTCTTGCCGGTAGTTGACTGGACCGACATGCTCCCACGCCTGGAGCCGGAGAGGTTGTCGCCTTCCGCGGAGATAGATGTAAGGCTCTCCGGCACGAGTATGCGCAACTCATCCGTCTGGTTTGATACCGCTGCAGACAAGGCCGGAATGACCGTGAGGAAAAAGAGGAAAACGGAAATGCCGGCGCAGGCCATGCGCCGGAAGGGCTTATTGGGGCACATACCTGTAAACCATGTTCTTTGCAGCATCTGTTACATATACGTAGTTGTTCCTGATGACCGCAATACCCCTCGGGTCGGCAAGCTCCTCGCCGCCGAACTCATACATGAATTCACCCTTGTTGTTATAAACCATAACCTTCCTGAGTGATTTGTCTGTAACGAACACAGTGTTGTCGAAGGAGTTGATCGCTATGCCTACAGGCTGTCTGAACTGGCCTTCCTTGTCGCCGGAAACAGCAAAGACCCCGACGTACTGCCCATCCCTGTCAAACCTCTGAATGTTGTATCTGCCGCCCTGAAGTTTGTCCAACACGAGAAACCCACCAAACCCGGTATTGTCAAAGACTATCGCAGTAGGCTCTTTAAGTCTTCCTGCGCCGTATGGCAGGTTGATATCGTTGCCCCATTCCCTGTAGAACGTTGCATCGGTACTGCAGTCGTTTGGCGTCAGGTTAAAACCCTGCACCCTACCGTTCTCGGTGTCTGAAACGTAGAGTATGTTGTTTTCGTCCTTGGCTATGTATGTCGGGTTGTTCAGAAGGCCCTGTGTGTAGCCCAGCCCCCCCCAGACGAACGGGGCCAGGATGTTTGGGTTGGCCTTATTGCAGCCCGTCTTCAGATATATCGGGTCAAGTATGACCTGGCGGAACTCCCGTGAATATGTTTCCTTAAGCGCGTTGTCAGGCGTGTTACCCCCCGGGGGCGGCGTGTTGGTCAGCTTGATAAAAACGGACGCTGGGAACTGCTCGCCCTGATGCTGCACCAGTAGGAACCTCTGTATCCTGTTGTTCAGCGAGTCTACGACATGAACCCTGGCAAGGTTTTTAGTGTCATCTTTGTCTACAAGTATTCCAATCGGTTTGTTGAACTCAAACTCACCGGTCATCCGGAGTGTATGACCGCCGGTCTCCGTGAATTCTCCGTCGCCCATGCCCTGTCTGCCCCATGCGAACTGGAATATGCCGAAACGGTCAAACTTCTGAATGCGGAAGTTGCCCTGGTCCACCACATACATGTTTTCCTGGTCGTCAACGGCAATAGAGACGGGAGTATCGAACAACCCGACACCCAGACCGAAACCGCCATACGACAGGTCAAGCTTGTACGGCGAGATTGATGCATTTGTTTTTTCGTCGGATTTTGCTACAGGGGCCGGCCTCGCAGGGGAGCTCTGCGGTACAACGTTCTCCTTCGCCTGTGCGGTCCTAACGGGAGAACCCATCATCCCGCCGCCTGTATCAACATTCTCCTTCGCCTGTGCGGTCCTGGTGGGGGAACCCATCATCCCGCCGCCTGTATCAACATTCTCCTTCGCCTGTGCGGTCCTGGTGGGGGAACCCATCATCCCGCCGCCTGTATCAACAGAAATCTTTGCCGTTTTTGCGGGTAGGGGTGCTGCTGCAGGAGCAGGGGTATCTTTCGGAGCCTCTTTTACTTCTAGGAGGGGCTTTTGGGGGGCTGGTGGCTTGGCCGGCTTGGCCTTTTCTTGCGCAACGGGCTCGGAGGGCCTCGCCCTCCCAACTACCACCCTGCTGTTACAGGAGGAAAGGAAAAAGATACTAAGTGCCGCAGCCAGCAACGGCAGCAGCTTTTTACTGAAGGCGTTCATGTTGCCCATTTATGGCATCTCCGGAGTTCTCGTCTGAAATATGTTAGTTCCCCCCCGCAGCAGAAAATGAAGACATGCCGGCGGACGTCGCTTTCACGGTTGAAGAAGAGACTGGTCCAGCCTGTTGCATCCCGCCCTTTTCACCGGCCTTGGCATTCTGCGGGATTTCTTTCTTTACTGCAGCCGCCCCTTCGGCCTTTTTGGATTTTACCTTGCGGTGTCTTATTTCGCTGGCAAGGTCGTCAACCAGGTCGTGAAGCACAGACCTGGCCACGTCTACCACGGTAGGGCCGTCGGAGAGCCCAAGGGCCTCGGAGATAGAGCCGCCGCCTTCCTTTGACGCATTTCCAATCCATAATATACTGCCGGTCTCCACGTCGACCATCCTAAGCGAGACGGCGAAAAGCGCCCCCTTGCTTGAACGCTCCGTATATTCAGAGACAGTACCGAAGATGATCGCCTGTACGCCGAGGTTGTCGCCGAGAGTTTTTATCGCATCCTTGCCAAGGCTGTCCGTCTCCCTGACCTTCAGCTTCTTCATTACCTCGAGCATCTCGCCCTCGTCTACCACATCCTTGAAGGCCCCGCTGGTATAGAGTTCGGTTACGAGGAGTTCCCTCGTCTTTAGGCCGGCATCCTTGTCCTTGGCCACATTGACCAACGGCATTACCGCAATATCCCTGTTCGGCCCCCATTCCTGGTAGGTTACATATGGAGATTCAGATATCGGCTTTGAGAACAACCTTGTAGTCGCTCCCCCACAACCAGTGAGACCGATTGCTAACACGACAAAAACTATTACAATTAGCCTACTTAAAGAGAACATACTACTCCCCCTCCCCCGATGCAATGACTTAGTCTTTTATCACAGTCAATCCAAAATATCAACCAAAATCAACTATTTTTCGTCTATTTTTTCATACTCAAAAGCATGTAGATAGTCTGCGTGGAACTTTTTGCAGTCGTCATCACAACGGAATAATCATACCTTGCCTGCAATGACAGCTGGAGCTTCTTAAGTTTAACCACAAGCCCGTAGAGAAAAGATACGGACGAGCTTGAAGGCGTGATTGTCCCTGTCTGGTATCTGAGGTTTGCCGCAAAGGTATGTGGCATATTGCTCCAGTTCACCCTTAACGAATACGCGCTGGTGCTGGTCGCTGGGGCGCCGTTTGTGCTTGAGGTATCAAAAGAGGCGTCCCCTCCAATGACCGTCCCGGGGAACGGCTTCAAAAGCGTGAGCCTGACTATTGCGCTGTTGTTTTGCGAGGTATTTACAACTGTCGGGGTGCTGGCTACTGCTCCACCTGTAATTTTCGGATATGGAGAATTCCAGTTTCTGGTGCAGCAAAACACGGAAATCAGCCGGGACCACCAGCTCCTTAGTTACCGTCTGTATCCCGTCCATTGCCGTTGCTATAGTATAATCAAAGTACGGGTTCAGGGACAGGTTTTTAACAGGACCCATGCCGACCTTGAGCCTGAACTGGTTGTTAGAGGTATCCCCGTTACTACCTGTGGTGGCGGGGGTAATGGTCGTAGTCGTACCGACGTATGATTCTGAAAGTGTGATCAACAGATAGGGTTTTAGGCGGGAAGTCAACACCCAGTCCAGGTTGTTGGTTGACACATCATTTTTGGTTGTAGGGGTCCCTGCCTGTTCGGTAGTTATGGAGTTCATCCTTCTCTCGTACCTTAACGTGAATGCATACTTACCGAACGTGTTGGAGAAATTCAGGCCCGCAATCGTGTTGTTATTGAGTGTTTTAGTGGTTGGACTGTCCGTGTTCAGCGTGAGGTATGAGCCATAAAATCTAAGGTATTTGGGAAACGCATAGTTGAACGAAGAGTACCAGTTGGTTTCGATTGTCTTGCCCGTGCCCGCAAAAACGTCTTCGGTTGTGCGGTAAGAATATGTAGAGTTCAGGTTTAATCCCGTGAACGGATTGTAGATGATCCGGAGTTCGCTGATGTTCGAGTACCTCTTCGCGGTTTCTGCATTATTGGTTTTGGAATTGTCCGTATTGTAGTCATCCCGGAGCCCAAGGTCTATCTTGGTCCCTATCTTCTGGTTCAGGCTAGCCTGGCCCACCAACTGCGATGAATCGGTGATCGTACCTGTTAACTTGTCGTTGGTAGTCTGTGTGCGGTAGTCCGCGTTTACGAAGAGAGGCCCCAGCTTGTAGTTAATCGAGCTCTGCAGGTCATTGGTGTTGGTCTTGACGGTAGGCGTCCCCGCGGATATCTGGCTCTGGTCTCTTACGCTATACCTAAGCCTCAGCGTCGGCAGTTTGCCGGCCCTTATGGTGGTATCCACGTACCAGTCGTCCGAGTTGCTCGTGAGGGTAGTCGCGCTGGCCCCGGTAGATTATCGACTCGTTCCTTATAATCTGCCTGTAGCCCACGCCGAACTGGACTGCGCTCGAAGAAATACGAATATCCACGTTCGGCTGTAACTCCAGGCTTTTGGAGCCGGGTACCACCTCGTTCTGGAGCACGTCGAACCTCAGTATCCCCGTGACGGAAAGCCTGGATGAAGGCTTTGAGTTAACGTTGAAATAGAAGCTGAACCTCTCTTGCACGGTGCTCGAAGTCGCCCCGCCGTTTGACGTTCTCGTTCTGCTGATAACTGAGGTCGGTGCCGTAGTTGATCAGGGCGCAGCTTTCCCCGGGGATCAGGAGTATCGTTGTAAAAAGCAGGAAGGCTCCCAGGATCCCTCCCCATGGTCCCGGGAAAACAATAGCAATCTATTGAGGCTGTAGGTTTATATCTCAAATACAGTCATCCGCCGGCTTTCTGGCGAATACTGCCACCAGGCTCATCTAACAGCACCGATCTCCCTCCCCTCCATAACATTAATGCCCTGGTCAACCGTGATCCTGTCAAGGACTCCCGACACCGGGGAATAGACGGTCATTCTCCCCAACGGGGTCCCTACTGCGGCAATGGGCTCGCCCTGTCCGACCGCATCTCCCACGGACTTGTACCATTTAAGCACTACAAGCTCCGTCATGTCGTAATTGTCGTATACCTCCGGCGCCATTACCCTCGAACGTGCGGCCTTCATTTCGTCATCCGTCGGTGCGGCCGACCTGGCGGTGATATCCACTGTCGCCACGCCAGCCTGAGTGCCCGCCGTGTACATGAAGTCGACGGCGCCGCGCTGGTCGGTTACGGCGGAGTTCTCGGATATCGCCCCCTTGTCCGGCCCTCCGCGCAAAGAGAGCTGCAACGAGACGCCGTCTGTCGGGTTGTTGTTCACGTCCGCAAGCTCGACATGGATGGCAGACGTACTGATCCCGTCGGCCGGCAAGAGTATCAGGATTGGCCTTCGCAGTTATCTTGGCCGGGGCATCCGGAAGCAGTATAATCACTGTCGTAACGCTTACCCCGGTAGACGCCTCGGTAGCCGTGACGATAGCCTTGCCCGATTTCGTCCCGGCGATGAAAAATGATTGCGCCCGCCCGGACATGTCGGTTACGGCTGAATTCTTGGTCAGGCTGCCGCTCGCCCCGCTCACGGCGAACATGATCTTTTTACCCTGGTACGGGTGCGCCGTTCTTGGTCAAGTGTGGCGCACTGATATTTGCCCTGCTGACGCCGTCTGCGGTAAGGCTGTTCAGGCGTGGCGTCGGATCACGAGCTGGTAAGGCTTGGCAACGCGCAACGATAACGTGTTTTTCCCGACGGCCACTGGGGTAAGCGTAACGCTTACGGGTCCCGACCCAGACAGTACCGTCATTATTGTAAGAGAGAATACTCCGACCCTCCTCCCCACGACAGCCATTGGACAAGTCGGTTTTGCCGCGGATCGTAACGGAACATCGCCTCACCGATGAACCAGAGATCCATTGTTCTCTTCAAAGATGCAATTGATGAGATTGTCCGTCCCTAGAATTCGCGTGAACGTTCCATCCCTGTGGTACAACGCCACGCCCCTCGATCCACCAACCCAGAATCTGCCCTTGCTGTCTTCGAACATTGTCGAGACGAGGTTGGAATTCAATGTCCGGACATTGTGTGGATCGGAAAAGTAGCGTCTGAACGTATGCGTCTCTCGATCCAATTGGTTAAGACCGTTTGCTGTGGCAACCCAGATCACACCGTGATGGTCTTCATAGATCCGATAGACCGTGTTGTCACTGAGACTGTTGGGGTCGTTATCTTCATGGACGAAACGCCGGAAACGATTCGTCTTCGGGTCGTAACGATCCAGACCTCCACCGGAAGTGCCGACCCAAATATTTCCATTGGTATCGACGAAGAGTCTGAGCGCGAAATTATAGGAAATCGACGTTGAATCATTCGGATCGTGACGGAAAACCTTGAAGCTGTATCCGTCGTACCGGTTCAGACCATCCTGCGTACTCGTATGGAAGCAATATCCGTCGAGGAAGTTTATCAGGAAAGTATCAAGATTGCAGAGCCGGCAAAAAAGCATTGATCTGTTTGTTGCATTTGTCTTGTATCCACGGCGCCGGTAAGAGTATAATATGCTTTCATTTGACGAAGGCTTAAACTGTTTCCGTCCGGATTTATTCAAAATGCCGGTCATTTTTCCCGGTATGATTGGAATGTAAGGATTGTCTATGAGTAAGTGGAATCGTTTTTTTTACCAGGCGCATAAAGATGCCGCCCTGTGGCTGTTCATAGTCCTGTACCTCTTCCTGTTCCGCTTCGTCTTCATTACCCTGTTCCATGCCAGCATGCAGCCATCAACCGTGGCCCGAGACATTTTCCTGGTGGCCATGCTCGGTCTGCGGTACGATATCCTGTTTGCGACGTACTGGATACTCATCCCCTTTCTCGGCTCCGCCGGAAGTGTTTTCTTCGGGCGCGAAAATGCGGCCGAGCGGGTCCGCGGGGCTATGGGGTCGATCTTCGCAGTACTGGCAAGCGTCCTGTGCGTCGTCTCGATCATCTATTACCGGGAATATCGAGAGCCCCTCAATTATTACCTTTTTAACGTCTATTATGACGACAACAAGGCCATTCTCGCCACCATCTGGGCGGGTTATCACCCGGTGCTCTATTTAATGGTGATCAGCGCCGTTGCCGCGGCCTTACTTGCGGTCAAGCGCCGCTTCGTCAACAATGGCCTTATTTCGAGGGAGCGTATGGCGGCCTGGACCGGGTCGCCGCTTCGGAAGGTCGTTGCGCTTATTTTGATTTTGGTCTTGTTCAAAGTCGGTCTCGATGAGCGGGCTTTCGGCAAAGTACTGCGCGAACGTTATGACGGCGTGACGAGAGATGCACTCTTGAACAAGGCTGCGCCGAACCCCTTCATGGCCCTGGACCACGCCATCGACGAGCATATGGGTTATTCGGGCAAGACGGGTATCAGCACTTACCTCCCCGACAAGGACGTGCGCAAGGCGGCCCGCGCCGTTCTGCCGGTGAACGCACCGCAGGGAAATCTCGACGACTATATGGTCCGCATTGCACGAGGTGCAAAAAACAAGCCGCCCCGTCACATCGTGCTGATCTGCGTGGAAAGCCTCGACAGCTGGCCCCTTGAGACGCGGTTCGCCCCCCTGCAGCTGACAAAGACCCTGGAAAAGCTTTCGCGCGAGGGCCTCGCCGTGAACAACTTCCTTCCCGCGGCCAGCTTTACCATGCAGTCTTTTTCCGCGATCTTGACGAGCATCCCCTATACGACGGGCGTGGAGATCAACTATCAGGCGACCGCTCGAAAAACCTACCCTTCATCGATTGCGGCCGCGTTCAAGCGCCTCGGCTACCGGACGCGCCTTTTTTACGGCGGCCTTTTGACCTGGCAGCGCATCGGCGACTTCGCGCACGAACAGGGATTTGAGGAAGTCTACGGCGCGCCCCATGTCCAGGACGCGCTCGGGAATGTGGAATGGACCGATTGGGGGCTCCTGGACGAATATCTCTATCGCTTCGTCCTCAAGACAATCGATCCTGATCAGCCGAGCTTCAACGTCGTTCTGACGACCACGAACCACCCTCCCTTCGACATAGACATGGCAACCAAGGGATACCCCGTGAAAACGATCCCTCCGGGACTCGCAACCGTTTTCGACGGCAATCTTAACCTGAGGATGCTGGGGCACCGGTGGTATTCCGATCACGCCCTCGGAGTGTTCGTGCAGGAGGCTGAATCGAAGTTTCCCCGGACGCTGTTTGCCATAACCGGCGACCATTTCAGCAGGAGGTTCCCGAACGCCCATCCGACGTTCTTTGAGCAGTCTGCAGTGCCTTTTATCCTGTACGGGAAGGAGGTGCTGCTGGGGCTGTCAATTTCTCCGCAGACCATCGGCAGTCATATCGATATTGCCCCGACGCTGATCGAGCTTGCAGCGCCGAAGGGGTTTGTCTATCATTCCGTGGGGAGAAATCTGATCGGAACAGCGCCGCAGTCCCTGGCCATAGGATATCACAAGGTGATCGGTCCCGGTTTCATCGCCGACATGGAGACCGAGACCGTTCATTCTCTTCCGGGAATGCCGCTGCCTGCGCAGCTCCCCGATATAGCCGCACTCAAGACTACGTTCAACGACTATTGGGGGCTGGCGTGGTGGCGGGTAAAACGGGGTGCAGAACTTCCCGGATATGCCGCTGTCCGGTAGTTATCAACGTCGGCGTCTCGATGAAAAATACTACAGCTTCCGTATTCCATTCCGGCAATATGTCTCTTTGTTTTTGATTCTTCTCGCGATGATCGTATCGGCGTAGAGGGCCTTGTCGCTCTTCATGTTCCAGGACTCCGGGTGCCAGAGATGGTAAATGATCGCGAGGCCTCTGACGGAGAGCACCTGTTTCCCCTGGTTCAAAACTCTGATGCCCAGGTCGTTGTCCTCACCCGCTCCGTCCAAAAAATCTTCATCGCAACCATTGATCGCCATGAAAAGGTCTTTGTAAAGGCTTAGATTACAGCCCCAAACCCCATCATCGGCAATTTCATCGCGGTGCATCATACGCCGCAGCAGCGCGCTTTTGATTTGGAAAGCTTCTTCCACATTCCGTGATCCGCCAACGATCGAATCGGCAATCAGCGTGAGAACGGGAAAATTCAGCACTGCCTGACGCTTCAGCAGGCGGCTAGTCAATTTCTCTCCGATCATGACTCTTCTCCCGCTTAAAATAGCAGTTGTATTGCTCTGTTCGACATGTGCGCGGACAAAATGACGATGGGCCATGCAATCGCCGTCGATAAAGATCAGATAATCGCCGGCCGATTGCCGGACCGCCTCATTCAGAATCTTGGGTTTGCGGAATCCGATGTCCTCCTGCCAAACGTGTTTGATAGGGAAAAAACCGGAAAGGGAATCCTGCAGCTTCCGTATTAAGTCCCGCGTTTGATTCGAACTGCCATCGTCCGCGATTATCACCTCGGACGGCAGTATGCTCTGCTGCGTCAGGCTGAGTAGACAGAGGTTGAGGGCTTCGGGACGGTTGTATGTCGGAACGATCAGTGATATGTTCATAGATTTCCTAAATCGTGAATCCTGGACGGGCAGAGAGCGGCCGAACGAGACCCATATTATAGAGTCTGAAGATTCTTTGTCAAGGATTATGTCTAACGAAAAAAAACTGAGTGCAATTATGTAAGAAATCCTTTATTATAACGATCAATTCCGGGGTGAATATGAGGGAAATACGGAGTCGTCCACCGGTCGGTAATCGCGCTTGAAAAACAAAAGACAAAAAATATCGGTCGTCATAAGGACCTTCAACGAGGAGCTTAATGTCCGAGAATGCCTTGAAAGCGTTTCCTGGGCCGATGAAATCGTGGTTGTGGACTCGCAGAGCACGGATCATACCGTTGCCGTCGCGCGGGAATTCACCGACAAGATCATTGTTCAGCCATGGCTCGGACATGTCGGCCAGAGCCAGTTTGCCACGGACCAGACTTCGAACGTCTGGGTCTTGCACATGGACGCGGACGAGCGCGTTTCACCGGGCCTCCGTGACGAGATCCTGGGCCTGGATCTCGGAAACAGCCCCTATGACGCCTATGAGATGCCACGCCTGCATTTTTTCATGCAGCAGTGGATCAAGCACTCCGCATGGTACCCAGACTACAAGATCCGTTTGTTTCGAAAAGATCTGTGCCGATGGGGTGGGTATGCGCCCCATGATGAAGTAAAGGTGAAAGGCCGTAAGAAGAAACTCGAACATGATATCCTCCATTATATCTATCGGGACCTTGCCCACTTTGCGGCGACCAAGAACAGTTATTCGTCGCTCACGGCTGCAGACCACTTTAAGAATGGCCGAAGGGCACGGGTCGTCGATTTTACCCTGAGACCCCTCTACGCTTTTTTGTACCGGTATTTTTTTCGACTGGGTGTTGCCGACGGGATTGCGGGATTTACGATCTCGGTCATGGAAGCCCATGCCGTCTTCATGAAATATCTCAAGCTCTATGAGCTTCAGAACAGGCTCCGGCGTTTCCCGGAATAACAGACAGGCAGACGATATGTCTTCAGGTTCAGCGCAGTGCAGAGTATATTCCGAATTTGACGAGACCCTTGTCACGGCCTGGAACGGGCTTTATGGGAAGGGGGCAAACTATAATCTTTCGTATGAATGGTGCAGTATTTGGTTTAAGCACTTTGGCAAAAGTAGAAAACTGTATATCATAACCGTCTGGGACAACAACAGCGAATTGCAGCTGCTCGCTCCGTTTTATTTAATAAGAAACAGGCTGGCGCTGATCGGCACAAAGCCCGATCTTTATGATGAATTCAATGTCCTCTACTCCGATGAGAAATATCTGGACAGCCTGTTTGACCATATTGAGGGGAGCAAACTCGAACTTCTCCTGAAACACGTGAACAGCGAATCTGAATTTGCAAAATATTTTATCACGAGGATCCACAAACAGGGAACGAAAACCATTTCAAGCGTAACCGAGACGAAACCGTCCATTCTGCCGCCTTTCGGGCTGAAGGGCAAAGTCCACAGCGATGTCAAGCGTCGCAAGAACAACGCGGTAAAGCAATTTGGGGATGAGCTGCTATTCACCTATTGTGTTGAACGAAAACCGCAGTATATCGATGAATTCATCGCACTTCATAAGAAAAGGTGGGACGGAGGACTGTTTGTCAAGAAAGCCAATGTGGACAAGTTCATGAAAGATATTTTCCTTCACTCCGAAGCAACAGTACTGTCCCGTCTATCTTTCCATCGGAGAGGCAAAGCAGTAGCCTTCCATTTTGGCTATCTTGATTCCAATAAGGTGCTGTGGTCAAGTCTTCCTTCATACGACACAGACTATCACGACATATCTCCCGGGAAGGTACTGCTCTATGACCTCATTTTTTATTCCTTTGGAAAAGGGATCGCGAAGTTTGATTTTGGGAGAGGTTCAGAGCCCTATAAAAGCACGTTTGCGAATAATCACGTCATATTGTTCAATATGAAAACTTACAACAAAGGAACCATAATTAAAATCAGGCAGCTCATCGATAAAATACTGAAACTAATATTTGGTTGATGGTCAGGTGAAGATTCTATTTGTCAATAATGCCAGGAACAGGGGGGGCGGGGAGGAGTTTTTGCGGGATCTCCTGTCAGGGCTCATTCCCAAGGGTGTGGAAATAGGCCTTGTGTGCAGGCCGGGCACTCCGCTCGAATCTCTCTTTCACGGCATGCCCGTCACCGTGTATCCCATCGATAAGTCGGGACTCAGGGGAATTAGTTCCTGTTTCCGGATCGCAAAAATAGTGAGAGATGATCAGTACGAAATCATCAGCATCCAGCGCGGGCATGATATCGTGCAATCATGGATTGCAGCACTTTTGTCCAGGAGAAGGCCCGTTCTTGTCCATACCGTGCATATTGCGGATTTTATCAGGTCCCGATTTCTTCTGGGACGTCTTCATGGGATTGTCGCGATCTCCCGCCACATCTACCAGAGATTAGTCGGTTTTTCTTCCGCGTTGTCCGATAGGCTCACGGTCATCCATAACGGCATCGACCTGGCACTGTTCGACAGGAGTAAGAAGAAGAGGGGATTTATCAGAACCCGTTTCGGCCTGTCGATGGAAACACCGCTGGTGAGCACCGTGGGCCTCATGTGGAAAAATCAAATTTCTTTTCTGGACTCGCTCGTGGCTATCAAAAAAAAAATACCTGGTGTGAAGTACCTGCTGCTTACCACTCTGAACGGCATCCCGCAAATTCAAGAATTCAGGGACCGCGCAGCCGAACTGGGGCTCGCCGATTCCCTGTTGTGGCTCAACGTCCTCCCGAAGGAAGACATGCCTGCCTATTATTCCGACATCGATGTCGCCGTGAACACTTTTCCCAATGAAGGGTTCGGCCTCTGGGTCGTAGAAGCCCTTGCCATGGGTACGCCGGTCGTGTCCGTTGACGAAGGCGGGGTGCGGGATGTGCTGGAAGGGTGTCCTGCGGCACGATTGATCCGGACTGGCGCAGAGGACATGACCGAAGCGGTCATCAGAATATTCACGGACCCCAAAACGCGGGCGCGCATGTCGGAAGCCGGCCCCAAATGGGTGGCGGAACGGTTCAGCCGCGAACAGATGGCGGCGCGTTATTATCACTATTTCGATTCACTCTTACACGGCAAGAGTTCTCCGGCGGATGGGGAAAGTGTATGTCCAGAGCGATAATCCTGATGTATCACAATGTCGCCGTTCCACCGAAAGGGGCACGGATTCCCAATCTGTACGTCACACCGAGGATGTTTAGATTCCAGATGTGGTATCTGAAAACAGCGGGTTTTAAAGTCCTGCCGCTTCAGGACCTGGTATCCTCAGCCCAAGCGGATAGGAGTGAAGGAAATGTGGTTGCCATCACCTTTGATGATGGATTTAAGGATTTTTACGATCACGCCTATCCCGTCTTGAAGCAGTACGGCTACCCGTCAACGGTATATGTTGTTTCGGGACTGGTAGGGATGAGCAGCCAGTGGGATTTGAAGAAAGAGAACCATCAAAAAAAACTGATGGATTGGGACCATATTATCGAAGTCAGCAGAAATGGTGTCCTCATCGGCTCGCATACAGCGACTCATCCTCACCTCTCGACCCTCTCCGGGGAAGCGCTCAAGGACGAAGTGACAGGATCGAAGAAAACCCTTGAGGAACGCCTCGGCCTGCCGATCAATCACTTCTGCTATCCCTATGGGGACTACAATGACCAGGTGAAGGACGCCGTCATACAGGCCGGCTATCGATCTGCCGTCGTTACTCTGCGGGGACATGTGACGACCGGATGCGACACCTTTGCTCTGCGCAGGATTCCGATAAAACTTACAACCAATCCATTTTCTTTTCTTACGAGGATACATACGAACTCTGAAAAGAGGAAAGGTCGTCAAAAAAAGTGACTCCGGAAACGATCAAAAAAGCATCTGGAGTGAACGATGCAGTGGCTCTCGGTTGCCGGTGTGTTGAAAAAACGGCTCCTGAAGGGGGAATGAGAATATGGTGATCTCCCGACCACGGTACTATGGCACACTCGTCGTGTGCCTGCTGCTTTTTGGCTTGACCCTGCCCCTGTCGAAGAGCGCGGGGAACATTCTGCTCTTTCTGATTTACCCGATAGCGGCCGTCGGCGTGCTGTTTTACAAGGACATTCGGGAAACAATCATTCCCAATATAAAACAGCCGTTGACTCCGGCATTCTTTATTGTTTTTATCATTTCCTTTGTCGGTGTCTTCTTTTCCGAGAAATATGCTGACGGCATGCAGAAGGCCGATATGTTTCTCAGCCTGCCTGCCATTTATCTCATGGTCTCGGTCCTGATCCAAACCGTCCAAGACGAGTCGAACAAATACCGGAGAGCCGAGGCCTTTCTCATCGCATTTCTGATCGGGCTTATGGCGTTGAATGTGATAGGAGTGATGACCTATCTCGGGATCGTAGGCGACAAAAAATATACCCTTCCTTTGTCGCCCCTGCACGTTCACCATATCTGGTATTCAAACATCAACGCGCTCGGGCTCTATGCAGCTGCATCATTTGTGCTGTATTCACCGCGCAGTTTTTCAAAGGGCAGCAAGGCGTTCTTTATTTCTTTTGTGGCGCTGGACGTTCTCGGAATCCTCCTGTCCACGTCGAGGACAGCTTGGTTCGGCATTATCGCGACTGCGGTAATAATGGCCTTCCTGGTGGTCAGGAACTGGAAAGTTTTTTTTATTATTGCCGGCGGAGTTGTTGCGATCTGTGCTGCCGCTTACCTGTTCATACCGATCGTTCATGAACGAATTTATATGATCGGAAGTGATATTTCCCACTATAACGCCGGAGATTCCACGACCTCACTCGGGGCGCGGTTCTTGATGTGGAAAGCGGCGTTTCTGATGTTCCTGTCGAATCCGCTCATAGGCGTCGGATCCGGTGATTATGTACCCGTCATGGCGAGGTACGTGCACTCGGGACAGTTCCCTGCGTTCCTTCTCGATTTTAACCAGCCGCATAATATGTATCTCTTCGCTCTCGCCACGAACGGCTTGCCGGGGCTGGTGGCGCTGCTTTATGTCTTTTATCGGATTTTGAAATTTGCTGTGCCGATCTTACAAACGGGGAAAGGGAGCAGAAACAGGGATAAAGAAAGACTGTTCGCTTTTCTTGCAGCAGCGACAGCGATACATTTTATGATAGCCGGGCTTACAGATTCATTCTTTAACATCCAGATTCTCCGCTATGCCTTTGTGTTCATTATTGGCGTGTGTGTGAGGCAGTCCGTTCTCACAGCTCATAACTCGCAGCTCAATGATTTAGATCAGTCAGCTGTTTCTCAAAATCAACGGATCTGAGCTTTTTTGGGGAATACTAAGGTGGTCTAGTATGCACCTTCTTTAACGAGCACAACCCTGAAGGTCTTGAATAAAATGACGACGTCGAGCCACAGTGACCAGTTGAGAACGTACCAAGCATCGAGTACCAAGCGGTCTTCAAAGGTCAGTTTGTTCCGGCCCGACACTTGCCACAGACCCGTAATGCCAGGGGGGGTCAGGAGGATCGTGTCGATATGATATTTCATGTCGTCCTCCTCACGCGGCAAATAAGGCCGGGAGCCGACAAGGCTCATATCACCCGCTAATACATTAAAGAACTGCGGCAGTTCATCCAGCGATCTTTGTCTCAGGAACTTCCCGATGCGGGTAACGCGGGGGTCCGGGCCTTTTAATTTTTTGAATTTCTGCCATTCCAGGGCCTTCTCCGGATAAGTCTGAAGATGGTCATTCAGGAGATCGTCGCTCTGCAAATACATTGTTCTGAACTTCAGGCACTTAAATATGGCTCTATCCTTTCCGAAGCGGTCCTGAATGTGGAAGATGGGCCCCGGAGAGTCTACTTTTATCAGTAATGCGATAAGGGCGATTGCCGGCAGCAGAAGAGGCATGAGAAGGACAACGAGCGCCAGGTCGAACAATCTCTTCACGAAACGGTTAGCCGTAGACATGAGGTTGTTATTGATCTTGAGCAGAAACAGCTGCTCCATAAACAGGTAGTAGAGCTCTGTGTTCGAAAGCGCGACTCCTTTTACATCAGGAACAAGGAGGACGGTTTTCGTATACTTCTGGATCTCATTCGTGAGCTCAGAGAGCTTTTCGTTCGAGAGGGACGGGATGGCGACGATTACGGTAGTAATGTCGAACTGCTTGACAATGAGTTTGAATTCTCCGACTTTACCCAGAATGTCATAGGAATAATCCCCGACCTTTACCCGTTTACCCATACGCTCATCATCGTCGAGGAACCCTATCACGTGATAACCAAGATGGGCATCTGAATTAATCCCTTTCGCCGTTGCCAGCCCGGCTGTGCCTGCACCGATGATTATGACGTTATCGCGCCAAAGCGAGGAATGCAGTGCTTTTTTCCCGATGAATCTGAACAGGGGAAAGAAGCAAAGACTGTAAAACCAGAGAAAAATGACAGTCAGACGGGAAATATCCCCGGACATCTTCCCGAGGGATATTATAGTGAGAATTGCTATCGTAGACGCAGATATTGCTTTGAGAAGTTCTTTCGTCTCGTCCCAAAAGGGGAGTCTTTTGATGTAAAGGCGGTCATAAACGATAAAGGCAAGAAAGACGGCCGGTATCCACCAGAGGTACAAGAAATACACAAGAGAAAATTGAAGCGGGATGACCTGCGAATACAGGTCCTGCAGCGCCTTCCTTGAATAATAGGCCGCCAAGAGGGAGGAGTAAAATGCGGAAATGTCCAGCAGTAAGAGGAAAGCGATTTGAATGCTATTTTTCAAATGTCCCGTCAAATTAACTCCTGAAAGTCTGCATCCCCGGGAAAAGAGTTCCTAGCCTGAAATCGTAGGTATCATTTCATGAGACCCTGATAAAAGCAGGGAACCTGTTCCCGCCGGAGGTTTAATATGCCCCTTCTTTATTCAAGACTACACGTATGGTCTGAAACAAAATCATGATGTCGAGCCAGACGGACCAATTGAGCACATACCATGCATCGAGCCTGACCCTCATAGCATAATCAACATTGTTCCTTCCACTGACCTGCCACAACCCCGTAATGCCCGGGCGGACCATTTGATAATAATCGGAGTATTCCTTGTAATATGTGGTGATTTCCTCTTCCAGCACGGGACGCGGCCCGACCAAGCTCATCCCGCCGCCCAGCACATTGAAAATTTGCGGGAGTTCGTCAAGAGACGTTTGTCTCAGAAAGACGCCCATGCGTGTTATGCGCGGGTCATTTTTTAATTTGAAAAAGGTTTCCCATTCGGTTTTTGCATCAGGATCTGATGCAAGAATCTTATCAAGACGCTCCATGGCATCCTGATACATGCTTCTGAACTTGTAAACCGTGAATGGCTTGCCGTTGCGCCCTATTCTCGGCTGCTGGTAAAAAACCGGGCCCGGAGAATCGAGAATAATAAGCAGCCCGAGCAACCCGATAATAAGCAACAGAAGCGGCAAGAATAAGAGAGAAACGGTCAGCTCCAGCGACCTTTTGATGAATCTGTTGAACGGCGACTTAAGATTGTTGTTTATCTTGAGCAGGAACAGCTGCTGCAAAAAAAAATGATGGAGCTCGGTGTTCGTAAGCGCTACTCCTTTTATATCAGGAATGAGCAGGATGTTTTTGGTGTATTTTTGTATCGTGGCCGTCAGTTCGGCTAGTTTAGCCACGGAAAGGGAAGGGATAGCAATGATGACGGTGGAAATATCAAGCAGGTTGACAAATTTTGTAAAATACTTGATCTTTCCGAACACGCTGTATGTCGAGCCTGCAATGTTTATCTGTTTGCCGATCCTCTCATCGTCGTCGAGAAATCCAATGACGTTATAACCAAGATGGATGTTCCCGTTGATCCCTTTCGCGATGGCTTTCCCTGCCGATCCGGCGCCGACAATGATCACATTTTCCCGCCATAGGCCGATGCTATAGAAAATCTTCTTGCCGACCAGCCGGAAGAATGGAAAAAAGAACAGACTGAAAAACCAGAGAAGGAGGATTGTTAAACGCGAAATATTTTCCGACATCTTGGTTAAAGTAAGTATGGAAAGGATAGCGATCGTGGATGCCGACACCGCCTTGAAGAGTTCTCTTGTTTCATCCCAGAAAAGGAGTTTGCGAACATAGAGACGTTCGTAGAGAAGAAAGCATACAAAGACGGCCGGAAGCCACCAGAAACGTAAAAAATACAGAAGGGGAAAAGGCTCGGGGATTGTACTGGCAAATAATACATTCAGCAATTTTCTTACATAATATGCGGAAAGGAGAGAACAATAGAATGCTGAGATATCGGGCAACAACAGTACGAAATTCTTAAGACTATTTCGCAGTCTTCTGACCAAGAAAATCACCTTTTCATATCTTTATCCGCAACACTGCTTCGCCATGAACTTCAATTAGATTTCAGCAGTATGAAAACAGCGGATGTGCCGACAAGTCTGCATAACAATAAGTGTAACATATTATAATTGTTGAAAAAATGCAAGTGCTTTCCTGGATTCCTGTGACAGCCGCTTCACAACATCAGTTTTTTTAGTTTTCCCTATGGCATCATCTGATTTCTCTATGTTCTACTCAGCATTTCAGCGCGGCAACAAGCTGAATTGACTTGACATGCGCATGAATCATCTGTAACATTAAACACTTACGATAGGACAGCGCCATAAATTGTATGCTTAAACAGATAGTTGTCAAGACCCGGAATTAAAACAATGCTGCGTCAATCTGGAAACCGGGGAACCTGAACCCGGCCTCAGAAAATCGTGTACAATGGGTGCAGCTAATTTCACTCCCGGCTGGTCTGGCTTATTCTTCACGGCAAAAAAACTGTTGTTTCAATCCGCGACAACATGACCACCTGCAAAAAAAAGCAAGCCCACAGCAGTTTTATGCCGGCAAAAGGAACCAGCATTTCTTCTTCACACGTTTAAAGGCTTGGTTGGACAGAAACGATGGTGAGTGAAGGGCGGAATGCAGTCGTAATTACGAGCAGCCTCCTTTTAAAATAAGCCTGAATCCGGGATGGCTGATGAAGTGATCTTTTTACGATCGATACAATGAGAAAGTTACTTATCGAATGAAAGCATTAGTTACCGGGATATCCGGCTTCGTCGGCTCCTGCTTATCGCGCCGTCTTCTTCAGGAGGGGCACGAGGTTCATTCCTTCACCCGAAACTCATCCGATCTCTGGCGGCTAGTCGATATACAGGGTGAAATTTCCGGACATAGTGTTGATCTCCGCGATGCAGAAGGGGTTGGCAGGGCGGTTGAGGAGATTCGTCCACAGCTGGTATATCATTGTGCCGCTCACGGGGGGTTCGCCGGTCAGCTGGACACTGCTGCCATTTTCCAGTCTAATTTATTAGGTACGGTCAATCTGCTCAAAGCATGCGAACGAACGGGGTTCGATTACTTTGTCAATACGGGAAGTTCGTCCGAGTACGGGAGCAAGTCCGGGCCCATGGGGGAAGAGGATGTATTGGAGCCTCTTGGGGATTACGGCGTATCAAAAGCAGCTGCCACATTGTTTTGTCAGTCCGAGGGGAGAAACAAACAGCTCCCGATCGTGACCCTGCGTCTGTTTTCACCCTTCGGACCCTGGGACGACCCGAAAAGGCTGATACCTTATGTTATCAAATCCTTTCTGAGAAGCGAAACGCCTAAACTCTCGACGCCTGGATCGGTCCGGGATTACATATTTATCGGTGATATACTTGACGCATATTTTGCCGTAATCAAACAGCCCTTTTTCGGGGAGATATTTAATATCGGGAGCGGTGTTCAGCATTCCCTAGGCGAAGTAATTTCCACTATCAAAAGTGTGCTCAAGAACGAATCAGAGCCGATCTGGGGAGCAGTCGGAAAACAGAGACCGGAACCGGAACTTTGGGTTGCGAAGATTGAAAAAGCCCGTGAAAAATTCAATTGGAAACCGTCTACAGCGCTCCGGCCGGGTCTCGAACAAACAACAACTTGGATGAAGGATAATCTAAGGCGCTATTTATAACCCCTTTATGAAACTGTCAGATTATGTCATAGATTTTTTAATCCAGCAGGATGTTCATCATATATTTGAGGTTGTCGGCGGAGCCATTACCCACCTGCTTGATTCCGCCCATGGCAAGAAGGAAATTCAATGCGTATCGGTCCATCACGAGCAGACCGGTGCGTTTGCTGCTGAGGCCTATGCCCGGATGAACGGGAAACTGGGTGTCGCCATGGCAACGAGCGGTCCCGGGGCCTTGAATCTGCTCACGGGAATCGGCAGCTGCTACTTCGATTCCGTTCCCTGTCTCTTCATAACCGGCCAGGTGAACACCTATGAATATAAATTCGATAAAGCCGTGCGCCAGATCGGGTTCCAGGAAACCGATATCGTGAGCGTAGTAAAACCGCTGACCAAACACGCAGAAATGATCGTGGATGCACATGAGATCAGGTATCACCTGGAAAAGGCAGTGTTCATCGCCCAAAGCGGGCGGCCCGGGCCGGTGCTCCTGGACGTGCCCATGAATATCCAGCGCGCCCGCATCAATCCGGCCAATCTGAAGGGCTTTTTTGGCAGCGATGAATACGAGCGCATGAAAGAGTCCGCCCCGATTGACCGGCAGCAGATCCGGGAGATCATTGACGTCATCGCGAGTGCCCGGAGGCCCGTCATCCTCGCCGGCGGCGGAGTGAGGACGTCAGGAGCAGTCGCCGAATTTAACGACGTGGTTCAAGCTACCGGAATCCCGGTAGTCGCTTCCCTGATGGGGCTGGATGCTTTACCCCACAATGACCCAGCTTTTTTTGGCATGATCGGTTCCTACGGCAACCGGTACAGCAATCTCACAGTTGCAAATGCCGATGTCCTCTTGATTCTCGGCTCCCGCCTGGACAGCAGACAGACGGGCACGAGACCTGACACTTTTGCACGAGGGGCCAAAAAAATTCATATAGACATTGATCCTCAGGAGTTGAATGCAAAGATTCATGCTGATATTACCATCCAGGCACATCTCGGAGATTTCCTCAAAGCATTGAAAGAAGGATTGACAGGCTACCACCGTGCTGACCTTTCTTCCTGGTATTCCAGAATCAAGGGTTACCAGGCAAAATATCCGACTCCTTCTCCGGCACAGAACTCCGGTGAGATCAATCCGAATCTGTTCATGGAACTTCTGTCGAGCCGGTCCTCCGAGGGTGATATTGTCTGTCTCGACGTCGGTCAAAACCAAATGTGGGCCGCACAATCCTTCGGGCTCAAGAAAAACCAGCGGATGCTGATTTCCGGCGGTATGGGTTCCATGGGTTTTGCCCTGCCTGCTGCTTTGGGTGCAACCAAGGCGGATAAAAAGCGAACCATTGTCATCTCCGGGGACGGCGGCATCCAGATGAACATCCAGGATCTCGACACTATTGTTCAGCATCGCCTCCCCGTTAAAATATTCATTATGAACAACCAATGTCTCGGTATGGTGAGACAGATGCAGGACATGTATTTCGGAGGTCGTCAACAGTCTACGGTCATCGGATACAGTTGTCCAGACCTCGCAAAAATTTCCCAAGCCTACGGTATTCCTTCGTTTACGATAACGACGATGGACCAGGCAGAAGAGATCATCAATGCTGCTTTAGCAGGAGAGGGACCCGCGTTCGTGGATGTGAAGCTCGGACAGATGACCGAGGTGAACCCGAAACTGGTCGTGAACCGGCCCATCGAGGACATGTCGCCCCATCTCGACCGGGAAGAGCTGAAAGAGGTCATGCTCATCGATCCGGCCGAAGAAAAGGATTTTGAAAAATAGCACCATTGTCACGTAGCTCGGTATACAACCGGAAGGAACTCACGTGGTCTCAGACGTAATAACAGAACCCCGTCGCTATTCATCGTTCACCATGATCTTGCCGGTGTACAATGAGGAGGCGCGCGTCAGGCGGGTCATCGAATATTACCGGCCCTTTGCACGTTTGATCGTGATTGACAATTTCAGCACCGACAAAACGCGCGATATAGTTCATGAGCTGGGCGTGGAGCTGATTCAGTACAAAAATCCGGGAACCATCCAAACGCCGGAATGGTTTCGTCACATTACAACGCTCATTGACACGGATTATTTTCTTCTCCTGTCGTGTTCGGAATTCATTCCTGTTGCACTTTTGGATCGTTTCAACAAAACCGCCCGGGAAGGCGGGTACGATGTCGTTTCCTGCATTCGGGACAGTTACACTTGTGGGGAGCTGATTCCTCTGTGGGGTGGACGTTTTAAATGGATTGAGGCCAGGGTGGAACGCTTTTTCAATAAACGCGGTATCGATTTCGACAAAGTCGCTATCCACGGTCATTTCATTCCAAATAATAAAGAACGTATCCTGTACTTGCCGCGTAAAAAAAACTATGCGCTGCTACACTTACGCGACGCAGATGCGATATCGCTGATAAAAAAAAGCGTTGACTACGCCGCGGTAGAAGCGCAACACAGAGCCGGGCGGGGGACCCCTGTTACGTGCTGTAAACTGTTGTACCTGCTCGGAAGAGAAGTCGTCAGATTTTTACATCTGCCGCTGTCGACGTGGAACAGGATCGCGCTCCGGGAGATCTGGGCGCGGATGATCATGCACTCAATCACCTACTGGGTAGGCTGGGAAGTAAAAAATCAGAGAACTATTAAGTATTCGCACCAACAGAACGAACAACTCTGGCAAAAATTGATTGCCGACCAATACGGGCAGCCCCCCGAAAAACAACAGTATAATGGATAAAGATCGGCTCGCCTCTGAAGATGGGGCCTTATTTCAAAGATTCAAGACTTCTGTTGTCAGTTACGGATTACGGCAGTTTGCCGTCATCGCTCTGACTCTCGGCTATAACATCGCCCTGACCCACTATCTCCTGCCGGCTGAATTCGGGAAAGTTGCCGTTGTCCTCATCGTAATAAATATTGCCATGCTTCTGGCTGACGGCGGTTTCGGCGTTTATCTTATCCAAAGACATGCAGAAATAGATCAACTTGATCTTTCCCGAGTCACGACGATTCAGCTCACTGTTGCCTCGCTGTTAAGCATTCTCTGCTTCGTTGCCTCCGCTGTGGCAACCCTCTTTTACCCCGGACATCAAATCGGTTGGATGGTCTCTTTTGCTTCTCTCTCGCTGCCCCTCCTCGTAATCCGTGGCATGGCGCTTCTTCTGCTGGAACGTTCAGTCAGGATCGACAAAGTTGTCCGGGTGGAAGTGTTTGAGGAGAGCATCTTCGCTCTTGTGGCAATTGGCCTTGCCATGCACGGCTTTGGCGCATGGAGCGTCGTTATTGCGCAAATCTGCAAAGGACTGATCGGATGTACAACCGCCGTGTATATCGGAAGGTTTCGTTTCCGACTGGTTCCGATCATATGGGATGACGACCTTCGAAAGGGTTTTCGCTTCGGGTTCCATTATCAAGCCGCGCAATTGATTAATATGGCGAGAGTTTCTGTCATTCCTCTCTATATCGTTCCTATTTTCGGATTCCAGGCTGGAGGTTTTGTAGAGCGATCCTGGTATTTTTGTGCCGCACCTCTATCCATAATCCTTGCAGTTCAAAAAAAGACGATGTTTCCTTATATTTCCCGGATTCAGTTTGATTTGGAAAAAATCAGGCATTTCACTGAGGACTCCATCTATCTCAGCGCTGTTGTTGACAAATTCATGTTTCTCCCCTTATTGATTTTTGCACGTGAAGTAATTCTGACCATATTCGGTGTGCAATGGCTGCCGATGCTGCCGTTGATCTACTGGCTCTTGGCGGGAAATATCATCTTCGGCGCGCTTACCGGCACGCTGTTTCCCGTCGCAAACGGGATCGGAAGGTCCGATTATATATCCGCGTTAAATTTTGCCGGGTTTATCCTCTCCTGGATGTTGATCGTACCTCTTACTCAGTTCTACGGCATTGTGGGCGTCGGGATAGCCGGTCTGCTCGTTTGGGGATGCGTTCACTGGTTTAAGGTAAAGATGAGGGCAAGTATCGGCGAGTTCGTTTATTATCGCCAGATACTGAAGCCGCTCCTTGCATTTGGTGTTGCCTGGGGCTGCAGCGAATTGATTGTAAAATTTTTTGCAGGCCATGTTGGATCTATTTTCGGTCTGTTTGCGTGGTCACTTTGCGCATGTTTTGTCTTCGGCATTGTCATTTTCGTTCTTGATTCAAAGCGCTTACGGCTGTTATTTAGAAATTATGTCATGCAAAAAGAAGTTATTTGAATATCCGGAGGCAGTAGGATGATGGTTCCCATGCGTTCCCATATGGTTAGAACTCTGCAGGATCTTGCTAGGCATTATTGCGGCTTGTAGTCGAGCGTCCTGTTCCTCATGGGCCGACGAAACAATTCGTAGTCCTCTGCTGGTTATCTTTCTTATGCTCTTTTGGCTCGATTGTTGTTCCTTAAGGCTCGGAAATCGCTTGGGACGGGGCGACTGTCTGGTCGCGACAGCAAGCGCGAGGTGATTTTGCGCATCCTTATACACGGCATCAATTATACGCCGGAACAGATCGGTATCGGCAAATATACCGGTGAAATGGCGGCATGGCTTGCCAAGCAGGGGCATGAAGTGCGCGTCGTGACGGCACCGCCCTATTATCCCTTATGGCGGGTTCCCCAAGGGTATTCGGCGTGGCGTTACCGTCGCGAATCTCTGGCAGGAGTTTCTGTTTTTCGCTGTCCCTTGTGGGTCCCGAGAAAGCCTACTGCGCTTAAACGACTGCTTCACCTCGCAAGTTTCGCCATCACGAGCTTTCCGGTCATGATGAGGCAAGCCTTCTGGAAACCGGATATTGTTATGACAGTAGAACCTCCCTTATTCTGCGCGCCACAGGCGTTGCTCGCATCGCGCCTTTCCGGGGCGAAAGCATGGCTTCATATCCAGGATTTCGAGGTAGCTGCTTTTTTCGGCCTTGGCTTTGCCTCTTCCGGATTTTTGAAAAAATGTGTGACGAACATCGAAGGATGGCTGATGCGCCGCTTTGATCTGGTTTCCAGCATTTCGAATGCCATGATCAAACGTCTTACCGACCTGCGTGTCCCGGAGCACAGCACCTATCTGTTCCCCAATTGGGTGGACACGGCCTCCATTCGTCCGGGGCCGAAAGGGAACGATCTCCGGCGTGCGTGGGGTATTTCAGACGATAAAAAAATCATTCTCTACTCGGGCAATCTGGGGAAGAAACAGGGTCTCGATATGATCCTCGAGGCGGCAGAGGGTATCGCCCGCGATTATCCTGAGGTGGTGTTCCTGATCGTAGGCGACGGAGCGACAAAATCCGATCTTGTAGCGGATGCGGACAGACGGGGGCTCCGGAACGTTTTGTTCAAGCCGGTGCAGCCGGTCGAAAAACTGCCGGCCCTGCTGGCCTCGGCAAATATCCATCTTGTCATTCAGAAACGCGGCGCGGCTGACGCGGTGATGCCGTCGAAGCTGACCGGAATTTTTGCTGCAGGCGGCTACACTATCATAACAGCGGATCGAGAGACCGAATTGGGCAGGGTAGTATCGGGAAATCCGGGGATCGCTGAACTCGTGGAACCGGAAAACAGCGGTGCCTTCTTGGAAGCACTTCTCCTTTTGCTCAGGAGAAACGAGTCAACTCCTCCCCATAATCATATTGCTCGGGGATACGCCGAGCGCTGTCTGTCGACCGGGATTGTCCTTCCGGCATTCGAAAAAAGGCTCTACCTGCTGACTGGTGCCAGTGGAGGCACCCGCGCAGTTGGGGAATGACGCCTCCGGAAAACCGATAACTGTTGACAAAATATGATAAAAATGATAAATTTACTCCGCCGTAACGGTGGTTTTTCCACAATTTTGCAGTGCTCTTGAACGGAGAAATCGTGAAAGTTGTCATACTTGCAGGCGGCTATGGCACCAGGATCAGCGAAGAGTCGTATATAAAACCAAAACCCATGATAGAGATCGGCGAGCGTCCGATTCTCTGGCATATCATGAAGATCTATTCGCATTACGGATTCAACGACTTCGTCATTTGTCTTGGGTATAAAGGTTACTACATCAAGGAATATTTCGATCACTATTTCCTCCACGAATCCGATGTTACCTTTGATTTCAGAAATCAAAAAGAGCTCCTGGTGCACAATCATTCCGCCGAGCCCTGGCGGGTCACTCTGGTCGACACCGGCAAGGATACCATGACCGGCGGCCGGGTTAAACGAATCAAGCCATATGTAGATAATGAGACATTCATGCTGACCTACGGGGACGGTCTTGCAAACATCGATATTCGGGAGCTCGTTGCATTTCACAAGGCGCATGGCAAGATCGCCACGGTGACAACCAACCAGCCAGCCGGCAGATTTGGCGCTCTGGATCTCACTCAAGGGAATCAAGTTAAAGGCTTTCAGGAAAAACCGCGGGGCGACGGAGCCTGGATCAACGCCGGTTTTTTTGTCATGGAACCGAAGGTCTTCGACTATTTAATCGATGACATGATTCCCCTGGAAAAAGAACCATTGGAAAAAATAGCCGGGGACGGCGAGCTCATGGCCTTTAAGCATTTTGGATTCTGGCAGCCTATGGACACGCTTCGCGACAAGAACCAGCTGGAAGAGTTGTGGAAAAAGGGCAAAGCGCCCTGGAAGGTTTGGGGATAGTATTCCATGGAGGGGAACAGTCAGATCGGCAGGAGATTTTGGGAAGGGAAAAAAGTTTTTCTCACTGGACACACCGGCTTCAAGGGAGCGTGGCTCTGTTCATGGCTTCATATACTCGGAGCCGAGGTTGCCGGATATGCACTCAAACCTCCTACTGACCCAAGTTTATACGAGCTTTGCGGTATTGATGACCTCGTCCACTCTACGATAGCGGATGTGAGAGACAAAGACTCGTTGGCTCGCGCACTTCGTTCCGCGCAACCCGATATCGTCATTCATATGGCCGCCCAGCCGCTCGTACGGGATTCCTATAAAATCCCCGGCGAAACGTACGAAATTAATGTCATGGGGACGGTCAACCTGTTCGAAGCAGTGAGAACAGGTAACACCGTTAAAGCGGTCATCAACGTGACGACGGATAAGTGCTACGAGAATAAAGAGTGGGTTTGGGGGTATCGAGAGAACGAACCACTCGGCGGGTACGATCCCTACTCGAACAGCAAGGCCTGCTCTGAACTGGTGACCTCTTCCTACCGCAGTTCCTACTTTAATCCAAAAGAGTATGCCTCCCACGGTGTGGCAATAGCCTCAGCGCGGGCCGGGAATGTCATCGGGGGAGGGGATTGGGCCGCGGACAGGCTTATTCCGGACTTCGTACGGGCAATTCTAAAAGGTGAAAAGGTCCTGATCAGAAATCCCCACGCGATCAGACCCTGGCAACACGTGCTTGAACCTTTAAGCGGTTACCTTGCGCTGGCGCAAAAACTTTACGAGAGCGGCCCGCATTATTGCGGCGCATGGAATTTCGGGCCTGATGATAACGATGCGAAACCTGTGGAATGGATCGTTAAGCGCCTGTGCTCGAAATGGGGCGGCCAGGCTTCCTACGAAATTGACAAAGGTGCGCACCCTCACGAGGCCCATTATCTGAAGCTGGATTGTTCAAAGGCAAAGGCTGAACTCGGATGGCGTCCCCGCTGGAATTTGGAAAAGGCCATTGACGGCATTGTGGAGTGGACGCGGATCTACAAAGAGGGCGGGGACGTGAGCAAGGTGTGCGCCACGCAGATTGAAGAGTATTCGAAAAAACGAACAGAGGTTTGACGTGGCCGATAATAATAAAGAGCGAGATCAGCACTTGCGGGAACAGGTCATTGCTGCCGCACTACGGTATTACGAGTTTAAGCATAAAGACAAAAAGACATTCACCCCTGGCGACCGGATCTCTTATGCTGGCCGTGTTTTTGATGAAAAAGAAATCGCTGCTCTCATTGATTCAGCGCTTGATTTCTGGCTTACGACCGGCAGGTACGCAGATAAGTTTGAGAGGGACTTCGCGGCATTTCTCGGCGTCAAATACTGTTCTCTGGTAAATTCCGGGTCATCGGCAAACCTCCTCGCCTTCATGGCGTTAACTTCTGCGAAACTGGGCAACAAGAGGGTCCTGCCGGGTGACGAGGTCGTCACCGTTGCCGCAGGTTTCCCCACAACGGTCGCGCCGATCGTTCAGTATGGAGCCGTACCCGTATTTGTCGATGTGTCGCTGCCTACCTACAATATCGATTGCTCAAAGCTCGAGCAGGCCTTGTCAAAGAAAACCAAAGCAGTAATGGTCGCCCACACGCTCGGTAATCCCTTTGACGTGACGACAGTAAAAGATTTTTGCGATGCCCACGGATTATGGCTCGTCGAGGACAACTGCGACGCCCTGGGATCGAAATATAATTATCACGGTGACTGGAAATATACCGGGACCATCGGCCATATCGGAACGTCGAGCTTTTATCCGCCTCATCATATGACGATGGGAGAGGGCGGCGCAGTCTATACGAACGACGGCCAGCTGAAGCGTCTTATAGAATCATTCCGGGACTGGGGCAGGGATTGCTGGTGCCCGTCGGGCCGTGATAATACCTGCAGACAGCGCTTCACCCAACAATTCGGAGCGCTGCCGACGGGCTATGATCATAAATATGTCTATTCGCACTTCGGGTACAATCTCAAAGTAACGGACATGCAGGCAGCGATCGGGTGCGCCCAGCTCGAAAAACTGCCGCAGTTCATAAAAGCGAGAAAGAAAAACTGGAAAATGCTCCGCGAAGGGCTGGACCCGCTTTCGGATAAGCTCATCTTACCAGAACCGACAAAAAATTCGGATCCCAGCTGGTTCGGCTTCTTGTTGACGGTTAAGGACAACGCAGGCACGACTCGGGATGAGATCGTTTCCCACCTCGAAAAGAATGGAATACAGACCCGGATGCTGTTTGCGGGAAATCTGATTAAACATCCCTGCTTCGATGAAATGAGACGGGACCAAAGAGGGTTCCGGGTGGTAGGGGAGTTGGTGAATACCGACCGCATCATGCACAACACTTTATGGGTCGGCGTTTATCCGGGGATGACAGAGAGTATGATCGAATTTATCATTGAGCAAATACGGGGTGTATTCCGAAATTAACGTATGCATAATGATTAACGTTTGCAGTAGCGCGCTGTTTCCCCTCTGCGCGGATGATCATGTGCAAAGGCGACGTATTATAAAAAAATCAATTCGTTCTGCTTCAGAGTACCTCAGCAGCACAGAGCTTCAGAAGAAATTTGTAATAAATAGGACTAAGTGATTTGAAAATATTGCTTACAGGCGGAAGCGGATTCATCGGAAGAAACATCCTTGAATCCGATTTGGCTGTCAAGAACACGTTTTACGCCCCCCGTCATGCCGAACTTGACCTGCTGGATGAAGTGGCTGTGCGGGAGTTTTTCTTGACCCGCGAAATCGACATCGTAATTCATGGTGCGGTCAGGCCTGGTCATAGAAATGCAGCGGATCCTTCGGGCCAGCTTGACCACAACACGAGGATGTTTTTTAACATTACGAGAAACGCGCACCGTTTCAAAAAGATGATTTTCCTCGGTTCCGGCTTGGTCTATGATGTGCGTCACTACGCGCCGAAAATGAAGGAAGAGTATTATGACGCTCATGTGCCCGTGGACGAGGGCGGCTTTTCCAAATATATCACTGCGCAATATATCGATCGCATCGACAATATTGTGGAACTGCGGATTTTCGGCATCTTCGGGAAATATGAAGATTATGCGATCCGCTTCATCTCGAATGCCATCTGCAAAACGCTGTTCGATCTACCGATAACCATCCGCCAAAATCGGTTTTTTGATTACCTGTACATTGATGATCTTATACCGGTTTTGGATTATTTTATCCATAATAAAGGAAACTACAAATCGTATAATGTCACCCCGGACCATGCCGTCGAACTAAGACATCTGGCAGAATTGGTCCGGGCAGTTTCCGGCAAAAACTTGCCGATTAAGATAGCTCAAGACGGCTTGGGTATGGAGTACAGTGGTGACAACAGCAGACTGCGGGCAGAAATTTCTTCCCTGACGTTTGCGACGCACGAAAATTCAATTCGACAGCTTCACGACTGGTATAAGAACAATATCCATTTAATCAATAGAAAAGCGCTGCTCATAGACAAATGAAGCATCAGGTGAGATAAATGCCCATAAAATTATCCGATTATATTGCCCAGAAAGTGGTGGAGGCTGGCATTCAACATGTTTTCATGGTAACCGGCGGCGGTGCGATGCATCTGAACGATTCATTCGGAAAGAACCCGCACCTTCAGGTACTGTACAATCACCATGAACAGGCATGCGCGATGGGGGCAGAGGGATATGCCCGGGTGAACGGAAAGGCCGCACTTGTCAATGTGACGACGGGGCCGGGCGGCACGAATGCGATTACAGGCGTCCTAGGGGCATGGCAGGATTCAATCCCCATGCTGGTCATCTCAGGCCAGGTCCGTTATGATACGACGGTGCGCAGCACGGGACTCAAGCTGCGTCAGATGGGGGACCAGGAATTTGACATCGTCACGGTTGTAACGCATATGACGAAATATGCGGTTATGGTGACGGAACCTTCCGATATTCGCTACCATCTTGAACGCGCGCTCTATCTCATGAAATCCGGCAGGCCGGGCCCTTGCTGGCTGGATATCCCGATGAATGTTCAGGCGGCGATGATTGATCCGGAAAAACTGCGTAGCTATGATCCCGCTGAGGACCCCGATGAAATTGCACCGCCCATCGGCAAAGAAACGATCGAGGACATCATCGGGCGACTAAGAGCTGCGCAGCGGCCGGTGATCATGGCTGGCTCGGCAATACGGATGTCGGGGGCGCTGCAGGATTTCTTGAAACTCATTGCACTGCTCAATATACCGGTTGTCACCGCATTCAATGCCCACGATTGCATTGAGAGCGATCACCCGCTCTATTTCGGCAGGCCGGGTTCCATTGGAGACCGGGGAGGGAACTTTGTCGCACAAAATGCCGATGTCCTCCTCGTTCTGGGGTCACGCCTGAACATACGCCAGGTTAGCTATAACTGGAAGAGTTTTGCCCGGGCTGCGTACAAAATCGTTGTTGATATTGATCCTCTTGAACTTCAGAAACCCACCGTCAAGCCCGACTTGCCCGTCCATGCCGATGTGGGTGATGTGATACGGTCTTTAATCAAGGCACTGCCGAACAGCGGTTTAAGTTCCAAAAAGGAATGGTTGGCTTGGTGCAAGGACAAAAAAGATCGCTACCCCGTGGTTCTTAAGGAATATTGGAAAAGAAGCGAATTGGTGAACCCTTATTGCTTCGTCTTCGCATTGAGCAAGTTTCTTACTGAAGGACAAATCACCGTCACCGGGAACGGTTCTGCGTGCGTGTGTACCTTTCAGGCCGCTTCTATAAAAAAAGGTCAAATCCTCTTTAGTAACTCCGGTTGCGCCTCCATGGGCTATGATGTGCCCGCAGCAATCGGTGCTTGCCTTGGCGCGGGCAGGCGGAAAATAGTGTGTCTTGCAGGTGATGGAAGCATTCAAATGAACTTACAGGAATTGCAGACTGTTGTTTTCAACAAGTTGCCGATCAAAATATTTGTGTTCAACAATAACGGCTATCACTCGATTCGCCAAACGCAGGTAAATTTCTTCGGCCAGCCACTCGTCGGGTGCGACCCCCACAGCGGCGTTTGCTTTCCGGATATGGAAAAGATGGCGAATGCTTATCAAATACCGTTTGTTCGTTGCGTGTCTCATGCTGAACTCGATGGCGCAATTTCGAGGACCATGACGGGCGACCTGCCTGGCATCTGCGAAGTCATGCTTACGCCTGACCAACCCTTTGCACCGAAATTGTCGTCGTATCGCCTGCCCGACGGCCGGATTGTTTCCCGGCCCCTGGAAGACATGGCGCCGTTTCTCGAACGGGAAGAATTCAGAAAAAATATGATCATTCCGTCGATCCCTGAATAGCGGGATTTTGCGGGTAAAAAAGAATGAGGTAGCTGCATGCTCGCAACAAAACAATCTGCATCACTCCACGATCTCTTTTCCCGGAGAACCGTCCCTCTGTCGCTGGAGAATTTATTGAAGCCGAATAAAAGCGTCATGATTTACGGTGCGGGAAATTGTGGAAAAGACGTTCAAAGAGTGCTTTTAGGCCATGGTGTCTCTATCGAGGGGTTTTTAGACACAAAAATGCCGCACGGCACGAGTATTCAGGGGACTCCGGTTTTTCATCCCGACGACAAGGACATCGGACCCGCTCAACGAGCACAGGTGCAGGTTATCATCGCTATTTTCAACAGAGAAACGAGCATCGTATCAATTCAGGAGTTTTTACGAAAATTAGGATATGAACATCTGACGACATTTCTAGAGTTTCACCGGTGCTGTGCGGATGAATTGGGAGATCGATTCTGGTTGACATCGCCAAGCTTCTACGATTCCCGGATGCAAGATATTATGAACGGCCTTGACGTATGGCATGAAGAAAAAAGTCGCTCGCTGTACACGTCGATGCTCAAAATGCGAAGGGACGCCGATTGTTCCTGTGCCCTGCCGCTGACAACGGAAGGTATTTATTTTGATGATGAATTTCCTCGGTGGAAAACACCGATGAGATTTATCGATTGCGGCAGCTTTGACGGAGACACGCTCATTGCCTTAAAGAAAGCATACGGCACTGTTCAATCCATCGCTGCGTATGAGCCGGATCTTAATAATTTTTCGAAATTATGTTCACTCCTTAAGTCTGACGGTACTTTTGCGGAGAAAGCCGTGCTGTACCCCTGCGGGGTTTGGTCGCATACCACGCAGTTGAACTTTACTTCGGAAAGTGCCGAGTCAAGCCATCTTTCTTCAGGAGGTAGTCATCGGGTCCAGTGTGTTTCTCTTGACGAAACCTTGCATGGATTCGATCCGACTCTTATTAAAATGGACATCGAAGGCGCCGAACCGGAAGCGCTCGAGGGCGCCATAGATACGATACGGAAAAGCAGACCGGGTCTTGCAATCAGCGTCTACCATCGTCCTGACCATCTGTGGAAGATACCGCTCCTCGTGAAGCAGTGGGATATCGATTATAAATTGTACTTGCGAATTTACGGCTATTCGGGATTTGACGCCGTTCTGTACGCGCTGCCACAGTGATGAACGAGAGGATGATAATTCCTGAACGGGGAAGCGGGATTGATAACATCATATTCGACCTAGACGGGACGCTGGTCGATTCGGCTGATGATATCATTGATTGTCTTTCGCGGGCATACGCGGCGGTTTCTATACCCTGTACTACAAAGATCGACAAATCGTTCATCGGGCCGCCGCTTCAAAATATAATTCATTCGGTTTCCCCTGCTCTTGACTCGCGGGATGTGGGGAAAATCATAACCCATTTTCGCGCTTGCTACGATACGAGTAATTTAGCAAAAACGAGATTCAAGAAAAAAGCTCTGGAAACGCTGCATTTTTTTAAGGCTCTTAATAAAAAACTGTTTATTGTAACCAATAAACCCATCACCCCGACAAAAATCATATTAAAAAACTTAAATATTGCCTTTTTTTGTGATATTATAACCCCCGATATACAAGCGGGTTTTACTTTTAGTAAGTCTGAAATGGTATTTTTTCTGAAGCAGAAATGGAAGCTCAATGTCGCCGCAACCCTCATGGTGGGCGATACGGCATCGGACGTTTACGCAGCACGGGAGCATGGCATCATTTCTGCCATCGTTTTGAACGGTTACGGTGATCGGGAGAGTATTCAGAAGAGCAAACCCGAGTATCTGATCAATAGTCTAGACAAACTCGAAAAAATTATTTTTTAATTGAAGGCAAGGGAGAACTTTGTATGAGAAGAGATGTTTTTGAAGATTTATTCGTTTTGGAAATGGCGAATAACCATTGGGGAAGTATGGACCGCGGTTTAAAGCTTATAGCTGATTTCACAAAAATTGTAAGATTCAACAATGTCCGCGCGGCCATAAAACTGCAATTCCGGGACGTCGATACGTTTATCCACAAGGATTACCTGAATGCGACTGACAACAGGTATATAAAGAAAACGCTCGATACGAAGATGTCAAAAGAAAATTTTGCTGCGCTCCTGCATGCCGTAAAAAAAGGCGGATGTATCACGATGTCAACACCCTTTGACGAAAAGTCGGTCGAATGGTGTTCTGAGCTCGGGGTCGAAATAATTAAAATTGCAAGCTCCGATATTAACGACTGGGTACTCATTGAAGCAATTGCCAAGACCAAAAAACCGGTGATCGTCTCGACGGGCGGCTCTTCGCTTAAGGACATTGACGATCTTGTTACTTTTTTTGAAAATAGAAATATCCCCTTGGCGATCAATCACTGCGTGTCGCTCTATCCCTCCGAGGACAATGAATTGGAGCTGAACCAGATTGATTTCCTGAAAAATCGCTATCCCGGTCACATCATAGGCTATTCGACGCATGAGTATCATGACTGGTCGGCATCTATTATGATGGCCTACGCAAAAGGAGCGAGGACGTTCGAGCGGCACGTCGACGTCGACATGGATGGCGTGTCGGTATCCTCCTACTGCTCGCTTCCCGAGCAGGTGGATACCTGGTTCAAAGCTTTTCAGAAGGCCAAGGAAATGTGCGGCGCCAGCGGAGAGTCAAAGAGAATTCCAACGGAGAAGGAAATCAAGTATCTTGATGCTCTCGTACGAGGCGTCTATGCAAAACGAGATCTGCCCAAGGGACACGTCCTCTCGGACGACGATGTGTATCTGGCGATTCCGCTGTTAAAAGGTCAGATATCCTGCAGAGAATTGATGTCCGGCGAGGTTTTATTGCAGCCCTGCGTGCAGGATAAGCCGATCCTCATCGATATGATTGAAAGCCCCTATGCAGATAATGACAATCTGAAGAAAATAATCTACAACCGGGGCCTGTAAGTTCAAAGAAGATTTCATTCTGGTGCTCCGCCAGCAAGTTATAAATCCAACCTTGACCGCAGTTATTTGATACCGGCTGGATTGCAGATGCTGCTGCCTGCCCCGATTGATATGGGGCGTTATTTGCGGTATAAACGCATATTACCGGTCCCTTTTTTGTACGCACGCCCGTAGGCACTTGTTGATTGGAGAAACGCGCATGTCCTGAAGTTTTATTTCTTCGTTCGGGTCGCTGAATGGTGCCGTATGCGGGCCGCGCATGAAACTGAGGGCGGTCACGTATTTTCATGAAGATAAAAAAACTTTTCGAGGTAACAGGATGAAATTCATTAGTGTCGTTACCGGCTGCTATAATGAAGAAGACAATGTAGAGATGCTGTACAGGGAAGTGAAGAGAGTGGTTGAAGGTCTCGAGGGATATACCTATGAGCATATTTTTATTGATAACTCATCTAAGGACAGGACCGTTCCCATATTAAAGGAGATAGCAAAGAAGGACAGTAACGTCAAAATCATAGTAAATACGAGAAACTTTGGTCATATCAGGTCACCTTTCTACGGGCTGCTCCAGGCAAAGGGAGACGCCGTCATCTACATCGTAGCTGACTTGCAGGACCCTCCCTACATGATTGCCGGCTTCATAAAGAAGTGGGAAGAAGGCTATAAGGTGGTCGCAGGCATTAAAACCCATAGTAAAGAATCGAAAATTATGTTTCATGTAAGAAGGTCATACTACCGTTTGCTCGGCAAATTGTCGGACATCGAGCTTATTAAAGATTTCACCGGATACGGCTTGTACGACAAGAAAGTGATCGATATCTTACGCGAGATCAGCGATCCTTATCCGTATTTTCGGGGTTTGATATCCGATATAGGATACGAGGTCGCAAAAATAGAGTATACTCAGCCGTCGAGAAGAAGGGGCATTACCAAAAATAATTTCTACTCACTGTACGACATAGCAATGCTCGGTTTTACGAATTATTCGAAAATCCCTTTACGACTCGCCGCAATGCTCGGCTTTGCCATGGCAATAATAAGCCTGCTCATAGCATTTGGATATTTTATTTATAAGGTTGTTTTTTGGCAGAGTTTTACCTTGGGGATGGCGCCCGTCGTTATAGGCCTCTTCTTCTTTTCTTCTGTCCAGCTTTTTTTTCTGGGAATCGTTGGTGAATATATCGGTTCGATCCAAACTCAGGTGATGAAAAGACCTTTGGTCATTGAAAAGGAAAGAATCAATTTTTGAACAACGATCACTGAAGTAAGCCGGATCAAGAGATGAGAGTGAATCATTTTTCGTGGAGATTCAAGAAATGATAATCTCGTAAGAAATCTTTTCGCTTTATTTTGCCGACAAAATTACATGAAACATCATAATATCGTTGCAGCACAAGGGGTTTTGTGATACATAACGTCATCACACATCGCATCCGAGGAGCCGAGATGATCTACATCAAGGATCACAAAACCTCCAACATGTTCGATCCTTTTCCATTCCTGGGACCCAAGCGCAAGGAGCGTATTGAAGCCTCCTGGGCCAAGATCTTCCGGGAGCACGTTCTTACCACGCTGCCGGTCGAGAAGGTGTATTCCAAGTACGACCCGGTCCTGGGAGCTCCAACCAAGGAACTCTACTCCATGCTGGGGCTCATGGTCCTCCAGCAGATGCACGATATGACCGACGAAGAGGCCGTGGACCAGTTTGCCTATAACGTCCAGTGGCATTACGCCTTAAACATCACCTCGACCGCCGATGCCGACGCCTATGTGAGCCCCAAAACCCTCTGGAACATGCGCGACATCCTTACCGAACGCGGCATCTACACGACCATCTTCGAGGAGGTCGCCACGACGCTCGCCGAGGTGTTCAAGGTAGATGTCGCCAAACAGCGCTTCGATTCAGTCCATATTTTTTCCAACATGCGGCACTTGGGCCGGATCGGCCTGTTCGTAAAGACCATCAAGAAGTTCCTGATGAACCTCAAGCGTCACCACAAGGATCTCTACGAGGTGGTAGACAAGGCCACGATCGACCGGCACATGACCAAGCAGGGTGAGGCCGTCTTCTCGATGGTCAAGCCCTCGGAATCCATGAACACTCTCGCGACCCTGGCCGACGATGTGTTTGCCCTCGTGGAACGGTTTAGAGGGAACGAACCGGTCGTCACCATGAACAGTTACCAGCTTCTTGCTCGGCTTCTCAAAGAACAATGCATCGTGGAGCGTGTTGACATCCACACAACCAAAGTCTCGGTCAAGGCCAATAAGGACGTGCCTTCCGATTCCCTGCAAAACCCGTCCGATCCCGAAGCCGGTTATGACGGCCACAAGGGCAAGGGCTACCAGGTGCAGGTCGCCGAAAGCTACAGCACCTCAGAAGATACCAACACCTTAAACTTAATCACCAGCGTGATTGTGGAACCTGCCCATAAGAGCGATTTTAATGCTACGATTCCGCTTATTGAATCAACGGAGAAGCTGGGCCTGAAACCAAAAGCGGTCGTTGCCGATACCCCCTATGGCAGCGATGATAACTGTGAGAAGGCAAAGGCCATCGGAGTAGAGATCACCTCTCCAGTCATGGGCAAACTCGACGAGGACAGTGTGCCGATCACGGCATTCACCATGAACAGCGATCACGAAGTCACCTCCTGCCCCGAAGGTCGCGCTCCCTTAAAAACCAGGAGCAAAGACGACAATCACACCGCGCTGTTCTCAAAGAAAACATGTCGCGGTTGTTCCCGGAAGAAAACCTGTCCGACGATGCCCGGCAAAAAGGGCCGCTATCTTCGCTATGACGATAAAGTGATCCGTCTGGCTCAACGACGGACTCAGGAAGACACTCCCGAGTTTCGCGACCAGTACCGCTTCCGTGCAGGAATCGAAGGAACCATGTCTCAGCTTGACCGATTGACCGGATTCAAAAACCTTCGCGTCCGAGGACTGTCCGCGGTAAGCTTCGCTGTGTACCTAAAAACAGCTGGTATCAACATTATCCGAGCAGCGGCGTTCCGAAAGCGAGAGAACGATAGGGAAGCAGCCCTCATAGCCGTTCTTGCGATGCTATCTTGTGCTTTCAAAGAACGTGTACAACATGTTTCTGCCGCTATCAGGCCGTGGATCAGACTCCATACTCCGGATATGCGGTTTGCAGCAATTTATACTGCGTGACTTCTTACGAAATTATCAAGAAATTATATGAAAAAAATACTAACCTATTTGTCCGAACATAGATTTACCCTGTTTATTTTACAGGCTGCGATTTCAGGATTCTGTTTTGGCGTGTTGGTGTGGAACCTAGTTTCTCTTATAAAAGATAAAGTGCTTCAAAGTACCAACCTGCAAGTACGTCCCTGGGCGTTCATATTTTTTAACCCTTATGACAGCAATCTTATTAACTATATTTTACTCTGCGCAGCTTTTGGTTTTTTGAGCTTATTTATCTATGGTGCGGGGAATAAAGAAAAGCTCGCGCTAATTAAAGAAAAGACGAGTAGAGTAAATATTGGTTTAGTTTCTTCCTTGTTTCTACTTTCTCTTGCATGTCTTGCGTTCTTTTCGTCCTTTGCGGTATTTTATCGTGTCGTTCTCTCTGCCGTCCTCCTCCCCATCCCCTTGATTTACTTGGTATCAGATGTCGATAATCGGGGCGGCATACTTTTGTCAGCCTATCCCTGGCTTTTGCTCATCATCCTGTCAATTGAACCGATCAGGTTTTTTTTCGGACCGGTTTATCTGATGAATGAATATGATAATTTGTCCAGTGAAACAATTTTAAACGGACAAACGATTAATAATGCAAGTTATTTGAAAAGTCTGAGTCCCTTAGATATAGATACGGTTAAGATGTTTTACGATTTAAAAAACCAAATTGAAGGGAAATCCACCGACGCTCTGGCTAGAGATGATATAGATTTTCTTGACCAATTACGTTTTAGAAACATGGACCCGATTCAATCTTATCTGATTTTAAATCATTCTGTGAACGAGCGCGACTTCGCCGGGGAAAAGGAAACAGAGGAGGGATCTGTAACAAGACAGGATTATTTGAAAAATCTTCCTACTATTAATGTGGAGTCAATCAAAAAATTTTATTTGTACAACTGGTGGGAGTACGCTCACTTGAATATGTCGAGAGGGCAAATGAACCATATTGGACAGATATTGAATCCGCTCAATGCGTATGAAGCAGGGATGCCAATAAAGGACATCTATATGCAGTACGGCTTGGGAAATACCTTTATTCTGAAATGGACCATGGATTTATTCGGCGGGGTCACGATAGAAAATATTTACAAATGTCATATATATTATATCGTATATTTCAGTCTGTTCTTGCTCATGTTAATTTACCTTTTTCAGGATCGGCTATACGTGGCAAGCGTATACTCGATTCTTGCAATATCGTATTTTTTCTGCAAATATATAGGCGTGACACTCGGCGTCGGTATTATTCCAACAATTCATTTCTTTGATGTAATTGTAATCATTTTATTACTTTTGTTTTTCAGGAAGAAAAATGTGTCTTACCTGTTATTGGCGTTACTTTCGGCACTTTTGGGCGTGATAATCAATAGGCAGTTTGGGATAATTTTATCTCTTTCACTGACAATCTCAATTATTGTATACATTATCGAAAACAAGACTGGCAGATCAAAAAAGTTTTGGTTTTTTGGAGTGGTACTTTCACTCGTGGCACTTGGCTGCCTATCCAACCTTGCAACTGCCGGGACTCAGGGCGCTGTTTTTAATTATTTTCTCTTTGGACTGTTCTCATGGCCGGCGAATTCTGTAGTAATCGCATTAACCATCGGTTATCTCGTCATTTCGTATTCATTCTTATTCATCAATCGAAATAATACTGACTATCTGAAATATATTTTTATCTTTGTTTTCTTTTACACGCAGGGACTTCTTGTATATTATTACTGGTCAGGTCTCTCTAATCATTTGCCTATGTCGATGCCGTTTATGGGTTTGCAAATATTCCTCATGTTTTTCATCTCTGAACAAAAGTTCTCCTTAAACCGCTCCGACCATAAACTTTTTTTATTAAAAATCGGTGTTATAGCTGTTTTGTTTATTGCAATGCTTTTTAACGTCAACCAATTCTATAAAGACAAGAAGATGTTCACTGATGACTTTGTGAATCATAAAGTTTATCACTGGAAATTTGACCGAGCTCACCTTATATCGACAATGAATCCTGAGCCGTTCGCGGAGAGTATTCAATTGATGCAAAAATATAGCGCCGGCAGTCCCTCTATATATGTCATATCTGAATTTGACAATGTGCTGCCCTTTCTCGGGAAAAAATATGGCGCATTACCCTTTGATTTGGCTTGGCACTTATTATCTGATAGCGAAATTGACGCGACCATTAATAAGATAAATAGGAATAGCCCCGAGTATCTTTTTGTTGACGGTAATATCGATCAGGAAATATCAGACCCTTGGTCTAAAATTTATAACGGGACTTGGATGAAAAATGAGAGGGTTTCACGCATAGGTCGATATCAAGGGTTGCAAAAAATATTCAAATCAGTAAGTCCCCGATATGTGCTTCGCGAAAAAGGCAAACTCTTAGCAGTTTATCAAAGAAATCGATAAATTCTTGATTATCAAGGCGGGTTGGACGGAAGTCGCTGAGTTGTATTCCAGGGTAGTATGTTACGTGAACGGGCGTGCCAGCCGTGAACTTATTTATTATATGAAGCCTTTCCCTCAATTTGTCTGTATATCATTTCCACAGTACCGCTTCTTTGATTGGGAACTGATATGTCATTAAACGACAGTGCATTTACAACGCATGAAATCCAGAGGGGTTTATGAACCGGAATGGGATTCTGCTTTCTGTAGTTGTTCCGATTTCCTTCGAGGAAGAAACCATTCCTGAATTCTATAGACGGACAAAGAATGTGTTGTCTCACCTCGGGCCAGGTTTAAATCACGAACTCATTTTTGTGAATGACGGCAGTACGGACCGTTCTCTCGAGCTGCTTGAAGACTTGAACCGACGTGATGCCGCTGTACGAATCATAAATTTTTCGAGAAACTTTGGTCATCAAATCGCCATAACGGCAGGGATCGATCATGCATCCGGTGATGCGGTAGTGGTTATTGACGGCGACCTTCAGGACCCTCCTGAAGTCATTCAAGAAATGATTGCCAAATGGCGTGAGGGATATAAGGTCGTGTATGGGGTCAGGAACCGTCGCAAGGGAGAGAGTATTTTAAAGCTGGTGACGGCCAATCTTTTCTATTGGATCATGGGAAAATTGAGCGACGTTAAATTGCCCATGAATGCAGGAGATTTCCGATTAATGGACCGCGAGGTCGTAAATGCCTTGGGCACGATACGCGAAGAAAATCGTTACATCCGGGGACTCATCAGCTGGGTCGGATTTTCTCAGTACGGTTTAACGTATGAACGTGACAGCCGTTTTGCCGGGAAAACAAAATTCAATTTTAAAAAGATGTTTAAGTTTGCCTTTGACGGGATTACGAGCTTTTCTGACAAACCGCTGCGCCTTTCCAGCCAGCTGGGCCTTTGCATAACTCTTGCCGCCTTCCTATCCGTGATCTGGCTTATTGTCAGCAAATTTACGAACCCTCAATCGACGATTCCCGGATGGACGTCTCTCCTCGTAGTTGTTCTTTTTCTCGGCGGGGTGCAACTGATGTCCATCGGGGTCCTTGGCGAATACATCGGGAGAATCTACCGTGAGACTAAACGGCGGCCCCTTTACATTGTCGCCCGAAAGTACGGCTTCCCCGACGCTTCATCTTCCGATTCGGCCAAACAAGAGCAGAAACAGAGGGATAGCGGTGATAAGTAGCTCACCTCTCGTATCGGTATGCATTCCTGTTTACAATTGCGAAAAATTCATTGGCAGTGCTATCGATTCTGTTTTGTCGCAGACGTTTAGAGATTTTGAACTCCTTATAGTCGACGACTGTTCGACTGATGGTACTTCGCATATAGTAAAACAATACCATGATCCGAGAATCCGCTATGTTGTGAACGATGCGAATCTGGGCCTCTCCGGAAACTGGAACAAGGCCCTTTCCCTGGCGCTCGGCAGCTACATTAAGATCCTTTGTGATGACGACGTGCTGTATCCCGATTGTCTTAAACGCCAAGTGGACATTCTCGATAACCCGGAGCACACGGCTGTTGCCCTCGTATGCTGCGGCCGTGATGTCATAGATGAGTCGGGAAACAGAATCATGAACAGGAAGTTCGGGTCTTCGAGAGGCCGGTTATCAGGGCCCGTAGCGGTAAGAAAAACTATTCGGGCCGGCACGAATCTCATAGGCGAGCCCACGGCAGTTCTCTTCAGAAAAAATTTCTTAAAGATAGTGGGGGAGTTCGATGGCGCCATGCCCTATCTTATCGATCTGGATTTTTGGTGTCGCCTCCTGCTGCACGGAGATGTTTACATCCTTCCGGAATCAATGTGTGCGTTCCGTGTTTCATCGAAATCCCTGAGCGTCGGGATGGTACACCGCCAAAGCTCCGACTTCAGAAAATTACTAAAAAAAATGGCCGATGAACCACGTTACCGGTTGAGAATTCTGGATCGGGCATGTGGGGCGTGGATGTCCGTCATCAATCAGGTGTTGCGGCAACTGTTCTACACACTCCTTGCCTTGAAAAGACGATTATGACGAATCTGCAAAGTGTGTATCCCCTGAAAACAGGCACCCCGAGTCAAATTAAGATAAATCTAGTCGGTGCGATTCTTCTTGTCGGGTTTGCATTGTCCGTTGTCTATCATTATATCATGGCAATGTATGCCGGAAACGGCTATCCGTACAATACGTTTTTGTTCGTTCCTTCCGACCGGTTCAACGATTTTTTCAACCCATTAAGTCAGACAACAGACCTCAATCCCTATTTCGGGAACCATTCGTTTAGAAGCAATTATTATCCCTTTAGCCATTTACTCCTCGTTCTCTTCACGGCTCTCGATAAAGATCACGCCTTGTATCTTTTCCTAGCGATATTTATCGTTGCTTTTGTCGGCATTTGCATAGCAGCGCTGCGGTCGGAAAGCAAGGTTGAACTATTCAGGAACGTTTTTATTTTATCGTTCCTTACCTATCCGGTCCTCTTTACCATAGATCGAGGAAACCTGGAAAGTGTCGTTTTTTTATTCCTGTATTTTGCGCTTTTATTTATTCTAAAAAATAATATGAAGACAGGTTCCATCCTGTTATCGTGTGCTATCGCAATGAAAGCTTACCCGGCAGTTTTCTTCACGCTCCTGATTTCCCTGAAAAAGTACAAACACGTCTTTTTTGTTATTCTCGTTACGATCTGTCTCTCGTTATTCAGTTTGCTCTTGTTCAGCGGAGGGTTTTGGAACAATGCTGATTTTATTCTATCAGGCTTTCATGTCAATGATTCGCCGCTCTTTCAAAGCAATAACCTGGTGCAGCGCGGCGTGAGTTTGTTCTCTTCTTTAAAAATCTATCTTATCGAAGCAAATCTGATCAGTCGCGTAAACATGGATTTTGTGCTGAAGACATACATGGTGGCCGTATCGATGATTTTTTTTATTTTATCACTTGCCGTCGTGTTCATGGACATTAAACTCTGGGAGAAAGTCTTTCTGCTTGTTTGTTCCATGTTGTTATTCCCGCATATATCCGGTGATTATAAGCTGATACATTTGTTTATCCCGCTCTTCCTCTTCATCCACGAAGAAAGCGTTCAGAAAACCGATTATTTTTATGCCGTTCTGTTTGGTCTCCTTCTCATACCGAAAGATTACTACTTTTTTCAGAAGGTCGTATCGGACTCAGGGACGAGCGATATAAGTATTGCTGTTCCGCTGAATGCATTGATCATGCTTGTGATGATTGTCTCGATCATCATGACGGGGCTGCGGAAAACAAATAAAGCAGGCCTAAAGAGCACAGCGTCAGCTCATCTCGATGCCGTGAGGGACTTGGTTAAAATACGATGACGAGTCATAACGATAAGGGGAGAGGCGGGGACGCGGAATCCGATGGGTGGGGAAGACCCACGGGCGACGTTATTCCGCAGCTGGTCGGCCCGGCGTAAAAGTCCTGTTTTGATAGAAGACAACAAGGTGGTTGTCTGAGCCGTCAAACTCCTTGATGATGTATTTCTTGGCAATCGCGTCGTTCCGGAGGCCGAATTCTGATAAAGCAGCGCGTATAAACGTCGGGTTCATGTCCTTTCCTAAAGAACCGAATATGACTGCCCCGACGCCATAGCCGTCGAGATTATGTTTTATCTTCTGGAAAGAGGGGCGGCTGAAATCCAAGGGCATCCAATTGGGGATCATGACCGCTCTTCTTCCGATATAATACGGGATTTCTGAATTCCAATCTTCTCCGAAGATGACAACAACCTCGTCCTCCCGTGTAAAGTCCTTGAAATCCTGCGTGATCGCGGACAAGGTATCGCCTTTCCCTTGTTTTGGCCAGTACTCTTTTGCATACGTTAGAGACGAGTAACTCAGGATGAAACCGAGTAAGATGACACTAGCCGTTCGCTTGAAGACATGAGATGCTTCCCACAGGTCTGCAATAATAACTCCGATGGCGACGAGAAAAAAGACGCCGTTCGCGTAGGCGTAGTAATTGTGGATATAGTACAAATTCGTAAACGTCGCCAAAGAGAGAACGAACAGGAACAGCGACGCAAAAACAATCTTTCGACGATCCGGCCTGCAGAGAAAACCTGCCGACAAAGAGAGCGGCAAAAGCCAGGAACTTCCGATGAGGTCCTTGATCATCCTCACGTAAAACATACGCCAGGTGTCTGGCGATAATTTCTGGGAAAGTGTCCCGAAATTCCAGGCTGTTAATGCCGAAGACGTTATACGCTGCCCGAGGGGGTTAAGGTCCTTGAGAGAATCGCTGTACGACGTCCAAAGGAGGACCGCCAAGAGGGGAAGGATGAATGCAAATAAACCGAACAGTGCGCCACGGAGGAGAAGTGCCCTTCTCAAGATTTGCTCCTTCTTTGCCTTCACAATAAACTGCAACGACAGGATGAATGCTCCGGCTGCAAAGGCAAAAAAAGTGGTTATCTTCACTGCGGCGGCGAGAGACCCGATGATTCCTATTCCCAATAAAAGCAGGATGTTTCTCGGGGGACGATCTTGAGCATCATCAAAATACAGGAAAACGAGCCACAAATAGCAGGTCGATAAGGCCAAGACGGTTGATTCTATCATGAATGTGCGGGACCAATACAGGTAGAGCGGACTATGGCAATAGATGGCGAGGATGAGGAAAATTTGGTTTCTCGAGAGCTTTAAGGCTTCTAAAATTTTAGAGGCCGGATACAGAGATGCTAAGAAAAACGAGGCACTTACAAATCTTCCTGCCTGATCTACCGGGAACATACCGGCCTTGGCAATAATCGCGACAATCCATTGATAGAGGGGAAACTCCATGGGGATGGACCACGGCGGGCCAAAAACCGGCGTTTGATACGCCAACCACGGCCCGCCTTTTAATAGATAACTTACCGTAATGGCCGTTTGGGTTTGTCGGAATCCGTGGAACTCACAAAGGGTTCCGTTCCATCCTTTAAGAAATGATACTATGCAAAACAAAAGGCTCAACAAAAATGCCAGTGGAGGCAAATAGTGCATTACTGTGTCCAGTGATGCCTTTGAATTAGTTGCGCGTGATTGCATGTGAATCTTTGCTCCTCGATTTTTCAGCAGATAATTATTACGACGTCAGAGCCATTTCGACTTTTTCATGTGATCGATATAAAAGTCCTTCCGAACGAAGGGGAAAAGAGCAAGCATAACGCAAAATCACTCGGACCGTTATGCAGGAAGGATACGCGCTGTGCGGCTTTTAAAAAGCTGTCTCTCGTTGCTGATATTTTGGTCAAATCCCGATCCATGTTTTGCTTTTTTGCTCACGTTAGCATGTCCTATTATGGCTGTCAAGAGGATTGAGATTGACGGGATGAGATAGTCCTGCAGTATTTCCGGAAGAGAGGGATGGCATGAGCGGTCCCCAAAATGTAGCGTCATTCTCCCATTCGCGATGGATATCCAAGATTATCCTTGTCATCAGTGTCTAAAATTGATAATATCAGTAATGACGAAAGGAACCTTTATTAAAACCGTCTCCGCGCGTTTGGCGGAAAAACACCAAGTAAAAATAAGATTTATTCTGGTTGGAATTTGGAACACGATCTTCGGCTACCTTGTTTTTGTCCTACTCGACACCCTTTTTTCCCACGTGTTTCAAAAAAGATACTACGCTTATATGACGGCGTTAACATTCGCTCAGATTATCTCCGTCGTTAACGCATATGTTTTTCACAAATATGTAACGTTCAGGTCCAGCACGAAGAACTCCGCAATGATCACGGAGTTTCTGAGATTTTCCACTACCTATGTCGTGACATTTTGCTTTAACATGATTTTTTTGCCGATTTTGGTCGAACTCGTTCATTTAACGCCTAAAATAGCAGGCGCAGTCCTTCTCCTCATCACAACCGGAATGAGCTACTTAGGTCATTCGAGATTTTCCTTCAAAGAGAGAGTTTGACGAATTCTCAGGGGAGTGCGCTGTGTTTCCGAAGGAACGCTGCGGACGGCGCCAACGCGATTATCCCAGTCTCTTAAACAGGGTTGTCAAGGAAGCGTATTTAGTAAGGAATGAGGAATTTTATAAAAGAGAAAATTGACCCCGCTGTCTTTTTTACCGGCCTCAACCAGTTATGGAAACTGGCATCTGGGCTTGTGTCGATGATTCTGATCCCGCTCTTTTTGACAAAGGAGGCCCAGGGATATTGGTTTACCATCGTGAGTCTGGCGGCCCTGGTAATGCTGGCAGATTTGGGTTTTTCCAGCATCATCACGCAATTTGCAGCGCATGAATTCGCCTTTCTCCGGATTGATGACCGCGAGATCACCGGCAGTGAGCAGCATTTGAACAGACTGGCATCTTTTTTCGTTTTTAGCGCGAAATGGGCTGCAGGTATTCTCCTCATAGCCTTTCCTGTCATATCAGTCATCGGGTTTCTCATCCTTTCCCAAAAAGAGGGTACCGTTCAGTGGCTCATGCCTTGGGCGGTTTATCTGTCCGGTGCAGGACTCACTTTTTTCAATAACTCGCTTTTGTGTTTTTTTGAGGGCTGCAATTTGGTGGGCCCCATCCAGAGGATTCGCATTGCCATATCAATTGTCACTTTTGTCCTGATGTGGCTGGGGCTCGTTTTCCGTCTCTCGCTGCATGCACTTTCACTCTCCCTGTTGCTGAGCGCGTTTATCGGAACGTGTATAATATGGAAGGGATTCGGTCATTTTATCCGCTCTTTTTTTGATATTTCGAAGCACTTTGCCTATTCGTGGAAGGAAAAATTTGTTACGCTGCAGTGGCGATATGCAATCAGCTGGGCAAGCGGATACTTTATTTTCCAGATGTACACTCCCGTCATGTTTCACTATTACGGCCCTGTGGAGGCAGGCAGGGTAGGTTTGAGCATCGTCCTCTGGACTGCAGTTTTCAGCATATCCAATTCGTGGATATATGCCATAATCCCGAAATTGAATATGTTAATTTCCCATAAGAATTGGAATCAGCTCGATGATCTCTTCTATAAACGCCTTCTTTTGGCCTGTATGACTTACGTGACTGGGGCGTTGAGCGTCTTTGTGCTTGTCGCATTTTTCAGAGGCAAATGGGAGATTATCAACAGACTCGCGGACAACACGACCTTGCTCTTTCTGGGGATCGGCTGGTTCCTCCAGATCGTCGTGAATTCCCTGGCGGTATATCTGCGGTCGCACAAAAGGGAACCCCTTGCCGTGCCATCCTTCGTTTCTGCAGTATATATTGTAATAACCACGATATTGTGCGCTTACTACCTGCCCCCGCATTACTTCTTCCTTGGATATATATCGAGCTATATTTGGGGAATGCCCTGGATTTTGTTTATATTTTTCAAGAATAAAAAAGTGTGGCAGAGTGTGGGGTATCAAATTGGATAAACCCCTTCTTACCATAGCCATTCCGACCTACAACAGAGCTTCCTGTCTTGATCTTTGTCTATCGCGGATCGTTAAACAGACACGAGACTTTGGTTCAATCGTGGAAATATTAGTCTCTAACAATGATTCTACCGATAATACCGATGAGGTTGTCAGCAAGTATATTACTTCGGGTTCCTTAATTTATTATTTAAAAAACGCCGAGAATATCGGGTCAGACAGGAATTTACTGCAATGCTTTTTAAAGGCCAACGGCAAGTATGTTCTCGTTATGGGCGACGACGACATTTTGCTCGACGGCGCTCTCGAGAAGGTCATGGGTATTTTGAGAGAGGCTGAATACGGCGTAGTATTCATGAATTCTTATGGGTTCACGAATGATTATATCGCTGAAATGCCGAGAGTACATTTACGCGGCCGGACGATTTACTCGCATGTTGATGAGTTTATCAGAAAATCCAGCTATCTGATGGCATTTATTTCGGTCAATATAGTTAATAAAGAATGCGTGGATGAAGCTATTCTCGAGCAACTGCTGAATACACATTTAGTTCATCTTGGCTGGATTTTTTCGGCGCTCTTTAACTCGGGAAAAAATGTTTTTGTGAATGAATACTGCATCGCCGCGAGAATGTATAACTCGGGCGGGTACAAACTGTGCGACGTTTTCGCGGTAAAATTCAACAAAGTGTTCGATTTTTTCGTAAGCCGCGGAGTAAACAAGAAAACATTCGATAGTATCAATCATAAACTGCTGTCGAAATTTTTCCCGGCTCACATAACCAGGTGCAGGGGGAGCCTCCTGAATCTTTTCCCTGAAGATTACTTCAGAACTCTTTATCCATTATACAAAACCTATTTGAATTTTTGGATATTTACCGTGCCCTCCATTTTTTTGCCGGTACCGGTTGGTAACTTTTTTTACCGGGCGGCGAAAACGGTGAGGCACTATACTCCATTCCGATGACCACTAAAGACAGGATTAGCGTCATAATTCCCACGCTGAATGCAGAGCATCATTTACGCAAGATGTTCGAATCTTTCAAAAACCAGTCTTTAAGGATTGACGAGGTCATCGTCATCGATTCCACCTCAGATGACAATACAGCGGCATCGGCAAAGACCCTGGGGGCTACAGTGTCCGTTGTAGCGAGAAGAGCGTTTGACCACGGCGTTACAAGGTCGCTGGCAGGGAAAATCGCAACCGGCGACATCCTCATCTACCTGACTCAGGATATCGTACTGGCCGAATCTTCTTCTCTGGAAAAACTGGTTAGACTTTTTTACACCGACAGTTCGATTGGCGCCTGTTATGGAAGGCAACTGCCTCACGAGAACGCTTCCCCGTATGCGGCGCACCTTCGCTATTTTAATTATCCCGCTGCCGGATCGATAAGAAACTATGAGGACAGGCAAAAGTACGGCATCAAAACCGCCTTCCTGTCAAATTCCTTTGCTGCTTACCGGAAAAAAGCATTGGAAAAAGTCGGCTGGTTTAAAGAGAATATGCTCATGGGAGAGGACGTCTATGTAGGAGCAAAACTTCTGTTGTCCAACTATAAGCTTGCCTATGCAGCGGATGCCACGGCTTATCATTCGCACAATTACACTTTTTGTCAGGAGTTTAAGAGGTATTTTGATATCGGGGTATTTCATACAATGGAAAGCTGGATACTAAAGGAGTTCGGAACAGCATCAGGAGAAGGGGCAAACTATATTAAATCCGAACTTGGTTATCTGGCATCGAATAAGAGATGTCATTTGATCCCACAATCTCTTGTCAGGAATGGTTTGAAATTTTTTGGTTATCAATTAGGCAGAAATTATGATAAAATCCCCATTCATTTGATAAAAACACTGAGCATGCACAGCAGTTGGTGGGACAGGAAGTAAGAAAAAACTTCTACCCGGCGTTTCATTTTTTTTTGAATCGGTAATCCTAATGAACGGCATGGTTTTACAATAAACCTGCTTACTTAAATTCTGGCTGAATTGGAGATATTAACTGAATTGGAGATATTAAATTGAAGAGAGCTCTTATTACCGGGATCACCGGACAGGACGGATCGTATCTTGCGGAACTATTGCTGTACAAAGGGTATGAGGTTCACGGCCTTATCCGCCGTGCGAGCACGTTTAATACTGGCCGAATAGACCATGTTTATACGGACCCGCATGCCAGCGGAACGAGACTTTTTTTGCACTACGGTGATCTTGCCGACTCGGGACAGCTTACGCACATCATTTACAACATCAAGCCCGATGAGGTCTACAATCTCGCGGCACAGAGTCATGTCCGGGTGAGTTTCGACATGCCGGAGTATACCGGCGATATAGTCGGACTCGGCGCTACGCGGCTTCTGGAGAGTATCAGGAGGAGCGGCATCCCAGCCAAATATTATCAGGCATCCTCCTCCGAAATGTTCGGCGCTGCAAAACCGCCCCAAAACGAGAACACCATTTTTTATCCCCGCAGTCCCTATGCCGCTGCTAAAGTGTACGCCTACTGGATGGCCATAAACTACCGGGAAGGCTACAATATATTCGCCTGCAACGGCATTCTCTTCAACCATGAATCGCCCCGCCGCGGCGAGACGTTCGTGACAAGAAAGATAACGAGGGCCTTGGCTGCCATGCTTGCCGGGAAACAGGACAAGCTTTACCTCGGCAATCTCGATGCGAAAAGGGACTGGGGTTTTGCTCCGGAATATGTGGAGTGTCAATGGCTGATGCTTCAGCAGGATCATGCCGAGGATTATGTCATCGGTACGGGCGAAAGTCATACGGTGAAAGAATTCGTGGAGTTTGCTTTCCATTACGCGGGTATTGAAATCGAGTGGAAGGGAAAGGGGACCGAAGAAAAAGGCATTATCCGTTCCGTAGCATCTTCTTTATCGCTGCCGATGAAACCGGGAGATGTTCTTGTAGAAATCGATCCACGGTATTTTCGTCCGACAGAAGTGGATTTTTTGCTGGCCGATGCATCCAAAGCAAGGGAAAAACTGGGATGGTTTCCGAAAATCACGTTCCCCGAGCTCGTTAAAATCATGGTGGACGCAGACCTGGAATCGGTGGATGTAGCGCCCCCCGGCGAAGGCAGAAAGATCTTGCATGACAAGAACATTCATTGGACCAAGAACAAGCAAATATCCGTGCTGTCGTAAAACGGCCCAATACTATCGTATGAACAGAGGAACTCAAATGGATAAAAAGCAAAAAAATGTATTTGCCGTGATCATGGCCGGCGGTTCGGGTACGCGGTTCTGGCCGCTTTCACGCGAGAAGATGCCGAAGCAGCTTCTGAAAATCGGCGCAGAAGACAGTCTGATTTGTCAGACCGTAAATCGCATTCTGCCGTCTATAGGGTCTGAAGATATTTTTATCGTCACAAACCGGGAAATCGTAGACGCGATCGGCTATCAGCTTTCGTCGAAATTCAACAAGCCCTGGGACAAAAATATGATTCTCGAACCTGAGGCGAAAAACACGGCAGCGGCCCTGGGGCTTGCCGCGCTGCACCTCGAGCGTCTGGATCCCGAAGGCATCATGGTGTCTCTCGCTGCAGATCATTTTATTCAAAAAACCGAAGAGTTCCTGAATTTGATCGGCAAAGCCTGTGATGCAGCCGGGCAGGGGTATCTGGTCACGCTCGGAATCAAACCCAACAGACCGGAGACAGGCTATGGTTATATTAAGGCCGGTTCTGCTTGCCGGGAGGCAGGGATTGACGGAGTATGCAACGTCGAGGCATTTGTCGAAAAACCGAATCGTGCGACTGCCGAGGAATATCTCAAACAGGGGCGCTATTACTGGAACAGCGGGATTTTTATCTGGAAAACGAAGACCCTCCTGGAGGAAATTAAGAAGTATGATCCTTCGCTTTACAGCGGTTTAATGGAGATCAAACGCAGCATCGGCACGGATAAGGAAGAGATCGTCATCAGCTCAGTGTTCAAGGACCTGAAGTCCGTTTCTATCGACTATGCTGTCATGGAAAAAACCGATCGTGCAGCGGTCATCCCGGCGGATATCGGCTGGTCGGACGTCGGAAGTTGGACAGCTCTCGACGAAGTATCGGAGCACGACGCTGCCGGCAACGTCGTGAGCGGAAATGTCATTGATGTGGGCAGTCATGATTCGATCATCTATGCTGAAAAGCGGCTGGTAGCAACAATCGGATTGAGAGACCTTGTTGTCGTGGACACGCCGGATGCGACACTCGTCTGCAGCAAGGACAGGGCACAGGACGTGAAGAAGGTCGTTGATGAGATAAAAAAACGCAAAACCGGGGAACACCTCATTCACCGAACGGTCCACCGGCCCTGGGGTTCGTATACAATTTTAGAGGAAGGGGACCGGTACAAGATCAAGAGACTCGTCATCCATCCGGGAGCGAAGCTTTCACACCAGCTTCATAATCATCGGAGCGAGCATTGGGTTGTTGTCTCAGGAACAGCCAGGGTCACGAACGGGGACAAGTTGTACGACGTCCATCCGAACGAAAGCACTTATATTCCCATGTCAACGAAACACCGGCTCGAAAACCTCGGCAAGATCCCGCTCCAGATCATCGAAGTACAAAACGGGGAATATCTCGAAGAGGATGATATCGTCCGTTTTGACGACGACTATAACAGGCATCAAAACAAGCGAAGGTCATTGCCGTCGTTTTCTCGCTCCTGATCGGTGAATCTGGAAACGGCGGTTGCTTTTGTTTTGCCGCAAAGAACGCAAAGAAGATCAAAAAAATAAAATCTTATAAACGTTCACCTTCTGGGTGATACGGTTTTTTATTCCAAAGGTCTGATTTTTCTCTGCGATCTCTGAGTTCCTTGCGGTTAACTGCTCTTTTTAGGGTGAAAGGACCCTTCGCCACCGATGATCAACCCTGACATATTCCGAGAATACGACATACGCGGTATTGCGGATTCCGATCTTACGCCAGCGACGATTACGTCCCTGGGGCAGGCTTTTGCTGCGTATCTCAAACAAAAGAACGTCAGCTCTCTGACCGTCGGGTTTGATGCACGCATCAGCTCCCCGCGGCTCTGTGAGAACATCGTGCAAGGCCTGACGCTAGGAGGAATGGATGTTACCATCATCGGTCTCTGCCCCACGCCTGCCCTCTATTTTTCCCTCTACCATTTAAAACCCGGCGCGGGAGTGATGATCACGGGCAGTCACAATCCCTCGGAGTACAATGGGTTCAAGCTCTGCGTGGGCAAAGAAACTATTTACGGAGAAGAAATCCACAAGCTCAAGGAAATCATGATGGAGGGAAGCGCCGGGAATAATCAAAAAAACAACGGCAAAACGAGCGGGTCGGTGGCCCGCCACCCTATCATGCCTGATTACATCAGTTATTTGACGAACCTGTTCAAGGCCACCGAAGAACGCCGTCTCAAGCTCGTCCTTGACGCCGGGAACGGGACCGCCGGTCTTGCAGCGCCGGAGGTGGTACGCGCAATGGGCTGTGACGTCATTGAACTCTTTTCCGAACCGGACGGTGCCTTCCCGAATCACCATCCCGACCCGACGATTCCGAAAAATCTTACTGCCCTGATTGACGCCGTGCGCAGGCAAAATGCGGATGCAGGGATCGCCTTCGACGGCGACGCTGACAGGATCGGCGTCGTGGACGAGAAAGGAAACATACTCTGGGGCGATCAGCTCATGATCATCTTCTCCCGCGATATCCTTAGCGAACGTCCCGGTGCCACCTTCGTGTCCGAAGTAAAATGCTCACAAGTCATGTATGACGATATCCGCTCCCATGGCGGGAATGCCATCATGTGGAAGACAGGTCATTCGCTGATAAAGGCCAAAATGAAGGAAGTGCATGCGGCAATGGCCGGGGAAATGAGCGGTCATCTGTTCTTCGCCGACCGTTATTTTGGTTATGACGATGCGATCTATGCGGCCTGCCGCATCGTGGAGATACTGAAAAAGCTCAAGACCAGGCAGGGGAATGCCGCCTCGCTCAGCATGCTGCTTTCGGACCTGCCCAGTACCTTTAGCACCCCTGAAATCCGCTTTGACTGCCCGGAAACCATCAAGTTCAGGGTTGTGGAAAAAGCAAAGGAGATCTTTTCCCTGGGACTCGACCTGCCGCAAAAACCTCGGGAAGTGATAACCGTAGATGGAGTGCGGGCGATATTCGATAAAGGCTGGGGCCTTATCCGGGCTTCAAACACTCAACCGGTCCTTGTCATGCGCTTTGAAGCAAAAGATCCTGTCTCGCTTGAGTCAATAAAAACGATGATGGAACAAAAAGTAAGTACCATCATTTCCGGTCTGACGGACGTGTCCTCCTGATCTGAAGAACAACAGGTCGATCTCACCAACAGTGCTCGATGTCATATTAGTCTTCGCCACTACGTGCTTTTGCTTTGGTTGTTAACCAAAATATATAAAACAGGTTGACAATTACCGCCTCTTCAGGTAAAAGATAGCCAATGAAAATGCGACAGCAGCTTACCGATCTCCTTGACAACATTTTAAAGGAAAAACCGATAGATTACGCAGAGGCAAGAGCTCTCTCCCTCATCTCAGGGGCCGATCTGTGGGACCTCTTTGCGGTCGCCAGCAAAATTCGAGAACACTTTCACGGGAAAATAGTTGACCTTTGCTCGATCGTGAATGCAAAATCCGGCGCCTGCAGCGAGGATTGCGCATATTGTGCACAGTCTGTACACCACAGAACCAACGCCCCGGTTTATTCGCTCATCTCCGTCGATCGCATTGTGGAAGCGGCCCAGAGTGCGAAAAAAAATAAAGCGAAGCGCTTTTGCATCGTGACGAGCGGCCGCGGGATTGAAACGGATGAAGATCTGGAGAATATTGCACAAGGCATTCGAACAGTCCGCGAAATGGGCCTTTCTCCCTGCGCGACACTGGGCTCGCTCACAAAAGAACAGCTTTTCTATCTCAAACAGGCCGGCCTGCACCGTTTTCACCACAACATTGAGACATCGGAAGAGCACTTCCCGCTGATCTGTACTACCCATACATTCCAGGATCGGCTCGAAGTGCTGGGCCATGCCCGTTCATTGGGACTTTCGACCTGCAGCGGCGGAATCCTCGGGATGGGGGAAAGCATGGAAGACCGCATCAAGATGGCGCTGACCCTGCGCGACATCAACGTGGATTCCGTGCCCATCAATTTTCTGATGCCGATCAAGGGGACGCCCCTGGAAAAGACAAACGCAATCACGCCTCTCGAAGCTTTGCACTCTCTTGCTCTTTTTCGTCTGATCCTGCCTGAAAAGGAGATACGCGTTTGCGGAGGGAGGGGCAGGACTCTCGGACAACTCCATCCGCTTATTTTTGCGGCAGGCGCAGACGGTGTTATGATCGGGAATTATCTGACTACGTCAGGTTTGGACCCTGCAGATGACCTTACTATGCTGCAGCAGCTGGACCTTCACACGTGAATCCATGACAGCGGAAGCGCTCTACAGCATACGAATGCGGGCATCTACGGCCAAAAAACATATCTCAGGTGCAGAGAGGATTTCCCACGCCCAAAGCATCGACGATATTGTGACAGGCCTCCTTGCACGTGCACGGTCGAAAGGTGTCCCGCCCGATACTATCTCGATCACGGTAGAGAGCCTTCAGGGCTTGCCGGTCCGTTTTTTTACTGCTCTTGACGTTCTTACCGTAAGGGTCCCGGATATGCATATCGGCCGAACAGCAGCTGCACGGACCCTCGCAGGTCTCGGAGTTTCTGATCACGCCGTAACGCAGGCAATCGCCTTACTCAGTTGCGGCGCTTCTCCGGCAGATAATACGATGCGCGGCGCAATAATCATGGATGCACGAACCGGCGAACGCCTCGAACCGGACCAGGAACGGGGAGTGCGCGCATCGCGGTTTGATTATACCGATGACGTCTCTGCTCTGGTCGATGAGCGGCTGGCAGCCCTCGGTCTTACGCATTACCGCACCCGTGAAGCGCTCGCCCTCGCGACAAAGATCGTGCATGCTCCCTGCGTTATCGCGGAGCTGTGCTGGTCCGATGATCCTGATTATACGGCCGGCTACGTCGCATCTCTTCTGCAGGGATATGTACGCTTCCCCCATCTCAAGAGCATAGGCGATCCAAAAGGCGGAAGAATTTTGTTTGTTGATTCAGCCGGGCTGAACCGTGATGCGCTTATCGTCTACCTGCAGAAAGAGCCTGTTTTGATCAGCAGCGTCGGCAGATTTCACGGAACGGTCGGGCCCGACGAGTATTGCACGTCCCCGACTCAAAGATCGTGAGAGAGTATGTTTAAACAGGAATTATCAGAATTAGAAAAACTGCATCTTTTCCGAAAACCGCTTGTTATTCAGTCGTATCAAGGGCCGAGAATTACGATTAACGGCAGGAGTTTGCTGCTCATGTGTTCCAATGATTATCTCGGGCTCACCCAGCATCCTGCTCTTAAGGAAGCTGCGTTATCTGCCATGGAGCAATATGGTTGCGGCGCAGGAGCTTCCCGTCTCGTTTCCGGTACCAGTTTGATTCACCACGAGCTGGAACAACAATTGTCGCAATTTAAGAAGACAGAAGCAGCAGTCCTGTTCAACTCAGGTTATGCTGCCAACACCGGCGCCATCCCCGCTCTTACCCAGGAAGGCGACGCGGTCTTTAGTGACAGCCTCAATCATGCGAGCATTATCGATGGCTGCCGTCTCAGCAAGGCTTCTCTCCACGTATATAGTCACAAAGACATGAACCATCTTGAGGAACTGCTTAGGAATTGCAGGCATGCCCGGAGGAAACTGGTCGTCACCGATGGTGTCTTCAGCATGGATGGCGATATTGCGCCGCTTCCGGACCTTGTCGCGCTCGCAGATAAATACAACGCGCTTCTCATGGTCGATGATGCCCATGCGACCGGAGTGCTCGGCAAGAACGGCAGAGGGACGGGAGAGCATTTCGGCCTGGAAGGCCGTATTCCAATACAGATGGGCACTCTCGGAAAGGCCCTTGGGTCCTGCGGCGCCTATATTGCCGGTAATAAAGATCTCATAGACGTGCTCATTAATCGCTCCCGGAGTTACATCTACAGCACTGCGCTGCCACCTGCCGTTTGTGCTGCTTCGCTCGCGGCGCTGAAGATCGTCAACAACGACCCCGCAAGGAAGGAAAAACTTTGGCACAATCGAGAGCGTCTGACTGCCGGTCTCAGGTCTCTCCGTATCGATGTCGGAAGTTCAGAGACTCCCATCCTGCCTTTGATGATCGGTGATTCGGAAAAGGCAATCGCCGCAGCGGCCGGATTGTTCGAGGCCGGTATCTTCGCAACAGCCATCCGGCCTCCGACGGTCCCGGAGGGGACCTCTCGTATACGGATGACGCTCACGGCAAGCTTTTCTGACCAGGACATAGATACGGCGCTTGCCGGTCTCAGCAAAGTGCGGGAAGAAGGCCTTTTCCCATGAATTCACCCGATAAACAGCGGGTTGTCATAGTGACGGGGGCCTCACGCGGTCTCGGCAGAGAAATCGCCCTCTGCTTCGGCAGAAAAGGCGACAAAGTCGTCGTGAACTACCTTACCCAGGAACAGAGCGCAGCCGGCGTTGTGGCAGATGTCCGCCGTCGCGGCGGGGAGGCCGTTTCCTTCAGGGCTGACGTCAGGATCAGCGCTGATGTTGAAAAGATGGTCAGCGACGCAGTCGGGCGTTGGGGCAGGGTCGACATTCTGGTGAACAATGCCGGAATGACGAGAGACGGCGTCGTCCTCCGCATGACGGAAGACGACTGGGACGATGTCATTGCCGCCAATCTTTCAGGTCCCTTTCATTGCGTTCGCGCGGCGGCCGGGATCATGGTCGAACACAAACAAGGCCATATCATCAATATTTCGTCAATTACGGGCATACAAGGACGGGAAGGCCAGGCGAATTACTCGGCATCGAAAGCCGGCCTCATAAGCTTTACAAAAGCCTGCGCACACGAACTCGGGCGCTTCAACATCAAGGTAAATACTATCCTGCCTGGTTACCTTCCAACCGACATGGGACTCAAGATATCGGATTCCATGCGTAAGAAAATGCTCAACGAGAATGCTCTCCACCGGATATCGGATCCGGCGGAAGTCGCTGATTTCATCTTTCATTTGTCCCTGATGAACAATGTGTCAGGACAAGTCTTTAATCTGGACAGCAGGACACTCTAAAGCGAATGATAAAAGGCATTTTCATTACGGGAACAGATACGGGCGTCGGTAAAACCTATGTCGCCGAGAGAATAGCTTCAACGCTCAGGAGTAGCGGCATGGATGTCGGAGTGATGAAACCTGCGGAGACCGGTTGCCGTCTGCGCAACGGCAGTCTGGTCCCGGACGATGCGTTGCGTCTCATGAAAGCCGCCGGGAGCAAAGACGCGCTCGATTTTGTTAATCCATATCGATTTAGAGAACCACTTGCACCGTTCGTTGCCGCGTATCGAGCAGGGGGAAAGATCGATCCAGTAAAAATAACGGCATCCTTCAAGATACTGAGTCACAGGCACGAATTCATGATCGTCGAAGGCGCAGGCGGCATTATGGTGCCCCTGACGTCCCGATCTACTTATTGCGATCTCGCTCGTAAGATGCGGCTGCCCGTAGTAATCGTCGCGCGACCCGGACTCGGCACGATCAATCATACGCTCTTGACCATTTCCGCTCTTCAGAAAAGGCGCATCCCAATCGCCGGCATCATCATAAATTACGCTGTTGACCGGAAAGCAGGGATGGCTGAAGAAACGAGTCCTTCTGTCATCGCTGAGATGGCAAAACTGCCCATTCTTGGAATTGTTCGTCACGGGGAACGGAATCTGGCCGGGGTAATCGATCGAGTCCTGTCATTTCCCGGATGTCGTGCCGGGAGATGACAGGGAGACTATGACAAATCGCATAAGAAGGATCAGCATCCGACAGCCGGTTTTGTCGCTCCTGCGCCTTGTATCCCGAGGCTTTTGATATAGAGTATGAGGGACTGCATTTCAACTGACTGAGGATCCAGGGCCTTACCTCTGATCGAATTTGTAATGCAGCCATTAACGATTTGAACGAGGTCGATCCTGGCCGCGGCTTTTTGAATGTTTTTGCCTTCAGGGTGGCAGGTATTGCATGATTTTCCGGTAGTGCCCAGCTTGGGGTCATTAAACAAACTTTTTCCCTTCTCTATTGAGGCTCCTTCTGCAGCAAATACGATGCCTGCTCCGACTGCCAAAGTGAGGACAATAAGCAAGGCCATATTATGTCGCTTCATGCGAATACCTCCGAAAATGAATTTTAGCAAAACGTATCCTAAAGAATAACATGCCCGTTGCTTTTGTCAAGCCTTGCTTGTCGAAAAGAACTGGTGGGGAAACTGAAAGTCATCTTTGGATTGACAAAGCAAAGATGTACTGATATTATTCCCCCAGTCTTTTTCCACCATCGAGGAGCTGATGCCGATTATTACCCTTACAACCGATTACGGCGGCAGAGATGCTTTCGCGGCCAGCGTTAAGGGGGTTATCCTCAAGATTAACCCTCAGGCCCAGATCATTGACATTTCCAATGAAATCACTCCGCAGGATATCTGGGAGGCGGCTTTCACGCTGAAATCCGCTTACAGTCACTTCCCGAAAGGCACAGTTCATCTTGCCGTCGTCGACCCCGGCGTGGGCAGCGGCAGAAGGCCGATCATTGTTGTGACGGAAAGTTATTATTTCGTTGGTCCTGACAACGGTTTGTTCAGCCTCATTTATCAGGAAGCGGAACGGCTCAGGGTGCATCATATCACCTCGACGCACTACTTCCTGCCGAACCCGGGTCCGACATTTCACGGCAGGGACGTTTTCGCGCCCGTTGCCGGCTGGCTTGCGAAAGGCATCCCGTCGGGCAATTTCGGGGAAGAAATTACCGATTACACAAAACTGAATATCCCTTTGCCGAAAGTCAGCGGCAAAAATATTGAAGGCAATGTAGTTCATATCGATCGATTCGGCAACCTTATTACGAACATTACTCATAAAAATATCCAGCCGCTCATGGCCGAAGGTGTGGATTTGAGCTCTGCTCTTGTCACCATTGCAGGCAAGGAAATAAAGGGATTAAAAAAATTCTATGCAGAAGCTGCACCTGGTGAACCCGGAGCCATTGTGAACAGTTCCGGGGCGCTCGAGATTTTCCTGTACCGGCAAAATGCCCGCACCGTCCTGGGGATCAAGCGCGGTGAAGCCGTCCGTCTGACAATTCCGTGATACGGTTCTTTATTGATCTTCCTAGCGGCCCTTCCCGAGATACCGCTTGTGTAACTCCCATCAGCGTATTATAATGTGCCCATGAAATCGTTTCATATCATTACCTTCGGATGCCAGATGAATGAGCATGATTCCGAACGGATGACCGGAATTCTTGAAGAGCGAGGCTTTTTTTCAAAATCCGACGCCGAAGATGCGGATATGATCATTCTGAATACGTGCAGCATACGTGAAAAAGCCGAGCAAAAATTTTACAGCGAGCTTGGCAGGCTGAAGCATCTCAAGACGGTCAATCCCGGGCTTAAAATTGCAGTTGCCGGATGCATCGCCCAACAGGAAGGAGCACAGATTCTCGGCCGTGCTCCCTATGTTGATATGATATTCGGCCCTTCAGACATCGGGAGGCTGTCGTCGCTGGTCGATCAGAAGCTTGCGCGGCCGACTCCCCTTGTCGATACAGCCGGCGATCCCGATTACCACAGGAAACATATCCCGACTGCGCGCGCCGACAGACTGAAAGCCTGGGTTTCCATCATGTACGGGTGCGACAATTTTTGCACCTACTGCGTTGTGCCGCATCTGCGGGGAAGGGAACGGTCACGCCGTCCGGGCGACATCCTGACCGAAGTCCGCGAATTGGCTCAGAAGGGATACAAAGAAGTTACACTGCTGGGCCAAAACGTGAATTCTTATGGAAAAGGGCTGGAAGATACCATCGATTTCCCGGAGCTTCTGCGGCAGGTAAATGAGATTGATGGTCTTGAGCGGGTCCGGTTTGTGACATCACATCCCCGGGATCTGTCGGACAGACTGATAAGTGCCCTTCGAGATCACTCCAAGGTCTGCGAATCGCTTCATTTACCTGTTCAGAGCGGCTCGGACCACATCCTTTCCGCCATGAACAGGAAATATACTCGGGACGAATACCTTGACCGGATTAAGAAACTGCGTTCCTCTGTTCCTGATCTTACATTGACAACAGACATCATCGTCGGGTTTCCGGGAGAGAGTGACGAGGATTTCGATCTGACCATGCAGTTGCTCAAGGAAGTCCGCTACGATAACATCTTTGCATTCAAGTATTCAAAGAGACCGGGGACGGCAGCACTCAAACTTAAGGACCATTTATCTGAAGACATCAAGGAAAAAAGGCTTGATCAGGTCTTTGAAATCCAGAAGAAAATTACGATGGGAAAAAATAAAGCACAGATCGGCGCTATCAGGGAAATTCTCATCGAGGGCATCAGTAAAAAGGGCGGAAAACTTACCGGAAGAACACGGGGAAACAAAGTGGTAAACGTTACAGCACCCGCCTCGCTCATCGGCTCGCTCGTTCGAGTAATGATTACATCCTCAGGATTAAACTCCCTTACCGGCCAGTTATGCGAATAGCCTTTGCGACTCTGGGATGCAAAATTAACCAGTATGAAACAGACGTAATGCGTCAGGACTTTGAAGCGCGAGGCGACACGATCGTACCCTTCGATGCTGCGGCCGATGTCTATGTAGTCAATACCTGTTCGGTCACCGCAAAAAGCGATTACCAGTGCCGCCAGACAATCAGAGCGGCAGTACGGCGCGGAATGGGTGCCAAAGTTGTCGTTACCGGATGCTACGCTTCTACCCGGCCCGATGAAATAAAGAAAATTTCGGGTGTGCACCTCGTGCTCGGCAATCGTGATAAGGCGAAAATTTCTGAAATTATGACGTCTTTCTCTGCGCCTGACAGGTCCGGTCCATTAGTAAGAAGCCCTGCCAGGGTAAACGCCACCCTTGGCAAGACTCGCGGGTTTCTCAAGGTACAGGACGGGTGTAACAACCGGTGCTCGTATTGCATCGTACCTCAGGCCCGCGGTAATTCCCGGAGCGCTGATCCTCGGGAAGTAATCAGGGAATTTGATGGTCTTGTGCGGAGTGACTGCCCTGAAATAGTACTTACCGGTATCCACATCGGATCGTATGGCGTCGATCTAGCCGAACCGACAGATCTCACGAGTCTGCTCAAGATGCTGATTGCGAAACGGGAAGGATCCCGTATTCGCCTGAGTTCCATAGAGCCCGGAGAAATTACGAGCGAGATGATCGGCATGCTCGGTACCGGTCTTTGCAGGCATCTTCATGTCCCGCTCCAGAGCGGCGATGATGCTATTCTGACGTCCATGAAGCGCGATTATTCCGCCGGTTCCTATCTTGAGTTGCTCGAAGATATTGCGAATCGCGTTCCGGGCATCGCACTCGGCGCCGACATTATGGTCGGTTATCCTGGAGAAGGGGATCAAGAATTTAGAAATACGATCGACCTTGTTGATAAGTCTCCTCTCACGCACCTGCATGTCTTCAGTTACTCGCCGCGTCCGGGAACAGCAGCTGCCGACATGAAGAATCAGGTGTCTGATCAGGTAAAAAAGACACGCAGCGAAGAACTACGTAACCTCGGCAAGAAAAAGAACCTAGCGTTTAGAAAGAATCACATTGGTGTAGCATTGAAAGTTGTTGTTGAAGACAAAGCAGACGCTCAATTAGGATTGCTCTCGGGGCTCACGGATAACTATATTAGAGTACAAATTTCAGGTGCCAGGGCGGAATATATTGGTAAGAATATCGATATCCTCATTAAAGACGTAAAAAAAGAGGGGAATTTAGCTGAAATATTATAACACATTGATATTAAATGATTATATATGTCTATTTATTGTGCAAATTACATTTTCGTTACGAATGCAGCATCTAAAAAAAAGATATTAACAGACTTAATAACAGGTTATCAACATACTTTGTGCAAAGGACGGACAAGCCTTGGTTCTTCAATGATTTTTTTCGCAGTAGGAAAGAATTGCCTTTAAAACTGGGACAAGAGTGCTAATGCGTGATTTTTTTTCTTAGTGAAAAAATTACTCAACTTGATTAACGTTGTTACTTCTTTCCACCTAATATTATAAATTGAGATCATACTTCCTCAGAATATGGTAGCGTGTATCACGCTGTGCGGGAAGATATCCTGCATCTCTGATGACGTTCACGATCTCCTGTTTTGTCATTCTGAAAGTAACTCCTGCGGCAGCAACAACATTCTCTTCGATCATAGTGCTGCCAAAGTCATTAGCGCCGAACTCGAGCGCTACTTGCGCTATTTTGGCACCCTGCGTCACCCATGACGCCTGGATGTTATCGAAATTATCGAGCATGATACGTGAAAGAGCGAGCACCTTCAGATATTCAACTGCTGTGGCTGCCCTGCCTCCGAGTTCTGTGTTGCCCGGCTGGTATGTCCACGGGATGAAGGCAGTAAACCCGCGGGTCTCATCCTGGACATCTCTGAGTCTGACCAAGTGTTCAACTATTTCCTTGTCCGTTTCCAGGCTGCCGAACATCATCGTTGCGGTCGTTGGCATCCCGATTTTCTGAGCAGTCCTCATCACCTCTGCCCATTGTTTCCAGCGGATTTTATTCGGACTGACTTTTTTCCTTACCCTGTCCACAAGGATCTCTGCGCCCCCACCGGGGATAGAATCAAGGCCCGAAGCCCTGAGGCGCTGCAGGGTGTCGAGGACGCCTATATCTGCCTTCTTCGCAAGGAAAGAGATCTCTGCAGGGGAAAGTGAATGTATCTGGATAGTGAAACGTTCTTTAATGGACGAAAACAGGTCTTCGAAATACTCTATGCCGAGGTCAGGATGCACGCCGCCTTGCATCAGGATCTGTGTCCCGCTCTGTGCGATCGTTTCCTCGATTTTCTTGAAAATCTCATCTTTAGACAGGATGTAAGCTTCCGGACTGCCCGCATCACGGTAGAAGGCGCAGAATTTGCATTTATTGATGCAAATGTTCGTGTAGTTGATGTTCCTGTCAACGATAAAGGTCACGAGCCGTTCCGGGTGCAGACGCTGCCGGACATTGCCTCCAAGCTCGCCGAGGGTAAGGAGATCGGCGTTTCTGAACAATGCAAGGCCTTCGCCCGCATCAAGACGCTTTCCTTGCGACGCTTTTTTTAGGACTTTTCTTACATCCGCTTTCATACTTGACTGTTTGCGCAAATTACTTCCATACCTTTACCACATTGTATACAGTGTCACGCTCCACCGGTGTTCGTCCTGCCTGCTTGATAAGGTAGACGATATCGTCCTTGGTCAAACTGCCGTCAGTGGTCCCGCCGGCAGCCTTGGTGATGCGTTCCTCAACCACGGTTCCGTCAAGATCATCAACGCCAAAGTTTAGCGAGACCTGGGCGATTTTTTCGCCGAGCATGACCCAGTAGGCTTTGATGTGATCGAAGTTGTCCAGAATAAGCCGAGAGATTGCGAGGGTTTTGAGATCATCGAACCCCGTCGTGTAAGCTGATTTCTTGATTTCCGTGTTTTGAGAATGGAAGCTGAGCGGGATGAATGCCTGGAAACCGCCGGTCTTGTCCTGAAGGTCGCGGAGCTTCAAGAGATGGTCGATCCTGTGCTCATAGGTCTCAATGTGGCCATACAGCATTGTTGCGTTCGATTTGAGCCCGACCTTGTGCGCTGTCTTGATCACTTCAAGCCAGCGTGCGCCGCTTATTTTCTCCGCACACAGCGTTTTTCTCACGGATGAGTTGAATATCTCGGCCCCGCCTCCGGGAAGGGAACCAAGACCAGCGTTTTTGAGTTCTAAAAGTGTATCAGTGAGACTTCTGCCCGAAAGCTTTGCAAGATAATCAATCTCTACAGCAGTAAAAGCTTTGAGGTGAACTTTCGGGAATTCTTTTTTGAGCGCCCGGAGCATCGTCAGATACCACGAAAAGGGCAGGTCGGGATGGAGACCCGAGACAATATGGAATTCACGCACACCCTTTCCGGCGCTCCGCGCTTTATTCAGAATATCTTCGAGGCTCATTTTGTACGCGCCCGGCTCCCCTTTGCTTCTGCTGAATGCGCAGAACTTGCAACGGTTCACGCAGATATTTGTGGGGTTGATATGCATGTTCTGCACGAAATGCACCCGGTTCCCGTTTTTTTGCTGCGTTACATGCGTTGCCATGCGTCCGAGCGCCAGCAGATCGTTGGACTTGAAGAGTTCGATGCCGTCAGTGCGGGTGAGGCGATGACTTGCTGAAAGTTTTCGATGAATTTTTTCAATACTCATTTTATTTATTCTCGTAAAGGGATACACCGGATAAACTGAAAGCATATAATATCACAAACAGGATAGTTTTGTCACTGCCCGTGATTCCAAAAAAGTAAAAATGACACATGAGGGGCAAATCTCGAATCGGGGCGGAACGATCTTCTGCTGACTTGAGAAATGGTGTGCAGTGAAGATAGCCCAACCGCCTGAGAAATGAGTCATGGAGCCCGTTTTGAAAAAAAGTAATCTAAGGGAACTCCTCCCGACATATTGCATCGGACAATGATCTCATCGAAGTTCCGGGAAATAGATATTCGCCCAAAGTGTACTCTTCTTTCTCAGGATAGATTTTCCCTAACACCTTGCCGTGCTCGTCGCGAAATTCCATGTAATTCGTCGTGAAGACCTTTTGAGGGCAGTTTACGTCGAAAATGAAGCGCGCTTCCACCGCAGGGGTAAGCGAAAACCTGATGATTCTTGTTGCAAAAGTAAGTCTGTCCGATGGCGCGAGAAAATATCTCATGGAAATAGTGACATCGTTCCCTATTTTTCGCCCCGCGGCAGGGTCGTAAAACAACTCAGTTCCGTTAGAAAAACGATAGAATGCTTTCCATTTTTCATACTGGAGAGTGCCATTGACCGATCGCAATTGATATTGATACTGGTGATGATCTGCTGAGGGTCTGGAGCCTTGGTTAAGTCGATGCATCCTCTCATTCACTTCAGGGATGAACGGGATGGCATTCATCGTTATTGGGGGGGGAAACATTCCTCTCTCCCGATTGTTATCGGTCGTCTTCTCCCTCGGGAAAAAGAGCGATAAAATATATTTTGCCGCGCCGTTGCCAGAATTAGCTGAATTGATAAAAAAGCGTTTGCCTTGGTCATAATGACGTTCTTCCGTAGAGAGAGCACCAAGATAGTAATGCGCCCAGGAAGCGCAGTCAAACGCGGGATCCAGAGTTAGAGCTTCTTCGAATTCTTTTCGCGATTCAGGATTCCTGCCGTCAAGATATAGGCCCAATCCAAGAAAAAAATGATTACGAGCTGATGCAGGATCTGCCTTAACAGAGCTGCGCGCGAGCGAGTTGTCGTCACGCCAGTCAAAATTACGATAGACGGTACGAATCCCGAAAACGAGAATAAGGCATGCGAATGCGAGAAGATACAACTTCTTTATGCCAATTCTCGTGGCTGAAGAATCAAGTATTTCAACAGCCAGTGCGAAAACGCCTACGATCGGCAGATAGAGATACCGCTCCGACATAGGCAAACTCGGAATAGGTATGATGTCGCTGACAGGGATGAAATTAATGACAGCCCACGCGAGCCACAGTTTGGCATTTTTGTTTGACGTAAAAAGAATATAAACGAGGCTAATGATAAGACCCGGCCACCAGAGAACGAGAGGGAAGCTGAGGACGCTGAAATTTTTCGGCGTATAATGTGGCCAAGTGATTTTTACAGGAGCAACGAGTAAAGAAAGATAGGAGGGGATAATGTAGAGCATCTCTTTAAGACGATATCCTAAGCCCGACATATTAGCGTAAAGGTAATTGCCGTCGATAGCAATATACCGCAGGCAAAGATAAGCGGCAACGAAAAGAACGTGATAAAGGATGTAACTCATGTCCCACGTAAGGATGTTTCGGACCCCGTTTTTTTTTAGTTCCTGATGAGTTTTGTAAAGAACAAAAAACGGAAGGAGCATTGCACCTGTTTCTTTGCTTAGGACCGCCAAAAAAAAGAAAAATGCCGACAAAACGTATCCGGCCGTTCCTCCCCTCTTTTCCGATCGGAGAAAGGCGAGGAATGACAGGAGAGCGAATATCGCTGCTAAAATATTATTCCGGGTACAAATGAAATTGACTGTTTCGGAGTTTATAGGGTGGATACCGAACAGAAGGGCGGCGTTCAGAGAAACAGATTGACTGTGGTCAAGGCGAAGAAGGGTGAAATAAATGAGCACAGTGCAAAGTATATGGAGGGCGATGTTGACGGCGTGAAAGCCCCTTGGATTAATGCCGAAGAAATATGCGTCGACCAGAAAGGAAAATCTTGTGAGTGGTCGATAATAAGGAAAACGATCATTTTCGTATAAATGATCTGTGCTGATAAGAGAAGTCAAGGCGGATTTAAAACCGAGGGCCTCGCGATTCATCTCGATAATAACGTGATCGTCTGCCACGAAGCCGTTCCGAAGAGAGTTAGCGTAGCAGGCAAATGTGACGAGGACGAGGAGAAGAATCGGGCCCCAGCCCTTAAGATCCAAAATAGAGTTAGTTCTCGGTGCTTGATGGGAATCCAAGGTTCGAATACCTTTTGTGGAACAGAATTCTTCCGTCAACCATGTTCATTATCGAAAATTTTGATTCTCTGAGCAAGTCGGAATAGAGGTTACCGGTATTTTCCCCCGGCAATGGAACAGCTATAATGTCCGCACGCTTGCCTGGCACAAGAGTACCGACTTCGTTTTCCAGGCCGAGAGCCCGTGCTCCGCCGATCGTGGCGATTCTGAATATATCTTCCGCTGAAACGCCGTCCTGTCGGTGGATTTTGTACGCGTATCGCATTTCGTCCCACATGTTTAGACTTGGCGAGCTGGCAAGACTGTCTGTGCCGAGCCCGACCGTTATCCCGGCATCAAGGAACTTTTTTAACGGCATTTTTCCGGCACGAAGTTCTCTGTTGCTTCTTGGACAATGAGCAACGGCAACCCTGGCTTTTTTGATAATTTTTATGTCTCCATCGGTTACATAGACAGCGTGGACGGCAAGAAGTTTCGACGAGAGAAAACGAATTCGCTTCAAATACTCAAACGACGAAGAGCCCCTGGGCGCCCAGGCGAGGTCCCAGTTTGCGAATCGATAGAGTTTTTCGAGGTCGGATCGTTTTCTCCGTAGCAAATCTATTTCGGACTTTGATTCGGCAATATGCATGCAGAGGCGAATATTCTCTTGCCGGGAAATCGTCGCCACTTGCTGCAGTAGGGACTCTGAAACCGTGTAGGGAGTGTGAGGGGAAATCCCGTAGCGAACGCGCGTTGCCGCCGGGCTTGATCGTTTATGCAGGACCGAACCTTGAATTTCGCTTCCCGGACGAATATCTATTATTTCGTGAAAAACAAGCGCTCTTAAACCGCTCTTGCACAATAAGGCGGGGCTAACACCGTGAGAAACGATTTCAGCTGCTGTTGTGGTCCCTGTCTCGATCAGCGTCCGGATATTCTCTTTTGCTGTACGACAATAATCAAATAAATGAAGTTTTTTCTTTGCTTTGATGAACTTGAGTATCCAATCGGGAAAGGTTTTCACATGAATCCTGTCAGGGAAGGCGGGTAACTCAAGATGCGTATGAAGATTGACGAGACCGGGCATCAGTACAGCGTTTCTGAAGGTGTAAAGTTTATGAAAAGGATATTTGTTAATGATTGTATCTAACGGTCCAACAGCCCGGATAATTCCGTGGTCGAGTACTACTGCGGCCGAATGTAACGGTTCCCGGCCCTGCTGCAAGGAACAAATTTTTGAAGCGGCTAAAATCACTCTCACCACCCATGAAACAGAGTACCAAGTCCCCGGCACTTAATCATGTTGATATTGTTATTGACAGATGTTTTTTATAATATAAACTGATACTATGTTCAATGCAACTATAAATCGTCATCCGGCTATTGCTATCGGGCAAGTCGTTACCGGTCGATACCGATGGCTGCTTATATCGGTTGTTAGTCTGCTTTCCGTGATTGCCCGCGTTCTTTACAGCAACGTGCCATTCGAACGTGACGAAGGGGCTTGGATCCATGTTTATCAGTCTGTCGGTCTTGGAGAGTATCTCAAAACTCATTCCGGCAGCGAAGCGACGGCGTTTGTGATCGGATCGGAACCGCAGATCCTCTTTTATTCCGGGCTTATCTCTCCGACGCGCTTCTTTTATTATTATCCTCTTGCAACTTCGACGCCTATCTGCAGTCTTTCCGGAGGGAGGTTTACACCGATCTCGAGAAGAACAGCCCTTCATGCGTCCTCTGGGTCAATCACTTAACTTCGCACATGACTCGTTTCATTAGTTTCGACCCTTTTATGAAGGACTTGTTCAACTTGTTTAAATCGTATAAACTCGTTGCGATCAGTACATTCGGATCTGACTCCGTCACAACGGATGTTTTGTCCCCTGAAAACCGGACGTTTATTTTTCAAGAGGGGTCCATCCTCGTTTTTTAGCGAACGAATGGTATAGCCGACTGCGGAACGATTTGGGGGATATCATGAAGAACATTTCCAGGATGAGGAAAGGGTTCGGTCACCCCAACGATGAAATCCTTGAAGCACGTGCAGGGTCTGTGGGAGAGTTTCTGTAGCCTTTGCATCAGGTTAAAAAGATACGACCAGGGAGTTTGTTGAAATGATAGAGGGTAAAAGAATAGTAGTGGTTATGCCGGCGTATAACGCCGAGAGGACTCTTCGCCAGACGTTCGCAGAACTGCCTCACGAATACGTTGACGAAGTGATCCTTGTTGATGACCTTTCTCAGGACCACACTGTAGCCGTGGCGCGAGAGCTTGGAATTAAAACGATCATCCACACGGAAAACAAAGGGTACGGCGGAAACCAGAAGACGTGTTATCGTGCTGCATTGGGAGCCGGTGCAAACATCGTCGTCATGGTCCATCCTGATTACCAGTATTCTCCACGACTCGTCACTGCCATGGCGTCCATGATTGCATCCAGACATTATGATGTCGTGCTGGGCTCTCGAATCCTCGGCGGAGCTGCCTTAAAGGGTGGAATGCCGGTCTATAAATACATAGCTAACAGGTTTCTCACCTTTGTTGAAAATATAGCGTTAGGGGTAAAACTTTCAGAATATCACACCGGGTTTCGCGCTTTCAGCCGCGAAGTGCTTGAGACTCTTCCGTTCGAAAAAAATTCAGACGATTTCGTTTTTGATAATGAAATAGTCGTTCAGACCGTTTATTTCGGTCTCAGCGTCGGTGAGATCAGCTGTCCGACAAGGTATTTCCCCGAGGCGTCTTCCATAAAATTTTGGAGAAGCGTAAAATACGGCTTCGGGGTACTATTGACAACAGGCAAATATATCATGCAAAAAAAGGGGTTGGGTAATTATTCACTTTTTGTAAATAAAGGTAGGTCAATAAAGTGACATTATTTGTCACTTTATCTTGACAAATTAAGGTAATTAGTAATCGTTTACCGTTCGCAACCAATTGATTCTATGAATTGTTAATTTGGCACGATGTGTGCATTCCTACACAAAGTGTGTTATATTGCCAACATTATGATATACACTAAGGCTAGCGAAAGGAGGTGAGACACCCCATAAGGGCCTTAGGAATATGAATCAGAAGATTAAATAATCAACAACAATATAGATTATGGGAGGCAACAAAATGAAGAAAATTAAGAACAGCAAAGGTTTTACCCTCATCGAACTCCTGATCGTGGTGGCCATTATTGCAATCCTAGCAGCCATCGCTATCCCGCAGTTCTCGGCGTATCGTGTCAAGGCATATAATGCGGCAGCAGAGAGCGACATCAGAAACTTCAGGACAGGAATGGAAGCTGCGATGGCTGACAATCAGCACTACCCAATAATACCTTAAAATTTGGTTATTAGGTTTTAAGCATACTCAAATCGCGTGGATTTAACTATATACGAAAGGGGTTAATTTTTATGAAAAAAAGCATATTGATTATATTTGTCGTCATTGCCTGCGTGGCCATGATGGCACCTGCAGTATTTGCTGGCACAGCTTTTACAAATACATCGAGTACTGTTCTCGGCAGCGTAGTTTTCACGCCATCGACCAACGTGGTTGTTAATGCACAGGCAACCGACGGGACAGATGCAACGAACCCAAATCAATATTGTGTAACGTCATGGCATACAAGCTCTGCAAATCAACCCTCAGGCAAACAGTATGCGGCGTTAAGCTCGGGCGGAGCTGCGAACCTAACAACGGCTATTGTAACGGCCTCTCTTGCAGGGCAAGGTTCACCCAAGGGCTGCACAACAGTAACCGGTTGGCCGACTACAATTGACGCTAACGGGTGGCAATAGTAGCACCTGTTCATACTTAAAATAAGCCAAACGAGGGTTGATGATGGAAATCAACCCTCTTTTTTTATACTTTTTATCCGGATTGGAGTAGTATGTGCCATGCGCCAAATTATATCTATAACATTCAAGGGGATATTCAGAGATCGGGTGTTCAGGGGTATTGCAGTGAGCGCGCTTTTTTTTATCCTGATACCGTGGATAAGCTCTCTTTCCATGCGACAGGTTGTCGAGCTTTCGATCACCCTTTCGCTCTCGCTGTTATCGATCATGATGCTGCTCCTCTCCGTTTTTCTGGGCGGCAGCTCTCTCTGGAAAGACACGGAGCGGCGGTACACCTATAGCGTCCTCGGCCTTCCTCTCACAAGGACGTCATATCTGCTTGGGAAGTTTTTCGGGATTGCATTGTATCTGCTCCTGACCTCGCTCGTTCTCGGCGCTGTCGGCGGCATCGTGATCAAGTATGTTTCGGTGATCTACCCCCCGCTCCGGCCGGTCGTCTGGCTGAACGTATTTCTCTCGTTTTTATTCGTTGCTTTGAAGTATATTCTCCTCGTGGCTGTTGCTTTTCTTTTATCAACCGTCAGCACGTCTTTTTTTCTACCGATCTTCGGAAGTCTGGCGGTCTTTTTCGCAGGCAGTGCTTCCCAAGAGGCTTATGATTTTCTTGTATCGGCAAAGTCGTACTCTCGGGTAATCAAAGAGACGGCGACAGTCCTCTACTACATTCTTCCCAACTTCAGCGCTTTTGATCTTTCCGCCAATGCTATTTATGGCATTGGCCTTTCTCCTTCGGGCGTCATGCTGACAATGGGGTATTTCGTCATTTACACCGCGATGATTCTAACTCTTGCCTCAATCGTTTTCTCCCGGAGAGAGTTCAAATGAAACCATATATACTCTTGCCGATTCTCGTTTTCTTTTATCTTGGGACTATTTTCCCATTTGCTTCGTACATGAGAAACAGGCCGTTCGTAGAGAAAATGGGGTACACTCCGGAACCTGGCGTCCTTAAACTTCTTTCAGCTGATCAATATCGCTTCGTGGGTGCGGTCCTTCTCATGAAGGTGATAAACTATTACGGCGGTCTTGCGGAACGGGCGCCAAACAAGATTAATCTTCCGCCTGATTACCAGGAAATGCAAAGAACCTTCGAAACTGCAGTACGGATGGACCCGTATAACATGGACGCCTACTATTTTGCCCAGGCTACCATGGTATGGGAGGCTAAACAGGTCAGGGCGACCAATAGACTGTTGGAATACGGAATGCGCTATCGTGACTGGGATTTCTATCTCCCTTTTTTTGCCGGATTCAACTATGCTTATTTCTTGAAGGATTATGAGAATGCAGCCAGGTGTTATAAACGGGTCGGGGAACTGACGGGGAGCGATCTGACTATTAAGCTTGCAGGAAGATATCTATATGAAGCGGGGAAAACTCAGCTTGCTATTGATTATCTTTCCACGATGGTCAAGAGTACAACGAATGAAGCAGTTCGGAAGACGCTCCAAACGAGACTGGATGCTTTCCTGGCGGTGAGAAATATCGAAAAAGCGGCAGATCGGTTTAGGACAAATTTTCACGTTGTTCCGAGGTCAGTAGTGGAACTGCGCTCAAAAGGCTATCTCAAGGAAATTCCTGTTGACCCCTACGGTGGGACCTTTTATATTGACGAGCGTGGGAAAGTGCGCAGTACAAGCAAATTTGCGTTCGGAGTGGCAGGAAAGACGCGATAGCATATTCATGAGGATTTGTTATTTGAAAGGGAAACGAGCCTATGCATGCAATAGAAATTAAGGATATTTATAAGACCTTTCGCGGCTTGCGAGGAAGTCGGGTGGATGCACTGAAGGGCGTTTCCTTCACCGTAGAGAAGGGGGAAGTGTTCGGTTTTCTCGGCCCGAACGGAGCGGGTAAGACCACGACCATTAAAACCCTGTTGGGACTCATCAACGTTTCATCGGGTCAAACGCGGGTTATGGGATATGACGCGGGGTCTCATCATGCGCGAAAACAGGTAGGCTATCTGCCTGAAAATCCATCATTCTATGACTTTTTAACGGGAGAAGAGTACCTTTATTTCGTTGCGAAGGCCTTCGATATGGATGATCCGGAGGTAAGGGAAAAAAGCGAAAAAGTACTTAAACTTCTTGAACTCTGGACCGCACGGAATCGGCCAATACGCGGTTACAGCAAAGGAATGGTCCAGCGGCTTGGCCTGGGCCAGGCGTTGATTCACGACCCGGATGTTTATATTCTCGACGAACCCATGAGCGGGCTCGATCCTGTAGGCCGCGCGCTTGTAAAGGAGATCATTCTTAGTCTGAAAACAAGAGGGAAATGCGTTTTTTTCAGTACGCATATTACCGCGGATGTGGAGTCAGTATGCGACCGGGTCGGGATAATCGTTAATGGAGTACTGCAGTGTGTGGCGACGGTCGGGTCTATTCTGAATGAGGGCATTGTTGGGTACCATATAAGACTTCAAGAGCCGGGGTCTTCAGAGCACAAAGAAGTATATGTGGACAAAGACGAGTTGCCGAAACTCATGGCTGCTATTCAAAATTCCAGCCAGAAAATTTCTTCTATAGAACCGAAGAGAAAGGACTTGGAGGCGTTTTTTCTCGACGTCGTTACTCGCGGAAGATGCTGAAAAGGCGATATCAATTATTGCTGCTGAGCGCTGTTGTCCTAGCGGCGTTTTATCCCGCTGGTTTTGCGGGATTCTCCAGGATCGACGATAGAGGCATGTTCGATGCCATCAATGGCATAGGCGGGTGGACTTTTCGCTCGATCTTTTTCCCTTCGACCACAGGCGGGCTGTATTATCGACCGATGCTTATGATAAGTTTTATAATTGATAAGATGTTACTCGGTCTGAACCCGGGTTTCATGCATCTCGAAAATATTTTGTTGCATCTTGCCAACGCCATCCTTGTATTTTTTTTAACGCTTCATCTTCTCCCGCCTGATAATAGACAAAAGTCTTTTGTTCCTCTTATGGCAGGTCTTTTTTTTGGTCTCCATCCAATGACTTCGGAATCGGTCAACTGGATATCAGGAAGGACTGATGTTCTTGCGGGCACATTTATCCTCTTGAGTGCGCTTTTCATTTTAAAATATAGAGAATATAAGGCTAAAATATATATTCTCCTGTCCCTGTTCGTACTCTTGGGAGGGGTTCTTGTAAAGGAAACGGCGGTAGCGTTCTTGCCGGGCGCTCTTCTGTTGATAACTGCCCAGTCGCAGGGCGACCATGCTTTCACTAAGTCGGCGAATCGCCTGTTTAATAATCAAGCTGCAATCAAGCTTGCTGGCGTTGGAGCAATGCTTTTGTTATATTATGTCCTCAGAAAAGCCGCGTTTACGACAAGCGCGAGTCATGTTGGCCTCACGATTCGGATATTGTTTGCGGATTGGAACCATTCTCTTTTCGTCGTGCTCCGCGCCCTCGGTTTCTATTTAAAAAAAATCATCATTCCGTACCCTTTGAACTTCGCAATCGTGGATGTTGATTCCCTCTATGAAATCCTTGCCGCTCCCTTGGTTGTCCTTTGTGTATATATCGGAGGCCGCAAAACACTCGCTTCGGCTATGTTCACTGCCGGGATGTTCCTCCTCATGCCCTCATTTCTGATCGCATTTGGTCAAATTGCATGGACTCCATATGCGGAACGTTATGTATATATAACGTTGGCATTTGTGATTGTTGCCGTCGCAGTGTACAGCAGTCAACACAAAGGGGGAGGAAACACCGTGTTTCCGAAGTTTGCCCTCTTAATAGTACTCGTGATAATGTTTGCGACCACTTTGAACAGAAGTATCATCTGGCAGGACGATATGAAATTATGCAGGGATACGGTCGAAAAGTCGCCATTATCGCGAGATATGAGGATCACATACAGTTCTCTTCTTATTCAAAAAGGCGATTACGTGGAAGCACTCAAACAATTGGAACAGGGGAGATCGCTGCCGTTCATCGGTTACGACGATCGCTTTGATCATAACACCGCCTATATATACTATAAACAAGGCCGGCTTGACGACGCGATCAAAATTTCGCAAACCGCTCTTGACAAATCTTTCGGAACATCTACCTGGGCGCTGGAAAACCTCGCCTCCTTTCTAGAAGAAAAAAAACAGAAATGCAAAAATAGAAACGAAAGGTATTTGATCGATAAGCGGGTATTTTTTTATAACAAGCAGTTATACAATCTAAATCATGATCCGCATCTGTTGTATGAGCTTGGTGTTACGGCTGAGGCGCTGGGTGAACATCAAAGAGCCGTTGGGCTGTTTCAGCAGGCGTGTGCAACTATCAGCGACGACGATCAATATAAACGAAATGCAATCAAAAAATTAAAAACGCTGTCCGGAATCTCGCTCCCTGCCTATGCAGAACATTTTTAAGAAATATATCCTCCTTTTGAGGCCCCATCAGTGGCTGAAGAACCTCCTTCTTCTTTTTCCCCCATTTTTTGGCGGAAAGGTACTCGATGCTGCAGTGCTTGCTGCTCTTTTGCCGTCGCTTTTGTCTTTTTCGTTTGCAGCCAGTTGCGGCTATATCATGAACGATATAAAGGACAGAGAACTTGATAGCCATCATGCCACTAAAAAAAATCGCCCGATAGCCCGGGGAGAAATCTCTCTGGTGGTGGCATCAATAATCGCCGCTGTCCTCTATCTTGCTGCAATGGTTATCGCAGGTTCTGTTTCCGCTCGCTTTGAGGGTTATCTCATTGTCTATTTGTTCATTTCTTTTTTTTACACAATGTATTTTAAGGATATGGTTATTATTGATATCCTATTTATCTCCTTCGGTTTTCTCGTTCGAGTTTTAGCAGGGGGTGAGGCGTTCCATACTTTCGTAACAATGTGGTTAATTCTTACTGTACTTACCGTTGCATTATTTCTTGCAGCGGGCAAGAGACTGGGTGAGTTGCTTTTACTTCGCGATGGAGCCCAAAGACACCGATTAAGTTTGACGCATTATTCCACCTCTTTTTTAAGATGTCTACTTTGGGTAGCAGCGACGTTCGCTCTTGTAACTTACCTGCTGTACATCATTGAAAATCGCCATGAAATGATTTATACTATTCCGTTAGCTGCGTTTGGCCTTTTCAGGTATATCACCTTAACAAAGCAGGGCCATGGCGACCCGACCGAAGCGCTCTTGAAAGATGCCCGAATTTTGGCGACATGTGTCATTTGGGCCGGGATGACAGGGTTTATCATTTATAAATGATCACAAGATGCCATTTCCGGAAAAAAGACAGTAATTATGTTGCCGGCAAAAGGCCTAAAAAGTGAGATCCCAAGACTTTGTCGTATTTCCAAAGATTTTTAATTCATAAGTAGGCTTTGAAGCTAATGGATGAACAACCTGAGATAGTCATAAAGCCGGGCACGAGTACTATTAATTACTGGCGTGATATATGGCGCTACCGCGAACTTTTTGTCTTCCTTGCGTGGAGAGATATCCTGGTGCGCTACAAGCAGACTATCATCGGCATTGCCTGGAGTATCCTGCGCCCGTTGTTCACCATGCTGGTCTTTACCGTTGTGTTTGGCAAACTGGCCAAACTGCCGTCCAACGGCGTGCCTTATCCAATAATGGTCTATGCTGCCATGCTACCGTGGCAGTTTTTCGCTAACTCCCTTTCTGAGAGCAGCAACTCACTGATAGACAACTCCAATCTGCTCAGCAAGGTTTATTTCCCACGTCTTATTGTGCCGGCAGGCGCCGTCATTGTCAGCTTGCTTGATTTCTTCATATCTCTTATTATTCTATGTGTGATTATGACGTGGTATGGGTTCCTGCCGGATATAAGGATACTTCTTCTCCCCATTTTTCTTTGCATGGCACTTTTGACGGCATTCGGAGCAGGGCTGTGGCTTTCGGCTCTCAATGTGAAATATCGTGATTTTAGATATGTCGTCCCATTTTTGGTCCAGGCCGGACTCTTCATCTCCCCCGTTGGTTTCTCAAGCGCCATCGTACCACAGCAGTGGAGGTTCCTTTACTTTCTCAATCCGATGGTCGGTGTGATAGACGGCTTCCGATGGGCCATTCTCGGGAACAGTTTCCCAATATATTGGCCCGGCCTTTTTGCTTCAGCTTTACTGACTGCTCTCATGTTTATAGGGGGAGTCATCTATTTCCGGAATATGGAACGATCATTCGCGGACGTGGTGTAGAAATGTCCACTGTCATCACCGTTGAAAACCTCGGCAAGAAGTTCCTTCTCAGCCACCAGACTGAACCACAACGGTATATTGCGTTACGTGATGTTATTGCCGATGCAGCCCGTGGTCTTGTAACTCGTCTACTCCATCCGTTTTCTTCCGGGAAAATCAAACAGCATCCGAACCGCGAAGAATTCTGGGCGTTGAAGGAAGTTTCATTCGAGGTGAAGCAGGGGGAACGAATCGGTATCATCGGGCGCAACGGTGTGGGAAAATCAACCCTTCTTAAAATTATCAGCCGTATTACTGAACCGACGGCAGGCGAAGTTCGGATTAGGGGAAGGGTAGCGAGTCTGCTCGAAGTTGGTACGGGGTTCCATCCCGAATTGACCGGGAGAGAAAATATATTTCTGAACGGAGCAATCCTAGGAATGAGCCGGTCGGAGATAAAGAGGAAGTTTGACGAGATTGTTGATTTTGCTGAGATAGAGAAATTCCTGGATACGCCGGTAAAGCGCTATTCTTCAGGGATGTATGTACGGCTTGCTTTTGCAGTTGCTGCTCATCTAGAACCTGAGATTTTAGTCGTGGATGAGGTGTTGGCGGTTGGGGATGCGCAATTTCAAAATAAATGTTTGGGAAAAATGGGGGAGGCCGGCAAAGACGGTCGAACGATTATCTTTGTTAGTCATAACATGACCGCTCTGCAGAGCTTATGCAATCGTGCTATATGGATCAGCGCGGGCAGAATATTGAAAGATGCTGCCTCAAGTGAAGTCGTTTCGGATTACTTGCAAAATGGATCTTTACTTAAGTTAGGCCAAGTTTGGGAAAATCCGGAAAAAGCTCCAGGCAGCACAAAAATTCGGTTGCATTCAGTAAAAATTTCTTATGACGGCGACGAAAAAGGCGAAGCCATTACCGTGTCTATCCCAATAAACATGGAATTTCAATTTTGGAATTTCGAAGCTGATGCGTTGCTTAATTTCAGCGTTGTGCTCTACAATAATCAGGATGTATGTATTTTCAATACTGGTTCAACTGCAAGCGTGTACTCAAGAGGTTTAGTCAAGGGCGCATTTCTTATCCCTGGTAATTTTTTGAACGATGCCATATACCGTGTTCGATTACTGATTGTTAAAGATATGTCTATTCCGCTCATTGATCTGGAGAATGTCGCAACATTTGAAGTTCACGATACGGAAAGACAGGGGAAGTGGTATGGTAAGTGGGAGGGTGCTGTTAGGCCACATTTCCAATGGATAACCTCACATTCAGATTTATGATAAATATCAGAAAAATAGTCGGCAAAATTGTTGACGGATTTTATCCATATTACTGCCCAGTATGCGAAAAAAAAGTAAAGGCGTTCTTACCGTTACCGAATTACTATCATGAACAATTAAGGAAGCAAGATTATATTTACTCAATCGACGATGCAGAGACATTAAATTATGAACATTATAGCTGTCCGTATTGTGGCGCTGTGGACAGAGAAAGGCTATATGCCCTCTACATAAGAAAAAGATTCGCCACAGTAGATCACAAAGTTAAATTCAATCTATTAGAAATCGCACCATCTTTACCTTTGGGTCAATTAATCGAGAAATATGGTGTATTCATAGTTCGTACTGCTGATCTTTTGATGGACGGAGTTGACGATAGGATCGATATAACTGACATGCAGATTTATGTGGATGGCTCCTTTGATTGTTTTATATGTTCACATGTTCTGGAGCATGTTTCGGATGACCGGAAGGCGTTACGTGAACTTTACAGAATTCTTAAGCCAGGCGGGTGGGGGATTCTGATGGTGCCGATTCTGCTGGTTCTGGAGGAAATCGACGAAGAGCCGGGGCTCACTGATGAAGGTGAAAAGTGGCGTCGTTTTGGCCAGAACGACCACGTAAGGATGTATTCAAGACAAGGATTTCTCGATCGAATTGAGGCTGCTGGCTTTAACGTTAAAGAATTTGGTTGTGACTATTTTGGACGGAATGTCTTTCGGCAATGTGCAATAACCGAAATGAGCGTTCTTTACGTTGCGGAAAAACAATGATTCTAACGAATACTCGCAGAACCGGCTATTTACACCCGTTATATGCTAAGTCGTTATCTCAATTTGGTGAACCCGTTTCTTTGCCCTGTTGCGAAGGATGGGTGCTGAAACGACAGATCCCCGATTCCCCCGATTACGATGCCATGGGGTGCTATCCGTTTTTTAGTTGCAACAATTGGTCTCGATTAAAAGAGGATCTGAAGGGTATCAGCAGCGATCTAGTCAGTCTATCATTAGTTACAGATCCTTTCGGTGATTATTCCTTGAAATCGTTGATGGAATGTTTTCCGGATGTCTGTTATCCGTTTAAAGAACATTTTATTATTGATCTCAAACAGCCCGGGTTCTCTTTTATTTCAGATAATCATAAAAGAAATTTAAGAAAGGTCCCCAGGGAGGTCGTTGTGGAAAGGTGTGATAATCCTCCGGCGCTTGCTGGCGACTGGACCAATCTTTATACTGGTTTGATAACAAGACATGTTATCCGGGGAATAAGGGCTTTTTCCTCAGAATCTTTTGTCAAGCAGTTGGCTGCTCCCGGTATGGTGATGTTTCGCGCCCTTCGCCAAAACACTACGATAGGCGCTTTGCTCTGGTTTGTACAGGGTGCCATAGCATATTACCATCTTGGAGCATACACAGATGAAGGATATGGTTCAAGTGCCGGGTTTGCCTTGATGTGGACGGCGATAGAATATTTTAGGGAGCTTGGGCTGCAATGGGTTTGTTTGGGCGCGGGAGCTGGTACCAGTGCGAGGGATGATGGATTGACTCGTTATAAGCGGGGTTGGGCAAACGGAACGCGAACTGTTTATTTTTGCGGCAAGATATTTGATAGGGAAGCGTATCAGGTTATCGTTAAAGCGAAAAAATTAACTTCATCGAGTTATTTTCCGTTGTATCGAACGGGGGAGTTTATCTAAACATTCTCGCAAGTTGAGAATATTTCTAGTCAGTGTAAGAAATCCAACGTGTATGCGCAATAAAAAAATTTTAACCGCCGACTACATGAAAATTGTATCTCATTATGAGTCCTGCCTGGATAAGTACGGCGACTCGCATCTAGGAGTTGACTGGCCCAAGCTTGAGGACGTTAATACCAGACATAAGGTGATGCTGGAAGTTATAAGAGAGACAAAAGATAAAGTAACTCTTCTGGATTTCGGGTGCGGCGCGTCGCATTTGTATGACTATATACAGAAAAACAACCTTACCGGGGTTGAGTACTCAGGTCTTGATATTTCTGAAAAATTTATAAATGTAAGTAAAACTAAGTATCCACAAAACAAATACTATACAGTTGATATATTACATGAGAAATCAATAATACCTGAATTTGACTATATCGTCATGAATGGTGTTTTCACTGAAAAGAGGGAGTTGTCTTTTGATGAAATGTTCGGTTACTTTAAAGCAGTGATCGATGAAATTTTTAAAAAGGCAAAAATGGGGATTGCTTTCAATCTTATGTCAAAGCATGTAGCTTGGGAGCGTGACGACCTCTTTCATGTGCCCTTTGATCAACTCGCTTCACATTTGCAAAAAAACGTTAGCAGAAAATTTGTTATCAGAAGCGATTATGGGCTGTATGAGTTTACAACCTATGTATACCGATAATGAGGACATATGGAGCGGGAGAATTTATGGCCAAGGTGATAATTTTCGGGGTCCAAGACTTTGCTCAATTAGCTCATTTTTATCTTACCCATGATTCAGAACATGATGTTACGTCGTTTACCGTGGATAAAGAATATATGAAGGCTGAAGAATTTCTGGGCCTGCCGGTTGTGGAATTCGAAACACTGGAGCATACTTGCCCTCCGGGAGATTATAAATTATTTGTACCCATGAGCCCCGCAGAAATGAATAAATCCAGAGCTAATAAATACTATGAAGCAAAGAACAAGGGGTACCAATTTATCACTTATATAAGTTCAAAGGCTACATATTACAATACTCCTGTTGGTGAAAATTGCTTCATTTTTGAAAATAACGTGATTCAGCCTTTCACTGAAATCGGCAATAATGTGATGATGTGGAGCGGTAATCACTTAGGCCACCATAGCGTGATCAAAGATCATTGTTTCATAGCTTCGCACGTGGTAATTTCGGGCCATTGTGTCATTGATGAATACTCCTTCCTTGGCGTAAACGCAACGGTTAGGGACAGAATTACCGTTTCCAAACGTTCCTTAATCGGGGCGGGTGCCTTGATTCTCGAAAATACCAAGGAGTCTGGTGTGTATCCCGGAATCAAAACGCAATTGTCGAAAATTGCGAGTCATCGGGTGAAGGGCTTATAACATGAAATGGATGAAGAAAGGACTGATTTTTGCGCCACAACAGGAGTTCGGAGGGATGTTTTCTCATGCAGCAATACCGGTTGTCGATAAACTAAATGATGAGATATTAAGAATATATTTCAGCTGTCGAAATAAGGATGGACACTCGATTCCGACGTATATGGAAGTTGAAGCAAACAACCCGAGAAATATAGTTTATTTGAATGATGGTCCGATACTTCCCTTGGGTAAACTAGGTACTTTTGATGACAGCGGAATAATGCCATCATGGTTAATAACGCATAATAACAAGAAATACCTTTATTATATTGCTTGGAATCCTCAAGTAACAGTTTCTTATCGGTTATCTATTGGGTTGGCGCTTAGTGAGGATAATGGAAAAAGTTTTTTTAAGGTATCCGAAGGCCCGCTGTGTGATAGAGCGATAGACGAACCTTATTTTAATACGGCTCCGTGCGTATTAAAGAGAAATGAAGTCTGGAAAATGTGGTATGTATCATGTACAAAATGGGAAAATATTAAAGGAAAACCTGAGCCCTTCTACCATGTGAAATATGCGGAATCAATGGATGGCATGCATTGGAAAAAGACTTCCAAGGTATGTGTAGATTATGACGAATTTGCGGAAGCGATAGGCCGTCCTTGTGTCTTTATAGAAAATGGAACTTATAAAATGATTTATTCATATCGGAGCGCTACTGATTACAGGACAGATCCTGGGAGAAGTTACCGACTAGGTTATGCTGAATCATCAGATGGTGTTGAATGGACGAGAAAAGATGACGAAGTCGGTATAGAAAGATCGGAGTTTGGATGGGATTCAGAAATGATAGAATACTGCTTTGTCTATCGACATCAAAATGTAAAATATTTATTTTATAACGGTAATGGTTTCGGAAAAAGTGGTATCGGCTACGCAATTTTGACAGATGAGTGAATATCTATGAATCTAACAAAAAAATGTCTTGATGACCTGGCGATTATTAACGGAAAACCTTCTTTCCCTGAAAAGTTACACGTCGGACGACCCAATATCGGTGAGAGGGAACGACTTCTCGGGTTAATCAATGACATGTTGGACAGCAGGTGGCTTACAAATGGCGGTCCCTATTGCCTGGAACTTGAATACAAAATCGCCGACTACCTTGGCGTAAAGCACTGCATCGCCATGTGCAACGCGACTGTTGCGCTGGAGATAACTATCCGTGCGCTTGGGCTGAAAGGGGAAGTCATTATACCTTCCTTTACGTTTATTGCGACCGCACATGCTCTTCAGTGGCAGGAAATAACTCCAGTTTTTTGTGATATAAACCCCGAAACGCACAATATAGACCCAGGTTGCATTGAAAGACTGATAACACCTCGAACTAGCGGCATCATAGGGGTCCATTTATGGGGACGTCCATGTGATGTAGAAGCGATAACGGAGATTGCAAACAGACGCAACCTTAAATTGATTTTTGATGCTGCTCATGCCTTTGGTTGCTCTTGTAAGGGGAAAATGGTTGGTGGGTTCGGTGAGGCCGAAGTTTTTAGTTTTCATGCCACGAAATTTTTCAACACATTCGAGGGTGGAGCGGTAGTCACAAACAATGACGAGTTGGCTGCAAAGCTTCGCCTCATGAAGAACTTCGGTTTTGCCGGGTATGACAAGGTTATTTATATCGGCACCAATGGCAAGATGAGCGAGGTGTCCGCTGCCATGGGATTGACCGGTCTGGAGAGTCTTGGAAAATTTATTGCCATCAATCACAGAAACTATGAAGAATATAAAGAGGGGCTTAAAGACATACCAGGCATCAAGCTTGTCTCGTACAACAAAAGAGAAAAAAACAATTACCAGTATATTGTCTGTGAGGTGGATGAGGATGAAGCTTGTATCAGCCGCGATGCATTGATGAAGATACTTCATGCAGAAAATGTGATAGCTCGCCGTTACTTTTACCCCGGTTGTCATGAACTGGAACCCTATTGCTCATATTTCCCGCATTCACGAATGCTCCTTCCGGAAACCGAAAGAATAACGAAGAAAGTTATCTCTTTGCCGACTGGAACATCGGTATCTACGGATGAAATAAAGTCAATTTGTGCAATCATTCGTTTTTCGATTGAAAACGGGGCAGCGATTATGTCTTTGCTTGAGAGTAAAAATACTGCAAAGACTATCTTATGAAAGTAAGCGTCCTGATAGTAACATTTAATCATGAGAAGTTCATTGCCCAGGCGATCGAGAGTATCCTGATGCAGAAAGTCAGTTTCGAATATGAGATCGTTATTGGCGAAGACTATTCTACTGATGAGACTCGGAGGATCGTAACAGATTATCATAAGCGTTTCCCCCAGAAAGTCCGTCTACTGTTACATGATAAAAATCTCGGTGGTAGTCGTAATTTTCGCTATACATATGAAACGTGCAAGGGAAAGTATGTTGCAATTCTGGAAGGCGACGATTTCTGGACGGACCCAGATAAGCTCCAGAAACAGGTTGATTTTCTTGATGAGCATCCGGAGTATGTTCTTGCATTCCATCAAGTATCGATTTTGAATAATGATACGGGAACCAGTGAACTTTCGAATATGCCTGTAAACAAGGAAAAATACGAGCTTGAGGATCTCGTCCAGGGAAACATAATCCATACTCCTTCGGTTGTCTTCAGAAATAATGTTTTAAAGTTGCCGGAGTGGCTGTTAAAGCTGAAGTTAGGTGATTGGCCGATCTGGCTTTTACTTTCACAATTCGGGTCTATCTACTATCTAAGTGAACCCATGGCTTGTTACCGGCTGCATCACACCAATACGTGGGCAAATCTGCCCGAGGACCAACGTTTATGCAATGTAATCGCAATGCTTCAAAAGGTTTATGCTGAAATTGATTCTTCTTATCGTGTTCCGATGAAAGCGTCTCTTTTTGGACATCGCCTTAGACTTGTTCAAGTCAGCGATAATAAACTTGCGCCGCTGTTCTCTTTAATTTTTCGTCATCCAATTCAATCTTGGCGTCTGGGAATCTCTGTGAAAAAGTTTTTAAAACTCGTCTCGAAGCCTAAAAATTTGAAACGATTGGAAAAAAGGATGCCGTGAGCCGGATTCACATAGTGAGAATGGGATATCTTGAGGTTGTAATTAGCGCATGATGACCGATCAAAAAAAGTCAATGATACGCACCTATAAAATAAACTTATATAACATGAGTTTCCGAAATATTTTTAATGCCTTTAAGTATCTAAGAAGTGAAGGATTTCTCAGTACGTTTTCCAGAACAGTTGAGTTTTTGAATCAGGTTTTTTTAAAGGATAAATTATACAATAAATGGATTGATCAAACAGAATTACATTCTTCTTTTAATAATGATTCTGTCCATCTAAGAGTTAAAAATATCAAAATAAGTCTCATAGTTCCCGTATACAATACTAATATAAGGTATCTTAAGGAAATGCTGTCATCTGTTGTCAACCAGTCATATCCCAACTGGGAACTGTGCATTGCTGATGGAGGCAGTCGTGAAGACGTCCGGGAACTGTTAGAGTCCTGGATGCTGAAGGATCAAAGAATTAAGGTCGAGTTTCTTGGAACAAATCTTGGTATAGCTGGCAATTCAAATGCTGGCATAATCATGGCGACCGGCGATTACGTAGCTTTTTTGGATCATGATGATACGCTTGCGCCATGCGCTTTGTTTGAAATCGTAAGGTCGGTAACTATGCATCCCGATTCCGATTTCATCTATTCCGACGAGGACAAACTGTCCGAGGATGGCAGGCGTCGTTTTTATCCGCATTTTAAACCCGATTTTAGCCCCGATATGTTGCGGAGCTGCAATTATATCTGCCATTTTACCGCAATTAAAAGGTCGCTGTTGGATGAGGTCGGATTGTTTCGAAAGGGTTTTGAGGGAAGCCAGGATTATGATCTCTTTCTTCGATCAACGGAAAAGGCCAAACAGGTAGTCCACATTCCTAAAATACTGTATCATTGGAGAGCATCCAAAAATTCCACATCGATCAATCGTTCCTCCAAAAACTACGCATCAGAATCTGGTATAAAAGCCCTTTCAGAGCATATTAATAGGATCGGACTGAAAGCGTCCGTAAAGGGCGGCTTTGTGCTGAATACTTTTAAAATATCATATCATTTTCCGCAGGAAAAGGTATCCATTATTATCCCGAACAGGGATCATTACGATGATTTATCACGATGCATAAGATCAATATGCGATAAGTCCAGTTATGCAAATTATGAAATCATAGTCGTTGATAATGGATCGGTGCAACGCAAACTGTTGGATTATTACGAGCATATATCGAGAGACGATAGGATAAAGATTGCTACATGGAATCAGAAGTTCAATTATTCAGAATTAAATAATTACGGCGCTTTACATGCTGTCGGTAGTTATTTACTCTTTTTGAATAACGATACTGTTGTCATAAACACCGACTGGATTGAACGAATGCTGGAGCATGCTTGTCGGCCTGGTGTAGGTGCTGTAGGTGCAAAACTGTACTATCCGGACGGTTCCATCCAGCACGCTGGCATAATACTCGGTATCGGAGGCGTGGCTGGTCATTCGCACGAATTTTACTCAGGAAAAGCGTCAGGATATATGGACCGGTTGAAGATTGTGCAGAATTTATCAGCTGTAACGGGCGCATGCATGATGATTCCAAAAGCGATTTATAAACAGGTCAATGGTTTTGATGAAGCATACCAAGTGGCTTACGGCGATGTAGATCTCTGTTTGAAATTACGAAAGCTTGGTTATTTAGTTGTATGGACTCCCTATGCCGAATTGTATCATTTTGAATCAAAGTCCCGAGGTCCAGAGGACACTCCGGAAAAACTCGAGAGATTTATAAATGAGATAATGTTATTCAATACAAAATGGGCGGATGTCGCAATAAACTGCGACCCTTATTACAACCCAAACCTAACGAAGCTCAGAAAAGATTTTTCAATCAATCTTTCGTGATATTCTGGCAAAGGAGATATTATTATTAGTCCCTTAGCAAGTGTCATAATTGTCAACTGGAATGGCCGTTCGCTCATTAAAGGTTGTCTTGATTCTGTCTTGCGGCAAACCTATTCTCAGTACGAAATTATACTGGTTGATAATGCTTCTTACGATGAATCCGTTAGTTTTGTGAGAGAGCATTACCCGCAAACCAAAATTGTGGTGCTTCAGGAAAATACCGGCTTTACGGGTGGCAATATTGAAGGACTAAAGATTGCGTCCGGCGATTTGATCGTTCTCTTGAATAATGATGCAGTACTCGAGGAACGATGGCTGGAGGTAATGGTTGAAGCGGTATATTCCGACCCTGCTGTTGGTTTCTGTTCTTCAAAAATAATCATTGCGGGGACGAACAGGATAGATAGTGCTGGCGATACATTTACAACCGCATTTACGGGCACAAAAATGGGGGAGAACGAGCCAGAAGGATGCTTTGTTGCACGCCGTTTAGTTCCTGGAGCTTGCGCAGCAGCAGTAATCTATAAACGTGAAATGCTTGACCGGATCGGGTTTCTTGATAGCGACATCTTTTTTAACCATGAGGATACTGATATTAACCTTCGGGCATGGCTGGCTGGCTGGAAATGCCTGTTTGTACCCGAAGCAGTTGCGTATCACAAAGTAAGTGCTTCGATAGGTGAATTTAGCGATCAGGCCGTTTATTTTTTTTCCCGTAACAACGTCTGGGTCTTAATCAAAAATGTGCCTTTGGGTATTTTGCTGCGCCACTTACCCCAGCGTTTGCTCTATGAGCTTAGCTCATTCGCGTTTTTCTGTCTAGTAAAAAGGAAGTGGAAACCATTTATAAAAGGAAAATTAGACGCGTTAAAAGAATTTCCACTGATGCTGAAAAAAAGAAAAGACGTGCAAAAGCTGGTTAAACTGTCAAATGAAGAAATTGTGTCCAGCTTGATGCCAATTACAGAATATTTAAGGATCAGGCTAAAAAATATGCGTAAGGTACAATGATTTGTGAGAATACGACTCCTCAAAAATATGGATAAGACTGTGGGAGCGTTGCTAACCTATTCTCTCTCTTCGCCGCGTTTACGGGCATTCCCCTCCCCCCAAAAAATACTGATTATTCGGCCTGGTGGCATTGGCGATGCTGTGCTTCTGATACCGACTATTAAGACACTGCGCAAGAAATTTCCTCATGCTATCATTGATATGCTTGCTGAAGAAAGAAACAGTGCGGTTTATTCGTTAATCACTGCAGTAAATAAAGTATACCATTATGATAGGCCGATAGAGTTATCTGAGGCTGTCCGAGGATACTATGATTTGGTTATCGATACTGAGCAATGGCACCGTCTTTCCGCGGTTGTCGCTAGGTTAAACGCTGCGCCGGTGTTGATTGGTTATGCAACCAATGAACGACGTAAGTTGTTTACGCATCCAGTGCCGTATTCTCACGAGAGTCATGAGATCGACAGTTTCTTCAACTTGATATCATTTATTTCCGAAAAGATATTTTTTGTATGCGATACGCCTTTTCTTACCGTACCCGAGTTGTCAAAAATATTTATTCTACAACGTTTGAAACCGCTGGCAGGCAAAAAAATTATCTCGTTCTTCCCCGGCGGGAGTTTGCGTGAGAGACAATGGGGCAGTGGCCGGTTTCGTCAAACTGCAGAGATTCTATGCGAACGTGGCTATGGCATCGTTGTTGTCGGAGGTAACGATGATATGCGGGAGGGGGAGAAGATAATACAAGGTATTCCCAATAGCATGAATTTCTGCGGCAAGTTGTCTCTGCCCGAAACAGCCGCTGTTTTAGAGCAATCGTCTTTGCTCATAACAGGAGACTCTGGCATCATGCATATTGGATACGGACTCGGAATAAAAATCGTTGCCTTGTTCGGACCGGGAAGGGAAAAGAAGTGGGCACCGCGAGAGGGAAATTGTATTGTGATCAACAAGCATCTGTCCTGCAGTCCCTGTACGACGTTCGGCTATACGCCGAAATGCAAGCGAAATGCTGAATGCATGAAGCAGATAACAGTGGCAGAAGTCTTTGCGGCGGCTATGACCTTGCTCAATGAAAACTAGGACGTTAACAAAGGGACTGTGGGGAATATGTAGCTTATCGCCCCCGTCTCTTTTCCTCATGTCTGATATCCAGTTTCTTCAGCTGTTCAATGTTTTTATGCAGCCGATCATTTTCCTTCCTTAAATCGAGGATTGTCCTCAGAATAAAGCGCCAGTTCTCTGCTTCCTGATACCGTGCGTGACCGGGATACCGCTTGATGAATTCGTCGAAACTCTGCAAGGCCCCGGCATAGTCTTTCTGCGGGTTGTCATAGAACGTCTGCACATACGCTATCTGGAACAATGCATCGGCAGCACTTTCCGACTGCGGAAACTCGCCGAGTATTTTTTGGTACATAGTGACAGCTTCTTCGTATCTCTTCCCGTTGACTGCCGCTGCGGCAGTCTTAAAATCCCTCTCCGGTTGCGTCTCCATTTTGAACGACGCACATCCCGCCAGTATGATAAGGGCAATCAGCACTACGATTTTTTTCACCCGCTCCTCCTCTTGTCCACGACAAACACGCTCTTCGGAATGGTCTTGGCGTAATCCTTCAGTTCGGCCGCAATTTCCGACGCTTCGAGGGGATTAACGAGTTGCCGCTGTTCATTGGTGACGATGGCAATGGATATGGTCATGATAGGAAACTCCATTTCGATACCCTGCCTTGTTTTCCCGAGAATGTAGCCGCGCTGGCGGTCGTCGGCATCGTAATATCCGGGGATTCTGCGATCAAATTGATTAATGATCTCACCGGCAATCTCCCGCATGTGGTCGGGAAGTGTGATGACGACGAAGTCATCGCCCCCTACATGGCCGACAAAATCTTCGGACGTGCCTTTGGACTTGACCGCCTGTTCGATGATCTTAGCCGTCTCTTTGATGACCTCGCTGCCGTTCGCATAACCGTACCGGTCGTTGAACGCTTTGAAGTTGTCAAGGTCAAGCACGCAAAAAGCAACGGGCTGGCTTGAATCCAGACGTTTTTTCAATACATTTTCAATAGCGATGCCCCCGGGCAGGCGCGTAAGGGGACTCGCATCAAGGTACATCTCTTCCAGTTTCCTAAGCCGTTTTCCCATGGCAAGAAAAGACTCTGAAAGGCTGCCGATCTCATCCTGGGTTCTGATACGGGGATCGTAGTCGAAGTCGCCCTCGGCAATGTGTTCCGTTGCTTCTTTTAATTTATGAATGGATGAAGAAATATGATGGGTCACGACCAGCCCGGCCACGGCGCCCATCAGAATGCTGAAGAGGCAGAGGGCAGCCGTCGTCATAAATGCTGTACCGCCTAATACGCTGATCCCTTTCATTTTCATATCCTGGGCAACCTTGGCGCTCGCGGACATCGTCCGCAGGGCGTCCAGGAGCCTGTCAAGAACGGACTTGATGTCACGATTCGAGATGGCATAGGCCCGAGTTATTTCCTGTTTCCTGACCAGCTGTACCTCTTTAGTGAAGAGATCGGTATATTTTGTATGCAATCTGTCGATTTTTTTGATCGGGAGGTTGTCGCTGTCGGGGAGGTTTTTCAGGACATTGAGCCAGCTGTCAAATTCCTTGCCTCTTTTTAGATAGAGACCTTTCATATCGGAACTCTTGAGTATCAGAAACCGTTTTTCGTAGGTGTCCTGGGCAAGTACGGCATCAAGCATTTTGTCGGAAGCCTCTTCCACGATGACGTCGACTTTGACAATGCTGCTGTTCAGGCTGTTGATCCGTTGCAGGCTGATGAGAGCGTATGCCACAACGATAACGGTAAGCGTTACGAGTGTCATGTAGCCCATTAACATTTTTCTTGCAATGGTCAATCGGGCAAAAAGCCACGTGGGAGCCAATGCTTCGAGGATTCTCGGAATAAGAGGAGCCGACTTTTTCGATAGCCGAAATATCACTTATCAAGATTAACAAACAATAATGGCGTTGTCAATATTTATATGGATTTAGGGCGCCTCATCCTGGACCGCGGTTTCGTCGGAGGCCCCGCCGGATTCATCGCAGAAGAGATGGGGTTCTGTGCCCGGGACATAGGCTTCGCGGATGGAATTTCGGCAGCGTTCGGTGCTCAAAAGACCGTTTTGGGGGTCCACCTGCTTAAAGATAATGCCGTTAGGTACGGAAAATTCTTCAACCGGGCGATCGGCAAGGGCCTTCTTCATGAATTCAAGCCAGACAGGAAGCGCGGCCCGCGCGCCGGTTTCCTTCGGCCCGATGGTCGACTGATCGTCGTATCCGACCCACACTCCTGCAACGAGGCCTGGCGTATAACCGACAAACCAGGCATCACGATAATCGTTCGTGGTCCCGGTCTTTCCCGCAGCAGGCCTGTCGAGCTCCCGGGCCTTCCATCCGGTCCCGTGTTCAATCACCCCTTTTAATAGATAGGTGATAAGGAATGCGGTCTCGGGTTTTATGACCTGTTCCGGCATAGAGTCATTCGTATAGAGTACCCGGCCTGAACTGTCGGAAATGGACAGGATCGATATCGGTCCTATTTTTACGCCGTGGTTGTCGAGGACGGAAAAAGCGGACGTAAGTTCGGCCAGCGTAACGTCGGAACTGCCAAGGGCGAGCGGCAGATACCGCGTGAGGGGACTGGTGATCCCCATTTTTCTGGCATATCGGATGATTTCATCCGTTCCGAGCTTTTCGACAAGCCGGATCGTGGGCACGTTCAGTGACTGTTCGAGCACTCTCCTCAGAGTGACCGGCCCCTGGTACGTGTGCGTAAAGTTCTCCGGGTTCCAGTCTTTATTCCGGTTCACCGTGATCGACAGCGGTGCATCATCGAGAATGTCCGAGGCGCTGTACCCATGTTCGAAGGCCGCTGTGTAGATAATCGGCTTGAAGGCCGAACCAGGCTGCCGGAGGGCTTGCAAGGCACGGTTAAACTGGCTCTGGCTGTAATCACGGCCGCCGACCATTGCGAGGATCCGTCCTGTTGCCGGTTCAATTGCAAACAGGGCAGACTGGAGTCGGGAGTGCCCCGGTTTCTTCGTTCGGGCTTCGATCTTCGAGAGACCGGACTGTACGGCCTGCTCAGCATAACTTTGCAGATCATCGTTGATGCTTGTGTAGATATTGAGCCCGCCTGAATAGAGGATGCTCGATCCGAAGCGCTCCTCGACTTTCTGCCGCACATACTCTACGAAATAGGGTGCACGGCCCGCGGTTTTTGCGGTTGCTTGAACCGGGAGGGGCGCTTTCTTGGCTTCTTCCGCCTGCATGGTGCTGATGACACCCATCGCGACCATGCGGTCAAGGACATAGGCGCGCCTGCCGAGAGCACTGGCCGGCGATTTAAACGGCGAGTAATACCGCGGCGAGCGGGGGAGTCCAGCCAGAAGGGCGCATTCGGCAAGGCTCAAGTCCCGGGCGTGTTTCCCGAAGTATATTTGTGCCGCCGCCTCGATACCGTAGGCGCCACTGCCGAAATAGATCTGATTGAGATAGAGTGAGAGAATTTCCCGTTTCGTATATCGTTGCTCGATTCGCAGCGCCAGGGCCATCTCTTTAAGCTTGCGGGTATAACTCCTCTCCGGCGTCAGGAAGAGGACTTTGGCCAGTTGTTGCGTGAGCGTACTGCCGCCTTCAAGGACCCTTCGCGCCCGGATGTTTCGATACATCGCACGGACGACGCCGCGCAGATCGATGCCGAAATGTTGATAGAATCGTATGTCCTCGGTAGCAATGAGCGCCTTGATCATCATGTCGGGGACATCATCGAGAGCCACGGGAGTACGGTTCTCCAGGAAAAACTCGGCGAGCAGCCGGTTAGAGCCGGAATAGACGCGGGATGTGATGTTCGGCCTGTATTCTTCGAGGGTCTGAACTTCCGGCAAGTCCCAAACGGTGAAGATCATGTACCCGATAGTACCGCCTATACAGACAGCTGCAAACGTCAGGAAGAGATAGAAAAGCAGGTTTTTTCCGTGGTGCATAGAGTGCATTATACACCGGCAACGCCAAAATGCAAAGCGCAGGCGCGGAAAAGCAATGCTCTTGAGTTTTCCCCATCAACATGTTATGATCTTTCCGCGTGCGGCAAGATTCATCGTTGATCCGGAATGCAAGCCGGTCTTGCTGGAAAGGGAGTATAACCTGAACAAAGGTCTGATCATCGTATTTACCGGCGACGGGAAAGGGAAGACAAGCGCCGCACTCGGCGTGGCTTTGCGTGCTTCCGGCCACAAGATGACTGTTTCCATGATCCAGTTCATCAAAAGTTCCAACCCGACCGGAGAGGCAAAGGCGTCTGAACGACTGGCGCCCGAACTCGAATTCGTCTCCCTCGGAAGCGGATTTGTCAACTGCCTGGGCGATGCAAAGCCGCTGTCGGAACACAAGCGGTCAGCAGCCGAAGCCCTGGCTCTCTCTCGCCAGCGGATCCTGTCGGGCTCCCGGGATATCGTCGTACTCGATGAGATCAATACGGCAGTAGCTCTTGGTCTCATCGACGTCAAAGACGTCCTCGACCTGCTTGCGAAGAAGCCTCCTATGGTGCACATCGTTCTTACCGGCAGGAATGCTTGCCCCGAGGTTATCGAGGCCGCCGACCTCGTGACGGAGATGCGCAACGTCAAACATCCTTATGACCGCGGCGTCCCCGCCCAAAAGGGGATTGACTACTAAAAGGAAATTGACATTGCCGGGATGACATGCTACCATATTAATCTATCAAGTATACGGCCTTGCCATATGCCCGTATTCCCGCGATGAAAACCACCGCAGTAAACCTTATCATAGAGAATGAGCATTCGCTGCCGAGCCTGTATGGAGACCGGGACACGAACCTCAGGTTGATCGAAAACACCTACGGCGTGATTTTGAATGCACGGGGCAACAGGATCCATATAGAGGGCGACCAAAGCGCAGTTGCGAGTGTCGAGCGGCTCATCAAACAGCTTTCCGAAATGCTCAACCAGGGGATCATCAGTCAAAAAGACGATGTGAACACCGCTATTCATGCATATTCTTCGGACCCCTCCTCAGCTTTGAAGGACATCTTTCAGAAGACAATCCCGGTCTCCAGCAGAAAACGGGCGGTAGCGCCGAAGAACGAGACCCAGCGCAAGTACGTCGAGGCGATCAGACAGTATGATATCGTTTTCGGCATCGGTCCTGCGGGCACGGGAAAGACATACCTTGCCATGGCCACGGCGGTCTCGGCCCTCCTGCGTCGCGAGGTCAGCAGAATCATCCTGGTGCGTCCGGCCGTCGAAGCGGGGGAGAAGCTCGGGTTTCTGCCGGGCGACCTCTATGAAAAGGTCAACCCCTATCTGCGGCCGCTCTACGATGCCCTCTATGATATGATCGAGACGGAAAAGGCAAACAAACTGGTGGAACGCGGCGACATAGAAATCGCGCCGCTGGCGTTCATGCGCGGCAGAACGCTGAACGATTCGTTTATCATCCTCGATGAAGCGCAGAATACGACGTCCGAGCAGATGAAGATGTTCCTCACCCGACTCGGGTTTAATTCAAAAACAGTCATCACCGGCGACATAACCCAGATCGACCTTCCCAGCGGCAAAGGTTCCGGTCTCATCGAAGTCCAAAAAATCCTCGACGGCATCGAGGGGATTCAGTTCGTGTATTTTACGAACCGCGATGTCGTACGCCATAAGCTGGTCCAGCAGATCATTAAAGCCTATGAGAAGCACGAGGCATCGAATGACCAACAAAAATGACGAGACGATCATGAATCTCCTCCCGAAGAACCAGGTGCCGGAGGGGGACCGCGAAGAACGGCCTGCAGTGACGTCGCCAATTCACACACTACTCAACACCTGCATCGCTCTCATCACGGCTGTCCTTCTGGCATATTTGCTTCTGCCGCGAATTCCACTCCTTGCAACGGGCGACCTCGCCACGCGGACCATCACTGCCCCTTACGCGCTTTCGCTCGAATATCCCGGACCGAATAATACCATGGTCCCTCTCAATGTGGATAAAGGCGCGCCGATTGTAGCTTCGGGCCGCCGGGTGACCGATCAGGCGGCCCGCATCTTGGAAGAATTCGGCCGACGCGAGGGGATCGGCAACCGTTCTCAGGCCTATATCGGGCTATCGGCATTGGTCCTCATTATTTTCTACCTGTTCTACCGCGATATCCGCCGATATCGCCCCGCGCTCCTTGCGGATACGAGGAAAATCCTGCTGCTTGCACTCCTCTTGTTCCTCACGATCTCCGTATCCCAGGCCGCCAAGCAGTTTTTTTCTTTAATGGCCGACAAACTGCAGCTTGACATCATGACGATCGGGTTTGCACTTCCTGTGGCATCGGGTGCCATGCTTGTCTGTCTGCTCCTCGACTTTCATCTTGCTCTGGGTTTCTCTTTCGTCGTCAGCATCCTGCTCGGCATTTCCTTTCAGGGGGACCCTTTTATCCCGATCTTCTTTTTTTTGGGCAGCATTGTCGCCGCACTCAGCGTGATCCAGTGCAAGAAGAGGACCGCAGTGCTGAAAGCCGGCGCTCTTACCATGCTGGTCAATATTTTCGTCATCAGTGGAATCGATTTTTATCAGGGGGAGCTTTTGACGCGCGGATGGTATGACCTCGCAGCCGGTTTTCTTGGCGCCGTCGGGGTGACCATGATTGTTTCAGTGACACTGCCGTTCTTCGAAACGGTCTTTGATATTGCCACAGACATCAAGCTCCTGGAACTGCTGGATCCCAATCAGCCGCTGCTCAAGGAACTGGTGTACAAGAGCCCGGGGACCTATCATCACAGCATCCTGATCGGCAATTTGTCCGAAGCGGCCGCGGAAACCATCGGTGAAAACCCCATCCTGGCGCGCGTCGGCTCCTATTATCACGATATCGGCAAGATCCACAAGCCCGGCTATTTTATCGAGAACCAGCGTGCTGCGGAAAACAAGCATGACCGCCTCATGCCGTCGATGAGCAGCCTTATTATCGCTTCGCACGTCAAGGAAGGCGTGGAGTTGGCCCGCGAGCACAAGCTGCCTTCTGCAGTGGTCGATATCATCCAACAGCACCACGGCACCTCGCTGATTTCCTATTTTTATCAGAAAGCAAAAGAACTGCAGCCCTACGTTGTCATTGCCGAAGAGGATTACCGATACTCCGGCCCCCGGCCGCGGACGAAGGTCGCCGCAATCGTGATGCTGGCCGACTCTGTTGAGGCCGCATCAAGGACCCTTGATGACACAACACCGCAGCGAATCCAGGCGCTTACCAACAGCGTCATCACCCGAATTTTCCTCGATGACCAGCTGAGTATGTGCGACCTCACGCTGAGAGACCTGCGGGACATCTCCCGCAGCTTCAATCTCATCTTGAGCGGTATCTTTCATCACCGCGTCGATTATCCCGGCGTAGGGTTTCCCGGAGAAAAGAAACGCAATGATCATCAGGATAAAAAACACGCAGAAGAAAAGAAAACTGGCGCTGGCCGAAATAAAGACGAGACTTTCGATCCTGTTGAGGAAACTCGGGCTTCCTGACGCCGAGTTGAGTGTCCTGTTCGCCGGCGACCGGGCCATGCGCACTCTCAACCGGCAGTACCGCGGCAAGGACAGGACCACGGATGTCCTCTCCTTTGCCATGCGGGAAGGGCCGTTTGGAGACGTGAGGCCTGAACTGCTGGGCGACATCGTCATTTCCGTGCCTGTTGCAGAGAGACAGGCATGCGCGACGGGGCATTCGCTCTCCCGTGAGATCGAACTGCTGCTCGTGCACGGGCTGCTTCATCTGCTCGGCTATGACCATGAAAGCGGCCCTGTCGAAGCGCGCAGGATGCGCCGCAAAGAACAATGGCTCCTTAAGAGGTCGGCCGCATGAAACCGAAAACATGGATACAAAGTGCAAACCTCGCTATTGACGGGATCATCTATTCGGTGAAAACCCAGCGGCATATGCGTTACCATCTGTATGCGGCGCTGGCGGCACTGATTCTCAGCCTCATTCTGAACATTAGCAGGATCGAGTTTATCCTGCTCTGTATGGCCATCGTGCTTGTGCTCACGATGGAAATGCTGAATACTGCTATCGAAACTACGGTGGATATGATCTGTGTGGAGTATCATCCCCTGGCAAAAATCGCCAAGGACATTGCTGCCGGTGTCGTGCTCGTAGCATCGATCGGCGCTCTTACTCTCGGATATCTGATTTTGTACCCGGCGCTCACGAACACTATCAGGTACGGCAACTGGCACCTCCGAAAAGCGCCTCACGACGTCGTATCTTTTGTGTCCCTCGCCGTCGTCATCATACTCGTGATTATTATCAAGGCATTTGTCGGGAAGGGGGAGCCGCTCAGGGGAGGCATGCCGAGCGGCCATGCAGCGGTCTCATTCTCCATCTGGACAGCCACCTATTTTTTAGCGGATTCGCTTGCCGTCGTCATTTTGACCTTTCTGCTTGCGTTTATGGTCAGTTGGAGCAGATGGTCGTTCGGCATCCACCGGCCTAGTGAGGTCGTAGCCGGTGCACTGCTGGGAGCCGGAATCACGTACCTTTTTTTTGCTGTTTTCAGTTGACGCAGTATGGACTGCGGATACACCGGGAAGATGCAGTTGCTAACAGGATGAGCCGGTTTACAACGGACGACCAAGAGAAAAAACACGGCAAGTCCTCTGACTTTTTGTTTCGATTTTATTAATCCGTCTCAATTTACATTCATCCAGCGTTACCTGCTTTTGCAGTACAGAACGGAATCCTTCAGATCGGGGAGGGCACGGTTGATCCAACAGATTTTAGACGAGTTGATCGCATCGGTGCCTGGCTCGCGGGCCGTCGTTTTTCTGGATGGCGACGGGGAAACGATCTCTCTGGCCGGAAATTATGGCAGTGATTTGAAGCTGCTTGGCGCATGGAAAGAGATCCATTTGGATCACATCAAGGATATTGCCGAGCGCCTCGGTTTAGGGGCGGTTAATGCCGTGCTCTTTTCGCTTGAAGAGGGGAATGAGCTGGTTGTTCCGGTAACAGGGGATTATTGTTTATTGCTTTTTTTATCGAATTTCGCGAACGTCCAGGAAGCCATGGCAGGGTCAAGAACAGCCGTTCAACGCTTAAGGCAGGACATCGAGTAATTATTTAGAGCTGGTCGAACATACCTAATGTCCTGAATTTATCATACCGCAGTTTCACGAGCTTGTCGGGTTCCAAGCTCTTCACTTCTCCGAGGTTCCTGGTAATCGCTTCTTTCAATAGTTCCGCAGCACGCCGTGGATCGCGGTGCGCGCCGCCGATCGGTTCTTCCACTACCTCGTCGATCACCTTCATTTGGAACAGGTCTTGCGCGGTGAGTTTGAGCAGCTCCGCCGCTTCGCTTGCTTTTGTGCCGTTGTTCCAGAGGATCGCCGCGCATCCTTCGGGGGAGATGACGGAGTAGGTCGCATGTTCGAGCATCATCACACGGTCGGCGACACCGAGGGCCAGCGCGCCTCCGCTCCCGCCTTCGCCGATCACCACGGCCACGATGGGGACCGTGAGCATCGACATAATGTAGAGGTTTCGGGCGATCGATTCCCCCTGTCCCCGTTCTTCCGCGCCGATGCCGGGATAAGCGCCCTGTGTGTCGATAAAGGTTATGAGCGGCCGATTAAACTTTTCAGCAAACCGCATGAGCCGCAGGGCTTTTCGGTACCCTTCAGGGTTCGGCTGACCGAAGTTGCGAAACACGCGCTCTTTCGTAGTCCTGCCTTTCTGGTGACCGATGACCACGACGGGCATACCATCGAGCCTGGCCATTCCCGCGACGATGGCCGGATCGTCGGCAAAACCGCGGTCGCCGTGCATCTCGACGAAATCAGTCAGCATGGCTTCGATGTAATCGAGAGTGTATGGGCGGTTTGCGTGGCGGGATATCTGGATCTTTTGCCACGGCGAGAGTTTGGAATATATTTCCGCGAGCAATTGATCGGATTTCTTCTGGAGTTTTAGTATCTCTTCTTCGAGGTCGATGCCGCCGTTGGAAGTAAAGAGCGTCAACTCTTCGATCTTTTTCTCAAGCTCGGCGATGGGCTTCTCAAATTCCAGGTATTCTTGAGGCAAAACGCACTCCCCGTGTCATCGATACGTAAAAACAGATATGCCGCTCATAATGACGCGGCAAAGGCATGAGGCACTGCTAAGATGGGGGGTATTATCTGATATTAACGTGTCATTGTCAAGGGTTTGTTATCAATTCAGACGCTTGAGTGGTGAAAGTCATTGAGATTTTCATAGTAATTTCGTGCAGGAGGATCAATTGGCAAGGCTACTGTGTATAACAGTGGGATTTATTTCTCGATCCCTTGATTCTTTTTCTCGAATCAGCGCTTGAGACCTTTATCTCTGAGAGATTGTTCAAGCGCCGGCTTCCGCCCTGAGAAAAAACGTTTGAAGTGCGACGGCGCCGGGCAGGAACACGCTTGTGGTCTCATCGCTCTTCCTGTGCAAGCTTTTTGTGGTTCCGTCGGTTAGTGATAGCATAAGGCCCAATCGCTTTTCCTGAATACTACTGGTGATTATACCTTGGGAAGATGCAATCGTATCTTTATGGGTAGGGTTGTTGTGAAACTTCATGTAGAGAATTTCTGTTATGTTATAATGATTATGGAACTATTATCCGAACGAGGAAAAGAGGCGGTTAACATGCCAGTTCTTGATTACATAGAAGTTCAGAACCGTAAAATTGCAATCGACAGGGAAGGTTATCTCGTTAATACCGACGACTGGAACGAACCCATTGCGAACGCACTGGCGGAACGGGAAAATGTCGGTCAGATCACTGATGACAAGCTCGCAATCCTCAAGTTCATACGATGGTATTACAAAGAATACAACTTTTTCCCGATGCTGAGTTCTGTCTGTAAGAGCGTGAGCAAGCCCAAAGACTGTCTCCGCGAGGAGTTTTATAATCCCCTCATCGCATGGAAACTTGCCGGGCTTCCTCATCCTGAAGAGCCGCTGTTTAGTCTGCTTAAGGCGGGCCAGTCTCCGGGGTAAAGAAGAGAATGAGAACTTCTTTAAGCTTATTCAGACTCAAGCTTAGGAACTATTTCTAAAATTCTTGCCTTTTCCGTTGTTTTATAGTAATTTTGTCTCGCGTGTTGTTGCCATGAAGGAAGACGACGTTCATTTTGGGAGATCAACAACGATGGGAAAAAGCATTGAAGCAAACCCATCGGATTCATCCGACCGCCATAGCCGTTTTCTCCTGATTATCGATAGCGACGCAAATCACCTTTTCTATGCCGCAATGCTCCTTCAGCGGCTTAAATATAACATTTGTACTGCCAAAACGGCAGAGGAAGCGCTTGAGATGACATCCGTCGCACTTCCCGCGCTGGTCATTACTGAAATTAAACTTAACGGCATGAGCGGTCTTGAATTTGCCCGCAAACTGCAGGCGGACGAGCGCACTGCCACCGTGCCGGTGATCGCCGCTACGGAGAACCGCACGCCTGCAGTGGAACTGGAGTGCGCGCAAAACGGCTGCATTGCCTGCATCCGGAAGCCTATCCAGGCTGAGGAGCTCTATCGCATTGTGCAGTCCGCTGTTGAGAACACGCCGAGGAGCGCTTTACGGGTCTTTACCCGTCTTGCGGTGACCGTGAATAATGTACCGCTCGATTGTGCGGAAGGGGAATGCGTGTCGGTCCTTTCCGAGAGGGGCCTCTATATACGGACCCTCAGACCCGCTCCGGAAAAAGCCCTGGTCTATTTACATATGTTCATTGATGGTCACAGTGTATCTGCCGAGGCTTTAGTACTGTACAGCCACACATTCGGGGAAGGGCCGTTCAAGGAACCCGGCATGGGTCTCCAGTTTACGCACTTAACGCCGCAGGCCCAGAGAGTCATTCGCCAGTACATCAAAGACGAGATTACGAGGGGCATCAAGCCTTTCTAATTTCCCGATGAACTTGGGCGCGTATTCTGTTCCGGCGAGTCATGAGATGAAAGACAATTTTATGGTTCTCTCAAAATCTCTGCGGATCCCGGCAAAGAACGCGATTGATCTTATTCCGATGGGCGCGCACATCATGATTGAGAATATGCCCAAAGAGGCGAATGTCGGATATCCCTTTACGCTCACCCCGGTATTCGAGCGGGGAGGAGAGGTACAGGTCCCGCTCACGCTGATGAAAGCGCAGCCGATGGTGCACGAGCATGAACACCACCGTGAGTAAACAGTCGGTAGCGGTCAGGTTGAAAGAGGAATCGGCTGCTTTGAAATTTATCCCCCCCCCCTCTTATTTTGTGAATTGAATTCTTTAAGGAGGAGCAACTAAGCATGGAACTTGATGTGCGCATAGACAAAGATTCTATCTCGATCGGTATTGACAATCCTTTTCGTCTCGACCTCGATTCCCTGGTGGGGCGGATCGAAGAGTTCCTTGCGGCAAAAGGACAGGAACTGAACGGGCTGGATGTGCGAGGGCTTTTACCGCGCATGGTCAAGGGAATCGCGGGCTGTGAAGCTGGCTGCCCGGCGGATGCCAAAAACGTGGTTAAAAAAGGACATCAGAATTTCAAGCTCGATTATATCGAGGGAGGCATTTTGTCTGCAACAGCGGAGATCGGTCAAGGAAAGACGTTGTCGATCAAACTCTTTCCGGATTTCTGATAAGGCACTCCACACAACCAAAGCAGGGAAAAGATTTCTTGGTGCAGCAGATACGCAGTAATTTTGACGAGGTTCGTCAGCGTTCAAGCGTTGTGGGAGGAGATTGTCACGCATACGCCAACAGTACGATTTCGTGGGAACTCGTTGCGTAAACTTTATGGAACATATTCTCTTCCCGTGACCGATGACCTTTGGACACCATAAAAAGACGCTCCTTCCCCGAAAAGAATTCATTCGCATGCAGTAGCGCTTGTTGCATAAGAATCTATGTATGAACGAGGATTAATGAAACAACCGATATCCCTCCTCATTACAATCACTCTCGTTATTCTCTCCGGTACACCCGTCTGTGCCGGTGCCGCTGATGAATCCAGGCCGATTGCCCAGGGCATGAATGACTTTTATATGTCTACCGTACTGCCTGCCCTGAAAGAAGTAAAGAAGGCCATGCCCCCTGCGCCTGCTGGATGGACCGTTGCCGGGGAATCGAAAATCGATCCTTTGCCGCAATCTACCGGGGCCACTCAACCGTATCGCTTCACCTATCAGATTCAGTACCGGCGCGTCGCCGGGATAAAAGAAGAAGAAAACAAGCTCACGGAGGTCTTTACCGAAAGTTCGGAAAGGCACGGAGAGGAGGTCAATGCGCTGATCAATGATTTGCTGAAGCACCAGACCGAAACTTCACTTGCCCTCCGCAAAGCGACGCGGCGCAGGAACCAGAAGGAAATGCAGCGGCTGAATGACGAGTTGGACGAGAACGGGCGGAAAATGAGCGCCATCCATGAGGATGTCGACAAAAGAATCAGCCACGATGTGGACTCTTATTTGATCAAAGATGCCGAAGCCGTCATCACTATCATCGTTAACGACGAATGGGTTGAAGCTTTGAATGGTGACCCTATTCCCGTGCCGGACGCCGCTTTCGCATTCCGCTGGAAAGGCGAAAGGAAGGGGCCCATGCTATGGCAAGAGGGCCGGACCGTAATTCTCTATGGAGACTGGCAGCAAGTAGGGAAGGGAGTGTTCCGCGGCCGGGTGCTGCATACGCCTCTTAACGCAAAGGTGCAAACGATCAAAATGACCATTACCGGCGACAAGAATCGAGCAGGGGAGTTGCTGAAACAGATGGACAGGAAGGCAATCCTTTCGTTGATGAAGTGACAGATATGTCATTCCAGGGACAAAGAGGCGCTTGCCCCTGTCTCCGGGAATAGATGTATTTGCAGCAGAAACGCCAGAGCGGCCAAACCATGAAGCATATTACACCTGACTCAACCAAGCGCGCGAGACGTTATCTCCTGGTCGTGGACAGTAAAACCACTGACCTGTTCACATGCGCCATCCTTCTCCAGGCGTTCGGCTACCGGGTCTGCACCGCCAACACATCGGTTCAGGCACTCGACATGGTATCGGTGGCAATACCCGCACTGATCATTGCGAACCTGTACCTTCCAGGGATGAGCGGCGCTGACCTAAACAGTCTGCTCAAACAGGACCCCCGCACTGCTTCCGTACCAGCCATTTTGTTCAGGCCTCTCGGAGACGAGGCTGCGGAGCGGCGGTGTGTCGCGCTGAAAATAGCCTCTCTCCCGAAGCCGATCGAGGTTGAAGATCTTTACCGCGCCGTCCAGGCGGCCATTGAAGCCACCCCTCGGTCAAGCATCCGCATCGAAACCCGGCTGACGGTATCCGTAAACAATGTCCCGCTCGATTGCGTCGAGGGGGAATGCGCTTCGGTTCTGTCCGGGCACGGCATGTATGTGCGAACGCGTGAACCCCTTAACCGGAATGAACACGTGACCGTTGAGATAAACATCAACGGACGCTTCATTCCTGCAGAAGCGACGGTCCTCTACAGCCACCGTTATGGCGACGGACCGTTTACGGAACCCGGCATGGGGCTCAAATTTCTGAAAATGGCCCCCCAAGACCAGGCGTTCATCAGAGAGTTCGTCCGGCAAGAGATCATGAAGGAGGTCTCCCCGTAAAAACACCGTCGGTAATTTCGCGTTGCAGTTCTGGCGTCGGTTTTAGTATTGTACTTCCCGTTCGTGCTTCAAAGGAGAGCGAATAGTGGTGGAGAAAGAATCAGCGGCTGAAACCGGCCTGTCGGGGACCGCCCCGGAAAAGAAGATTGTGCTCGTTGTAGACGGCGATTGCACGAAGCAGTTTTTTACCTGTATTTTGCTGCAGCGCCTCAACTATCACGTTTTCCCCGTAAAAACCGCTGAAGAGGCTTTGATGGTCATGGGTCTGACCGTGCCGCTGATCATCATTACAGAGATAGCTTTGCCGCAGATGAGCGGTATCGAACTTCTGAAAAATGTCAGGCAAAAAGCCCGCACCAAAGACGTGCCGGTCCTCATTTACACCTCGCTGCAAGCGCCGTCCTATCGCCGGTCCTGTGAACAAGCCGGGTGCACCGCCTATCTTGTTCAGCCGGTTGACCATAACCAGTTCTTCGAAGCCGTCCAGAAGGCCACGGAACCGGCATCCCGTACTCCCCGGCAGTTCGTTCGGCTCACGACGTCCCTGGATGTAATCGTGGAAGCTACCTCATTCCCGGAGGGAGGAGAGAAAAAAGAAAAGGTCACTGCGATTTCTGAAAACGGCATGTATGTGAGTTTGCATAATCCGCTGGCTTTCGGGACGACTTCTTCTTTTACGCTTTACCTGGACCGGTCTTTGGCCTGGGGCATAAGGGTTGAGGGGAAGGTCATTTATAGCGTGCCGGCAGGAGACCCGGAAAAGACCGTTGGTATGGGAGTCAAATTTACTCAGATCAGGCCCGAGGACAGGGAATCGATCAGGCTCTTTATCGCAAAAAAATTAATGGAAGGGATTGAGGCCCCTGTTCCAGAACAGCAGAAGTAGTGCGTCTTCTTACGGAGTTACAGGCGTCTGTGCAGCATACCGGAAACGACGCATCGCTCCGCAGAACAGTTTAAAAAACCAGTAATTATGAAAATTGACTAGTGCATCCGCAGTGATAATAGTTTATAATAATTAAGGGATTTCCTTGTCAAGAGAGCGCAGCAAGCTCGCACTTTTTATTGTAAGTCAATTAAGAGGGGGAAGAGAATGGACGCTATTATGTCGTCTGGGAAAAAACGTGGGCACCGATCTATCCTGGTTGTGGGCAACAAAACCCAGTCGATGCTTTCTCTTGGTAAGCTGCTGGAGCGGCTTGAATATGACGTCTCCGCAGCGTATACGGCTTCCGAGGCCATCGACATGATCACTGCACATGTTCCCGCTCTCGTCATCACGGAATTGGTCCTCCCGGGCATGAGCGGAATGGATCTCTTCCTCATGCTGAAACAGACCAGACGCACCGCCTCCCTCCCTGTCGTATTCATGGTCCCTCTAAGCGACGCGGCTGCTGAACGACAGTGTTATGATAACGGTGCAGCGGGGTGCATTACCAAACCGGTCCAGGCCGAAGAACTCTACCGCGTCGTTCAGGCGGTCACGGAACCTATACCGCGGGAAAGCATCCGCATCGATGCCCGATCGCCTGTATCTGTAAACGACGAGCCGCTTGGATGTCCCGATGACTCTTGCATCATCGACCTGTCCGAACACGGCATGTACGTGCCCACATTCAAACCCTATCCCCGAAACAGAAGAATCACGGTACGGTTCCATATCAAAGACCGCACGATTTCAGCCGAAGGTTCGGTCTTATATAGTTACACGAGCGTGGGGCGGCACAGGGAACCCGGCATAGGGCTTAAGTTCGTGAACATCACACCACAGGACCAGGAATTTATCAGGAGGTTCATACGCGAGGAAGTGACGCGGGATGTTAGAAACACACTGTCATTCGAATCTGCTGATCCCTGGCGTTAACCTAATAGGGGCAAAGTCATGACTCGAAACCTGAGAATGCAGCAGGGCCTGTGACCGTTTCTCAGCACGTTATACCCAACGGATTTCCGCACTCCCCATTCAAACAGCCTTCCGGTAGATCATTTCGATAAGTTATACGTTTGTGTTCGGAACTATGCTCATGGCATACCGAAAAACATGCCTAACGGAAATCAGAATATAAGGAGAAGTGCCATGCTTGACATACTCAATTCACGAAGAAGCGTAAGAAGATTCAAACCTGACGCGGTTTCAGAAAAGGATGTTCAGGACGTGCTCGAAGCGGCGATGAATGCACCTTCGGCCATCAATGAGCAGGCGTGGCAGTTCATCGTGCTTACCGGCACTGTGCTTGATGATTTTTGTAAAATCAATACGAACACACCCAAAGGCGCTCCTACCGGCATACTGGTATGCCTGGACCTTGAAAGCGAAAAGGCCAAGGGCTATGCTGTGCAGGACTGCTCTGCAGCGACACTGAACATCCTCCTTGCGGTCCATGCAAAAGGATTGGGCGGCGTGTGGACAACGGTGTTCCCGCAGAACGTACCTCACATCAAGGCCTTTTTGCACATCCCCGACCGTGTGCAGCCCTTCTCATTTGTTCCCATCGGTTATCCTCTCGACAAACCTGCTAAGCCGGAAAGCAGATACGATCAAAAAAAGGTTCATAGGAACAAGTGGTAATCAACAAAACACAGGCGGTAACCTGAGCGGCAGGAGATGCGGTTCAGCGGACCATAATTGATTTTTCATTCGATACAAGGGGTAATCTTATGACAAACAAAAACGATTTTTCCTGTGCCCTCTGCAGCGCTGTATGGCAAAAATCCGGGGCCACGAATTGCTGGAGCGCTGATCCGGCAAAGAGGCCCGCAAAGCCTGGCTATTGCCCGACCCAGGACCACGGAGACGTAATCAAAGAATGCTTTGAACTTTACAAAGGGGAAAGCAAGGACGCAAAAATGGCGCAGGTAGCGGCGAAGGTGGAAGGTCTGTGCTATCAACCGGTACCGGGCAGCGACGCCGTGAACGCCCGGTGGACGCGCGTTGAGGACACGATAGCCTTTGCCAAATTAATGGGCTATAAGAAGATCGGGATTGCCACCTGCATCGGGCTTCTTGATGAGACAAACAGACTTGCAACAATCCTCACTGCTCAGGGTTTTACTCCAATCAGTGTGTGCTGCAAGACTGGAAGCATCGACAAACTCGAGCTCGGCCTGTCTGAGTCGGACAAGGTGAGGCCCCAGACGTTCGAGCCTGCGTGCAATCCCGTGGCACAGGCAAAACTTCTGAATGCAGCAAATACCGATATGAATGTGATTGTCGGGCTCTGCGTTGGCCATGATATGCTGTTCGCGAAATACTCGAACGCGCCGGTGACCACCCTGGTGGTGAAAGACCGGGTCACCGGGCACAACCCCGTAAGCGTTCTGTACGGCCAGAACTTTTATTACAAGCGTCTCCAAGTCCGACAAGTTGATGTCGGCGGAAAAGAGAATAAGGGATAATATCGGCATGTTGGGTTAAGCAGTGCGCTGGGTAAGTCCTTCAGCCTGCCTGTACTATTCTCGCAGCTGCGAGCAGGCTACGTTTACGACGTTTGACATGATCGTCATATATTTGTGATGAGTGGAAAAGGCAGGAGCGAGACAGCGCCGCTTAGAGGCACCCGAAGACACCCGAACCTCCTCCAGAATAATTATAAAATTTCCGAAGGGATGAATCGTGAAGGAATCTAAAAACACAATTGACAACTTTGATTACGATTTTATCATCATTGGTTCCGGCTTCGGCGGGTCGGTATCTGCTCTTCGGCTTACCGAAAAGGGCTACAAGGTCTTGGTGCTCGAAAAGGGGAAACGGCTGGGCGCCGACGATTTCCCCCGTACGAACTGGAACCTGAAGAAGTGGCTCTGGCTGCCGCTGTTCAGGTTCTTCGGTTTTTTCAAGATTACCTGGTTCCGTCATGTTACGATCCTCTCCGGCGTGGGCGTAGGCGGAGGGTCGCTCGTCTATGCGAACACACTGCCGGTTCCGAAGCAGGAGTTCTTTCGGGCTTCAAGTTGGTCTCACCTCGCGGACTGGGAACAGCAGCTTCGTGAATTCTATCCCCTGGCGTCTAAGATGCTCGGCGCCGTGACCTGTCCTCGTCTCGAAATCGGCGACAAAGCTCTCCGGACGCTGGCGAAACAGCTGGGTAAGGAACCCGCCTTTGAACCGACAAAGGTTGCGGTGTTTTTCGGTGAGCCGGGGAACACGGTGCCCGACCCGTATTTTAACGGGAAGGGGCCCAACCGCAGCGGCTGCACGTTCTGCGGCGGGTGCATGGTCGGCTGCCGCTACAACGCGAAGAACACCCTGGACAAAAACTACCTCTATCTTGCGGAACAGGGAGGAGCAGAGATCCGTCCGGATTCTTTGGCCAACGGAGTACTTCCGCTCCACAAGGCGGACGGCTCCCGCGGTTATCGTGTCTTCTGGCGTGCGCCGTCCTCGTTGTTCGGGAAAAGAAGCTCTGCAACGTGCAGAGGCATCGTGTTCAGCGGAGGAGTGCTCGGGACCGTGAACCTGCTGCTCAAACTGAAAAAGCAATCGCTCCTGAACCTTTCGGACAAGGTCGGGTCGCGCATACGCACCAACTCGGAGAGCCTGATCGGCGTGACGACGCTCGACAACGACGGGGTTTTTTCTGACGGCATTGCCATCAGTTCAATCCTGCATACCGATGAGTACAGCCACCTTGAGCCGGTCCGCTATCCTGCTGGATCAGGATTCTGGCGGCTGCTCGGAGCGCCTCTTGTACAGGGCCGTAGCGTTTTGACCAGGCTGGCAAAACTCCTGATTGACCTGGTGCTGCACCCGATCAGGAACCTGAGGGTTTATTTTGTCCGCGATTGGGCAAAGAGGACGCAAATCCTGCTGTTCATGCAGACCATCGATAGTACCTTGCGGCTGGAGCCCGGCATCTTCGGCTTAAAAACTGTTGCGGAAGAGGGGAAACGGCCCACGGCTTTTATCCCTGAAGCAAACGATCTGGCCTTGAGATACGCAGCACTGGTGAAAGGGAAACCCATGGTCCTTTTAACAGAAACGATTTTTGGCATTCCGACGACGGCGCATATCCTGGGCGGCGCGGTCATGGGCAAAGACCGGAATGAGGGCGTGATCGACAAAGACAACAAAGTGTTCGGGTACGAGAACATGTATGTGTGCGATGGATCGATGATCTCAGCGAATCCGGGAGTGAACCCGTCGCTCACGATCACGGCACTGTCCGAGCTGGCAATGAGCAAGATTCCCAAAAAAAGCGCAACACTTTCTCTAGGGCGCGGAAAAATGGATGCGGGATTATGACGATTATTTTGATAATTACAATTTTTCTAATCGCAGCTTATATTTTTGCGGCTGTCACGTTTTACTTCGGATTCAAAAACTGGCATCCTCTGTGCGGTTCCAAAGCAACGACCACTTCGTTACAGGGGGCAAGACTCGATTTTTCCCGCAACTAAATGCCTTCACGCATGAGCAAAGACCACCAGAAAAAAACAAGCGATGATAAAATCTGTGCCTCGGTTCTCACCGCGGTCTGTTGTTTTCCCTGTAAAGTTCCTATCGTTCCTCTCGGAGTCTTACGGCTTTCAGATGATTTTTTGCGAATTTGGTGAAGAGGCCCCTCCCATTTTCCTGGCGGACGCGTTCTATTCCATCATCGTCAACAGCGATATCCCCGACAAAAGACAGCATTAAACTTGCGAGGCGGCTTCGCGAACAATTCCTCCTGCTATTATCGTCGGCCTGAGTATCGAGTACAGGGGAACAGCCTTACTTCGGCTGTGAGGGCTAACGACGTCCGACCTTAAACAGCTTCGGGTTGTGATAATTTGAATTGATAGATGACTTGCTATTTGGATATTTATGGATTTACCAATTTTTTTTCTTGCCAAGTTTATGAAGTTTAGAATATAATGTTTTCGTTGATTATGATCTCATGAGGAGGGCGCACCATGCAGATAGATTTTACACTGATTGTCAGCAGCGCAGCAATCCTGGTCATGTTGTATTGCCTCTATTTGGTCACATCGTTGAAAAGAAACGTCCCCGGCGGCATCGTGGGAAGCAAGTGGAAATTTCTTATTGTCCTCGTCTCGCTGTTTACTCTCGGTTACCTTTCGACGCCGTTTTTCAACATGATCCCGGAAAAATTGCTCAGGCTGATTATCGCCTTTATTTTCTTCTTCGGAGCCATCTACGTTGTTATTACGGTGAAACTGATCTACCGAATTATCCAGGAATTGTCGGAGTAAAGAGGATGACCAGAAGACAGGTGTGGAAAAAAACTGCCAAAGGCGAGGAAGAGATCAGCAAGAGGACTTTCGGTCTCGCACCCAACCTGCGACGTATCCTTATCCTGATCGATGGAACCTCCGACGAGACAAGGATCACGCAGAAAGGGTCGCTCATACCGGACGATGTCAAGACGGGGCTCCACGAATTGGCCCGGCAGGAATTCATCGATACAGTAAAAGTCCTGACGATCGCCGAGGTAAAGAATGAGATGATCCGGATTGCTCAGGAGACCTTAGGTGCCGATGCTGAGAAAGTAATCGAAAAGATCAAAGTAGCACCTGATGACAAGGACGGCCTCGTGTCGACCATGAACCGTTGCAGGAAGATAGTAAAGATGATCATTGACGAAAAGAAGGCCGATATCTTGATGCATCAGTGTTCCGCCATTCTAAATGAACTTCCTTGAGAAGAGGAAGAAGGGGCAAACACGACTCTCGTGGGCGCTCAATTCCCAGCCTCACAAAGCTAAAGAATCTCCCGTCTTTTCTCCAGCTCGCACTACTTTAATCCCTTGAGATCACAAACAATGTCCCCCCACTGTTGCGAGGACAAAATAGTTTCTATAATGATGCAGATGCGTTCCCATGCTCTCGCAGGATATGATATCCTGTCCGAGGCAAAGCAGCTTTCCGGGGAATGCAAAATCATAGTGATGCAGCATCATGAACGTGAGGACGGGTCCGGTTACCCTAAAGGCCTCAGAGGAAACGAGATCCACACCTATGGCCGTATCTGCTGCATCGCCGACGTTTTCGACGCGCTTACGGCCGACCGTTCATACAACAATACTTTTTTTGGCCTAAAGCTCATGAAGAAGAAAATGCCGGACCATTTCACCGGGAAATGTTTGAGAAACGTGTTCTTCTCTTCAGTTGTAACGGTCTCGGCATGAGAAATAGGAGAGCGATTAATGTCTGTTCTGTCCTGGAGAATACTGATGAGGATACTGTTTGTGTCGGCGTCCCTCTGCGCGGTAATGTTGTGCCTACTGTCTCGTGCGTACGCCGATTCAGCGGGTGACGTGACAGAGATCTTTACGGATGCGGGCGTGCCCGGGCTGGAACAAACCGCGCCCTCAGGCTGGCACGGAATGCTCGGAGCCGGTTTGTTCAACGGTGAGCGGATCCTAGGCAATACGCGAAGAAGGACGGTGCCGCTTCCCGTGCTCCTTTTGACCTATCAGGACCGGGTCTATTGGAGCATCGGCGGTGGCGGGGTCTGGATTTATCATTCCGCCGGCCGTACCCTGAACATCGGTGCAGGAGTCAAACTGCACCCCGGTTATCAACCGGAAGATGAGCCCGATCTTGCCGACATGGCAAAACGCAGGACTTCGATCGACGGACTCGTAAACGCTTTGTGGAAAACGCCCCTCGGCGATGTCGGCCTGCGTTATTACCACGATATAGCCGATGTGAGCAATGGAGACTCGGTTACGTTCAGGGTTTCACGAAATTTCCGGTTCGATCAGGCATTCAGATTAACGCCCAGTATCGGTATCGAATGGTTGGGCGCCAGGTATGTTGATTATTACTACGGCGTTCGTCCATCGGAAGCATTGCAAACCCGTCCCGCTTACGCAGGACGCGACACGGTCAACATCGGCGGGGGCATCGCAGGTTTGTTCCGTGTAAGCCCTTCCTGGTCTCTTCTGGGAGGACTCTACGGGACCCGCCTTGGTGGAGGTGTAACGGACAGCCCGATCGTTTCAAGAAACTTCACGTCACTCGTTTATTTTGGTGTGGGCTGGATTTTTTAGCAAAAGAGGCCGGTACGCATTAACTGAGAGGAATTGTTTGAACTGCAAAAATCCACAAACGAAAATTCATCGTCACTGCAGTGGGGTTATCGAATACAAATCTTAAAAAACAGCAGTGTAGGACAGCCCGAGGATGCTCAAAACTATAATGTTCTTGACAATAAAGCATGCTAAAGCTATTATAACCAGGTTTATCACACTATCGCGAAGCGCTACGATTATCAGGGGGCATGCATGAAAAAACATCTTGTTTTTCCGTTATTTGCCTTGTTATTGTTGAGTGGTTGCGTCTCTCAATCTACCTATGACCTCAAAGCCAAAGAAGCGGAATCGCTAACCGCCACAACCGAGGATCTTCAGGCCAAAATTAAGGGCCTCACCGGGGAAGTGGACCAGCTAAAAAAAGAGCGCGCAGTGCTTCAGGGGGAAAAGGCCTCGCTTCAACAGGAAAAAGAATCAACACTAAAAAATGCAGAGGCACTTCAGGCGAAAGTGAATCAATTGACGGAGAAGGCCGAGAAGGCGGAGCAGCTCGAGAAGGCCACCCAGACCTATCAGGATTTGCAGAAAAAGCTTGAGAAGGAGATTCAGGAAGGCCAGGTACAGATCAAAGAAATGAAGGACCGCCTCACCGTGACCATGGTAGACCAGATCTTGTTCGCCTCGGGAAGCGCAGTGGTCGGCAAGAAAGGGAAAGCGGTGCTCGCCAAGGTGGTCACTATTTTGAAGGACGTTAAAGGGAAGCGGATTGAGGTCGATGGGCATACGGACAACGTGCCGATTGTGAGCACGCTCAAGAGCAGGTTTGCGACCAACTGGGAGCTCTCGACTGCCCGGGCGACCGAGGTGGTGAGATATCTCCAGGAGGAAGGCGGTATTGATCCGCAGGTGCTTTCCGCCGCAGGTTTCGGAGAGTACCAGCCGATCGCACCGAACGATACTGAAGAGGGAAGACACAAAAACCGAAGGATCGAGATTGTATTGCTGCCGTCTTTAAAATAAATCGAACGGTTTTTTGCAAGGATGGATTTTATTACCAATGTTCACGGGTATCGTTGAAGAATTAGGGAGTGTGAAAGCACTCCGGCGAGATGCCGGCGCTGCCCGTCTCACGGTATCCGCTTCCACGGTCCTCGCCGGCACGGTCCTCGGAGACAGCATCTGCGTGAACGGCGTCTGCCTCACGGTCGTGGACCTGGGCAAAAACGACTTCTCCGCCGACGTTGCCGTTGAGACGCTCAACGTCACGAATCTCGGCGATTTAAAAATCGGCGTAAAAGTGAACCTCGAACGGGCGCTTCAGCTCTCTGCCAGGATCGGCGGCCATTTGGTAAGCGGTCACGTGGATTCTGCGGGCCGGATCCGCAGCAAACGCGAAGAAGGGAACGGCTGGCGAATCGTCATCGAAGCACCGGAGAACGTGCTTCGCTATGTTATTAAAAAAGGCTCCATCGCCATAGACGGAATCAGTCTCACCGTGGCTGATCTGGACAAAACGGGCTTTTCCATTGCCATGATTCCCCACACAGCGATGCTTACGACGCTGGGCTTCAAGTCCGCGGGCGAGAGCGTAAATCTGGAAGTGGACATTATCGGGAAGTACGTCGAGCGGCTCCTGTCCGGAAGGGTCGAAGGCGGCGTAAGCCTGGAACTTTTGATGAAGAACGGATTTATGTAAAAGAATAAGGACCGTTGCCGGGGTCCGGAAAAGCGCGACACTTTTTACCTGAGTTACTGGATACTATACCTTGAATACTGAGGTGGTGTGCATGAAGTTTAATACCATTGAAGAAGCTCTTGACGATATAAAAAAGGGAAAGATGGTTATTCTCGTCGATGATGAAGACCGTGAGAATGAAGGTGACCTCACCATGGCGGCCGAGAAGGTAACTCCCGAGGCCATTAATTTTATGGCCACCCACGGCCGCGGTCTCATTTGTCTGTCGCTCACGCCTGAGCGTGTGGAGCACCTGCAACTCCCTATGATGACCACGGACAACACTTCATCTTTCGGCACGGCGTTCACTATTTCAATAGAGGCCAAGAAAGGTGTTACGACGGGAATTTCCGCTGCCGACCGCGCGACGACGATCAAGACCGCCATCAACCCCAAGACCGGCCCTGAGGACCTCGCGAGGCCCGGGCATGTGTTTCCGCTTCGCGCGAAACCGGGAGGAGTGCTGCAGCGCACGGGCCAGACCGAGGGCTCGGTGGACCTGGCGAGGCTCGCGGGCCTGAATCCCGCCGGCGTGATCTGTGAGATCATGAACGATGACGGTACCATGTCACGGGTCCCGCAACTTACGGAGTTCGCCAGGAAACACAGTATGAAGATCATAACAGTCAAGGACCTCATTGCCTACCGGGTCACGAAAGAATCCCTCGTCCGCAGAGTGGCGGTAACAAAGCTTCCCACGTCTTACGGCAACGAGTTCACGGCAATCCTCTATGCCAATGATATCGATCGCCAGAGCCATATCGCCCTGGTCAAGGGAGACATCAAACAGGACGATGATGTCATGGTACGTGTTCATTCCGAGTGCCTTACCGGCGACGTGTTCGGTTCCCAGCGGTGTGATTGCGGCGAACAACTCCACAACGCGATGCAGATGATCGATGCGGAAGGCAAGGGCGTGATCCTGTATATGCGGCAGGAAGGCCGCGGAATCGGCATCGAAGGCAAACTCAAGGCGTATGAACTTCAAGACAAAGGCAAGGACACCGTCGAAGCGAACCTTGCCCTCGGTTTTAAAGCTGATCTCAGGGACTATGGCGTGGGCGCGCAGATCCTTCGCGACCTCGGCATCCGAAAGATCAAGTTGCTTACCAATAACCCCAAGAAGATCGTGGGCCTTGAAGGATACGGTTTGACCGTTGTAGCACGCGTTCCTATCGAAATGCATCCTCATGCAAAAAACCTTCACTACCTCAAGGTGAAGAAGAGCAAGCTGGGGCATATGCTGGAAAAAGTTTAGTGTAATGAAGTGCACAATACTGAGTACTCGGTATTAAGTTCAATGCGCGGAGGGAACTGATGGCTAAAGTCATGCAGGGGGATTTGAGCGGCAAAGGGCTCAAGTTCGGAATCGTTGCTGCACGGTTCAATGACTTCATTACAAGCAGGCTGGTGGACGGCGCTCTTGATGGATTGCTGCGGCATGGCGTAACGGACAACGATGTAGAGATCCTCAAAGTTCCCGGGGCATATGAGATCCCGCTCGCTGCTCGAGTACTGGCGCAATCGAAGAAGTATCATGCCATTATTTGTCTCGGCGCGGTGATCCGCGGGGCCACGCCGCACTTTGAATATGTGAGCGCTGAAGTGAGCAAGGGCGTGGCAGCAGTATCTCTGGAAACGGGCCTGCCGGTCATTTTCGGCGTATTGACCACGGACACGATAGAGCAGGCGATCGAACGGGCCGGCACGAAGAGCGGCAACAAGGGCTGGGACGCTGCGCTTGCGGCCATCGAGATGGCGAATCTGATGAAGCAGCTGATTGGATGATGACGTTGGGCATGAATCGGCAGCCAGACGGCGGAGTATGAAGAGACGCAAAGCGAGAGAGCACGCGCTCCAGATACTGTTTCAGCTCGACATCAAAAAAGAGAAACCCTCAGCCGCTGTCCTGAAGCATTTTTGGGCGGAATTTCAGCCGGATGAAGAGGTCAAAGCATTTGCCGAGGAGATCGTCAAGGGAACATTCAAAAACGTCGTCAAAATCAACGGACTTATTCAGGATTGTGCTCAGAACTGGAGTTTGGACCGCATGGCGGTCGTGGACCGAAATGTCCTCCGGATGGCGATCTATGAGATCCTCTATCGGATGGATATCCCTACCAGCGTAACAATCAACGAAGCAATAGAAATAGCCAAGAAATACGGGACTGAAGAATCCGGAGCTTTCGTGAACGGCATCCTGGATCGTGTCGCCAGATTAACGGGAAAACTGGACGAAGGCAGGATCGAGGAGTAGGGAAAGGATGGATGGTATAACCGTGCAGGTCATACTCCAGGACATAAAAAAGGTCCACGCCGAGGCGATAGTTGTCGGTTTTTTTCAGGACGTCAGGCCGCTCAAAGGCCCTGCGGGCCAACTGGACTGGGTGCTGTGCGGCGCCCTGTCCAACCTCCTGATAAAAAATAAGCTGCGCGGCGCGATCGGCGATGTGGCGTTGCTCACTTCCCGGGGGAAGGTCCCGTCGCAAAAAATATTTTTTGTGGGACTCGGTACGAAAGCGGGTTTTTCGGCAGCTTCGTTGCGGGCTGCCGTCAAAACAGCCACAGCCTGCGTGTTGGGTGCAGGCGTTACGAACGCGGCGATGGAGTACTTCCAGACACAGGGAGTTCCTGGCGAGGCAAGCATTCCGGCATTCCGTGAAGGTCTTGTTGAAGGTGCCGGCGGTCGCAACCTGACGCTTTCACTGATTGCGCAGGACGAAAGTTCGTTTAAACAGCTGTCGTCACTGATGATGACTTAGACGGTACGGGAAAGAAACGGGACGAAACAGCAGGCAGGATCTAAATTTTATTTCCTGTTTGTCATTCCCACTTACCCGTTCTTTTTTACAGGAGACTTTGATGATTCCTCGTTACAGCAGGCCGGAAATGGCCGGCCTCTGGGAACCCGAGAACAGATACCGCGCATGGCTCGAGATTGAACTCGCGGCATGCGAGGCGAATGCCAAACTGGGGCTTATTCCCGCAAAGGCGCTTGCGAACATCAAGAAAAAGGCGGATTTCAACGTCGCGCGGATCGATGCACTCGAAAAAATCGTGAAGCACGACGTTATTGCCTTCCTCACAGCCGTCGGAGAAAAGGTCGGGCCTGATTCCCGCTATATCCATCTGGGGCTTACGTCTTCAGACGTGCTCGATACATCACTTGCCACGCTCATGCGCAAGGCATCGGGCATCATTATTAACGACCTTCACAAAGTGCTTTCCACGCTGAAAAAGAAGGCGACGCAGCACAAGAACACGGTCATGATCGGCCGCTCCCACGGCGTGCACGCCGAGCCGGTCACCTTCGGGCTAAAAATGGCGCTCTGGTACGAGGAAATGGGCCGTGCTTTGGAGCGCATGATTCGGGCCCGCGACGTCATCAGCGTGGGCAAAATGTCCGGGGCAGTCGGGACCTTTGCGAATATCGATCCCTTCGTCGAAACCTACGTCTGCCGCAAATTGGGACTCAAGCCGGAACCCGTGGCTACACAGGTTGTGCAGCGCGACAGACACGCGGAATTCCTTTCCGCACTCGCACTCATTGCATCTTCCATTGAGAAATTTTCCATAGAACTTCGCCATCTCCAGCGCACCGAGGTGCTCGAGGCGGAAGAATATTTTTCAGAGGGGCAGAAGGGCTCGTCTGCCATGCCGCATAAAAGGAACCCCATTTCTGCCGAGAACCTGTCGGGACTGGCCCGGGTGGTCCGGGCAAATGCCCTTGCTGCCATGGAGAATGTAGCGCTGTGGCACGAGCGGGACATCAGCCATTCTTCGGTTGAACGCATCATTATCCCGGACAGTACGATCCTCCTCGATTACATGCTGGTTCGGTTCGACAACCTGATCGGGAAGCTGTTCGTCTATCCCCAAAACATGAAGCGCAACATGGAACTTTCAAAAGGGCTTTTTCACTCCGAGACCGTCATGCTTGCCCTTGTCGGGAAAGGGCTTTCGCGGGAAGCCGCCTATGCCCATGTGCAGCGAAACGCCATGGAAGTCTGGAAACAGGGGGGCGATTTCAAGCAGCGGCTGCTGAATGATGGGAATATCCGCAAATATCTGAACAGCCGCGAGATTGATGACTGCTTCGACATGAAGCACACGCTCAAAAAAGTTGATTACCTGTTTAAACGGGTCTTTAAGAAAAAGCGGTAACGAAGGGGTCGCGAAAGCCGGAAGTCTCTTGCTCTTGGTACGGACTCGCGCTGTCGCGCCGGACTGCGCGGCGAAAGGAACCTATAGAGATTATGTTCGACAAGCTTCACGAAGAATGCGGTGTATTCGGGATATTTGGCCATCCTGATGCGGCGAACCTTACCTACCTGGGTCTTTATTCCCTCCAACACCGGGGCCAGGAATCGGCCGGCATCGTATCGTCCGACGGTAAGCGGCTGTACGTCGAGAAAGCCATGGGGTTGGTGGCTGATATCTTCGGTGGGGAACGGATCAAGAAGCTTCCTGGTCAAATGGCCATCGGGCATAATCGCTATTCAACTGCCGGGGGAAGCTTTGCCATAAACATCCAGCCGATTCTCGTCAACTTCGCGCTCGGCGGCCTCGCCGTTGCCCACAACGGCAACCTCGTAAATGCCGGAATTCTTAAAGACGAGCTGGAAGCCTATGGATCGATATTCGTCACGACGACCGACACGGAAGTGATCGTGCATCTTATAGCCCAGTCTCGTGCGGCCACATTGCATGAACGCATCGTGGACGCCCTCAGCCATGTTCAGGGGTCTTACAGCCTTCTGATCCTCACCGAAGACGAACTTATTGCGGTCCGTGATCCGAACGGGTTCAGGCCGTTCTCGCTGGCAGAACTCGACGGCGCCTACGTCGTCGCGTCCGAGACCTGCGCCTTCGACCTCATCGAAGCGACCTACATTCGCGATATTGCGCCCGGTGAGATGGTTGTTATCAACAGCAAGGGAATTAAGTCCACATTCCCGTTCAGGCCCGCCAAACCGTCCCATTGCATTTTTGAATTCATCTATTTTGCCCGGCCCGACAGTATGGTGTTCGGTCAGAATGTCTATTCAATCAGGAAAGAATTCGGCAGGCAGCTCGCGCGCGAGACGGGCGTTCCCGCCGATGTCGTAATACCGGTGCCGGACTCAGGCGTACCCGCTGCTTTGGGGTACGCAGAAGAGGCGGGTATTCCTTTTGACACAGGCCTCATCAGGAACCATTACGTGGGGCGCACCTTTATAGAACCGCAGCAGAGCATCAGGCACTTCGGCGTCAAGATAAAACTCAATCCGGTAAAAGACGTACTGAGAGGCAAGCGGGTTATCGTTGTTGATGACTCCATTGTGCGCGGCACGACGAGCAAAAAGATCATCAAAATGATACGGAACGCGGGGGCAACCGAAGTCCATTTGCGCATCAGTTCGCCGCCGACGTCCTATCCTTGTTTCTACGGCATCGATATGCCGACGCGCCAGGAACTGATTGCTTCTTCTCACAGCATCGAGGAAATCAGAAAATATATTACCGCCGATACGCTCGGTTACATCAGTATGGAAGGTCTTCAAAAGGTAGTGCCGATTCCGACGAACTTTTGTGCGGCCTGCTTCGAGGGAGAATATCCGGTTCCCTTCCCCGGAGAAAGAATGCTGCAGCTCGGTTTGTTCGACAAGGAATAGATGAGCACTCGGCAGGACGGGAGTCGGCGGCGGAGGCAGAAGGATCGGTGAAACGGATAATGGTACGTGAAGGAATGGTGCCGAGGCGCAGAATCGAACTGCGGACACGAGGCTTTTCAGGCCTCTGCTCTACCAACTGAGCTACCTCGGCGTATTGTGGACAGCTCAAACAGGACGATAACATAACAGACTACTGGGTTGATTGTCAAGTGATTTCTGTCAGAAGGTGATCATGAATAAGGTATTTTCGAGACCGGCGTCCCTCAAGGACAAACCATTCCGCTATTGTCCGGGATGCAGCCACGGCGTCTTGCACCGCATCATCGCCGAGACGATCGACCTGCTCGGGGTGCGTGATCAGACTATCGGTATCGCCCCGGTCGGCTGTGCCGTCTTTGCTTACGATTACTTCGACATCGATATGATCGAAGTGCCGCACGGAAGGCCGCCGGCGATAGCCACCGGCATGAAACGCTCGAGACCGGATGCGGTGATTTTCAGCTATCAGGGGGACGGGGACCTTGCCGCCATCGGTACGGCCGAGATCGTCCACGCCGCTGCGCGAGGTGAAAACATCACCGTTATATTCGTGAACAACGGGAATTACGGCATGACCGGCGGCCAGATGGCGCCGACCACGCTGCCGGGCCAGAAGACGACGACCACGCCGTTGGGCCGGGACGTGCATTATGCAGGAAATCCACTTCGCGTGTGCGAGATGCTCGCGACGCTGGACGGACCCGTGTATATAGAACGGGTTTCCGTTGACAGCCCCAAGAATGTCCTTGGTGCAAAAAAAGCAGTGCAGAAGGCCTTTCGGAACCAAATCAACGGCCGCGGTTTCTCTTTCGTGGAAGTACTTTCCATGTGTCCGACCGATTGGGGTCTGACGCCGAATCAGGCCCTCGAATGGGTGCGAAACAAGATGATGAAATATTATCCTTTAGGTGTGTATAAAGACCAAGCTGAAGAGTCAGGGGACAACGGTTCGGAAAACAAGAGGCAGGAGTAATCATGTATCAGGATGTAATGATCGCAGGCTTCGGGGGCCAGGGAGTTCTTGTCGCGGGCAAGCTGCTGGCATATGCCGGAATGCTCGAAGGCAAGCATGTGACATGGTTCCCGTCCTACGGGGCTGAGATCCGCGGTGGGACGGCAAACTGTACCGTGATTATCTCGGATGATGAAATCGGATCACCGGTGGTGCGAAATCCTTCGGCCATGGTTATCTTTAACGAGGCATCATTCAAGAAGTTCGAGACAAGAATCAAGCAGGGAGGACAGCTTTTTTTAAACACCTCGCTTGTACCGGCCGCTTCGTCACGATCGGATATCACACGGATTGACGTCAAAGCGAATGATATTGCCGAAAACCTTGGCGATATCCGCATAGCAAATATGGTGATGCTCGGCGCACTTCTGAAAAAGACGGGAGTGGTCGCTCTTGATTCCGTTCTTGCCGCGCTCAAGCAGGTGCTGCCGGCACGGAGACACTCCTTGATCCCCTTGAACGAAAATGCGCTCAGACGCGGCGCCGACGTTTGCAGCGCCAACTAGGAGAGGGGAAAACAGTTCTTTTCATCTCCCTTGGCGTCGGCGACCGTACCTGCAGACCGTCAGCAACGGCTTGTCCGGCACTCCGTTTTTTGCAATCCTGCTCCGCATTGAAGTGCGCTCCGTAATTTCGTCTTGACGAGAAACCTTCACTAAGAACTGTGGAGCGAATAAAAAAGAGAATCGATACCGCACTATAAAGGGGGAAAACGAAACAAAAAATATTTGTAATACTTCCGATAGATAGGGGGCAACATCATTTGAACGCGCAGAAAGTATTACCTTGACTTTTAACCCTTGTTTTTGGTAATATTTTTTGCATCGGGTTGATAACACAAGAAAAATCCATGGCAAAAGACACCTCCGAAATAGCAAAATTAACGGAGCGTATTTCAAAAGACCCCAGGTCAAAACTTTTTGTGCCGCTGGCAGAAGAGTACAAAAAGATGGGGGACCTTGAGATGGCGATCCATGTGCTTTCGGAGGGGCTCAAAAGCAATCCGGGCTATGTGACCGCGCGGTCTTTTCTCGGAAGACTGCTGCTGGAACAGGGAGATTTTGCAGCATCTCAACACGAATTTGAAGAGGTTGTGAAAGCAATCCCTGACAACCTGCTCGCGCAGAGAAAACTAGGCGACCTGCACCTTCTGCAGGGCAGGCAGGAGGAGGCACTTAAGCATTATAAAGCTGCACTCGCTCTGAATCCCGGCGATGCAGAGATTGCATCGCTCCTTTCAGATATCGAAGCTGGAGTTGATGTACGCGCGAGGATAATGCAGCCGAAATCCCCATTCCCTTCCGGCCAGGCAGTTCCGCCATCTTCGCAGCCATCCAAACCGATAGAAGGAACACCACAGCCGCTGACTCCGTCACTTCCCACGGGGGCTGCAGCAGACGAACCGGTATCTGCAGTTTCTCCGGAACCTGCGCCGGAAGTCGTTCCTTCCCAGGCAAAAAACGAACTGGTCCTGGAGAACCCGGTCGCGCCGCGAATGGATAAACCGGTGCTGCCAGGGGAACTCCCTCCTGATGGAGCGCAGCCTCCCGGGATGCCGGTGATGCAAGAAGAGGCGGAAGAAGTATTAGTCGTTGAGCCGCTCGAGAATGAGGAAACTCCGGGCTCGGCTCCGAAAATCGACTTCTTTTCGGAAAAAGTTTTTGAAGTAAAGACCGTAGAAGAGCCGACAGAGGCAGCCCCGGCAATTTATGATACGGTACCCGAAGAGCCGACTTTCCCCGAGGCAGAAGCCGACGAGTTGATTATTCCTGATTCTAATGAAATCAGCGAGGAAGGGACAGAACCGGTACCTGCCGTAGAAGAACAGCCGCCAATTGTACAAACGGGCGCAGACGATTTTACGACAGACACGCTTGCCGAGCTTTACATTGCACAGGGGTTTTTTGAAAAGGCCATAGATATCTATCAACGGATGCTGGCGGACAACCCCAGCAGCCGTGGTCTGAGGGAAAAACTCCAGCGGGTCAGGGAAATGGCAACACCCCTATCGGGAGAAGGAACGGCCCCGGCTGCGGAAGCAAAGGCTGCGCCGGAAGCAATTGGTGAAACGGCGTTGTTTGCGGAACCGCAAGAATACGTGCCGTCTGTCGAGGGCAAAGAGGAAGAGATTACGATCGACGCGGAACTGTACGTCGAACCGCAGGAAGACTTGACGAGGCATTCCGAGCCTGCCGAGAAAATGGTACCGGACATTTTTGCCGAGCCACGGGAATGGACAGTACCTTCAGCCCCAGGAACGGCTTCAGACGAAATATTCCTGCCTCCCTTGGAGGAAACGACACGGGCAATACCGCCCTATACTGACTTCGAACCCCGTGAATACATCCCTCCCACGGAAGAGCACCCGTCGGCGAAGGAGGAAGCGGCCGGGACAGCGCAGAAATCGAAAGCCACTCCGCATAAAGCGACGGTCGACCGGCTGGAGCATTGGCTCAGCAACATCAAAAAGGAGAAATAGAGTATGCCCTTTTCCGACATCCTGCAAGAGGTAGTGAACGGTACGGAAGGGGCGCTCGGCGCTCTTATTGTCGGGATTGACGGCATCCCGGTCGAAGAATATTCCGTGAACAGAGACATGGACATTCAATCCTTGACCGTTGAGTATTCTGCGCTCCTCAAGGAGATAGAGAAGGGCTCGCAGTCTGCTCAAATGGGAACTACCAAGGAAGTAACGGTCATCACGGACAAGGCCATGATCATGCTCCGGCGATTGAATGACGAGTATTTTTTTGTTTTGATAACCAGGCCGGAAGGTAATTTCGGGAAGGGGAGGTTTCTTCTCAGAATGTCCGTACCAAAACTGCTGAAAGAGTTCTGAAGGGGCCTTGCGTCCCTGCTGCTGTTTGTATGGAAAACTGCCTCAGGCAGTTTTTTATTTTCTATGGGGGTTTCATGAAAATCCTGGTTATGAACGGGCCCAACCTGAATCTCCTCGGGAAGCGCGAACCGGATATCTACGGATCGATAACGCTCGATGACATTAATAAACGGATCGCTGTGCTAGCCGCTGAACTCGGCGTAGAGGTGGCGTTTTTCCAGTCGAACCACGAAGGGGAACTGGTGCAGAAAATCCAGGATGCCATGGGCATATATCAGGCCCTCGTGATAAACCCCGGGGCTTATACGCATACCAGCGTCGCTTTGCGGGACGCGATCTCTTCGACAGGCATCCCAACCGTGGAGGCGCACATTTCCAACATTTATAAGCGCGAAGAGTTTCGAAAACACTCCTACATCTCGGGAGTGGCAGCCGGCCAAATCGCAGGATTTGGGCTGGACAGCTATCTTCTTGCGCTTCGCGCTGCCGTGGGACTGGTTGCCGCAGGCGGAAAGAGCGCGAGATGATGCGGCCGACCCAATCCCGAATTTTCCGTCTTAAACAGCTCATGAAATCCGGCAATATCGAGTCTCTGCTCGTGACACGCCGCGAAGACGTCCGTTACCTGAGCGGCTTTACGGGTTCAGCCGGTTCACTCCTTATCGGATCAGGCAGGCCATGCCTGATAACCGATTTCCGTTACAAACTCCAGGCGAGTAAAGAGGCTTCAGACGTTGCCGTGGTGATCCAAAAGAAGGATTTTTTTTCGGCTCTCCATGACGTTACATCGGACCGGGGCATGAAAGCCCTCTGGTTCGAGGAATCGGCACTGACGATCGAAGAGCTGAAAAAGCTCCAGAAGCTCGGCCTCAAACTTCACGGACACCGGGAAATGCTCAGGCACCTGAGAATGCGGAAAGATCGGAACGAACTGACTTCCCTCCGCAAAGCCATCAGGCGCGCGGAAATTTCATTCCGGGAATTGCTGCGATACGTTAAGCCGGGAGTCACGGAGCGGGAACTCGGGCTTACGCTGGAGTTCCTGATGCGGGAGAAAGGGGCACGGAAAGCCGCCTTTGATACAATCGTGGCCTCTGCAGGGAACGGCGCGATGCCGCACGCCTCGGTCTCTAACCGCCGCCTCAGGAAAGGCGATCTTGTCACCATTGACTTCGGCGCCGAGGCTGACGGTTATTACTGCGATATCACGCGGACGCTCTGCATCGGCAAGCCGACGGCCCGGCAGAGGGAAATTCACGGCCTCGTTTTGCAGGCCCAGGAGGCGGCGATGCAGTTCGTGCGTCCCGGTATGAGCTGCAGGGCTGTCGACGCCGTTGCCCGCGAAATCATCACGAACGCAGGTCACGGCGCCCATTTTGGTCACGGAACGGGCCATGGCATCGGCCTCATGGTGCATGAAGGGCCCTCCGTGTCTCCTCTCTCAACCGACCAGGTAGAACAGGACATGGTGTTCACGGTCGAGCCCGGTGTCTACATCCCCGGATGGGGAGGCGTGCGGATCGAAGACATGGTTCTCGTTACAGAACGGGGCAGGAAGATTCTGACCTCTCTGCCGAGAGACCTTGAGGTCTTGCATACGTTATAGCGTCTTAAGCATCCCCGGTATCCTCTGCAGGCAGGGAGCTTACGACGGACATTATTGAATCCAAACTATTTTGCACGGAATAACTAAAGGGAGGTAGTAGAGGTGCCGGTATCAACAGCTGAGTTCAGAAACGGTTTAAAAATCGAAATAGACGGTGAGCCTTATATCATCGTCGATTTTCAACACGTGAAGCCCGGCAAGGGCGGGGCTTTCGTGCGGACGAAGATAAAAAGCCTCAAGTCAGGCAACGTGATCGACCGGACATACCGGTCGGGGGAAAAAGTCGATGTCCCTGAATTGGAAGAAAAGACCATGCAATACCTCTATGCCGCGGACAAAGACCGCGTGTTCATGGACACGACGAGCTACGAACAGGTGTCGCTCAATGAAAAACAGCTCGGAGACAGCATAAACTATCTCAAGGAAAATATGGAAATCAAGGTCCTCTATCACAAGGGCCAACCGATTAACATTGATATCCCGATGTTCGTGGAGCTGGTAATCGCCAAGACCGACCCGGGCATTCGGGGCGATACGGCATCAGGCGGCTCCAAGCCCGCGACCGTGGAATCCGGTGCGGTGGTAAAGGTGCCGTTTTATCTGAACGAGGGAGATATCATCAAGATCGACACGCGCACGGGGACCTTTATCGAGCGTGTAAAGAAGTAGTTCCGTTCGTTCAACATCGTTGCGAGAAGGAGCAATCATGAACCTGAAAGAACTTAAGGAACTGATCGAGATGTTGAAGAACACGGACGTCTCGGAACTGGAAATAGAGCGTTCCGGCGTGAAAGTACGGATCCGGAAGGGCGGAGATGTTACCTTTCATCCCGCCATGCCCAGAATGGAATATCCTCCTGCGGCCATCGTTGCTCCCGCTGTTACCGAGACCCTGTCTGCGCAGGCGGAACATCGGACGGCGGAACCTGTCAAGACGAATCAGATCAAAGTGACCGCGCCCATTGTCGGTACATTCTACCGGGCGAGCTCTCCGGACAAAGCGCCTTATGTAGAAGTCGGCGATGTTGTCAAGAAAGGGCAGGTGCTTTGCATCATCGAAGCCATGAAGCTTATGAACGAAATCGAGTCGGAAGCAGCAGGCAAAATCGTCCAAATCGTCGTGGAGAACGGCTCGCCTGTGGAATATAGTCAGCCTCTTTTTGTGATCGAGCCGATGTAGCACCGTACTGGGGAGTCTGAGAATGATCCAGATGAAAACTATTGTCCACGAGGTGTCTGCGTGTTTAAAAAGATATTGATCGCCAACCGCGGCGAAATCGCGCTTCGAATCATCCGGGCTTGCAAGGAAATGAACATCAAGACCGTTGCCGTGCATTCGACCGCTGACGCCGATTCGCTCCACGTGCGGTTTGCCGACGAAAGTGTCTGCATCGGACCTCCGAAAAGCGCGGACAGCTACCTGAATGTACCGAGTATCATCAGTGCGGCCGAAATTACCGATGCCGAAGCCATCCACCCCGGGTACGGCTTCCTGGCCGAGAACTCCAGTTTCGCCGAGATCTGCGGCTCGACCGGGATCCGGTTCATCGGGCCGAGCCCCGAGAGCATCAAACTCATGGGGGACAAGGCAAAGGCGCGCGAAACGGCAAAAAAAGCGGGCGTGCCGGTCCTGCCGGGCAGCGACGGGGTGGTGACCGAGGAAAGCAGCGCACTCGAGATCGCCCGCGAACTTGGATTTCCCGTGATTGTTAAAGCTGCTGCCGGCGGCGGCGGCAAGGGCATGCGGGTCGTCATGGATGAAGCCGAGTTTGCCAATGCTTTCGTCATGGCGCAGACGGAAGCACTCGCAGCGTTCAGCAATGCAGATGTATACATCGAAAAGTACATCCTTCAGCCCCGCCATATCGAGATCCAGCTCATGGCCGATGAAAAGGGCAACATCGTCTATCTCGGCGAACGGGAATGCTCGATACAGCGCCGCCATCAGAAACTCATCGAAGAGGCGCCGTCGGTCATCGTTGACGCGGGCCTGCGCAAGACGATGGGGGAGATGGCCGTTGCCATAGCAAAAACAGTCAGGTACCGCAATGCGGGGACCATCGAGTTTCTGATGGACGAGAACAAGAAATTTTACTTCATGGAAATGAACACGCGTATCCAGGTGGAACACCCCGTGACTGAGATGGTGACCGGTCTGGACCTCGTGAAGGAGCAGATCCGCGTTGCCTTCGGGTTGCCGCTCTCGTTCACCCAGGACCAGATCAGGATCAAGGGGCACAGCATCGAGTGCCGGATCAACGCGGAAGACCCCGAAAAATTCACCCCCTCACCGGGAACGATAACGACGTTCAATCCTCCGGGAGGGCTCGGTGTGAGGGTCGAGACTGCGGCATACAATAGATACGTCATCCCGCCCTATTATGATTCGATGATAGCAAAGCTTATCGTGCATGCGGAAACACGTGATGAAGCGATCCGGCGAATGCAGCGCGCCCTCGACGAGTTTATCATCGAAGGCGTGAAAACGACTATCCCGATGCACAAAAAGATCCTTTCTGACCCTGATTTCCACGAGGGGCATATTTCCACGAAATTCATGGAGAGGTACATCAATACAAACTCGTAATCTCAAAGGACTCTGCTTGATCCTCGATCAGGATGTGTTGCGGACCAGCGCGGAAGAGGCGTTTTCGCAGACGCTCCTCGCCGGGGTCAGGTTTTTTCAATTTCGGTTCAAGACAGGCTCTCGAAGAACAATCTATACTATATCGCTTCGGTTGGCGAAAATTGCCCGGGACAACGAAGCGACGTTCATCGTGAACGACCATGCCGACATTGCATTGGCGGTTGATGCAGACGGCGTGCACCTGGGGCAGGACGATTTTCCGCTCGAACACGCTCGAAAGCTTCTCGGCCCCACGAAGCTGATAGGCATATCAACACACAGCCCGGAGCAAGCGCGGGAAGCAGAACGGCGGGGAGCGGATTATATCGGATTCGGCCCCCTATTCTCTTCCGCAACGAAGAACGCAGGAGCTGTCCAGGGGATCGGCAATCTGAAGGTCATCAGACAGACAGTCTCAATTCCGATTATTGCCATCGGCGGCATAAAACACGATACTGTTAAAGAAGTGATACAGGCAGGAGCGGACGGCGTGGCGATCATCAGCGCGGTGCTTTCGGCAAAGGACCTGGTTGCCGCTGCCTCTGAGATGATAGGAAAAATATCGGAGATTTCTCTGTCGGGAGGAACAAAATGAAAAAAGTTCTTTGCAGTGTCCTGATGATCATCCTGTTCGGCTGTACGCACCAGGACGAGAACGTGATCAGGATCGGCGCGGCAGGCCCCATGACCGGCGACCAGAGTAAAATGGGAGTAGACCTCAGAAATGCCGTTGAACTCGCCGTTGCCGAATGGAATGCAAAAGGCGGCGTTCTGGGGAAAAAGATCGTCATGCTTGCAGGAGACGACCAGGCAGATCCCAAACAAGCCGTTTCCATAGCAAATAAATTCATCAATCAAAAGACGGTGGCCGTGGTCGGCCACTGGAATTCGAGTTGTTCCATCCCTACGTCGAAGTACTATAATGACGCGAACATAGTCATGATTTCGCCCGCGACGACGAACCCCGAGTTTACGCTCCAGGGTTTTAAAAAGGTTTTCCGTGTCTGCGGGACCGACGACCAGCAGGGCCGTGTTGCCGCGGAATTCGTCCTGACCAAACTCCGCCCCAAACGGGTCGCGATCATTCATGACAAAACCGCTTATGGCCAGGGGCTGGCCGACTACTTCAAAAAAGCGTTGGGCGATAAGGTGCAGGTGGTCTATTACGGCGGTATTATTCAGCGCGATCCCGATTACAAGGCCGTGCTTACCACGATCAAGGACAACAAGCCGGATGTATATTTCTTCGGCGGTATCTATCCCGAGGCAGGCAGGCTTGTACGTCAGGCAAAGGAGGTCGACTTGACCGTCCCGATGGTCACCGGCGACGGCGTTTTCGATCCCACATTCATCAGCATCGCAGGGAAGGCGGCCGAAGGGACGTATGTGACCTTCGGAAAGGAACCAACCGGTCTTTCAACGGCCAAGTCCTTCATGGAAAAATACAAAGCCAGGTACGGGGATCCGGGCCCCTATTCGATCTACGCCTATGATGCCGCCAATATTATTCTTTCGTCCATTGCCGAGATCAAAAGTACCGACGGTGGGAAAATTGCCGATTACATTTCAAAGACAACTTTTCATGGAGCCTTCGGCGATATATCATTCGACAAGAACGGTGATGTGACCAAGGCGCCCTATGTGATCTGGCAGGTCAAAGACGGGAAATTTGTGGAAGTACAATAATCGATGATAGCGTAAGAAGCCCGACTTAATCACAGCGGCGCCAGGAATATGGGGTGTCGGATTCAGCTTGTCTCAGTGTATCTGCGTCGCCGGTCATTGCTTAACTATGTTTGCTCAACAGCTCATCAACGGTCTTGCACTCGGCGCGGTGTATGCTCTCATCGCCCTCGGGTATACCATGGTCTACGGCATTCTGCAGCTCATTAACTTCGCCCATGGCGAGGTGTACATGCTCGGCGCCTATCTCGGTATTATCATCCTTGGCGTACTCACCCATCTGGGCCTGACGGCCTACAGTCTTCCCCTCGCTCTCCTCATTACCGTACTCGTGTCGATGGCATTCTGTGCCGCCTACGGCGCAGTGATAGAACGAATTGCCTACCGTCCGATCAGAAACGCCTCAAAGCTCGCGCCTCTCATCAGCGCTGTTGGCATGTCGATCATTCTTCAGAATTTCGTTATGTTGAGCCAGGGCAAAGAATATAAAAACCTTCCGCCCATGCTTCCTTCGGAGGGTTTTTCGTTCTTCGGCGCCAACGTTTCTCCCGCACAAATCTTCATCTTGAGTTCTTCCGTTCTCATCATGGTCGGCCTCCAGTTATTCGTCGCGAAAACCCGGCTCGGCAAGGCCATGCGCGCAACGTCCCAGGACCGCGTGATGGCGGGTCTCGTCGGGATCAACGTAAATGAGGTGATTTCCATCACCTTCATGATCGGATCTGCCCTCGCTGCAGTCGCCGGGGTCATGGTGACGCTGTATTACGGCGTAGTGCACTTTTTCATGGGGTATCTTGCAGGCATTAAAGCTTTTACTGCAGCAGTGCTCGGCGGGATCGGCAGCATCCCCGGCGCCATGCTCGGCGGGTTCATGCTCGGATTGATAGAGAACTTCGGAGCAAGCTATATCTCGAGTGTATACAAAGACGCTTTCGCTTTTCTCGTCCTGATTATAGTGCTTATTGTCCGTCCCGCCGGATTACTCGGTCAAAAGTCCGTTGATAAAGTCTGATTTTCAGCCGCTCAAGGGGGAGTTCTTCTTGTCTGATATTAAAAAAATGTATAAAACCATTATGTCCGATAATTTTCCGCCCGAAATGACCATTACGTTCGGCGAACAGAAGCTGCTCTATCGGAAGAGGACATGGAAACTTGCGGATGAAAGCTCGGGAGAGGTGATTGAAAAGGGCCTCCGTTACGGCGAGAACCCGGACCAGCCGGCTGCACTGTACCAGCTTGTGAGCGGGAACCTCATGCTCAGTGGTGCAAAGTTCATTGAACCCGGCAACGGCCTGGTGAGCAGCATTACCGAGGAACAGATGCTCCAGGCCGGCAAGCACCCCGGCAAAACGAATTTCACCGACCTGGACAACGCACTTAATATTTTAAAGTTCCTGACCGACCGTCCTGTTGCCGCCATTATGAAACATAATAACCCCTGCGGCGTGGCTTACGGCAAAAGCGTTGGAGAAGCCTATGAACGGGCAAACATGGCCGACCGCATAGCGGCCTTCGGAGGCTGTCTCTGCGTTAATAGAACAATCGATAAGCAGACTGCCGAGATGGCGAATGCCAACTATCTTGAGGTCGTCGCTGCCCCTGATTATGAAGAAGGCGCCGTCTCGGTCCTCGCAAAACGCAAGAACCTGCGCATCATTAAACTTGCAAAGATCGCTGACCTTGCGAAGTACCGGGACATGAGCTTTGTGGAGTTCAAGGCATTAATCGACGGCGGGCTTATTGTTCAGCAGTCCCAAAGAAACGCCATTCGGAAACAGGAAGATTTTCTTGATGCAAAGACAATATACAAAGGGAAGGAATTTAAAGTCGAGCGCAAGCCTACGGACCGCGAAATCGACGATATGTTGTTCGGCTGGAACGTGGAGCAGGGGATCACGTCCAATTCGGTCATCTACGTGAAAGACGGCGTGACTGTAGGCATCGGGACCGGAGAACAGGACCGCGTAGGCGTTGCCGAGATCGCTATCTTTAAAGCATACACAAAATATGCAGACGCGCTTTGTTTTAGGAAATTCGGGGTACCGTACAAGACATTTGAACTGGAAGCCGGCCAGTGGAAGCGTGACAAAGGTTCGCTCAAAGAGATCGACGATCAGACGAGTAAAGACAGAGGCGGTCTCATCGGGTCCGTCATGGTCTCAGACGCATTCTTCCCTTTCAGGGATGGTGTCGATGTGGGCATCAAAGAAGGAATTTCGGCGATCGTGCAGCCCGGCGGTTCGGACAGGGATTTCGAGGCCATTACGGCCTGCAATGAGGCTCATCCCAAGGTAACCATGGTTTTCACCGGTCAACGGGTGTTTAAGCATTGATAGAATGAAAACGGGAAAAGAGAAACATACCCTATCAGGTTTGAACATAAAATGGCGTGATTGTGCATAAGAAAATTGGCCGGCATCCAATGAGCGCGAACCGTTACGTAATGAAGCCTCATATCTGAAATTTTTTTAAAATATTTGCTACTTTAGTTTTAAAAGAACGAGAAGACAATTGACTAGTTTCTAATATTATGCTAATAAAGGAGCCGAAACCTCGCATCTTAAAGGAATTGGAAAGGTGACGATGATGACTGTTCTCTTCTCTTCATTGCGGTTCAAGATTTCTGTTTTTATCGTCCTTCTTCTCCTGGTCACTGCATCCATTTTTTCCCTGATTACTCTTCAGACAATGAACCGGCATATTATGAACGAGGTCGTCAAGAGAGCCGAATCGTTGTGCAAAAGTATTGCTGCAGTTGCGCCGTACAGCATTCTTACAAACGACGCCCTTGGCATAGATAATATCGTCTCGAAAGTGAGAGCTGCGAATAGTGATGTGGAATATGTAGCGGTCACGGACAGGGACATGAAGGTCCTGGCGCACACTGATGTCTCAAAACGGGACACGTTTTTTCACGAGGCTTCGGAAGCCGCACTCCGGGAGAACGAGGATGGGACCCGGGTGTATGAAGTGAGTACCGCATCAGGCGATTCGTTCGAAATAGCGACTCCTATGTTCTTCAACAACACGCGGATCGGCAATGTCATCATGGGCATCAATAAATCCATTCTGATCCATGCTCAAGCAGAGACCCAGAGAAGGATCTTGGCGGCGCTCGCCGTTACTCTCTTCCTCGGCATAGGGTGTGTCATTGTGCTGTCTCCCTTCATAACTCAGCCCATCAAAGAGCTGTCCATGGGTGTCAGCGAACTCAAAAATGGCAGGAGATCAAAGCTCAGGATCTATTCTCATGACGAACTCGGCAGCCTTACGGAAAGCTTCAATCAAATGGCCGAGCTGATCACGAGGCAGAAGACAGAGCTCAGCATGTCCGCCCGGGAACTGGAAGAAGCCTATATGGCCACGGTAAAAGTGCTCGCAGCTGCGATCGATGCCCGTGATACTTATACGCTCGGTCATTCGACGAGGGTCTCAAAATTATCGGTAAAGATCGGAGAGGCGCTCGGGCTTTCACGCAACGAGCTAGAAGATCTCGAGGTTGCAAGTCTGATTCATGATGTGGGGAAATTGAAGACCCCTGACTACGTTCTGTTGAAGGAGGGGCCGCTGACCCCGGTGGAGTATCGTGAGATGTCGGAGCACAGCGAACACGGCGCGGCTATTCTCACCAGAGCGAAATCTCTCCAGAAATATATACCCGCGGTCCGACACCATCACGAATGGTTCAATGGAGATGGTTACCCAGATGGACTCCGGGCTGACGAAATTCCGGTTCATGCCGCGATCATCACCGTTGCCGACGCTTTTGACGCAATGACTTCCTCGCGGCCCTATAGAAGCCCCTGCGCCCCGGAGCGTGCTCTCCAGGAGTTGAACCGTTATGCGGGAAAACAGTTTGATCCCCGTATTGTCGGGGTATTCTGCCGGATTATGGATACTGACTCTGTTTATGAAGAGCAGCTGTCGAGCAGGGAGTAGTCTATGGGCTCCTTGAGATTGCAGCGTTCGGGACTGTTCTGCCTCATCGCACTGGCGGTGTTGGCGTCATCGTGCTCTATTCACCTCAAGGGGCTCGGGCCAACGGGACAGGAAACACGATTCGTAACCGAAACGGCAAAACATGCCCAGGAACAATTCGCACTCGGCAAGTTCAAACGGGCGCTCGAACTGTACTCCAATGCATTTGATAAGTATCATTATCCCGGGCTGCGACGCAGTTACGCCAAACTCGGTGAGCAGATCATATATGCCGCGGATGCAGCTTATCAGCGCGGGGACTTCGCTGAAGCGGGAAGTGACTATCGGGTCTTGTTTGCAAGCGGAATTACCACTCGGGATTTTGCCGTGACCCTCTCGTTCAACGACGATTATCTCAACGGACAGATCAAAAACTGTTCCAAAGCTCTTATGGAGAGCGGCCTCATGAAATATCGCGCTGAAAAATTTCACGACGCGATCGCGATCTGGGAAAGAATTCTCCAGTTCGACCCGGACAACAAGAACGCCCAAAACGCCTACAACACGGCAACCGTGCAACTGCAGCAGCTGAAACATATCAAATAACCATCCGTCCCCCGCAGAGGACGCCCAAAAATACTCCACTGGAACGAACCTGAAGAAAATCGGTCGGTAGACGGGTAGAGGCCTGATTTTGGGCGTCAATGATGAATCCCTCGCCGCAGGTAGCCGTATGCTGCTGCTTTCTCCTGAACTCGGAACGCTTAGCGGGATCCGCAACAGGCTAAAATTTCCCTGCTTCGGCTTCCAGTGATGCAATGGGAATAAAGTATTTGCCGCTCTCAGTCCTGCCCTCTATCTTGATGGGAAAACAGCTTCCCAGGCCTTTTTCGAGTTTATATACTGAAAATTTCATATCGCAGTGACGGCATACGAGGGAACCATCTGCGCAGCGATACCCTTGTTTGTGCGGGTAGCAGCTTGCGCAGGCATCGAGGAACGAACTGACTCTGCCCTGGATATCGAGTATAAAGTAATTGATGTTCTTGTCCTGGAAACGATACGTAAAAAATTGGGGGACTTCAGGCTGCAGATCTTTGGTGTCGATGACGATGTCCGGTCCGCTTTGCGGCGCAGAAGGATAAGTCTGCTGGTGCGAACAGGACGATAGCAGGAGGAACGATACGACGACAATAAATGCCAGAAAAGGGAACCATGTCCTGAAGAAGACTTGCCGATTCATAGCGGATAGCATAAATGCATCATAATTTCGGCATTTCGTTCTGTCAAGATAAATATGCTTACATGACAAGATGGGAGGCAAGAATACGGTACAGAACGAGCAAAGAAAAAACGGCGTAGGAGAAAACGGAGAATAGTGCCAGTTTCTTTTGGAGAGCAGGGACAACGGAGACGAGACTCGCTGTTCTCTTGAACGGCATGAGCACGCCGACCCCCAGGCCGGAAACAACACCGCTGAAGAGTGTTACATAGAGCGGGTAACCGATGTATCCATACTCCTTTTGCAGCAGGCAGAAAGGGCAGTGATGCGTCGGTAGCTCGTACACATAGAGTGAGATGAATGAAAGGATGGACGCAAGGGAGATCAGAAAAGAAAGTCCGGAAAAACCTGAAAAGAGATAGCCACGTTTTCCTTTTAGATAAAAATACAATCCCAAGCCAAGGGTTATTGTCATAGTGAGAACGAAGAGGGCTTCCATAGGTACAGCAGGAAGTGCGGACATCTCGGAGGCAAAACTCCTTCCTTTGTCGCTGAACAGGCTTCCGCAGCAGGAGGTGATGACATCGGGATGGAGCCCGAAAAAATAAAGGGCCTGAAGCACCGAATCGGCGACGAACAGCGGGGTTAAGACCATCAGAAATGCGTATTTCCCCTTGATGAGCGGGTAGTCGTAGCCGCGGTTGTCCGTGTAATTGACGATGAGCCAGAGGCCTGCAAGAATGAAATTAACGATCTTCAGGACCAGGACCGGATATCCGTAACGGTTGACGTTCAGGGTCCCGACGGCGCACATGGCGCCGGTAAAGAGAGTACAGAGACTGTCCGTGGTATAAATAAAAAGAAAGAGCGAAAAGAGCTGAAAACCGAACACGTACGCGAGGACCGTGGATATGAGATAGGTCCGGCGTTCGAGATCCAACTGCAGAGTGCTTCCGCTCTTAAGGTCCCAACTCCCGACGATCCATATGCCGTAGTATGCGGCATAGAGGACGAGAAAGCTCATGAGGCCGGAAGAAACGAGGAGTGCGATGATTGCGGGATGGAGGATCACGATTTATCTTCCTCGATCCTGCCGTCGCGCATAGTGACGACCCGGTCGACCACATCGGATTCGTATACGAGCGGATCGTGGCTTGCGATAATGACAGTCTTTTCCTGCTCCCTGAACTGGGCCACGATGTCCATGAACTCACGGGAAAGCTTGGTGTCGAGGTGGGCTGTCGGCTCATCGGCGATGATAATCCGGGGGTTGTTGATGAGCGCGCGGGCAATGGCTGTGCGCTGCGCCTCGCCGCCGGAAAGCCATTCCGCCTTTGATGGGGCCCTTTTCCTGATGTCGAAAAGATCCAGGAGTTCCAGTGCCCGTTTTTGCAGTGCTGCATGCGGTTCTCCCAGAGGATAAGCGGGCAGCATCACATTCTCCAGGACGGTGATGCCCTTCACGAGGTTGAACTGCTGGAAGATGAACCCGAAGGCGGTCCGGCGGACCTGGGTCAGGAACCTCTCGGGAAGGCTCGTGATCTCCCGGTTTTCCAGAAAAATTCTGCCCGCGGTTGGCCGGGTCATGCACCCGACCAGGGAAAGAAGCGTGGTTTTACCGGAGCCGCTCGGTCCCCGGAGCACGGTCACCTTGCGGGCTTCGATGGTAAGGCTCGCTCCGTCCACGGCGATGAGCTCCTGGGGTGTTCCTTGATTGAATATCTTCCGTATGTTGCGTACATCTATCATCAGGACCTCATGATTGAATCAGGATCGATCGTTGCCGCCCGCCATGACGGGATAATGGTCGCGACGGTGTAGGGGACAACGGTGAGGAAGAAGAGCGTCGCGATCTGGTAGGCGTCGATGAAGGGGACCAGTTTGAACTCAGGATACAGGACGGACCAGCCTTTGAGCACCGGCTCAAAAAGCGCGACATGAGTAAAAAAGACGTGAACATAGGCAAGGAAGACGCCCAGCAGGAACGATGACAGCGAAATCACCGCACCCTCCCAGAATTTCATCAGCAGCACGTCCGACGTTTCCCAGCCCACGGCTTTTAAGATGCCGATTTCTCTTTTTTCTTCGGCCGAAAGTCCGGATGCCTTGTCCCAGGCAAAGATGACGAAGGCAAGTGCGGCAACGGAAAGGATCAACACGATAAGCCCGCTTCTCCAATCAAAGATCGAATCGTAGGTTCTCAGGATCTCCCGCCTCGTGATGACCCGGCTGTCTGGGAAGAGTTTCGTGATCTTTGCGGCTATAGTCGGGATCTCCCGGTCGTTCCTCACATTCAGCGTCACGTCGGTAACATATCCAGGCCTTGTTCCGAAGAGCCTCCGGAAGTCTCTTTTCGAAAGGAGAACGAGGTCCGACGAAACGAGCTCTGATTCACGGGCAAAAATCCCGCGGACAGTGAAGGGGATAATGGCCCCGGTGTAAGACCGGAATGCGAACATGTCTCCCTCGGAGACGCGATGGATGTCGGCGATGCCGCGGCCGATCATGATTTCCCCATCGTCATGCGAAAAATCCTCCGGTACCATGAGCGTGTAATTTGCGCTGACAACGGGATCGTAATAATAACCCCAGAGCCGGCCACGGGCTGCGTTTACGCCCCTGATGGACTTGAGGGCATCGATGTACCGTAGCGGGACGAGGTCCTGCCTTCCTGCTTCCAGGCGCTGGACCACGATTTCAGGGGCGTTTTTTAGCACGAGAGAGGCTTCCCTTTTTAACGCATAGGTGAACAGCATGACCGACGAAAGCAAGAAAACGAGGAGGACATAGGCCAGAATGAGTGCGATATTCTTTCCTTTTCTCCGTGCAAGGGACGAAAGGGTAAAATCTATGATGTTCCGCTGCCGTTCGATGATGTTCCGCATCACTCTTTCCGCCTCTCTACGTGCGGTGCCAGAAGAGAGCCCGAGGGGAAATGTTCCAGCGAAAGCGGATGCTCCTGAAAGGGTGCATGCAGATCCGCCTGGGAAGGGTGACGGGTGTAGCGCGCTTCGGTAAAGAGGCAAAGGTCAGTCAGTGAAAGCTTACGCACAAGCTCCTCCTTTATTTGAATTGAGTGGGAGAGCCGTTCGCGCTCATGACCTGCATGCAGAACGGCCAGGAACAGAAGGAGGAGGTTCAATAAAAAGTATCCGAACAAGAGGGAGGATTTTCTCATTCCTTCACTCGATCGCCTTGATGATTTCAGGCGTAATGTCCCGGAACCGGAGAATTCTTTTTCCCTGATGGTCTTTCATGAATACGCGTGCGTCCTTCTCATGTTGAAAAACGATGAATTCAGTGCCCATCGGGCCGTACACGTCACTTCCCATGACGTACAATGCCTGGAAGCCGTCGATGGGCAAGACCGAATAATAATCGGTAACATAGAGAGCAACAACGTCCGCCTGATGACGACCAGGCGCGTATGTTTTCATATCGTTCATATATTTGAACATATCCTTCGGGCCGTCGAAAACACTGTAGGTCCCATCACGGTAGATGATTTCAGCGGTCCAGTCGGGAAATTTCGTTACAAACATCCCGCAGACGGCGCACTTGTCTTTCGGAGAAGGTTGAACGAATTGCGTCTCTGCGCCGTAGACGGGCGTGCTGAGCAGGGTGAGAATAACGAAGAGGAAGGAGTTTTTCTTCAAGTTTTGCATGTTTTGATCCTGATCAGTGGATTACCCACTCGCTTTTCGGAACGAGCCCGGGATTCGGTCCTTCCGTAAGTTGGACGATGTAGCAACCCTTCGAAGCATAACGTTGACCTGCGCCAAAGCTCAATCGAGGGTACACTACCGGGTTCATTGACAAATCGGGCGTTGATTCGATGAGCTCAAGAAAATAATCGCGATAGGCAAAGCTCCTCATTTTGGAGAGAGGGCCGGTAAGCGTTGAAAAAAGAGAGTACATTTTGAACGCGATCTCAGGATTGCCGATGGGGATGTTGTTCCTCCGTAATGATGCTTCGACCGCTGTTTTGTATTTCTGGGACTCTTGGGGGAGCGAATAGGGATAGGTTATATAGAGCGCCGTTCTCTCTTGGTCCGGTACGGTGTACAAGCGCTTCCCGAGAAGACTGGATGAGATAAAGACGATATCGGGCATGGTGTGCGCTTCTTTAAGCTTCTCAAGATCGGGGAAATCGCGTCCATCCAGCCATAGGAGGATAAGGGCATGCTTGTGCTTGTTTGCAAGTTTTTTCCAAAATTCTGCGGTAAGGGATTCCCGACCGTTCAGGACGATATTGTCAGGCGTTGAGTTGCCGAGACTCAACCACGTATCCTCAAAGGCCTTTGACAGAACAAGACCCGTCCGTTCGTTTCGAAAAATCTGGACTACGGACCGGTTTTTTGTCATATCATCTCTACCGTTAAGGTACTTCGCCGCGGCTTCTCCCTCCTGAAATAGACCTTTCGAAAGGTATAAGGTGTACCAGTCGGTCTCTGAGATGACCGGAAAGTCCGTTATGGGAAAGATGGCCGGGATCCTGTGGTCTTCACAGAACCGGTGGATTGGCGTCCATTCACCCGTCGTAATGCCGCCCAAGAGCGCAAAAACGGGTCCTTTTCGATAGTATTCTTCCAACTGCCCTCGCCAGCGTTCAGGAGGCCCTTTTAATTCCCAGACTACAAGCGAGGTCGTTCGCGGTTCCCGGGCCATTCCTTCCTGAACGTACGCACCCGCTCTCACGCCCTTTTCCATCATTTTCGATATGCGCCACTTGTTGATATAAGAATTCAACGGACCCAGCATCGCCTCGCGATCCTCTTTGGATACGTCATCGGTGATGACAGTGGCAAACTGTATATTCGTGTCGGTGACGCCCGGTTGGACCTCCGATGATAGATTCTTGAGATAGAAAACAAGGATTGCAGTATCGCGGTCATTCAGGAAATATTTGGGCATGATATCGTTTAACTGTCTGCCGCCTGCGTCTTCGCCGGTTCGAATGACTCTGCCCAGGGTCTCATCTGTGTATGCAGGCCGAAAGACATCATGGTCCATTCGTCCCCTTATGGACCGAACAGTGAGGGGGATGCCCTTAAATTTCGACAGCGGCGTATAGAGCCGCGTACCGTCGATTGGCGGTGTACGCACGGTGCCCTCGGAAGTGCCGAAACCGCTTCTTTGATGGCAGTTCACGCAGGTGAACTTGTCGCCTTCTACAGGGACGTCGCCCTTGAGTACGGCTTGCATCGGCTCTCCGGAGGGGAGGATGCCTTGGCGATACATTTGCTCTCCCAGGCGAAGAGCTTCTTCCCGAGATACCCCGGCTATTAATGCAGGCTTCGACATCTCAGCCCATGCCGGACCTGAACCGATCACGAGAGAGCAGAGAGAAGCTATAACGAGTATCAGGGGGGGCGCGGGAATAGACCCTTGCTTGCGCCGCTTCTTCATTTCTGCACCACTTTCTCGTACTCATTCATGAAGTCGGACGTTGAGATGAGACCGTAGATGCGTACCCATTCGTCGTCACCTGGACCCCTGATGAACATAATCGGATAATGAGACATCTTGTCCGTCACGTAGGCGTCAAAGGCCTTCATGACGCGATCGATGTCCTCACGGCTGCCGGTCAAAAACTGCCATCCGGGCTGGGCGCGATAATTTTTCAAGTATTTTTTCATGACCCCCGGGTTGTCATGCTCCGGGTCGATCGATATCGAAATGAGCTGGACATCGCTCGACTTATCGCCGAGCTTTCTCTGAAAGTTGGAAAATCCGGCAGAGAGGACCGGGCAAATTGTGGTGCAGGTCGCGTAGACGAAATCGACGACCACGGGCTTGCCGCAATTGATCAGCGACGCCAATTTGACCCGCTTGCCGTCCTGGTTAATGAGCGTTACATCGGGTACTGTATACCGTTCCGTCGAACGCTTATACCCGGCGGGCGATGCGACCGCCGACCCCTGTGGAAAGAGAAAAGGCAGTATTGCGGTTGACAATAAGAACAATGACATGAGACTTCGTTTTATCATAGGGCATCCTTATGCAGAGTTGAACAATAATTGCTTCGTGTAACTATACCTTGGGGCAACTAAATGTCAAGAACAGGGTAACTCCCGTATTCACCTGTTCTTATGTTGCCGGCTATCGAAGTTCGCGGGCAACTTCGTCCTGGGCGGCAGCGAGGGCTTCCTTCCAGGAAACGATCGTACCGCCGTATTTCCCGATGAATGCGCCGGCAGCTGCCCTTGTCTGGAAGGCCCATTTGGGCCGCTCTGTCATCACGCCGCGTTTATCGCCTCCCATGACCCAGACCGCCCGTTCCGCATCTATGAGAATTCTGGTATCGCGGTCGGCTACGAGGATCGTCTTCACCGCTCGCCCCGGGTTCTCCTTCAGTTCCCGCACCGCGCAGTGCAGGCTGCAGATGCCTGCGGTGGTCCCGTCCGCGTATTGAATCAGCATCCTGCTGTAGCCGTAGGCTTTTCTGTCCATGCCGCAGTAGGCGCAGTCACGATGTTCGTCGATATCGGATTGGGCCGTGACGGACACTGCGACAGACCAGCACAAGAGGGCGACGAAAATCGCTATAACAACAGATCGTTTCTTAATCACAGAGATCACTCCTCGTCGTAAAAGGCTGTTGCCGTTACGGCAATCCGGCGAGAACGGATTGCAGCCGGGCGCCGTCTTTATAATCCTCGTTCATACGAACAACACCGTTGCTGTCAATGACTATCGTGCTGCCCATCGTGGCGTGGTACAGGTTCAGCGCGGTCTGATGCGTATCAGCCAGTACCGTAAATCCCGAACCGACGAAACCGTTCGAACTCTCCGCATTCCCTGCTTCGGCAGCGCTGGCCGACACATAATCGACGGCGAAGAACCGCACGGCCGGGAACTGGGGGATCATGGCGGCCTGCATATTGCTCATATGGGTATCGCAGATAGGACACCACATCGTGAAATACAGAACGGTCCCCCGCAGCCCGGTGGTCGCGACAACGGTAGAGAGTGTGACGCTGTTTTCCAGAGTGTCGGAAAGCGTGAAGTCCGGGGCCTTTTGGCAAACATCGGCACCAGGGATGCCGCACTGTACCTGAGGACGCTTGTCAGCCCCCGACGGGTAAAGATCATTCAGCGTATTGCCGCATCCGGCAAGAAGGGCCGATAATAGCAGCAGTAGCACAAGCATTCTAGCGGAACCCATAACTGACTCCTACCGTATAAATATCGGTCGTCGGAAAGTTTTCTCCCCATCCGTTCTGGCGAATAGCGTGACTCCACGCACCGCGCAGAATCCAGTTACTATCCGTGCTTGAATAGGCAATGCCCCCTCCGACGGCATCTTTTTTAAAACCGCTGTTTGGCTGCCGCTGGCCGGAGATGGTGGCATCCTCTTCCTGCAGCGAAGAAAACGATGCGGTCCCGGTCAGCGTGTCCCCGGCTGTTCCGACATAATAAATATAACTCAGGGACACCGATGCGGACGTGCGATTCCCCAGTTTCTTCCGGTAGGGTTCAACATAATTGCCATATTCCCTGTTTACCAGCCGATCGAGATACGTACCATAGCTGAGGGCCAGGGAAGCGCTCCAAGGATGGAGTGTTTTCGAAATGAGAACATTCCCGTCCAGGCGGTAGAACCCTCTGCCCGTCACATCAAAACTACTGCCCACGTCGTCGTAGGGGGAGATGCCCGTCGGCACGAGCAAAGAAGGTCCGATCGTGACAGAGGGGACCAGGTCCTTGGCCTCGCGGATTCTCCATGCAGAGTTGTCATCGAGGGCCTCGTACCAGAGATTCACCGTCGCGTCTCCTAAACCTTCTGTGTGGGAGGAGAGACCCGAATAGGTATTGTCGTTCCAGACATAGGGGACAACGACACTTGCCTGCCAGCGCGGGGCCAGACGTCGCGCATACCCGAAGTTCAGCCGCTCCTGGCGCAAATCAGACCCTTCGGGATCATGGGTGTACGTTCCATTCTCGTTCCAAAAACCATCGTACTTTTCCAGATCAAAGGAAATATCGACCATGGATTGATAGAATTTCGGCAGCACCAGGGTCGAGCCCCCTCCGCCGCCGCAGCAGGAGCCTGCGAAGGCCCGTGGAGAAAAGAGGCAAGCGGCCCCCGCCAGGAGGGCCGCTATGATGAATGTACGTGATTGTCGCATGATGTTCACTCGCTCACCGCGTCAATGAGAAGTCACGACGAATGTCTGATACGCGTTCGTGCCGGATGCGGCAGCGCCGTTCGTGGTTTTGTCCTGGCCGTTGACCTGGAGTTTCACGTAGATAGTGTGAGTTCCCGCCGTCGCAAGGTCTGTTATCCCGGTCATGGACCAGTGGCCGTTGCCGTCGTCGGCGCCGGAAACGACATTCGATGCGAAGGTGTTGTTCGTCGATGCCTGCACAGTCATCGTTGTTACGGTCCCGGTCGGGCTGCTGAGGACCGAACCGATGGAAACGGGCTGGAAAGTCATCATCATGTCTTCGCCGTGAGAGATGTAAAGCTTGAATGTCGGAGAAGCCGCGCTTACCGGGCCGTCGCTGAACAGATAATATTTATTGTACTGCGTGCCCGACATGCTGCTGACGATATCATCGGGGCCGTATAATAACGCGCGGACCGTGTCGGCGCCCATTGCCATTCCGACATCGGGCGTGAATGTCGTCGTCTCTCCGTTCACCGTTACCGCCATATTCCACGTTCCCATGGTCGGGCCGGAAGCCATGAGATAATAGACTGTGCAATCGTACATCCCGGGCGTACCGGCCTCCGTAACGCTCTCTAGAGGAGTTGAGTGCATATCGCCATTCGTCATATGCATGGTGAACGCCAGGGCAGGGGTCAGGCCGGTCGCGGGACTGCCGTCGCTCTGTTTCGTGATATTGAGCTGAAACACGGTCTTTCCCTGGACGGGCGCATTCATGCCCGTGCCGGGGAGATATTGGACTTTATACACGTTTACGGTGCTGTTGTCAGATGATGATGAGCCGCAGCCGGCAGCGGAAAACACCGTAACAACGGCAATCGCGATCATCAGCATTTTTTGTATCATTTGCATGGAAATTCCTCCTTAAATGTTCAATGTCGGCTAAGGTCGTTTTAACAGCTCTTGTATTTCTTTTTCATATATCGGGATTAATTCTTTGCCGAATCCCCTGTGAACATGCCGGATGATCCCGTCTCTTCCTACGAGGAAGCCCGTTGGCAGGCCCGTCACGCGGTAGGCTCCATTCACGTCTCCATTGTCTAAAAGAACCGGAAAGTTCACGAGGACTTTGCGTAAGAACGATTCAACGTCCTCCCGGGTATCATCTACGCTGATGCCGATGACCTGAAAGCCATCCTTGCCGAATTTCCTGTGTAACTCCTCCAGCGCGGGCAGTTCCTCCCTGCAGGGAATGCACCAGGGCGCCCAAAAAGTCAGGCATACCACGTATCCCTTGAACTGATCGAGAGAAACTCCCTGGCCGTTTATGTCCGCAAGTTTGAAGGCCGGCGCTGCTGATCCTATCTGTCCTGAATACGAAACAACAGGGGACAGGATCAACAGGATGAATATGACAACAGTGGTTTTGGTCATCGTTTTATTCTTACAAGGGCATTTCGACGGGTGGAACTGCTGCCGCCTGTCATTCATCACGTAGGAGATTAACTTTGAGAACCTGCTTCTGCCTCTCCTGAAAAAAAGCGCCACTCTAGAACACTGTTCTCGTTGATGGAAAGGGTTGCTGTTCGCGAAGCGGAGTCGAGCTTAAAGAGCCGTCCGGTCATGACGAGCCGGTCCTCGGTGAAACCGCGTACAGCGCGCAGGTCTGCACGCACACCCGTTTCGGGGAGAACGCGGACTCAAACTTCGGTTAGGGATGCATTAGACTTTCGGAGGACGTTCGTCTTGAAACGCAATGAAGAAAGGCTTGAAAGGCGGATTTACTATTTCAACAACTCCGGTCTTGGTCAGCGGAAGAGACCGGCACAGGCATTCGCCCATGCAGGGCATATCGCCGTTTGCCGAAAGGGCCGGCGTTGATGAGTGGCAGACATCAAGAGTTCCAATTGACGCGTGGCCGTCGTGTATAATCATCATCGGTAGCGACGGTGGAACGACGATGCTGAGCATGATAGCCAAGAGTACAGTGATCGCCTGCCATCTCATAAGCACACTATAGTAATATTAAGCAGGGCTGTCAATATAAAATTAGAACTTTTTTAGCCTTTAAATTCAAACAAGCGCTTACTTTTGATGTGCTGCGTGTTTTTAAACAGTAACTTCCGGGTAAGATAGTAAGCGGTTTTTTACCATTGGCCAGTGAAGACTGCGGACAACAAATCCCCACTGCGGTGCGCTGCCCGCTGATCCTCCAACTCCTGCCGGAGGCCTCCCTACCCGCGCCCGTTCCTTAAGGGAAAATCGGTCTCCCGATGCTCTTCGGAAACAGGTCATCGATAAAGAGGTGAAAAAGTGCAAACACGCCCGTCCCGGCGCCGGATCGGGAGTTCGTGGGGATCTCGGCGGCAATTCCCAGTTCCGTGTACTTACCGATCCAGGCGATTCCCGGGTTTATTGTCGAAGTCGTCTGATTTTTACAGTCTGCGTTCAGGCAGGTCTCATTGGGAAATTCGACGATCGCGACCATCCTGTTGAACGGCGTGCCAAGCCCTATGTCTTTCACTGCCGACTGGAGATATATCAGGCTGTATTGGACCGTGAATGACCAGGTAAGTGAAGTCGGGTTGTCGACGCCGTCGGTTGTCTTCTCTGTAGGGAAATTCTCGCCTACGATTCCGGTTATCGCGAAGGGCCTCAGATAGCCGACCGACGCCGGCAGATCGCCGAACCCTTTACCAAAAGAGAAAGCAGGGGATATGGTGGAAAAGGTATCTGAGCCGATCTTGCTGGAACCGGTGTGGCCGATTTCATCAGATACACCGACGGACATGATCGTTTCCCGTTGGGCGCTTGTGTAAAACTGATACTTCAAGTTAACGCCGAGATTTCCGAAACCGCTCACCGTACCATCTCCGTCAGTGTGCAGGCTCTGGTATGATTCATCGACCTCTATCCCGAAATCTGGCGTGACGCGTTTTGAATATCCGACATCGACAGAAGAAGTCTGTATCCGAGGGCCGCCCGCATCATCGTTCATCTTTATAGAATTATAGAGCACGGAAAACTCGTCGGAAATGAACGGGTCATCGACTGCGAAGGTCGTGGGGAAAAACCGTTGTCCGGCGACCCCATGGGCCGACGAATTGGCCGGTAATGCAGCAATGAACAATATGGTCGTGCTGATGATTGTTCTCAGGACAAATTTGGGCAGGGCATGTCTCGCGATTGTGTACATGTCGCCTCCTTCGGGCGGGTATATCACGTCTGAAAAAAATTACAAATGAGCTGTTGTTAATGCAACCAACAGCAAATTTTACGGCTGTCTTAAACAAAGCTGCACGCTCATAACAGTTAACGGTAATGCGGGGGCGTCCCCTCATTTTACGCGGTTGATCGCTTTGAGAGCAAAGGGATATACCGTTTCGGTAACTATCCGGTATCCCTCTGCCGTGGGGTGGATCCCGTCGGGCTGATTGAGGGTTGAATCACCGGCCACATGGGCGAGAAAGAAGGGGACCAGGATCAGATCATATTTACCGGCTACTGCGGGATAGTTGGAGAAAAAATTATCGGCGAATTTGTGCCCCATGTTCGTAACCATTTTCATACCGGCAAGAACGACAATAACGTGATTTTCTTTCAGGATGCGAACGGTCTCGTCGAGGTTCTTTCTTGTTACGCGCGGGTCGATCCCCCGAAGCCCGTCATTGGCGCCGGTCTCGAGGATGACAATGTCGGGCTTGAGCTTCAGCATCCAATTGACGCGTGTGAGCGTACCGCTGCTGGTTTCGCCGCTGATGCCGGCATTGATGACCCGCCACTTATATCCAGTTGACCTGAGCTTTTTCTTCGAGCCGGGCGGGATAGGCGTCTTCTTCGTCGACGCCCAAGCCCGCAGTGAGACTATCCCCCACGGCTACAATCGTCCCGTTATAAACAGGTTGCTCCTGTCGTACGGTCGGCGCCGGCTCGTTCTGTTGTTTGCACCCGGTAACAAAAAAGAAAAGAACGAGAAGAGCTGTTCCCAAGGGACGAAGGATTGAACCGTTCATAGATTTACCTCTTTCTAAGATATAATCTCGAGGAACATCAAGATGTATTGCCGAAACGCGTATTTGTGATTGTTCATTATCAGTCAAACGAAGGTGAATCACGTATTTCAAGTTTATCACTCCTCCGACTGTTCCCGAAGGAATGCCGCAGGCCTTTTCTGTATGATTCCGAGAGACGCCCCGAGACCAACGGCGATAACGAGGCTCGTCGCGGTGACAGTCATGACGGCATTCATCCCCCAGAACGGCCTATAGGATAGCTCGAGAACATTGCTGCAGATTATCCAGCTTCCTATTTGAGAGAATAAAAGTGCGTTGAAACAGCTTGCGAGCCCGATGAAAAGATTTTCCAGGGTAAAGACTGACAGGACGAACCGGCCCCGTGCTCCCAGGATTGTGAAATAGACGGCCTCCTGGATGCGCGTGTAACGCGTGGCAAACACTGAGCTTACAATAATGAGGATGCCGGCGACAACGCTGAACAACGTGAAGAACCGAACGATCAGCGAGAGCCGTTCCATGACCCGCGCGAAAACTCTCACGGTCTCGGTCACATCGATAATGCTCACGTTCGGGAAACGGGAGATGATGCGGTTCTGCAGTGATGCGATCTGTTGTTTATCCACCCGTATTGCAGTGAAGAGCGTCTGGGGAGCGTCCTTCAGGACCTTATCAGGGAAAACGAAGTAAAAGAACGGCTGGAGCGCCGCACGGGTCCTGGTCCTGACGCTCGAAATCCGTGCTTCAACGGGGATCCCCTGGATGCGAAAGGTGATTATATCGCCGATTTTTATCTTTCTCATTTTGAGCACCGTATCGAGGACCGATACCTGCGACTCCGGCCAGTCGTTGCGAAAGAGACTTTTCCCCTCGATGACCCGTTCGTCCTCCAGAAGGTCCTCCCGGTAAGTCAGGTTGAATTCTCTCGCCAGGTTGTCTCCCCGTTTCTGCCGTTCGGCTTTGCGGTCGATCGGTTCATTGTTGACGGCCGTTATTGTCCCGCGCACAATGGGGTAATACCTGGCCGGGATCGACAGTTCTCTGATAAAGGCGTCCTTCTGACCGGGCTGGATGTCGATAAAAAAAAGGTTGGGTGCGTCGGGAGGATAGGAGCGAACGAAGGTTGCATCGAGGTTTTCCTCCACGATCGTGATCGCGAAAATAACCGCCAATGATGCGGTAAGGGTGACGATGATCGGTCGCGTTGCATTGCCGGGGCGGAACAGTCCTTTCAGGGCCTGGCGCAAAACAAGGTTCTTCGCTTTACTCATCTTCGCCAGGCGGAGAACTCCCTCGGAACAGAGAAAAGAAAGGAGGAGGAGAATCCCGATGCCGAGGACGAAGTAGACGCCGGATTTCAGTTCCCGAATCCGCCAGAGAACCATGAGAATGAAGAAGATGACGCTTATGATCCCGGTAATCCATGTTGTGCGGCCCGGCGCCGATTGATATTCTTCCTTGCCGAAAATTGCCCGGGGTTTCACCTCTTTGAGACGGAAAAGAGGTAAAGCGGTGAAGAGAATAACGACCAGGAAGCCGATGATGAGCCCTTCCGCAACGGCGCCTGCGGAGATGGTCAGCTCAATGTTCGCGGGAATGAGCCCGCGGAACAGGTCCGGGAGTGCCCTTTCAAGCAAAAAACTTGCTGAGATGCCGAGTATTGTCCCGATGGAGCCGAGAACGACTACGACCACAAAGTAGTGACTGATTATAAACCGGCTTCGCGAGCCGACTGCTTTCATAATGGCGATGGTCCGCTCCTGTTCCTTCAGGAAGGCTGTAAGAGAGCTCTGGATGCCGATCCCGGCGAGGAGCAGGGTAAATATCCCGATGAAGTTCAGAAAAAACAGAAAATTGTCGAAGAACCGTTTCACACCGGAGTTTGCCGTCCGGTAGGTTTCCACCCGTTCACGCTGACTGATTGAAGCTGCACGGAGCTGTCCGGCGATCCTGTCCATGTCCTTCTCATGCTGTACTTTAATAAGTATCGTGTAATCCACTCTGCTTCCTTTCCCGACGAGGTCGAGAGAAAGGAGATCTGCCGAAGAAACAAATACCCGGGGGCCGAGGGCAAAGAAATTTACCGGCCGATCGGGTTCCTGACGCACGACGTCACGGATCGTAAGATGAGCGCTCCCTATCCAGAGCCGGTCCCCCTGCTTGAGATGGAGACGGTCGAGAAGGGACTGCTCGACAACAATGCTGCCCCGGGTCAGCACTTTACGGAACGGCATTCCGGAGACGAGCTCCAGGGTGCCATAGAAAGGGTAGGCGGGGTCCACGACTTTGATGCCGCACAAAAGGGTTTCTCTATCCTCAAAAGCACCGGGTTGCTGAGGTCCCGTCGCACTCGACTCATCAGCGGCGCTCCGGTGCGACTGCATGGTTTTCCTCTTCTGTTTGTCTGGGGATGCTCCTCTCCTTGCATTTTTGTCCGTCTGTACGACCGAGTAGAATTCGTAGACGCGTGCGCTTTCTATGGTCTTCTGCTTTTCCATGGCGGCCACAGAGTCGAGAAGGCGCGGCGAGAAGGGGGCATGAGAATGGACGATGACATCGGCGGCATGGAGGGCCCGGGCATCGTGAAGAAAGGACGTGTGGACGCTGCGGCTGAACCCGCCGAGAGATACCAGCGTTATCATCGACAATACGACGCAGAGGACCAGTACGGCTGACTGATGTCTTGATGCGGTAATCTGGCGGCGGACGAGATGGACATTAAACATGGGCGATGCCCGGGGTAATCGCCCCGTCGCGGAGAGTGATGACCCGGTCGGCTTTCCCGGCTATTTCCGGATTATGCGTCACGAGTACGAGGGTGGCCTGCCGTTCACGGTGAAGTTCAAGAAGCAAGTTCAGTACGGCCCTGCCGTTTACCGAGTCTAGATTACCGGTCGGTTCGTCCGCAAAGACGATCCGGGGCTCGTTGACCAGGGCGCGGCAGATGGCACAGCGTTGTTTTTCGCCGCCGGACAACTGGTGAGGAAAACTGGCGGCCCGTTCTAATAGTCCGACCCGCGTGAGGAGAAGCTCCGCTTTCTCGCGGGCGCGGAGGTCATTGCGCAGCTCGGCAGGGAACATGATGTTTTCCAGGGTCGTCAAGGAGGGGACGAGGTGAAAGGATTGGAATACGAAGCCGAAGGTCGAATTTCTGAGGGGCGCAAGCTCATCCTCATGAAGGCTGGTGATGTCCTTACCCTCGATCAGGACACGGCCCCGGTCGGTTGTGTCAAGCCCGGAGATGATCGAAAGGAGCGTTGATTTCCCGCTGCCGCTCTCGCCTTCCACGACGAGAAATTCGCCACGATCAACCTCCAGGGAAACATCGTCAAGGACCGTGATTCTCCGGTCTCCGATTACGTAGGCCTTGGAAATGTTGTGCGCTTCGAGGATGGCCATGATTACTCCGTGTACAAAGGATAGGGCGTGTTGCAGAATTGTTTCCGTACTATACGGATAAATACTATCATCCCGGGAGGGGGTAGTCAATTCTCAGATATCGGCAACTCATCCAGCCCCCCATAGTAATTGACTTCATGAAGGGTTAGGAGGTAAAATAGTTAAACTTAAGGTGGGATACCCTGGGGACCGCATAAAAGGGGTCCAGTCCTATTGTGCTGTATGCAGCGGGCAGGTTCGTTAAGATGATGAAGCCTTCCGCAGAATATTGATCCGGCGGATAAACATGCGGAGTGAGTTCTCAATGAAGAAAAAGGTGCTTTTAACACGTGATGTGAAAAACCTCTTTGCCGAGCAGGACAATTTCCTCAATCGTAAGGATATTACCGTTCTGACGGCCGCCACAAATGCCGAGGTGTTGAAGATCCATCGGGAAGAAAAGGCTGATCTCATTGTTGCTCACCTGGACACCCCTGGAATCAAGAGCGAAAAAATCTTCGAGACCATCAAGGAGAACAAGGAACTGCGGGAGGTTTCCAGTATCATCATCTGCAGCGACACGCTCGCCCATCGTGAACGCTGCAAGCAATGCCGCCCCAATGCGGTCTTCACCATACCTGTCGATTCCGCCTTACTGCTCATCAAAATGCAGCAACTCCTGAATGTGGCGCCAAGGATGAACTACCGGGCCGCACTCGCAGTTGCCATCCAGGGCAATTTCAAAAACCGGCCGATGCCCTTTTGGACGGAAAATATCAGCGCCAGCGGCATGCTCATCAAGGCAAAGGAGCCTCTTGCTAAAGGCGATGGGATTTTTTTCTCATTCTTTTTGCCCGACGGGACACATGTCAGCGGATACGGAGAAATTACCCGTATCAATCGCCCGGGCACGGAGGATGGTTTTCTCGATGGGATAAAGTTTACCAACATAGACCCGGGCGTTCAGTCAGCACTTAACGCCGCCATTAAAAAATAATCAGGGACTACGCTAGGCAGGGAAACTCGGCGCTTGCAATATTTTTCAAAATTTGATTTTTAATCGGGCACACTCGTAATTGAATTCAGTTGTTTTGTGAAACGAATGGTCATCTTATGAATGCCGCTGAGAATCTTTCGAGTCCTCTTGCACTTCATTCTTCTTGACAGAACAAAGCCCTCTTTACTTTCTCGGCAGATCAGGAAAAATTAACCCTTCCGGTTTGCCGCATGCTCGAGAATCTGCTGTATGTGGACATCCACCTGCCGAAGGACCGAAGGCGAGACCGCGTAACCGTCGCTTTCGTAGGTCAGAATGGGCATTCCCCGCTGCATGCACAGGGGCCTGAGGATTGACTCCGAGATCCGGAAAGGGAGGCAGTTAAACGGCCCGATGATGATGATCCCGTCGTAGCCCTCGGTTTCGGCCTCCAGTCCCCGGCCCACCGTCGGGAATATCTCGCCGTAGATTTCCGGCGATACATGTTCGGAGGCCCTCTCGAAAAGGGAAGCAGCGTCGTTGGGGCCGGCCACGAGCAGACCGGTCTTTTTGAACAGCTTCCGGTAGTCCCCTTCGTACCATCTCTCCAACTGATATGCAAGCCAGTGTTGCAAATACTGCTTCCCGTCGTTTTGGAGGATCCTCGTGCAGGCTTTGGCAAGGGCAAGGCCGCCGGGCTTCAGGTCCCACCCATGAGCGGTCGCCGTCACCGAGTGATAGACGTGATAAAGAACAAGGTCGGTCAGATCGACCGGCTTGAGAATGACGCCCCCTCCGGTGTAGAGGTCGAGGACGCCTTCCATGAAAAAGGGGCTGAATCGGGTGAAAAAATCGCCGAGCACGAGCACCCGTGGACAGGTCTGCGGCTCCCGGGTGCGCGGAAGCCCTGCCAGTTTTTCGACGAACCCCGGCAAATCAGTCTGGAACCTGTCAGGCGAGGCCGTTTCAGCGACGAATTGCTCCCAAAGTTTCCGGAGTTGGTCCACGCTGCCTTCGGGTCCCACCACACGAAGAACGTGCTCGATTTCCACGAGGATGTCCGCGACGAGCAGCGTGAGCGCCGTGTGCTTTGCGAGGGTCATTTTGTCGAAACCGAGTCCATCGCTTTTTTCCTGCGGGCTGAACACAAAGGTATCGGCCAACTGTTGCTCGACGATGAAACGCTCGAGATATCCCAGGTAGGAGTCTACCACACAGGGCGCGCCGCCCTCCAGCATGAAGAACCCGACGACCTCGCCGGGCCGGCGATGCTCGTGGATCCGGAGCAGTTGCCCGATGCAGAGAGGAAGGGGGAGGCACTCCCGCCCCGAAGTATACTGGAGGCCTTGTTCAAGCTGGACCCGGTCCAGAGGAAACTCGTTTCCCGCGTGGAGGCCCACCCAACGGACAGCCATGGCCAGTGCTCCCGAATGGAATTCGGAGAAGTTGGGAAAATAGAGTTTTACCCGCGGATCGTTCAGCGCAACGCTTTCTCCGTTGGAACGGACGACACGGCCGGCGTCCAGCCGACAGGTCGCAAACTGCCGAGGGGCAACGGCCGGAACGCTCTGATAGTTCCCGATGATGTCAAGGAACGCCTCGATGCGGGTTTGGACCCCGGCGTCGGCAGTGTGTGCATCGAGCTCGATAATCAGATAGGGTTTTGAGCCCATCTCGGCTGCAATCAAAGCATGGGTGAACGCATCCACGGTACAGCTGTAATTACTGACGCAAAGGAGAAACAAATTAGGGTGCTGCTTTGCAAGGGCCACGGCGTTCATGACCTGGTTGGAGAAGTACCACGCCGTGGGGCCCTCTTCGATCGGGGCCAGGCAATCGGCGGGGATCGTCGTCACGCCCATGCTGGAGAGCTTTTTGCCCACTGATTGGGAAGCCTCCGGTGCGTAGGCGTTGTAGCTGTGGCCGGCAAGCAGGACCGCAGGTTCTTTTTGAGATATCGCGAGACCTAAAGCCTGCTGCCCCAACTCCCGCATGGCGCGCTCCGCCTTTGTCTGAGCGTTCTTTGCCGCTTCCCAGGCTTCGAGGACACGCTCACGGCTGGCCCCGAATTCCTGCATCGCCATTTCCAGCAGTCCCGCCCCGATTTCGTAGCTGTGTGTGAAATCCAGAAGAGGAGAGAGAAAACGGACTTCGGAAAATGCCTTGGACAGAAAATAGGGGCTGGCCTGGGTGATCGGACACAGGAAAGAATCGTGGCACGCATTGGGTTGGGGCATGTGTACCACATGGGGCATAAAGACCAGGTTGACGCCCTGTCGCGTAAGGTCCAATATTGCCCCATGGGCCGTCTGCGCGGGGAAACAAAAGCCGGAATAGGATTTCAGCTCGCCGTGCGGGTCCACGCCCGACAAGACCGCTTCCAGTCCCAGACTTGCGAGAAAGGTTGAGTAGAGCGGATAGAGCGAGTGTGTGGTCAGTGCCTTCGGAATGCCGACGCGCAGTTTTTCCCGGGCTTGCTCCCGGCCTTGTTCTTGCGGGAGCGGCTGATTGGTGTCTTTCGCCGGATCTTTCCCGAAGATCAGCCTGGCCCGCTGCTCGACCAGGTCAAGGGCCGCGGACGTGTGGGCCTTTCTCTTCCACACGCTTTCATAGAGGCTGCAGCGGCCGCCAAAAGGAAATTTTCTTCCGGACACTTCGAAACGGTCTATGCTGCAGTGCATCCGGCATGCTCCGCAGATGAAGCGGCCCGGGGACTTAAGCTCCGGCGCGGCAAGGGAAAGGAGGTCCGTTGCAACAGTGAACGAGCCGTCCGATCGTTCCATGGCCAGGAGCGCGACACCCAGTGCCCCCATCAGTTCCGGGCCCGGGGGGATGACGACGGTGCGGTCCACACTGTGCGCGAAGGCATGTCCGATCGCGCTGTTCAGGGCGACCCCGCCCTGCAAAAACACCTTTTTGCCCACAACGCGCGGTCCCTTTACCTTGGTGAGATAGTTGGCCGCTATCGCATAGACCAGCCCGGCAACGATGTTCTCGCGTGACTGGCCCTGCTGGAACGCGATGCGAATGTCGGAATTGATGAAAGCCGCGCAGGTCGCCTTTAACTGCACCGGGGACGGTGCGGCCAGCGCGATCTCCGCAATATCGTTCACCGCGATGCCGAGGTCCCCGTGAGCGCTCTCTTCCAGAAAAGAGCCCGTGCCGGCGGAGCAGGCATTGTTCATCGCATAATCTATGGGCACGCCGTTCCGGAGGCGGATGTACTTGGAGTCCTGGCCCCCGATCTCGAAGATGGTGTCCACGGCCGGATCGAAATGCGTTGCGCCCCTGGCATGGGCCGAGATCTCATTGTACACATGGGCCGTGCCCGCATAGGCCCCCACGAGTTCCCGGGCCGAACCGGTTGTTGCGACAAGACCGATCCTAATATTTCCGATCTCTCCTGCGATGTGCCGGAGGCACTCCCTCATCGCAGCAACAGGCTCGCTTCGCGTGCGCGCATAATGCGATGCAACCACGCTCCTGCTATTCGGATCGAGCAGGACCGCCTTTGTTGTTGTGGAACCCGCATCAATACCCAGAACGAGCGGGCCTTCCTGCGGGGCCTGACGGGCCGGCGATGCGATGATCTGTACCCGGCCTGCGTAGCGTCGGAGCGTCGGAAAACTGGCGAGGCCGGGCTGGGGCGAGATCCTGGGCTGTGTATAATGCGGGTCGTCCCGGGTGATGAGTGCGCATCCCCATGCTTCGAAGAAGTGACTCTCGGGCGAAACGACGAACTCCGTTGAAGGACGCTTCTCCCGGAGTGCAGCAAGCATCGCTGAGTTTCGGGACATGCCGCCGATGACGAGCACCCTGCGGAGCGGGCGCTGTCCCTTTACCAGGAGAGAGATTACCTTATCCGCCATGTTGTCATGCAAAGTATGCAGGATATCCGGAGGGCACGCTTCTTTTCTGTTGAGCTTGTGGGTGATGTCAGATTTGCAGTGAACCGAGCACCGGCATGCCAGGGGTACGACCTTGCCGCTCTGCGAGCATTGAATTGCTTCCTCGACGCCGAGGCCCATTCTGCCGATCTGCTGCATAAAAAATTCGCCGCTCCCGGCTGCGCACTTGTTGTGCGACAGGACATTGTTGATCTTTGCGTGAGACAGGAGGTACACCAGGAAGGACTCGCCGCCCAGTGAGACTACGGCATCAAAATCGCCTTGCGTCTCGCGCAGCGCCCGCTGAACAGCTGCAACCTCGGAGAGATGGCCCCGGCGGCCGGACACTCCGAAAAAAGCAGCATCTTTGAATTCCGATTGGGAAAGGATTTTTTCGAGGACTTCGAGGGGCCGACCCTGGTGCGTCTCGACGCAGGAGTACACTTCGTTCCGTCGCAAAGCCGCCACTTTAACCGAGATTGCGCCGATGTTCACGCCTACGCACGACAACTGAGACATGCGCTCCTGTGAGAATGCATTCTGCCTCAAGGGTGGGTCGTTCAGCTGATCTTTCACAGGTCCTCTCTTGGGATGAAGATCCATCCTACTCACTATGTCCACATATTATCACAGCAGCGCGTTTTCCAAATTTGAGAATCCTCGTTTTTTTAGTCAGCATCGACGTTTACTCCGTTAAAGCGCCGGTTTTGCCTCCTTTTAAACTGTTCAAAGGGTTTAAATTCATCAAATCTCAGATTGAATAGAGTATAGCACCAATCAATGTACGGGGGAGAATGAACCGTGGAGGCATTTATTCAGATGGCGTAAGGGAAGGGGGAAAACGACTATTCATTATTTAGATTGTATCAGTATGTTGTACGGCGGGGTGCAGTTAAATTTTTTAAAGTGGTGCCGCTGACCGGGATCGAACCGGTACGACAGTTGCCCATCGAGAGATTTTAAGTCTCTTGCGTCTGCCAATTCCGCCACAGCGGCATGAAGAGTGAGAATTTAATTGTCTTGAATATTATAGAATCAACCCGATTTGTCAAGAAAAATGTGGCAAGTTGTTTCGAGAAGCAGAAGACCGGTCAATGGGGATTGATATTTCGATGTGTTTGCGAAAAAAGGGGGGCGGCATTCCGCCCCTCAAGATTGTCGTCAGCACTGACTTATTCCATGGAGATCGCTGTTACCGGGCAACTGTCAACAGCCTGCTGGCAATCGCACGTATCGCAGGCATTCGGGTTCGTGACCCACGCTTTGTCGTCCCTGAGTTCGAACACCTTGGGGCAGAGTTCGCTGCAAAGCCCGCAACCGATGCAGAGGTCCATATCAACTTTCGGGGTAGCCATGATTACTCCTTTCTCAGAGATAAATGGATGGGAACGAGAGAGTCTTCCTGCCTTCTTATTGTCACTTTATCATGGATTGGATTTTACTTCCATGATTCATGTCATACTTCACCGGCACGATTGATCTTCGGCATATCCTTCCAACAGGCGGAGCAGCATAAATTCCCCGATCCGTGCAAGGCAATTGAAGTTTACGAAAACCATCAGAAGATGTCGCGATGTAATAAAAGTCTTTACAATTGAACGGCTTTCAAATATTATATCCCCGTTCGTGGCAAAGCATTGCCTCTCCATGAACACGAATGGAGCCATAATGAAACGGGAAATCTTGTTTATTTGTGCTCTGCTGGTCATGGCCCGTGCATCGTGGGCTGACCCCGGAAAGCAGACAATGCATGATAATGTTAAGACGGTAAACAATGCTTTCTCGGCAGGGGAGCGGCTGACTTTCAGCATCAGCTGGTCCAAAATTATTGAAGCGGGTATTGCCGTGCTGGAAGTGAAAGAAGGGAAACCGGTCGACGGCAGGCCGACATACGATCTTTTTTCAAATACCCGTTCGGTCGGCGCCATAGACCTGTTTTTTCCCGTTCGGGATACCGTCGAGAGCACCGTTGATGCCGACGAAACATACAGTCTTTCATTCCACCTCCGGGAAAGTCACGGGAAAAAAAAGCGGCAGCGGGAGATGTTCTATGACCGTGCCAAAGGCAAAGTCAGGGTTGACGTAAATAACGGCACACCCGACGTATACACGGTGCCCGACCGTATTCAGGATGCTCTTTCCTCGCTCTATTACGTACGCACACGTCAGGATTTTATCGTCGGGAAGACCATGGTCGTGGATGTTCATGACGGCGACAAAACCTGGGCCGTCGAAGTCCACGTCCTGGGCAAGGAGCGTATCAAAACGCCGGCCGGCGAGTTCGACACCATCAAGGTCAAAACCTATCCGAAATACGAAGGCGTGTTCATGCACAAGGGTGAGATTTATATCTGGTTTACCGACGACTCGCGAAAGATTCCCGTGCTCATGAAAAGCGAGATATCCATCGGGTCCATCGTAGCCACGCTCACCGATATACAAGGAAGAAAGGACAAGTAATGATCTCAAAAGCGGAGAGCAAACGGTTTAACAGCTGCATCGACCGTTTTCCGTCAACTCGAATTCTGGTCGTCGGCGATATCGTGCTCGACCATTATATTTGGGGAAAAGTCTCCCGCATATCGCCGGAAGCGCCGGTCCCTGTCGTGAACGTCACGAAGGAAAACCTGCTTTTGGGCGGCGCCACGAACGTTGTGCAGAATATCCATGCTTTGGGCGGTTCAGTCAGCGTCTGCGGCGTTATCGGCTCTGATGACGCCGGGAGACAACTCCAGCGCCTGCTCCATTCCCAAAGAATCTCAACCGACGGTCTTATTATTGAACCAACCCGGCCGACGACGATTAAGACCCGCATTATAGCTCATAGCCAGCAAGTCGTGAGGTTCGACCGCGAGACAAAAGACAGCATCACCAAGGACGCCCACCGGAAAATATTCGAGTTCGTCAAACGTCGAATTGCGGAAGGGCTCGATGCAATCGTGCTGTCCGATTATTGCAAGGGCGTCGTCACCAAGGAACTGGTGAGGGACATCGTCCGGTTGGCAAAGAAAAACCAAGTGATCGTGTCCGTGGACCCGAAAGTGAGTCATTTCGGCATGTACAGCGGCGCCACGATCCTGACGCCGAATACCAGCGAAGCCTCGATCGGCTCCAAGGTCGAGATCCGGGATGATCAGTCCCTCCTGAATGCAGGGGCGCTCCTGCTTAAAAAACTCAGGTGCGCTGCAGTACTTATCACCCGCGGAGAGCATGGCATGAGCCTGTTTGAAAAGGGCGGGAAGGTGACCCACATCCCGACGGTCGCTCGCGAGGTGTACGATGTGACCGGCGCCGGCGATACCGTCATCAGCACGCTTACGCTTGCCATGGCCGCCGGCTCCAGTATGCTGGACGCGGCAAAAATATCGAATTATGCCGCCGGCATCGTCGTTGGGGTCGTCGGAACTGCTACGGTAACGCCGGAAGAATTGAAAGAAAGAATAGCTCATAGTTCGTAGTCCGGCGTACAGGCGAGGCGTATTTTGCCGATTTGTGCTTTATGCCGCAGACTTTCCAAGGAGTTCTCCATGAAAGGCATAATCCTGGCAGGCGGCAGTGGAACACGGCTGTACCCCATAACGCGGGGTGTGTGCAAACAGCTGCTGCCGATCTACGACAAACCCATGATTTATTATCCGCTCTCGGCGCTCATGATGTCCGGCATCAGGGACATCCTGATCATTTCGACGCCTGTCGACCTCCCGCGCTTCCAGGACATTTTCGGAAGCGGCAGCGACCTGGGGCTCCGGTTTTCCTATAAGGAACAGCCCCATCCCAATGGTCTTGCCGAGGCGTTCCTCATTGGAGAAAACTTTATCGGCACGGATTCGGTCTGTCTTGTTCTCGGCGACAACATCTTCTTCGGGCACGGCCTCACGGAACTTCTGAACAAGGCCGTACGCGACGTGGCGGCAGCCGGAGGCGCCACGGTCTTCGGATATTACGTAAAAGACCCGGAGCGGTACGGTATTGTTGAGTTTGACAAAGAAGGGACAGTGCTGTCCGTCGAAGAAAAACCGAAACAGCCGAAATCGAAATATGCCGTGACCGGCCTCTATTTTTATGACAACGAGGTGGTCCGGATCGCAAAAAAAATCAGGCCTTCGCACCGGGGCGAGCTCGAGATTACCGACGTGAATAAGGAATATCTTGCCAGGAAACAGCTGCGGGTTGAGCTTATGGGCAGAGGATATGCCTGGCTCGATACGGGCACGCATGAAAGCCTGCTCGAAGCCGGGGAGTTCATAGCAACGATCGAGAAGCGGCAGGGGCTGAAAATGGCCTGTATTGAAGAGATCGCATACAAGCTTGGCTACATCGACAAGCAGGCGTTGCTCAAGGCTGCCGAATATTATAAGAAGAACGCTTACGGTGCTTACCTCAAAATGGTGGCGGAGCAGGGGGTCCCGAATGCCCTTTGAGTTCGACAAACTGGAAATTCCGGGACCGGTCCTCATCCGTCCCCGGATCTTTGACGACGGCCGTGGTTTTTTCCTCGAACTATACAAACATTCGGACTTCGTAAAAGCCGGTATTTCCGACTTTCTTGTCCAGGACAACCTCTCAAAATCGACGCGAGGGGTGCTCCGGGGCCTTCATTACCAGAAGATGCCGAAAGCCCAAGGCAAGCTGGTCATGTGCCTCAAGGGCAGTATGTTCGACGTTGCCGTGGATATCCGGAAAGGATCCCCTCATTACGGGAAATGGGCAGGGGCCGAGCTGACCGAAGAGAACCGGCACATGCTCTATGTGCCGCCCGGCTTTGCCCATGGCTTCCAGGTCCTGAGCGACACAGCTGAAGTGATGTACAAATGCACTGCCGAATATTCACCTGCTGATGAGCGGGGGATCATCTGGAACGACCCGGATGTAGCCATTGCATGGCCGATTGCGGATCCGGTCCTGTCGGGTAAGGATAAAGGGAATCCCCGGCTGCAGGACGCTGACATTAATTTTACCTACCCGACGTCATGAAATACCTTATTACAGGAAGAAATGGACAGCTTGCCCGGGAATTCATCCGCACCTTTGAAAGGCAGGCGATCGACTTCATCGCCCCCGATGAAGCACATCTTGATATTACGGATGCCGTAAAAATAAAAGCCGTTCTGGACGAATACCGGCCCGATATAATGATCAACTGTGCTGCTTATAATCTTGTGGATAAGGCTGAACAGGACAACAGCGCAGCGCTCGCAATAAACGCCCTTGGTCCGAAAAAACTGGCACAGGCGGCGAGTTCGCGAAAAGTCGTTCTCGTGCACTTCGGTTCCGACTATGTTTTTGACGGCACAAAGGAGAACGGCTTATATACCGAGGACGATGCGGTGAACCCCCTGAATGAATACGGGAAAAGCAAGCTTGCCGGTGAACAGCACGTTCTGGAATCGAACGATAGATCATTGGTCCTGAGACTGAGCTGGGTCTTCGGTCCCGGCAAACAGAATTTTCTTTACAAGCTCGGCGAGTGGGCAAAGAACGACGAATATCTCAAGATCGCCTGTGATGAATTTTCCGTGCCGACATACACCGCTACTGTCGTTGACGTTACGTTGAAGGCCCTTGCGCAGGGGTTGACCGGACGCTACCACCTTACGAACAGCGGTTACTGCTCCCGCTATGAGTGGACCAAAATGGCGCTCAACCGCATGGGCATCAGGAAATTCATCAGGCCGGTGTCCATGGACTCGTTCAATCTTCCTGCAAAAAGACCTAAGTTCTCAGCAATGAACAACGCCAGGATCGGAAGCCTGCTGAACGAGGCGATTCCTGCATGGGAAGAGGCGGTTGAATCTTTCTTTCAAAAAGGCGGACTAACTCTTGCATAAGATGAACGCCCGAGAAACGGCAGCGCTCAATCCCGGTGCGGCGAACATTCTGGTGACCGGGGGCGCCGGGTTCATCGGGTCGAATTTCGTAAGGTATGTTTTTGAAAAAACCGATTTCAGGGGCGCCCTCGTCAATTATGACAAGCTGACCTATGCCGGGAACCTTTCAAATCTTTCGGACGTCGATAAAAAATTCGGGGGCAAAAACTATTTTTTTGAACGGGGCGACATAAAAGATTACGAAACCGTCAAAAGCGTTTTCGCGAAATACAACATCAACGTCGTCGTCCACTTTGCTGCCGAAAGCCATGTTGACCGCTCGATCTTCGGGCCGAAAGATTTTATCGAGACGAATGTCAACGGGACCTTTACTATGCTGGAGGCCGCGCGCCAGGTCTGGTCCAATCGCAGGGATGTGCGCTTCCATCACATCAGCACCGACGAGGTGTATGGCTCCCTGGGGGAGACCGGCTCTTTCCTCGAAACGACGCCCTATGATCCGCGAAGCCCTTACTCGGCATCCAAGGCCTCGTCGGACCATCTGGTGAGGGCCTACTTTCATACCTACGGACTGCCGGTCACGGTCTCGAATTGTTCGAACAACTACGGCCCTTACCATTTTCCTGAGAAGCTCATTCCGCTGATTATCCTGAATGCCCTTGAAGGAAAACCGTTTCCTGTCTACGGAGACGGCAAGAACGTTCGCGATTGGTTATACGTTGAAGACCACTGCGAAGCGATCTGGCTGATTCTTGCGAAGGGCAGGACCGGCGAGACGTATAATATCGGCGGAGAATGCGAAAAACGGAACATCGAGGTCGTGCATGCGGTCTGCGACCTTCTTGAGGAATTTTTACCTCTCAATCAGAATAAGATGATCCAAAAGGCAAACCGCAAAATTCAAGCCTACCGGGACCTCATCTCGTTCGTGGGCGATCGGCCGGGCCATGATCGGCGCTATGCCATCAACTGTGACAAGATAAAAAACGAACTGGGCTGGAAACAGCGGCACAGCTTCAATACCGGTCTGAAAAACACGATCCAGTGGTACCTGGACAATGCCGCCTGGATTCAAAGCATCAGAAGCGGCGAATATTCAAAATGGATTGACAAAAACTACGGCAGCAGAGGGCAGAGGGCGTAGGCAGGGGTATGCCGTACGCTTCGTTAAACTTTTAGCATGCGAGGAAAAGAATGAGGATATCAGTAATCGGAACCGGATATGTCGGCCTGGTGACCGGCACCTGTCTTGCCGAGAGCGGCAATGACGTCACCTGTATGGACATCGATGCAAAAAAAATCGAAATGCTTAACTCCGGCACAGTTCCCATATATGAACCCGGGTTGGAAGAACTCATTAAGCGCAATGTGGCACACGACCGGCTGCATTTTACCACCGACATGGCCGAAGCTGTCCGCAGCGCTGAGCTTATCTTTATCGCGGTAGGTACACCGCCCGGCGAGGACGGGTCCGCGGACCTCAAGTATGTTCTCGGCGCTGCCCGGGAAATCGGGAAGCACATGAACGGTTACAAGATCGTCATCGACAAAAGCACCGTCCCCGTAGGGACCGGCGACAAGGTCAGGGATGCGATCTCATCGAAAACGCGTCATAAATTCGACGTGGTCTCCAATCCGGAGTTCCTGAAAGAAGGTGCTGCCGTTGAAGACTTCATGAAGCCGGACCGGGTTGTCATCGGCGCCAGCAGCGCCAAAGCAAAAGAAATCATGCAGGATCTGTACGCACCGTTCGTCCGTAAAGGCGACCGGGTTCTGATTATGGACATCAAGAGCGCCGAAATGACCAAGTATGCATCAAATGCCATGCTTGCGACCAAGATATCGTTTATCAATGAAATGGCGGTCATTTGCGCAGGCTTGGGCGCTGATATCGATAGTGTGCGTCGCGGCATGGGATATGACAGGCGGATCGGTTTCGAATTCCTTTTCCCCGGCGTAGGATACGGGGGCTCCTGTTTCCCGAAAGATGTAAAGGCCCTTGCCCAAACAGCACAGGAAATCGGCGTCGATGCAAAGCTGCTTACATCCGTAGAAGCCGTGAACGAGCGTCAAAAAAACCTGCTTTCGGATATGATCATACGTCATTTCGCAGGTACTGCGGGACAAAAGGGTGGAAAGTCCAAAAAATCGCTCATTGGAAAAACGATTGCGGTATGGGGCCTGTCGTTCAAACCGCGGACAGATGACATGCGCGAAGCACCCTCGGTAGTGATCATCAAAAACCTGCTCAGGGCCGGAGCAGTGGTCAATGCGCACGATCCCGTTGCGATGAACGAAGCCCGTAAGATATTTAAGGACAAAATAAACTACCTGCAGGACAACTATGAAGCTCTGCGAGGGGCCGATGCGCTTGCTGTCGTGACCGAGTGGAGCGAATTTCGTGCGCCCGATTTCAAGAAGATAAAGAAAATTATGAAGAAACCGGTCATCTTCGACGGCAGGAATGTCTACTCCAAAGAAGAGCTGCACAAGCTCGGATTTACGTATTACGGCATCGGCAGAAAATGAGAATTATAAATAGCAGGGGGCTAAGATCGGAAAGCAGCCTGAAAAACACGGGATTTTTTTTCCTGCACTATATCCCTGCATTTTAAGAAATGCCCCTGAGGTTGAGGAGAAACGATGAGAATACTGGTAACCGGCGGCGCTGGTTTTTTGGGATCGCACCTCTGTGAACGGCTGCTCGCAGCAGGCAATGAAGTGCTCTGCCTCGATAATTTTTTTACCGGCCGGAAAAAGAACGTGCAGCACCTTTTGAACAAACCTTATTTCGAATTGATCCGTCACGACGTAACCCTTCCTATCCTGCTTGAGGTTGACAGGATATACCATCTGGCCTGTCCTGCGTCTCCGATTCATTATCAGTACAATGCCATTAAAACGATTAAAGCCAACGTACTGGGAACGATCAATATGCTTGGTATGGCAAAACGGGTAAAGGCAAGGATCCTCTTTGCCTCCACCTCTGAGGTGTACGGCGATCCTGCAGTACATCCCCAAAAGGAGGACTACTGGGGCAATGTGAACACCATCGGCATCAGGAGCTGCTATGACGAGGGCAAGCGCGTTGCCGAGACCCTGATGATGGACTATCACCGCCAGAACAAGGTAGATATCAAGATCGTCCGCATCTTTAATACTTACGGTCCGCGCATGTTGCCCGATGACGGGCGGGTGGTGAGCAACTTCATCATTCAGGCGCTTAAAGGCGAGGACATCACGGTATACGGACAAGGGTCCCAGACGCGCTCGTTCTGCTTCGTAGACGACCTTATCGAAGGAATGGTGCGCATGATGGACAGCGAGAACTTTATCGGACCGGTGAATCTCGGGAACCCCGAAGAATACACGATCCTTGAGTTCGCGAAAAAAATCATCGCCATGACGGGATCCAAGTCGAAAATATCAAATAAGCCGCTTCCCTCCGACGACCCCAGGCAGCGCCAGCCTGATATTACTCTTGCCGGACAAAAACTGGGATGGAAACCCGTGGTATCGGTGACCGACGGTCTCAAGAAGACAATAGACTATTTTGAGAAGGAACTGGCGTCGTGAATCAGCAAAAATGAGGCGTAAGGCGGGGGCCGAAGGGTTTTACTCTCTCCACGGCGCCCCCTGTGCCGGGCAACTGCAAACAGAAGGACTATGAAAAAAAATCAAAACCGCATCGTTGCCGTCATTCCCGCCCGCTACGGCTCCACCCGCTTTCCCGGCAAGTCACTCGTCCCGATCAAGGGAAAACCGATGATTCAATGGGTCTATGAACGCACGCAACAATCGCGCCTGGTGGGTCGCGTTGTCGTTGCTACCGACGATGAGCGGATCAGGGAGGCGGTAACGGCATTCGGGGGAGAAGCGGTCATGACCTCATCATCCCACCAGACCGGGACGGACCGCATTGCCGAGGTCGTAAGCAAACAGGACTGCGACATTGTGGTCAATGTGCAGGGAGACGAACCGTTGATCCGGCCCGAGATGATCGATCAGGCAGTCCAGCCGCTCGTCGATGATGCTTCCATTCCCATGGGCACGCTCTGCAGGAAAATCGACAGCCGCGACGAGGCCTTCGATCCGAATGTCGTCAAGGTCGTCTTTGATAACAAGAACTTTGCACAATATTTTTCCCGGGCGCCGATCCCCTGGGACCGGGACCACTGGTCAGGCAAGGGGTCGCTTGCGGACATGACGTTGGCAGGCACGATGTTCAAACACATCGGGTTGTACGTGTACCGCCGTGAATTCCTTCTGACGTATACAGCATTACCGCAAACCGCTCATGAAACAGTGGAAAAGCTCGAACAGCTCCGTGCGCTGGATCATGGACACAAAATAAAAGTTGTCATAACCCCCTATGAATCCTTTGGTGTTGACATCCCCGATGATTTAGGTAAAATACTCAATCATCTTGAAGAAAGTTGAGAGCGGCCATGGAAAAGAAAAAGAACCCAACAAAGTATATTTTTGTCACCGGCGGCGTGGTCTCATCGCTCGGCAAAGGCCTTGCCGCGGCATCGATCGGCGCGCTCCTTGAATCACGCGGCCTTAAGGTGACGTTCCTGAAGCTCGACCCGTATATCAATGTGGACCCGGGGACCATGAGCCCGTTCCAGCATGGCGAAGTGTATGTGACCGACGACGGCGCAGAAACGGACCTGGACCTCGGTCATTATGAACGGTACTCAAACGTAACCACCGGCCAGAAGAACAATTTCACGTCCGGCAGGATCTATAACAACGTAATCACGAAAGAACGCCGCGGCGACTACCTTGGAGGAACGGTGCAGGTCGTGCCGCACATTACCGACGAGATCAAGCGTGCGATCACCGACCTGGCCGACGAAGAAGACGTCGTGATCGTCGAGATCGGCGGCACCATCGGCGATATCGAGAGTCTTCCTTTCCTCGAAGCCATCAGGCAGCTGCGGTACAGCCTCGGCAGGCATAACGTGCTTTATGTGCATCTTACCCTCGTGCCCTTCATCAAAGCCGCCGACGAACTCAAAACCAAACCCACACAGCACAGCGTCAAGGAGCTTCTCTCCATCGGGATCCAGCCGGACATCCTCGTGTGCAGAAGCGACCGGCATATCCCGAAGGATATGAAGCGCAAGATCGCCCTGTTCTGCAACGTCGACGAGAACGCGGTCATCACGGCCCAGGACGTCGATACTATTTATGAGGTGCCCATTTGCCTGCATGAAGAGGGGATCGATGACCGCATCGTTGAATTGCTGGATCTGAAGGTTTCGAACATCGATCTCAAACCGTGGGAAAAGATCATTGAACGGGTCAAGCACCCGTCGAAGAACGTCACCATCGCCCTTGTCGGCAAATACATAGACCTCAAAGAAGCGTATAAAAGCCTTTGCGAAGCGCTCACGCACGGCGGTATCGCCAATGACACGAGGGTGAACATCTGTTGGGCCGATTCCGAGGACATCGAAAGCAAAAGCGCCGAGGCCATGCTCAAGGGCATGGACGGCATACTCGTCCCCGGCGGGTTCGGCATCCGGGGGGTTGAGGGGAAAATTGCCGCAGTCAGGTATGCCCGGGAAAACAAGATTCCCTACTTCGGCATCTGCCTTGGCATGCAGTGCGCTGTCATCGAGATAGCGCGCGACCTGGCCCGGCTCGACAAAGCGAACAGTTCGGAGTTCGACCTCGAGACGCCGCATCCGGTCATCTATCTGATCGAACAATGGTATGATTACCGTAATAAAAAAGTCCAGAAGCGGGACCTCACCAGCGACAAGGGAGGAAGCATGCGCCTGGGCGCATATCCCTGCAAAATCGAAAAAGGCACGCTTGCGTATCAGGCTTACGGGAAAGAGGAAATATCCGAACGCCATCGTCACCGCTATGAATTCAACAATAAATATCTGGAAACACTCAAGGCAGCCGGTCTCACGATCAGCGGCCTTTCTCCCGATGGGGCATTAGTGGAAATTGTGGAGCTGAAAGACCACCCCTGGTTCCTGGGCTGTCAGTTCCATCCGGAATTCAAGTCAACACCGAGGAAGCCGCATCCGCTCTTCACGGCTTTCATCGCTGCAGCGCTTAAGAAGAAAGGCGCTTAATCGGCAGTTTTGGTTTCTCAACAGACTCAACATTCTGACCGTTGCCAGAAAGCGATAATGTGACCAAAGAAATAAACATTCGCGGAGTAAAGATCGGCGGAAACAGCCCTTTTGTCCTGATCGCAGGTCCCTGCGTAATTGAATCGGAACGTGCGACCCTCGATGCTGCTTCGCGGTTGAAAAAAATTACCGCAGACCTCGGCATCCCGTTCATTTTCAAATCATCCTATGACAAGGCGAACCGCAGCTCTTTCAAATCGTACCGCGGCCCCGGCCTGAAGCAGGGGCTCCAGATCCTCCGGCGCGTTGCAAGCGAACTGGACCTGCCGGTGCTTTCCGATGTGCACCGTTTTGAAGAAATAACACCGGCAGCGGAAGTGCTTGACGTGATGCAGATCCCCGCTTTCCTTTGCAGGCAGACTGATTTCGTTATGGAGGTGGCAAAAGCCGGGAAAGTGGTCAATATCAAAAAAGGTCAGTTCCTGGCGCCCTGGGACATCAAAAACGCGGCTGAGAAAGCGGTGGCCGTGGGCAACGACCGTATTATCATTACCGAGCGCGGCGTGTCCTTCGGCTATAACAACCTGATCGCCGACATGCGCTCGCTGCCGATCATGCGTGCCTTGGGCTATCCGGTGATGTTCGATGCGACCCATTCCGTGCAGCTTCCCGGAGCAGGCGGGACCGCATCATCGGGAGACCGGAAATTCGTGCCCCATCTGACGCGCGCGGCAACGGCCGTCGGCGTCGATGCTTTGTTCATGGAAGTCCATGAATGTCCGGAAGAGGCTTTGTGCGATGGGCCGAATATGCTGAGCCTGGACGCACTGCCTGACCTGCTGAAACAAGCCAAGGAAATAGATCAAATCGTGAAAAGATGATAGAACAGGCAAAGAGAGTACTGAGAATCGAATCCGAAGCAGTTGCTGCGCTGATCGAGCGCATTGACGACAGTTTTGCCCAGGCTGTCCGGATGATCCTGAACTGCGAGGGCCGCGTCGTTGTGACCGGGATGGGCAAGTCCGGCTTGATCGGGAAGAAGATCGCGGCCACGCTCGCCTCAACGGGTACGCCGGCGCTCTTTCTGCATCCTGCAGAGGGGATCCACGGAGACCTTGGCATGGTGACGAGAGGGGACACGGTGATCGCGCTGTCCAACAGCGGGGAAACCGACGAACTTTCGCGCATGCTGCCGTCCCTGAAACGGCTGGGGATCGGCATTATCGCCCTGACCGGCAATGTTGATTCAACACTTGCGAAAAACAGCGATGTGGTCATCAACGTCGGCGTGAAGGAGGAGGCCTGTCCTCTCGGGCTTGCGCCGACGGCGAGCACCACGGCAACACTCGCCATGGGAGACGCTCTGGCGGTGGCGCTTTTGGACCAGCGGGGGTTCAAGGAAGAAGACTTCGCGTGCTTCCATCCCGGCGGCGCACTCGGCAAAAAATTGCTGCTGCGCGTTCGCGACCTCATGCATACGGGAGATGCCGTTCCCATTGTCGCCGAAGCAACACTCATTAAGGACGCTATTTTCGAAATCTCGTCTAAAAAAATGGGCGTCACGGCGGTGGTCAATGCAGCAGGAGCCCTCGTCGGAGTGATCTCCGACGGCGATCTTCGACGATGGATGGAGAAAACCGAAAAAACCGGTGAAAATCTGCTCGCTAAGAGGGCAGTCGATATTATGACTGCGAATCCGAAGGTGGCGAATAAGGATTCCCTGGCGGCGGAAGCGGTCTCGATTATGGAACGGCATTCCATTACCTGCCTCATCGTGACCGATCCGGGGAAAAAACCGGAAGGCGTGATCCATCTCCACGACCTGCTGAAAGCGGGTGTGGTATGAGAAAAAAGGTGCATGGTTCAGGGTGCAGAGTTCACGGGTAATGAGAAAATCCAGACAGAGCCTCCAAACAAAGGCTAAAAAGATAAAACTGCTCCTGCTCGATGTGGACGGCGTATTGACCAACGGCACGATCATCCTCGACTGCGGGGGGAATGAGCTCAAGGCTTTTCACGTCAGGGACGGACACGGAATAAAGCTTGCCCAGCGTGCCGGTATCACAATCGGCATCATCACCGGCAGAAAATCCGAGGTCGTAAACATCCGTGCAAGGGAGCTCGGCATCGAGGAAGTCCACCAGGGCGCCCTCAGGAAGATTGATGTTTACGAGGCCATTCTTGCCAAATACGGGTTGTCCGATGACAACGTCGCCTATATGGGAGACGACATCGTTGACGTGGACGTTTTCAAGCGCGTAGGTTTGGCAGTCACGGTTTCGGATGCCGACCCTGCCGTGAAGCCTTATGTCGATATGATCACGAAGGCTGATGGGGGCAGGGGAGCAGTCCGTGAATTCATCAACCTTCTCCTGAAAAGCCAGGGAAAGCTGCCTTCAGCATGAACGAACGGCTGCTTCGGGTAAGAAAACGCATCACTCTCGGTTTACTGATCGCAATTACCAGGCTCATCAAACTGTTCTCCCTTATTGTGCCCTATCGAATAGGCGTCCGGGCAGGCGGGGTCCTGGGATATATCTCATACTATCTGCTCCCCAAAGAGCGTAAACGGGCCGTCGCTCACCTGACCCAGGCCTTCGGAGAACGCGGTCAATCCTGGGTCCGCCGTACGGCACAACAGTGTTTTGTTCATCTCGGCAAGTCTCTTCTTGAAGTGATGCTCATGAAACCCGGCCGGCTGGCGAACGTAGTCGAGATCCGGGGCGAGGAATGCCTCCGCGAAGCGCTGAGCAGGGGCAAGGGGGTTGTCTGGGTCACCGGCCATATCGGAAACTGGGAACTGATGGCCCATGCAATCGCCCAAAAATATCCGGTCAGCGTAATAGCCGCGCCGATCGAACCGGAACAGGTCAATGACATGATCGTCGGCCTGCGCGCGGCCATGGGCGTCAAGACGATATTGCGCACCAGACCGGGGGCCTCGAAGGAACTGATCCGTGCATTCAGGGAAAACCTGGTTTTGGGCATCCTGATCGATCAGGATACTGATGTAGAGAGCGCCTTCGTCGATTTCATGGGGAGACCCGCGTGGACGCCCACTGCCGCAGCATCCATGGCGATAAAATTCGGAGCGCCGGTTATTTTCGGACATATCAAGCGCGGGACTGATGACCGCCATACCGTCCTGATCGAAGGCCCGCTGGATATCACCATATCGGGCAATCGGGATCAGGATATCATTGCGAATACGGCCATGCTGACGAAAAAAATAGAGGATTGCATACAGAAGGACCCTGCGCAGTGGGTTTGGATGCACCGCCGCTGGAGGAGACAGCCGTGAGTATCTTCAATGTTCCCAATATGCTGTCGCTCAGCCGCATTTTGTCGGTCCCCGTATTCATCTTGCTTATGCTGGAACCGAGCCCGGGCCGTGCTTTGGCTGCGGGCATTGTATTTTCCCTTGCCTCGGCCACTGACTGGCTCGACGGTTACCTCGCGAGAAAGTGGGGGCAGGTGACCAAGATGGGCAAACTGCTTGACCCCATAGCAGACAAAATCTTGATCATGTCGGCGCTGGTCACGCTGGTGGAAATACGGTCCGATGTTGTGCACGCCTGGATCGCGATTGTCATCATCGGAAGGGAATTTGCCGTTACCGGGCTTCGCGCCATTGCATCAAGCGAAGGGATCATCATCCCGGCAGAGACTGTGGGCAAATACAAAGTAGGTGCACAAATCACTGCTGTACTGGCCCTGCTTCTTGATTATTATTTGACGAACGAATTATTAAGAGACCTCGGTGCATTCGCTCTCTGGGTCGCCATGGTCCTGGCGGTCTACTCCGCGGTGCGCTATTTCATGCGTTATTGGAGCCAGTTGGACGCTTAGTGGTCTCTGCCGGGCTGATTACGGGTCGTCAATTTTGATGAACTCGTAAAAAGTCGTCATTCCCGCTTGTCGGGAATCATGTTGCCATACAACACACTGACAAAATACGATTCCGGACAAGCCAGA